>JNVT01000096.1 GCA_000737985.1 Gammaproteobacteria bacterium MFB021 | reverse complement strand
CAACCGCTGGCGGAGATCGTCTATCCGCCGGTCAATGCCGTGGCGCTGGGCTTTCGCGAGGCCGACATCGATCACCCGCTGGATGGCTTCGGTGTGCTCATCCCGCGGGCCGAAGGGCGGGCGACGCTGGGCGCGCTGTTCCCCTCCACGCTCTTCCCCGGCCGCGCCCCCGAGGGCCACAAACTGCTCAACGTCTTCATCGGCGGCCGCCAATCCCCCGAGGCCGCGGCGGGCGACGACGACAGCCTCACCCGGCGCGTGCAGGCGGACCTGGGCGATATTCTGGGGATTCGCGGTGAGCCGGTATGGCGGCGGGTGGTGCGCTGGCCGCAGGCGATTCCGCAGTACGAAATCGGCCACGACGAGCGGCTGGCACGGCTCGACGCCGCGCTGGCACATCACCCCGGCCTGCACCTGGGCGGCAACTGGCGCGGCGGTATCGCCGTGGGCGACTGTCTGGAAAATGGCAGGCTGTTGGGCGAGGCGCTCGCTCTTTAGAGGGTGTTTACAAAATGCCTGCGCTCGGCAATACGGCGTTAAAATCGGTCTCAAAATGCTCATTTACCCCGTGTAAACTCCGCTTTTTCGACCGATTTTGCCTTGTCTTGCCTTCGCTCGCCGAATTTGTAAACACCCTCTTGGAACGCCTTTCTTAGGACGCCTTTCACAACCGCGAGACGACGTGGGCTTATCCGGCGGCAGAGCGTCGCGAGGGCGCTGTGAACCCCTCCCTGGGCGCTACCTTTGCCATCCCTGGCAAAGGACCCTCGCTTTACCCTGCCCCCGGCGCCCATCGTCAGAGGGGGGATGGGCTTTGGGTCGATCGGCGCGTTTGAGGTGTGAAGTGTCTCGAGCGCTATTTGTCCACCAGCTCGGCCACCGAGGAGAGGATCTCCTTGGGCCGGAACGGGTAGCGCTCGATCTCCGACTTGTCGGCGATGCCGCTGAGCACCAGCACGGTGTGCATGCCCGCCTCGATGCCGGCGACGATGTCGGTGTCCATGCGGTCGCCGATCATGCCGGTGCCGTCCGAATGCACCCCGAGCTTGTTGAGCGCCGAGCGGAACATCATCGGATTGGGCTTGCCGACGATATAGGGCTTGCGTCCGGTCGCCTCGGTGATCAGCGCGGCCACGGCGCCGGTGGCCGGCAGCACGCCCTCGGCGCTGGGGCCGGTGGCGTCCGGGTTGGTGCAGATGAAGCGTGCGCCATCCTTGATCAGCCGGATCGCCTTGGTGATCGCCTCGAAGGAGTAGGAGCGGGTCTCGCCGAGCACCACGTAGTCGGGCTTGGTGTCGGTCATGATGAAGCCGGCTTCGTGGATCGCGGTGAGCAGGCCCGCTTCGCCGACGACGAAGGCCGAGCTGCCCGGGGCCTGATCGCGCAGGAAAGCCGCGGTGGCCAGCGCCGAGGTCCAGATGCTCTCTTCCGGCACTTCGATGCCGCTGTGCTGCAGCCGGGCGCTGAGATCGCGCGGCGTATAGATGGAGTTGTTGGTCAGCACCAGAAAGGGAATCTCGCGCTCGCGCCACTGATTGATCAGCTCGGCGGCACCGGGGATGGCCTTGTTCTCGTGGACCAGAACGCCATCCATGTCGGTCAGCCAGGACTTGATGTTGCGCCGGCTGGCGGTGTTGTCGCCCTTGCCGGCGCCTGACTTCCCGGACGTGCCCTTGGCGGACGATGCTGTGTCGGAGCTGCGGTTCTCGGCCATGAAACCCCTCGGCGTGCGGCTGTGGATAACGTATCAGTGATGGTCTTGTGCACAGGCAGTTTAGCAACTCGAACGGCAAAGCTCCGCCGTTCAGTAGCCGCGCGCGGCATCGGCGAGGTCGGCGACTTCGCCGTGGGCCTCGAACTCTCGGATATTGGCGGCGACGATACGACTGCCGCTCTCCGGGTCGATCAGTGAGGCGACATGCGGTGTCACGGTGATCTGCGGATGGCGCCAGAACGGGTGCGCCTCGGGTAGCGGCTCCTGGCGGAAGACATCGAGCGTGGCGTGACTCAACTGGCCGCTGGCAAGCGCGGCGAGCAGGTCATCCTCGACCAGGTGGGGGCCGCGCCCGGCGTTGATCAGGCTGGCGCCGCGGGGCAGCCTGGCGAACAGCGCGGCGTCGAGGAGATTCTCGGTGGCCGGCGTCAGCGGCAGCAGACAGACCAGAATCTCGCAGCGCTGGAGGAAAGTCGCGAATTCGGCCTCGCCGGCGTAAGTCACGACCCCTTCGATCGCGCGCTGGGTGCGTGCCCAGCCGAGCGTCTCGAAGCCGAGCGCGGCGAGCGTGCGCGCCGCGGCACCGCCGAGATTGCCGAGCCCCATCACCCCGACCCGGCGCCGGGTGGCCGGCGGCACCACCTGCTGCGCCCAGCGCTGTTGGCGCTGGTTGGCGGCAATCATAGGCATCCCACGATGATGGCGCAGCACGTGCAGCGCCACGTACTCGCGCATGCGCTGAGTCAGATCCGTGCCCACCGTGCGGATGATCGGCACCCCCGGCGGCAACTCGCGGTCGGCGAGGACGTGATCGATGCCCGCGCCCAGCGAGACGATCGCCTTGAGGTTGGGAAAGGGCGTGAAGGTGCCGTCGGCGGGGCGCCAGACCACCGCATAGTGGACCGCGGCCGGGTCGCCGGGATTTTCCGCCGGGCGTAGCGTCCACTCGGGCAGCAGCGGCGCGAGCTGGTCGATCCACCAGGCGGTCTTGGCCGCATCGGGGATCGAGACGACGATCGTGGCACGCGTCGGTACGGCATTCATGGGCGCACCTCCGGCGCGGTGTCGCTGAGCGGGTCGAGCTGGAACGGCGCCGGCGTGGCGCCGCCGCCGATCGGCTGGGTGGGGTCTCCAAGGCCGACGCATTCACCCGACGCGGGGTCGCGCGCCACCCCCGAGACACAGGCGTAGAGCTTGGGGAAGACCAGCGACTGGGCGATCTCCAGCGTGAAGCGCGACTCCAGCGCGGCCAGCGTCGCCGCGTCGAAGCGCGGGTCGACGCGTATCGAGCCGCGATGGCTGGCGTCGAGACGCGGATGATGCATGGCTTCTTCCAGGCTCATGCCGAAGTCCATCATCAGCGCCGCGACCTGGGTCACCGCCGGCATGATCAGGTTGCCGCCGGAGGCGCCCACCGAGAAGCGCGCCTCGCCTTCCTTCACTGCCACCGTGGGGCACATGTTCGACGAGTTGATGCGCTTGCCGCCGGCCATGGTCGTGGGGTAGCCGGGGCGCGGGTCGAAGTAGCTGACGCTGTCGTTCATCAGCATGCCGGTGGTGGGCAACGTGACCCCGGAACCGAAGCGGTTGAGCAGGGTGTAAGTGAGCGCGACCATGTTGCCCTCGGCATCCACCGCGGACATCGACGAGGTGCAGGCGCCGTGCTCGCCGTCGACGCTCTCTCCGTTTACGTACCCTCCGTTTGCGTTCCCTCCGTTCACATTCTCGCCGGCACTTGACGGCAGCACGCCGGTGCGGATCTTGTGTTGGCGCCAGCACGCTTCCAGCGCCTCGGCGTAGGCCACCCAGGTCGCCGGGGTTGGTCGCGCGGGTGGCGCCGGCATCGCCGCCCCGGCATGCGCCAGCATCTCGCGCTGGCGCAGCCCGCCCGAGGCCTCTCCGGGAGTGTAGAGCGTATAACCACGGTGCGTGGCCATCATCGGTTCGTATTCGCGCACCGCGTAGCCTGCCAGATCTGCATGCGAGAGGCGTGAACCACTGGCCTGCAGATCGGCGACGATCTTCGCCGCCAGCTCGCCACGATAGAAGGTTTCGGCGCCGCCGGCGGCGATCTCGCGGAGCGTGTCGGCCAGCTGCGGTAGGCGCAGGCGGCTCTCCGGCGTGGCTGGATGCCCACCGGGCAGGTAGATCGCCGCTGAGGTGGGGTCGCGGGCCAGGGTATCGGCACAGAGCGCGATCTGCAGCGTGGTGAACCAGTCGACCTGAAGGCCGCGTTCTGCAAGCGCGATGGCCGGTGCCATGACCTCGGCGCGGGGGCGCGAGCCGAAGCGCGTAAGCGCATGGTCGAGCCCGGCCACCGCGCCGGGCACGGTGATCGAGCGATAGCCTGCGATGTTGGCGTCGTCGACCACGCCGGGAAAGCCCATCGGGGTCTTGGGCCGGGCGGGGTCGATCGGGTAGTCGTCGAGGCGGATGGCGCCCGGCAGCGTGCCCTGGAAATCGAGCGCCACGGCGCGCTGCTCCCGCGCCAGCCAGATCACCATGAATCCCGAGCCGCCCAGCCCGCACATCCACGGCTCGACGGCGTTGAGGGCGTAAGCGGTGGCGACGATGGCATCGACGGCATTGCCGCCGGCATCGAGCTGGGCCGCTCCCTGATCTGCCCCGAGCCGGTGCTGGGCGGCGGCATGCTGCCGCCGGAAGCGCACCGGCGCGGTGGTCAGGGTCCAGTTGTCGCTATCGGCATGGGGGCTGGGGAAAATCATGGCCGGGTGGCCTCGCGCTGTGGGGTCTTCCTGCGATCATACGGCCTGTGGCGCAAAGATCACCCCGCACCAGCAATATCGACGCACTGGCAGTCGTCTTTTAGAACACATGGGCTTATCCGGCGGCAGGGCCCGAAGCGTCGGACCGTTACGAGGGCGCTGTGAACCCCTCCGTGGGCGCTACCTTTGCCATCCCTGGCATAGGACCCTCGCTTTGCCCTGCCTCCGGCACCCATTGTCAGAGGGTTTGGAAATACCCGCTTAGGCGGTGCTCGCGGCCAGTCGCCAGGAGCCCAGATAGCGCAGCGCCACATAGCCGACGATCACACTGGCAACGACGATCTCCAGCGTGGCCAGGCCGTGGACGATGGCGATGTCGTGGTGGTGGAAGCCGACCTGCTGCATCCAGGCGGCGGTCTTCACCAGTGCCGTGGCGCCGATCACCATGGGGAAGGTGAAGGCGGCGTAGCCGGGGCTGTAGGGCAGGCGCAGTAGCCGGATGAAGGCCAGGTAGATGATCAACGTCATCAGCACCGCGATGCCGCCGAGCAGGGCCACCAGCAGCGGCGAGGGGCTGGCGACCACGCTCAGGTAGCCGGCCAGCGAGAGGCTGGCGGGGGCCGCCATGATCGCGATGGTGGGCTTGGCCGGATCGGGAATCTCGGCGGCGAAGATCAGCCGGTAGATCATCACCGGCAGCAGCACCGCGTAGAGACCCATGCCCAGCCAGAGCAGGCCCAGGGCCAGTGGATGCAGCGCGGCCACGCCGGGGAAGGCGACGTCGGCGACGATGATGCCCACCGGCGGCACGAACCACGCCGGCACCATGTGGTGCAGCTCGAAGCCGCGTACCCGATGCACCACGAAGGCGACCAGAAATAGCAGGTGCAGGGCTACCGCGACCAGCCACAGGGTCACGCCCAGGTTTGGTGCGAGCCAGGTGCCCGCGGCCTTCGACACCACCATGGTCGCCATGGCGAAGGTGGGGACCACGCTGCCCACCACCGGGTGGGCCAGATCCGCCCACAGCAGCCGCGGATGGAGCACGAACTTGGCCGTCAGCAGCGCCAGCAGCACGCTGGCGATCAGCGCGCCGCTGGCCTGCGCCACACCGCCCAGCGGGGCGAAGCTCTCCCACGCCCAGCCCAGACTCGAGATGCCCAGGGCCAGGCCGGCCATGGGGGTAGGGGCGTGCTGCAGGCGGTGATGCAGGGTCATCATGCGCGTAGCCATGAAGTGCCTCGACGAAGACGATGAGCGAATGACGCGCATTTTATGGCTTTTCGTTCTATCGATATATTTTAACTTTTTTCACTAGGCGTTTTATTCTATTTAACGAAAACGCTCGGGCGTCTTACGCTACGACCCACATGACCGTCGAGATGTGGCGTTCGCGATACCACCCGCCACGAGAGGCAACCCATGGCCATCACCCTGCGCCAGCTCCAGGTCTTCGTCAGCGTGACCCGCGAGCGCACCCTGACCGCCGCCGCCGAACGGCTCGCGCTGAGCAAGCCGGCGCTGAGCATCGCCCTGGCCGAGCTGGAGAAGCAGTGCGGGCGAACCCTGTTCGACCGCCACCGCAATCGGCTCTATCTCAACGATCAGGGGCGCCGGCTGCTGCCGCTGGCGGACGAGCTGCTGGCGCGCAGCGCGACCCTCGAGCAGCTGTTCGATGACGCCACCACGCTGGGGGGCCAGCTGCATATCGGTGCCAGCTACACCATCGGTCATCAGTTGCTGCCCCATCTGCTGCGCGACTTCCGCGATACCACCGGCCATCGGCAGCAGCAGCTCACCATCGCCAACAGTGCCGCGATCTGTAGCGCACTGGAGGCGTTCGAACTGGATATCGGCATGATCGAGGGGCGCGTCGCCGATGCGCGCTTCGACGTCATCCCCTGGCGCCAGGACCGGCTGGTGGTGACCGCCGCCGCCGACCATCCGCTGGCCGCGGCGGGGCCGCTCGAGATCGAGGCGCTGGCGGCGGAGGCGTGGCTGCTGCGCGAGCCGGGCTCGGGCACCCGCGAGCAGTTCATGCGCTATATCGCGCCGAGGCTGCCGGCGTGGCGTCTGGGGCTGGAGATCAACTCCGCCGAGGCGATCATCAATGCCACTGCGGCGGGGCTGGGGCTGACCTGTCTGTCGCGGCTGGAGGCGCGCCATGCGCTGCGCGACGGGCGCCTGGTCGAACTCGACGTGGGCCTCGATATGACCCGCGAGTTCAGCCTGGTGCTGCATCGCGACAAGTATCGCAGCCCGCTGCTCGAACGTTTCGTGGCGTTCTGTGGGGCGGCGGGGAACCCCGAGGACGATGACTTGGTCTAGTCTGATGAGAGGGCCGGATAGGGACGCCGGCCACGGGTATCGCCAAAGGAGAGGTCATGATCATCACTGTGGGTGAATTCAAACGTCTGCTCGACGCCTACGACGACAGTCTGGAGCTGAGTTTCAGCGGGCTCGAGTACCACCGTCTCAAGCAGAAGGGCGACGCGCATCTCGAGGTCGAATTCGAGGAGAAGGTGTTCAAGGACAAGCAGGGCCATACCCGGGTTCACGACGACAAGTACTGACGCTCGCCGTGCGGCGCGGCGCCGGGTGCGCGCATCGGCCGCGCCCGTGCCGCCGGCCGCGGGATTACCCGCGGTGCGTTTTTGGTTATCTTGACGCCCCATCACGGTAGGGAGCGGCAGAGATGGAAGGTTCCACCCCCACAACGCGGGTCGACGTCGCGATCGTCGGCGCCGGCCCGATCGGTTTGTGCTTCGCCAACGCGCTGTCGCGGCGCGGCGTCAGCGCGCTGCTGATCGATCGCCAAGCGCGCGCCAGTCTTGAAGCGCCGAAAAGCGACGGCCGCGAGATTGCGCTGACCCGCGCCTCGCAGCAGACCCTCGACGCGCTCGACGTGTGGCCGCGGATCCCCGCGGAGGAGCGCGCGGCGATGCGCGCCGCCAAGGTCTTCAACGGTGAGTCGCTGTTCGCCATGCAGATCGCCCCCCGCGCGGGGCAGGACGCCGAGCTCGGCTGCCTGGTGCCCAACCGGGCGATTCGCGCCGCCGCCCATGCCGCGCTCGTCGATTCGGCCCAGGCCGAGGTGCTGTGGCGCTGCGAGAGTGAGATCGAGACCTTCGCCCCCAGCGCCGACGATAGCGGGGTCGAGATTCGTCTGGCCGGCGGCGAGACCGTCGAGGCCGCGCTGCTGGTGGCGGCGGACAGCCGCTTCTCGACCACGCGCCGGGCGATGGGCATCCCCGCGCACACCTATCAGCACGGCCAGCACATGCTGGTGTGTCGCATGCACCACGAACAGGCGCATGATTTCAGCGCCTGGGAGTGGTTCGGCCATGGCCAGACGCTGGCGCTGCTGCCGGTGGATACTCACTGCTCTTCGGTGGTGCTGACCCTGCCGCCGGCGCAGATGGATGCGCTGATGGCGCTGCCCCAGGCCGACTTCGACGCCGAGATCACCCGCCGCTTCGAGGGCCGCCTGGGAGCGATGACCCGGGCCGCCGAGCCGCGCCGCTATCCGCTGGTGAGTGTCTATGCCGAGCGTTTCGTGGGGCCGCGCCAGGCGCTGCTCGGCGATGCCGCGGTGGGCATGCATCCGGTCACCGCGCACGGCTTCAACCTCGGCCTCGAAGGCGTACGCCGGCTGGCCGGGCTGATCGGTGACGCCCGCGCAGCGGGGCAGGATATCGGCGCGCCGCGGCTGCTGGCGCGCTACCAGCGCCAGCAGCGTCTGGCCACCGGGCCGCTGTTCGCCGCTACCTTGGCGATCGTCGGCCTCTACACCGACGAGCGCCCGCCGGCGCGCCTGCTGCGCCAGGCGGTGCTGCGCGCCGGCGACGCCGCTTGGCCGGTGCGACGGCTGATCGCCAGCCACCTGATGCGCTCTGCAGGCTAGGTAGGCTGGTGGCTGCCACCGGCAGGAGGATTTTCCGCTAGGCTCTGAAACATTTCATCGTCGTGCCCCGGCGCATGGTTTTCGATATCCGGCGGTGCGGCTCTCATCCGCAGGGAGAACGGCACATGGAACTCGCAATGGTGGGGCTGGGGCGCATGGGCGCCAATATGGCCGAGCGGCTGGTGCGCGGTGGGCACCGGGTGGTTGGCTCCGATCCGAGCGCGGAGGCGCGCGCCAAGGCGGCGGACAAGGGCATCGAGCCGGCCGAATCGCTGGCGGCGGCGGTGGCCGCGCTGCCGTCGCCGCGGATCGTGTGGCTGATGGTGCCGGCAGGGGATCTCGTCGATCAGCTGCTCGCCGACCTCGAGCCGCTGCTGGCGGCGGACGATGTGGTCATCGATGGCGGCAACTCCCTCTACAAGGACAGCCTGCGCCGGGCCGAGCGCGCCAGCGAGAAAGGGCTGCACTTCGTCGATGTGGGCACCAGCGGTGGGGTCTGGGGGCTCGCCGAGGGTTACAGCATGATGGTCGGCGGCGAGACCGCGGTGGTCGAGACGCTCACGCCGCTGTTCGAGGCCCTGGCGCCGGCGCCGGACAAGGGCTGGGGGCATGTCGGCCCCGCCGGTAGCGGCCATTTCACCAAGATGGTCCACAACGGGATCGAGTACGGGCTGATGCAGGCCTACGCCGAAGGCTTCGCGATCATGGGCAAGAAAGCGAAGTTCGGTGTCGATCTGCACCAGGTCGCCGAGATCTGGCGCCACGGCAGCGTGGTGCGCTCGTGGCTGCTCGACCTGACCGCCGATGCGCTGGACAAGAATCCCAGCCTCGAGGGTATCGCGCCCTACGTGTCCGACTCCGGCGAAGGGCGCTGGACGGTGGCCGAAGCGCTCGAGCTTGACGTCAGCGCGCCAGTCATTACCCTCTCCCTGCTCGAACGCCTGCGCTCGCGCGAGGCGGACTCTTTCGGTGACAAGCTGCTCGCTGCGATGCGCAACGAGTTTGGCGGTCACGCGATCAAGTCGGATTAGCGCCCATTTCCAAACTCTCTGACGATGGGCGCCGGGGGCAGAGCTAAGCGAGGGTCCTTTGCCAGGGATGGCAAAGGTAGCGCCCAGGGAAGGGTTCACAGCGCCCTCGCGACGCCCTGCCGCCGGATAAGCGCACGTCGCCTAGCTGTAGTGAAATGCGTTCTTAGGCCCTGACGAGAGGGCGCTCGTCACATCTCGGCCTGACCCGATATCGCCCCTACCAGATGTAGTATGCCGAGCGCGCCGTTCGCTACCAGTCGAACGGCGCGCTCGACGTTTTTGGGGCCCTTGGCTGCCGTTGTCGAGGGCCTTTTCCTCCCCCGAGGAAGAAATTTTCGCCCCTTGACAGGGCGTGAGGCGCACAACGGTGGGCCCTCGCGAAGGGGGCGAAAATATCCACAGGGAATGCACAGAAAAAAACCACATCTATGCTTGGAAAAACGCCAGGCTACCATATATAGTGTTTTTCCAGAGGCGGTCGACACCACGCAATGGGTGTCCAGACGCCGCCAAGGCCCGCGCCATCGGCCAGCGATGGGCGTTATTTCCTATCACGGATGGTAATGATTATCATGAGCATCACGATCTATAGCAAACCCGCTTGCGTCCAGTGCAACGCCACCTATCGCGCGCTGGACAAACAGGGGATCGACTATACCGTGGTCGACCTGACCCAGGACGCCGCTGCCATGCAGCGTGTACAGGACCTCGGCTACCGTCAGGTGCCGGTCGTAGTGGCGGGTGATGATCATTGGGCCGGTTTCCGCCCGGACAAGATCAGCACGCTGGTCGCCTGATTCGTGGTATCCGGGGCGCCCGCCCCGGCTGACGCGGACCGCGCCCGGCGCGCCGGTCCGGTCTGGAGAGCGCGGCAGAGCGGCCGCTCGCTGGCATCGCCCCGCGCTCGCAGAGAGTCTCCAGGCCGCAGTCGAACCCGACACGACCTGAATCGCGCAGAGGCGCAAGGAAGTCGTCATGGCTGAGCTGGTCTATTTCTCGACCAAATCAGGCAATACGCGACGCTTTGTGGAAAAGCTCGGCCTGCCGGCCAGCCGGATCCCGCTGAATCGCGACGATCCGCCGCTGCGCGTCGCAGCACCTTATATTCTCATCGTGCCCACCTACGGCGATGGCGAACCGCGTACGGCGGTGCCACCGCAGGTGATCCGCTTTCTCAACGATGAGCACAACCGGTCGCTGATCCGTGGGGTCATCGCCGGTGGCAACGCCAACTTCGGCGCGGCATTCGGCCAGGCTGGCCGGGTGATCGCACAGAAGTGCCAGGTACCGTATCTCTACCGTTTCGAGCTGATGGGCACCGATGAGGATGTCCGTCGCGTCCTTGCAGGGGTGAATGAATTTTGGAAACGCTCAGCCTAGAAAAAGAGACGGCAGCACGATCGCCCGCCGATCACAATGCCAAGACGCTCGACTATCATGCGCTCAACGCCATGTTGAACCTGTATGACGCCGAAGGGCGTCTGCAGCTCGACAAGGACCGCGAGGCCGCGCGTCAATATTTCCTCCAGCACGTGAACCAGAACACCGTGTTCTTCCACTCGCTGAAGGAGAAGCTCGACTATCTGGTGGAAGAGGGCTACTACGAGCAGGAAGTGCTCGACCAGTACGACTTCGCCTTCGTCACGGCGCTGTTCGATCAGGCCTATGCGGTCAAGTTCCGCTTCCAGAGCTTCCTGGGCGCTTTCAAGTACTACACCAGCTACACGCTCAAGACCTTCGACGGCAAGCGCTACCTCGAACGCTTCGAGGATCGCGTGTGCATGGTCGCACTGTCGCTGGCGCGCGGTGACGAGACCCTGGCGCGCCAGCTGGTCGAAGAGATCATCCACGGGCGTTTCCAGCCGGCCACTCCGACCTTCCTCAACTGCGGCAAGCGTCAGCGCGGCGAGCTGGTCTCGTGCTTCCTGCTGCGCATCGAGGACAACATGGAGTCCATCGGGCGCTCCATCAACTCGGCGCTGCAGCTCTCCAAGCGCGGCGGCGGGGTGGCGTTCTCGCTCTCCAACATCCGCGAGGCGGGGGCGCCGATCAAGCGCATCGAGAATCAATCCTCCGGCATCATTCCGATCATGAAGATGCTCGAAGACGCCTTCTCCTACGCCAATCAGCTGGGCGCGCGTCAGGGCGCCGGGGCGGTCTATCTCAACGCCCACCACCCGGACATCCTGCGTTTCCTCGACACCAAGCGCGAGAACGCCGACGAGAAGATCCGCATCAAGACGCTCTCGCTGGGCATCGTGATGCCGGACATCACCTTCGAGCTGGCCAAGCGCAACGAGGACATGTACCTGTTCTCGCCCTACGACGTGGAGCGCATCTACGGCGTGCCTTTCGGTGACATCAGCATCACCGAGAAGTACGACGAGATGGTCGACGACGGCCGTATCCACAAGAAGAAGATCAACGCCCGCGAGCTGTTCCAGACCATCGCCGAGCTGCAGTTCGAATCCGGCTACCCGTATCTGATGTTCGAGGACACGGTCAATCGCGCCAACCCGATCCACGGCCGGATCAACATGTCCAACCTGTGCTCGGAGATTCTGCAGGTCAACACGCCGACCGAGTACGACGACGACCTCGGTTATCGTCAGATCGGCGAGGATATCTCCTGCAACCTGGGCTCGCTCAACATCGCCAAGACCATGGATTCGCCAGACTTCGGCGCCACCGTCGAGACCGCGATCCGCGGCCTGACGGCGGTCTCCGAGATGAGCCATATCTCCTCGGTGCCGTCGATCGCCGAAGGCAACGCCAAGTCGCATGCGATCGGCCTGGGGCAGATGAACCTGCACGGTTACCTGGCCCGCGAGCGCATCTTCTACGGTAGCGAAGAGGGGTTGGATTTCACCAACATCTACTTCTACACCGTGGCGTTCCACGCCATCCGTGCCTCCAACCGCATCGCCATCGAGCGTGGCAAGCACTTTGCCGGTTTCGAGCAGTCGACCTATGCCAGCGGCGAGTACTTCGACAAGTACACCGAGCAGGCGTGGGCGCCCAAGACCGAGAAGGTGCGCGGGCTGTTCGAGAAGAGCGGTATCCACGTCCCGACCCAGGACGACTGGCGCGAGCTGAAGGCGTCGGTGATGGCCCATGGGCTGTTCAACCGCAACCTGCAGGCGATCCCGCCCACCGGCTCGATCTCCTACATCAACAACTCGACGTCGAGCATCCACCCGGTCACGGCCAAGGTCGAGATCCGCAAGGAGGGCAAGCTGGGCCGCGTCTACTACCCGGCGCCCTACCTGACCGACGATAACCAGGCCTACTACCAGGACGCCTACGAGCTCGGCCCGGAGAAGATCATCGACACCTACGCCGAGGCGACCCAGCACGTCGACCAGGGCCTGTCGCTGACGCTCTTCTTCCGCGATACCGCGACCACGCGTGACGTCAACAAGGCGCAGATCTACGCCTGGCGCAAAGGCATCAAGACGATCTACTACATTCGTCTGCGTCAGGCCGCGCTGGAAGGCACGGAAGTCGAAGGTTGCGTCTCCTGCACGCTGTAAGCCCGACTGTCTGAATCGATTGTCTGAATCGACTGTCTGAATTGTTGGAACGCGCCGGCGTGAGCGCCGGCGTCAACCGAACGAGAACATGCTCATGGATATGCCCGCGACCTCTGCAGCCCGCCATCTGAGCCGGGTCGATGCGATCAACTGGAACCGCCTTCAGGACGACAAGGACCTGGAGGTCTGGAACCGTCTGACCGGCAACTTCTGGCTGCCGGAGAAGATTCCGCTCTCCAACGACATCCCGTCCTGGAACACCCTGACCGAGCACGAGCAGCAGCTGACCATCCGTGTCTTCACCGGTCTCACCCTGCTCGACACCATCCAGGGCACGGTCGGCGCGCCGACGCTGATCGAGGACGCGGTGACCCCCCACGAAGAGGCGGTGATCACCAATATCAGCTTCATGGAGTCGGTCCACGCGCGCTCCTACAGCTCGATCTTCTCGACGCTGTGCGCCACCCGCGACGTCGACGACGCCTACCGCTGGAGCGAGGAGAACCCCTTCCTGCAGAAGAAGGCGGAGCTGATCCTCGAGCGCTACCGCGCCGAAGACCCGCTGATGCGCAAGGTCGCCAGCACCTTCCTCGAGTCGTTTTTGTTCTACTCCGGCTTCTACCTGCCGATGTACTGGTCCAGCCGCGCCAAGCTGACCAACACCGCCGACCTGATCCGCCTGATCATTCGTGACGAGGCGATTCACGGCTACTACATCGGCTACAAGTTCCAGCGCCAGCTCGCCCAGCTGCCGGCGGAGCGCCAGGAAGAGATCAAGATCTACGCCTATGAGCTGCTCCACGAGCTCTACGACAACGAGGTGAGATACACAGAAGCCCTCTACGACGACGTCGGCCTGACCGAAGACGTCAAGAAGTTCCTCCACTACAACGCCAACAAGGCGTTGATGAACCTGGGCTTCGAAGCGCTCTTCCCGGCCAGCGTCACCGACGTCAGTCCGGCGATCCTCGCCGCGCTCTCGCCCGGCTCCGACGAGAACCACGACTTCTTCTCCGGCTCCGGCTCCTCCTACGTGATCGGCAAGACGGTCAGTACGGAAGACGAGGACTGGGCGTTCTGAGACGCGGTGAAGTACTAAAGACGTGTCAAAAGACGTGTCATGCAGAACCGCCCCCTGTGGGCGGTTTTGCACGTCTGGGCTCGAGCTTCCATGCTCGCTGCACACTGCGTGCATGAAACGCGGCGATAGTGGGAGGGCACCGCGTCCCGGTGCGCCACAGGAGTCGTGTCATCATGCAAGCAAGGTCCAAGCCACTCTTCGTGCTCGCCGTTACCCTCACCGCACTGTCACCGCTGGCCATGGCGGCGCCGGCCGAGCGGGCGCAGCCACCGGCGCCGCACAGCGCCCAGCACGCCCACGCCGACGCGCTCAAGGATGCCGTGGTCGCCAGCTGGCAGCTCGATCAGCGCCAGCAGGCCGCGCTGGCCCAGGCGGATACCGAATTCCGTGACGGGCTGCGCCAGCTGCGTGGCGATGGCCCCAAGGCGGCCCCTGAGGCGCGTCGTGGTGCGCTCGATGCGCTGCTCGAGCGTCAGCGCCAGCAGCTCGCCGATGTGCTGGAGCCGGACCAACTGCGCGCCTACCTGATGCTTGAGCGCCAGGCGGCGATGCCGCGCCATCCTGGCCCGCGCCACGAGCACGATCCGGCGGCGCTGGAGGCCGACCTGCAGGCGCGTTTCACGCCGCTGTTCGCGACCTGGCAGCTCGATCAGCAGCAGAGCGCGGAGGTGCTCAACGCCCAGCGCACCTTCTTCGATGGTCTGCACCAGCTCAAGCGGCCCGGCGCGGCACCCGACGCCCAGGTCGACGACCCGCGTGGCGAACGCTTCAAACGCCTGATCGAACAGCGCCACAGCGCCTTGGCCCAGGTGCTGAACGAGACCGAGCTCGCCGCCTTCGAGGCGCTGGCGCAGCGTCTGAGGCCGCCGCGCGCCGGTCAGGCTCCGGCGCCCGATGCGCCGTCGGCGCCCCCTGCACCCGGCACGCCCCAGGCGCCCGATGCTCCTCCGGCACCGAACGCCCCGCCGGCGCCCTGAGTCGTCCTATCAAGCCCCTCTCCGGAGGGGCTTTGTTGTGCGTGCCACAGGTGCACTTGTTAGTCTGGCGCCTTCACCCGCCGCAGGATGGACCCCATGGAAGATCAATGGCTGAGCTGGGCCAAGCGTATCTCCGCGCTCGCCGATACCGGGCTGCACTACTGCCGCGACACCTTCGACCGTGAACGCTACGAGGAGATATCCGCGCTCTCGCGCGAGATGATGGCGGCGCTGGGCGACGCCACCCCCGAGCGTATCGCCACGGCGCTGGGCCCGCGGGAGGGGCATGTCACGCCCAAGATCGACGTGCGCGCGGCGATCATCGAGCACGGGCGTATTCTGCTGGTGCAGGAGTGCTCGGATGGCCGCTGGACCCTGCCCGGCGGCTATGCCGAGGTGGGCGTGTCGGCCGCGGACAATACGTGTAAGGAGGTGTGGGAGGAGGCCGGTATCCGAGTGCGCATCGCGCGGCTCTATGCCATCCGCCACAAGGCGCGCCACGCCTATCCGCCGGACGTGCTCGACTTCTACAAGCTGTTCTTCCTCTGCGAGCGGCTCGACGACGCCCCGCTGAACCCCGGCCACGAGGTGCTGGATGCCGCCTACTTCCCGCCCGACGCGCTGCCGCCGCTCTCGACGCCGCGGGCGATCGCCCGCGACATCGAGGATGCCTTCGCTTTTCATGCCCAGCCGCAGCGGCCTGCCATCATCGACTAGCGAACTCTGCCGACGGCGTGTCTAGGTGCTGTCTGAAAAGTCGACGAGCGCGGTACTTTTCAGAAAGTGGCTAGAACGCTTCCCACTCGGCGGTCTCCGCCTCGCGGCGCCGGGCCGGTTGGGCGTCTGCAGGTTTGGCGCTCGCCGCCGGCAGCGGCGCGGCGTGCGGGCGCCGCGAGCTGACCGCAGCGCTGGCGTCGAGGCGGAACACCGCGACCACCGACTGCAGCTCGTTGGCTTCCTCTTCCAGCGCCCGCGCGGCGTTGGCGGCCTGCTGCACCAGTGCGGCGTTCTGCTGGGTGACCTGGTCCATCTGAGTCACCGCCTGGTTGACCTGGGTAATGCCGTGGTTCTGCTCCTCCGAGGCCGCGGCGATCTCGTGCATGATCTCGCTGACCCGGGTGATCGAGTTGACGATGTCCTGCATCGTGGTGCCGGCCTTGTCGGCCAGGGCAGCGCCGCTCTCGACCCGCTCGGCGGAGCGCTGGATCAGGTCGCGGATCGCCTTGGCCGCATCGGCCGAGCGCTTGGCCAG
The DNA here is from genome assembly GCA_000737985.1 of Gammaproteobacteria bacterium MFB021. Classification (GTDB taxonomy): domain Bacteria; phylum Pseudomonadota; class Gammaproteobacteria; order Pseudomonadales; family Halomonadaceae; genus Salinicola. The sequence goes on along the minus strand of JNVT01000096.1, from coordinate 103,072 downwards.
CGTCTGCACCTCGTTGGCGACCACGGCGAAGCCGCGGCCCTGTTCGCCGGCGCGGGCCGCTTCCACCGAGGCGTTGAGGGCGAGGATATTGGTCTGGAACGCTACCGAGTCGATGGCATCGAGCAGCGTCACCGCCTGGCGCGAATTCTCGCTGATCGCGTGCATCGTGCTGACTACACCGCCGACCACCTCGCCGCCGCGATTGGCCACGTCGGTGGCCTCGCTCGCCAACTGACTCGCCTGCACCGCATTGTCGGCGTTCTGGCGCACGGTCGAGGTCAGCTGCTCCATGCTGGCGGCGGTCTCTTCCAGCGAGGCGGCCTGCTGTTCGGTACGCGAGGAGAGATCGGTATTGCCCTGGGCGATGCCGCTGGCGCCGTCGAGCACGTTGCCGCAGGCATCACGTACGTTGCCGACGGTGTGCGAGAGATGGCTCTGGGTCTGCGCCATGGCCGCGAACAACCGGCCGATCTCGTTATTGCCGCGGCGCTCCACCGGCACCGACAGATCGCCGGTAGCGAGCTTCTCGCAGTGTTCCACCAGGCGCTCCAGCGGACGAATCACGTTGACCGTCACCCCCCACAGCACGATCGCCACCAGCGCCAGGGTCGCCACCACCGCAACGGTAATGCCGGCGTTGATCAGCCCCGGCGAGACGTCGCTGTTGACGGCGTAGGCGGCCAGCCCCGCGACCCCCAGCACCAGGAGTGTGAATGCCACCAGTACCAGCAGCCAGCTGGTCTTCACGGTCATGTCTGCGAGACGTTTCATGCTTGGTTCACCTGCCTTCCCTTAGTATCGAAAAGCCGGGCGTCACCCGCGGGTGGCGGCCGGGGCGGCACCGATCCGCGTGGGCGCCGAGTACGCTCTATCGGCCCTTGCGACAGCGCCTTGAGCGCCGGGCGCTGCGGCAAACTGGCGCACCGGGTCGATGCCCCGGCCCGGTGGCCAGCGTTGGCAGCGCCACCTCTTCTCGACAGGCAGCGGAGTACAGCAGATGAACGCACAACGGATCCTTTCCCAGCTCATGCAGCAGGCGGGTAGCGGCCAGCGCCAGAAGGCCGGCAGCGGGGGCTTCGACGTCAAGTCGCTGCTCGGCGGCGGCGCGCTGGGCATGCTGATCGGCAGCAAGCGCGGACGCAGTCTGGGCGGCAAGGCGATCAAGTACGGCGCGCTGGCGGGGCTCGGGGCGCTGGCGTGGAAGGCGTGGCAGTCGCATCAGGCGCGGCAGTCGGCACCGGCCGAGGCGGCGAGCGCAACGGACCAGCCGCTGGAGCAGCTCTCCGGCGAGCGCCAGGAGACGCGCAGCCGCGGCATTCTCAAGGCGATGATCGCGGCGGCGCGCGCCGATGGGCATATCGATGCCGCCGAGCGTGCCGCCCTGGCCGAGCAGATCGACGCCCTGGGCGCGGATGACGAGCTGCACGCCTGGGTCGAGCGCGAGATGTCGGCGCCGCTGGATGCCGAGGCGATCGCGCGCGATGCCGACTCGCCCCAGGCCGCCCGCGAGATCTACCTCGCCAGCGTGGCGATCATCGACGACCAGAACCCGATGGAGAAAGCCTGGCTCGACCAGCTGGCACAGGCGCTGTCACTGGATGGCGAGATGCGCCAGGCGCTCGAGCGCGAGGTGCATGCGGCCTGAGACGCATCCCGTGTCACCGCGTCAGGCGGGGCGCGGGCAGCAGCCGGCGTCCCCACGCGGCGCGGCCAGGGCCGCGATCAGCGCGGTCAGCGAGAGCAGGGCGACCAGCGTGCCGTAGGCGTAGGTCGTCGGCAGCAGGCCGAGATGCTGGGTCGCCACGCCGGCGGCCAGTGACAGCAGGCTGGCCGAGAGATAGCAGATGGTATAGAACGCTGCCATCAGCGCCGAGCGCTGGGTCGGCGGCGCCAGGGGCATGACCGTGCGCATGGCGCCCATGAAGGCAGCGCCGAAGCCGATACCCGCCACGGCCGTTCCCGCCAGCAGCACCGCCACCGAGTCGCTGCTTACCCCCGCCAGTAGACCACCCATGCCCAGCATCAGACAGGCCGTGCCGATCATCACCGCCGAGCGCGGCGGCCTGGCGCGCAGCGTCAGCACGCTGATCCCGCCGATGAACGGCAGCAGAAAGGTGATCAGACAGCCCACCATCGGATTATGGATGCCGCTCACGCGCTCGATCAGGGTCGGGCCGAGGGAGAGGGAAAATCCACCCAGCGCCCAAGACGAGACGACCGCCGGCACCACCCGCAAGAGCGGGCCGCGCACGGCCGGTGGAATGCCGATGCGCGGGCGCAGGGCACCCAACGCCCCCGCACGCCGCGCCGCGGTCTCGGGAATGCGCCTGAGCCACACCCCCTGTACGCAGAGAATCACCAGCAAAAGCCAATAGATCAGGTGCATCGGCGCGGGGGCGTAGGTCACCAGCGCGCCGGCGATCAGCGCGCCGAAACCCATGCCGTAGAGCGGGGCGATACTCGCGACTACCGGGCCGCGCTGATGATCGCTGTCGAGCATGGCGGCGGCGAGTGCGCTGGTCACCACACCGGTCGCCACGCCCTGCAGCATGCGCGCCGCCAGCAGCCAGGCGAGATCGTCCGCGGCCAGGAACACCAGCATGGCAGCGATCTCGCCGATGATCGCCAACGCCACGACCGGACGGCGGCCGAGATAGTCCGACAGCGAGCCGGAGACCAGCAGTGTCAGCAGCAGGGCGAAGACATAGCTGGCGAAGACCAGCGTCAGCCAGGTGGTCGAGAAGCCCCAGGCGAGCTGATAAGGGCGATAGAGCGGGGTGGGCGCGCTGGAGGCGGCGAGAAAGGTCACCATCAGCAGCGCATAGTAGGTCAACGTGCCGAGCCGCGGCGCCGGATAGGCCGCGGGAGCGACGGATAGCGGTGACATGGTGGGCTCCATTAATGCTAAGATTTTGCGTTAAAGGGAGTCTGAGCGTGCCCAAAGCAAAAAGCAAATATTTTGCGTTTAGGTCAGTGAGTGAGCCGAATGATGGATCGAGCAGGAAGCGAGTAGTAAGCGGGTAGTAAGCGGGTGGTAAGCGAGTCGGGAGAGAGGCATGGCGAGTACGACGAACAAGGAAGCCGCGCGGCCGGGCGGGCGCAGCGCCCGGGTTCAGCAGGCGGTACATGAAGCGGTCAGAACGCTACAGCAGGAGGGCCGGCGCGACGCGCTGAGCGTGCCGCAGATTGCCGAGCTGGCGGGCGTCACCCCGTCGACGATCTACCGGCGCTGGGGCAACCTCGCCGAGCTGTTGGCCGATGTCTCGCTCGAGCGTCTGCATCTCGATACCGCGCCGGCGGATACCGGCAGCCTGGCCGGCGATCTGCAGGCGTGGTGCGAGCAGTATCTCGAGGAGATGACCTCGGTGCCCGGCCGGCGTGGGCTCGACGACATCATGGCCAGCGCCGACGATGAGCGTCGCCAGCGCTGTCGGGAGTGCAGCGAGGCGATCATGCAGACCCTGCGCGAGCGTGCCCTGGCGCGCGGAGAAGTCGCACCTTCGGTCGCGGTGCTGATGGATACGCTCATCGCGCCGCTGACCTATCATTTGCTGTATACGCGTGGCGAGATTCACCCGGAGCGCCTGCGTGGCTGGATCACCACGGCACTGGCGGCTTGCCACGCAGCGCACCCGCCAACCCCGGGATCGAAGTTCAACCCCGGTGAACTTGATTAACGCTGACGACATGAATTAACCGGGGTGTATTTTTTCCTTTGAATTCAATCATTTATTGAAAGTCTGCGGCGCGACGACTATAGTCTGAATCTCTTTGGGGAGTAGCCGGTCGCTGGTGTGTCTGTTGTCGCCCAGCGGCGTGCGTGTCAACACACTCGGCCCTGGCCGTGGCACGCACACCGATGTCGGTTGGCGAGACCATTGACACCCGCGACGCAGAGTCGGGCCTGGCGGGTGTCGTGGTGCAACCACCGGCTGGACGACGCCATGAATCCCGCATCTCTATTCTTGCTTGCCTTCGCCATGTCGACCGATGCCTTTGCCGCGTCGATCGGCAAGGGCGCCGCGCTCAAGCGCACGCGGTTTCCCGAGGCGCTGCGCATCGGCATGATCTTCGGCACCATCGAGGCGATCACGCCGGTGATCGGCTGGGCCATCGGCCTGGCGGCAACGCATTTCGTGTCCGAGTGGGACCACTGGATCGCCTTCGTACTGCTCGCCGGGCTCGGTTCGCACATGATCTGGGCCGGCCTCAAGCCGGATGACCCGCGCGATGCGGGCGACGCACAAGCCCCGGCACGGCGCTCGTTCTGGCTGGTGGCAGCCACCGCCCTGGCGACCAGCATCGACGCCATGGCGGTCGGCGTCACGCTGGCCTTCGCCAACGTCAATATCCTGGTGGCGGCGGCGGCGATCGGCCTGGCCACCACGCTGATGGTCACCATTGGCATCATGCTCGGCCGCGCCATCGGTTCGCTTATCGGCAAGCGCGCCGAGATCGGTGGTGGCCTGGTGCTGATCGTGATCGGCTGCATGGTGCTCTACGAGCATCTCGCCGCCGCCTGAGTGACGGCGGGCACGGCAAGACAGACGCCAACGGCCACCCCCCCCGGTGGCCGTTTGCAGTTGGCGCCTGCCGCTGGCGCGCTTCCCAGGAGATCGGGTTCATGCAGGCTTGAAGCGTCACGTTTCACCCTCCATCTTGGCCACTCATCCTGATCCATCATTCTGAACGTCAAGGAGCCTCCATGGCACGTCAGCCGATCCGCGACAACGCGCTCAAGGCCGCGTTGCGCACACCGCAGTTTCGTCAGCAGCAGCAGACGCCCAAGAAGGGCAAGGGCAGCTATTCACGCAAGGGCCGTGGTGCCCATGGGGGCGCCATCGCCAAGCGGCCTGAAACCGGCCGTTTCGCCATGGCGCTTTCCTGTCATCCCTCACGCTGCTCGTCCTCTCGTTGTCTTCTCGCCGGCTACCCTCTCAGCCCGGCATCAGCACGCTCCACCACGCCACCAGCAGCAGAACCAGCGCCAGCGCGCGGTTGAATAGCCGCCACTGCGCTGGAGAGCGCAGCAGTCGCGCGGCGCCGTCTCCCATCGCCCCCCAGACTGCTAGGCAGGGCATGGCCAGGGTGGCGAAGATCGTCGCCAATCCCGCGATCGCGACCGACGTGGCGTGCTGCGGGGCGAACACGCCCACCACCGCCAGGGCCATCAGCCAGGTCTTGGGATTGATCAACTGCAGTATTGCCGCCTGCCTGGCGCCGAAATTGGGCGCGCGGGCGCCCTCGGTGCGCTCAGTGGATGGCGCCGGCGCATTGTAGAGCCGCCACGCCAGCCAGCTCAGCCAGACCACGCCCAGCCAGCTCAGCGCCAGACTCGCGTAGGGCCGGCTGGTCAGCAACTGGCCCAGGCCCAGCCCTACCAGCAGCACGAGGGCGGCGGCGGCCAGACTGGCACCGATCACCGCCGGCAGGGTACGCCGGAAGCCGTGATGTAGCCCCTGCTGCAGAATCAGCAGATTGGTCGGCCCCGGCGTGATCGAGGCGACGATGGCGAACAGCGCAAAAGGTATCCAGCTCGGCATGGGGTGGCTCCATGGGACAACGTGAGCCCCGACTATCGCCTGGCGCGGCTGACGCGTCTGGAAGATCTGAGCAGGGCTGGCATGCCGCCGAGGTCTGGTCGCATCGGGGCGAAGGGGCGAGAGGAAGGGATCAGGCCGGCAAGGTCGGTTCGTCGGGATCAGATCGACAGGATCGAGTCGACAGCAGTGGCGTGATGAAAGGCCGCTCAGCCGCGGCGGCGGTAGTCCGCGGGCGTGAGGCCATAGGCGCGCCGGAACCAGCGCCCCAGATGGCTCTGGTCGGCGAAGCCGAAACGCGCCGCGACCTCGGCCGGGGCGTCGCCCACCGCCAGGCAGCGGCGGGCGCGGGCGAGTCGCAGCTGGACCAGATAGGCGTGCGGTGCCAGGCCGAAGGCGGCCTTGAAGGCGCGGCTGAGACGGAAACGGTCGACGCCGCAGTGGGCGGCGAGGGTCTCCAGGCCGATATCCTGCTCGCAGTGGGCGTGCAGATAGTCGCGGGCCAGACGCGCGGTGCGCGGCAGCCGCGGGTCGCCCAGAGCGCGTTCCTGCCAGCCCAGGTGGGGCAGCATGCCGCGCAGCACGGCGTCGAGATGTGTCTCCCGGGCCAGCCGCCACCCGGGCGTGCGCAGTGCGCTAAAGGCCGCGGCTACCTGGCGTGCCAGCTCGGGGTCGTCGGCCAGCGTGCGCCGGAAGCCGGGTTCGCCGCTGCTGACCGGCGCCGCGCCGAACTGGCGCAGCTCACGCTGCAGCCACGCCGGGTCGAGGTAGAGCATGGCGTAGGTGAAACCGCCCGCGGTGGGCGCGCGGCCGTCGTGGAGCTCCCCCGGCTCGACGAAGAACAGCCGGCCCGGGGTGCTGTCGTGACGCTGGCGACGGCAGTGGAACTGCTGCACGCCCTGTTCGGTGAAACCGACCAGATAGCTGTCGTGCCAGTGCGGGTCGTAGGCGTGGCCCTCGAAGTGGGCGCGCAGGGTCTCGATACCGCTGCCGTGGCGCTGCAGATCGATCCACCCGGTCGACGACATGCTCTCCTCCTGGGCTGCGTGGAAGCCGCTTCAGTCTGCCACGCCCAGCGTGGCGCGTCTGGAAGATTCGTGCACGCCGGCATCGCGCCCCGGGCGGTACCGCGCTCAGTCGGGTAGCGGCGCCTCGAACGGCTCCTGGGCGCGGGCGGTGAGCGTGGTGCCGATCGAGGCGACGATCACCAGCGCGATCGCCAGCCACTGCAGCACGCTCAATTGCTGGCTCAGGAACAGCAGGCCGGAGAGCGCGCCCACCGCGGGCTCCAGGCTCATCAGCGTGCCGAAGGTCTGGGTCGGCAGGCGCGGCAGCGCGATCATCTCCAGGGTGTAGGGGAGCGCGGTGGAGAGCACCGCCACCGCCAGCGCGAACGGCAGGATCTCGGGGGCGAAGATCGCCGGGCCGACCTCGATCAGCCCGATCGGGGCGATCACCACCGCGGCGATGGTGATGCCAAGGGTGGCACTCTGGGCGCCGTTGATCGCCCCGGCCTTCTGCCCGAACAGGATATACAGCGCCCAGCACACCCCGGCACCCAGAGCGAAGGCCGCGCCGACCGGATCGACCGGGCCGCTGTGATCGTCACCCAGCAGCAGCAGCAGGATCAGGCCGCTGACCGCGAACGCCACCCACACCAGGTCCAGCCAGCGGCGCGAGGAGAGCATCGCCACCGCCAGCGGACCGGTGAACTCCAGCGCCACCGCGATCCCCAGCGGAATGCGCGCCAGCGCCTGATAGAACATCAGGTTCATGATGCCCAGCGAAACGCCGTAGATCAGCGTCGACTTCCACGCCCGGCGGCTGATGCGTCGCCGCCAGGGGCGCATCACCAGCAGCAGCAGGCCGGCGGCCAGGATCAGGCGAATCGAGGTGGTGCCGGTGGCGCCGATCTGGGGAAACAGCGTCTTGGCCACCGCCGCACCGCTCTGGATCGAACACATCGCCACCACCAGCATGGCGACCGGCCAGGTGCGCTGGACGAGGGGATAATTGGCGACGGACATGACACCTCCAGGGGGCTCGGGCATGATGGCTCGCCAAACCTGACCGCGCAGCGCCTCGGCGGTGGGCGGCGGGGACGAGAGTCGCGATTGTACGGATGGGCAATATATTGCACAACACTAACGAGCGCCCCGACGTCCTGGTGCACGTGGCCGCCAATGTCCGGCGCCTGCGCCAGGCGGCCTCTCTGAGCCAGCAGGCGCTGGCCGAGCGCGCCGGACTCAGCCGACGCATGCTGGTCAATATCGAGAAGGGCGATGTCAACGTCAGCCTGAACACGCTGGATCGCCTGGCCGAAGCGCTGGGGGTGCTGTTCTACGCGCTGGTTCAGCCGCCGGACAGTGAAGACTCCGCGCGCATCGACGAGGTTGCCTGGGTCGGCCGCTCGCCGCAGAGCCGGGCACGGCTGCTGGCAAGCAAACCGGCCCGCCAGGAGGTCGAACTGTGGTCCTGGTCGCTCGCCCCGGGCGAGGTCTACGAATCGGCGGCCGACGACAACGGCTGGCACGAGATGCTGGTGGTGATCGAAGGCACGCTGACGCTGGCGCTTGCCACGGGCGACATCGTCATCGCCGCCGGGGACTTCCATGTCTATCCGAGTGACCAGCCCTATCGTTATCGCAACGATGGGGCCGGCACGCTGCGCTTCATTCGCAACGTGGTGCATTGAACCCGCTGCGCCGATCCTCTCCTGCGGCGTCAGCGCCTACCGTCGCAAGGCCTATGAGGCGGTTGACGAACGGTTACGCAGTGCCAGTGTTGCTCGTCATGCCTTTGCGCGCATGATAGCGGCAGCTGGCGCCAGGGCGGTTGCCCGTCGCCGATGCGGAACGACGAGCCAAGGAGAGCAGGATGAAAGCATGGTGGCTGGGGGTGGCGCTGGTGCTGGGTACGCAGGCGGCCGTGGCCCAGGAGACGGGCGAGGCCGAGACCCGCCGGGTGGTCGACCCGCTAATCGAGGCACTGATGCAGCAGGAGCGGATCGCCGGCATGGCGGTCGCTATCGTGCGTCCCGACGGGGTCCAGGTGCTCGATTACGGCGTCGCCGACCGGGAAAAACACCAGCCGGTGGACACCGATACCCTGTTCGAGATCGGCTCGCTGAGCAAGCCCTTCACCGCCACGCTGGCCACTCTCGCCGCCGTACGCGGCAAGCTCGATCTGGATGCGCCGGTGAGCCAGTACCTGCCGGTGCTCGAGGGCAGCGTCTTCGACGACGTCGATGCGATCAATCTGGGTACCCACACCGCCGGTGGCTTGCCGCTATTCGTGCCCGAGACGGTCAACGATCAGGATGCGCTGATGGCCTGGTATCGCCAGTTTCAGCCGAGCGCGCCGGTGGGTGAGAGCCGACTCTACTCCAACCTGAGCATCGGCCTGCTGGGGCTGGAAGCTGCCGCCAGCCTCGGCAGCGACTTCGTGCCGGCGATGCGCGAGCAACTGCTCGAACCGCTGAGGCTAAACCACACCTGGTACGACGTGCCCACCACCGAGCAGGGGCACTATGCCATGGGCGAGAACAAGTCGGGCGAGCCCACGCGGGTCTCGCCCGGGGTGCTCGAGGACGAAGCCTACGGTATCAAGACCACCGCCACCGATCTGGCGCGGCTGGTCCAGGCCAATCTAGGGCTACTCTCGCTCGACGATGAGCTGCAGCAGGCGATCGATGCCACCCAGCGACCCTACTACCAGGTCGGCGACATGACCCAGGATCTGATCTGGGAGCAGTATCCTCGCCCGGTCAGCCTCGACACGCTGGTAGCGGGCAACGGCTACGGCATGATTCTCGAGCCGCAGACGGCCAAGCCGATCGCCCCGCCAAGTGATGCCGCCGCGCGGCCGGCCAAGGTGTGGATCAACAAGACCGGCTCGACCAACGGCTTCGGCGGTTACGTAGTGATGCTGCCCGACCGGCAGGTGGGGCTGGTGATGCTGGCCAATCGCAACTACCCCAATGCGGCGCGGGTGGAGACGGCCTACCGCATTCTTTCGGGGCTGGGGGCGATCGAGCCGGACGCCGCGACCCCCTGAGGGGAATGACAGGCGTCGTGGGCGGCCAGAAACGCCAAGCGCCCGCCGGAATCCGGCGGGCGCTTGGCAGGGGCGATGAGGAGTGCGTCCTGATGCTGGGTGCTGACGCCTAGTGCTGGCGTTCAGTGCTGACGCGGCGAGGGGGCGTCGATGGCCGCCTGCCCCAGATCGGGCTCGTCGAGTTCGAGCAGCTCCCGCGACATCGCACGGACCTCGCTCAGCAGCGTCGGGTTGGACGCCAGCGCCTGCCCGTAGGAGGGCACCAGCTCGCGCAGCTTGGCCTGCCACGCCTCGCTCTTGACCTGCTCGGGGAACACCTCCTCGATCAGGCGCAGCATGATCGACGGCGCCGTCGACGCCCCCGGGGAGGCACCCAGCAGGGCGGCGATGGTGCCTTCGGCGCCGCTCACCAGCTCGGTACCGAACTGCAGCGTGCCGCCCTTGCCCTCGACGTCCTTGATCGTCTGCACCCGCTGACCGGCGGTCCACAGCTTCCAGTCCGCGCGCTTGGCCTCGGGATAGTAGCCCTTGAGCTCCTCGAACTGGTCCTCTTCGGACATGCGCAGCTGGCTGATCAGGTAACGCACCAGATCCAGGTTATCCAGCCCGACCTTGGTCATCGGCCACAGGTTGCTGGGAGTGATCGAGCGCATCAGGTCGGTCCACGAGCCATTCTTGAGGAATTTGCTCGAGAAGGTGGCGAAGGGGCCGAACATGATCGCCGGGGTGCCGTCGAGAATACGCTTGTCGATGTGCGGCACCGACATCGGCGGCGAGCCGGCCGGCGCCAGGCCGTAGACCTTGGCGTCGTGCTTGGCGACCACTTCCTGGTTGGTGGTGTAGAGGAACTGCCCGCCCACCGGGAAGCCGCCGTACTGCTTGGCCTCGGGGATACCCGATTTCTGCAGCAGCGGCAGCGCCGCGCCGCCGGCGCCGATGAATACGAAGCGCGCGTTGACGCTGCGCTCGTTGCCGCCGTCGCTGGTATTGGCGACCGTGACCTTCCAACTGCCGTCGGCGTTGCGCTTGAGATCGCGCACCTGGGTGTTGAGCGACAGCTCGAAATTGTCGCGCTTGGCCAGCGAGTCCATCATCTGGCGGGTGAGCTCGCCATAGTTGACCTCGGTGCCGATCGGCATGCGCGTGGCTGCCACCGGGTCATCGCCTTCGCGCCCGCTCATCACCAGCGGGATCCACTCGGCGATCTTGGCCGGGTCCTCGGCGTATTCCATGCCGGCGTAGAGCGGGTTGCGGTGCATCGCCTCGAAGCGCGCATTCAGGAAGGAGACGCGATCCTGACCCCACACGAAGCTCAGGTGCGGCACGGTATTGATGAACGAGCGCGGCTCGGAGAGTACGCCGTCGCGCACCTGGCTGGCCCAGTACTGACGCGAGACCTCGAACTGCTCGGTGATGCCGATGGCGCGCTGAATGTCGACACTGCCGTCGGGCTGGGGCGAGGTGTAGTTCATCTCGGCGAAGGCCGAGTGACCGGTGCCGGCGTTGTTCCAGACGTTGGAACTCTCTTCGGCGGCGCGATCCAGCCGCTCGAACAGCTGGATCGACCAGTCGGGTTGCAGCGACTGCAGCAAGGTTCCCAGGGTAGCACTCATGGTGCCTCCCCCGATGAGAACCACGTCGACGTTGGGGGTATCGCCGGATGCCGCTCCTGCCTGGGTGGTCGGCAGGGAACAGAGCGTGATGCCGTGACGCAATTTCATGAAGGTTCTCTGTCTGATGGATACGGACAGGCGCGAACGCGAATGCGTCACTAGTTTAATGAGCTAGTCCCCTCAGTGCCATGATAGATGTCGACAAAGCCGAGAAATCATCGCTATCCGCGGCATTAGCCGGTGGGGCCGGCCGCGATGGACTTGACGTCTGACGTATTGTTTAGCATGCTAACTAGAGGCTGCGGCGAAACGCCGCAGCCACCTTACCGCCAGTGACAAGAGTCAAGGAGTGGTCATGAACGTATTCAATCGTCTCTTTTCGATGCTGGCCGCCGTTATCGTCTCGGCGCTGCTGCCGTTCTCGATGAGTGCCGAGAGCGAGACCAGCCCGCAGCACAATCTTTATGGCGCTAGCAACTTGAGCGCCTCGGTCAGCGATGACCGGGGGCAGGACGACCTCGCCTGATCGCGCACGCTGCGCCTGCCCCGGCGCTGGAATGAGCGACCTGGGCGGCTAGTGACCTAGGCGGCTAAAGTCGCCTGGCGCAGGCAGTAGCGACGAGAGACCATCAGCGTTTCCGCGTCGTCTCTGGAGTCCGCCATGCCGCTATACGCCTATCGCGACCATCGCCCCCAGCTCCCCGCCAGCGGGCGCTACTGGATCGCCCCCGGGGCGCATGTGATCGGACGCGTCGAGCTGGGTGACGATGTGGGCATCTGGTTCAACGCGGTGCTCCGCGGTGACAACGAGCGCATCGTCGTCGGGGCCGGCAGCAATATCCAGGAAGGCTGCATGCTGCACACCGACCCGGGGTTCGTGCTGCGCGTCGGCGCCGGCTGCACGGTGGGTCACCACGCCATCCTCCATGGCTGCGAGCTGGGCGACCATACCCTGATCGGCATGGGCGCCACGGTGCTCAACGGCGCCAGAATCGGCAAGCACTGCCTGGTCGGTGCGGGGGCCCTGGTCACCGAGGGCAAGCAGTTCCCCGATGGCTCGCTGATCGTCGGCTCGCCGGCCAAGGCCATACGCACCCTGGACGCCGATGCCCGCGCTGCGCTGGAAGCGTCCGCCGAGCACTACGTCAAGCGCTGGCAGGCGTTCGCCGACGACCTCCAGCCGCTCGACGAGGGCTGAGGCCATGCTGCCCATCGACTACACGCCCCAGGCCCCCGAGCTCACCGCGCTGCGCGAGATGCGCGGCCCGGCGGTGATCGAGTTCGGCGTCTCCTGGTGCCCCTGGTGCCAGGCGGCGCAGCCACTGATCGCCGAAGCCTTCGCCGGCTTCGAGGCGCCCTATTTCAAGGTCGAGGACGGCAAGGGCCGCCCGCTGGGGCGCGCCTTCGGGGTCAAGCTGTGGCCCACCCTGATCTTTCTGCACGACGGTGAAGAGATCGCGCGGCGGGTGCGGCCGGCTTCTGCCGAGAGCCTGCAGGAGGCGTTGGCTCAGCTCGCCGATATCTGACTACCCCGGCGGACCGTCACTGTGCTTGCCCCGTTGCCGCCCCTGGGGTGCGGCGTAGGTGCTGTCTGCTGTCCTGGCTTGCAGCAGATAAGATGCTCATCCATCTTTCGTCCCGTCCCGCGCGCTCAGTCTCTGGCGTGAGCCATTTCCAAGGCATTCAGCTCGCGCTCCAGGGCGAATACGTGGGCGTCGTCCCACCCCAGCTCGCGCAGGGCCTGGGCGAGATTGAGCAGATAGTCGCGGTTGGGCCCGCTGGGGCCGTGTGAGTCAGCGATCTGGCGCGCGATCTCCGCCTCAGAGGCCGGGCCCAGATAGGCGGCATTGTCGGCCCCGGCGAGATAGACCACACCCTCCGCCGTGGCCGGCGTGGCGCTGTCCATGAAGTCCATGCGCGTGACCACGCGCAGATAGCCGTTCTTCTCGCGGATATCCAGCGGCTCGAACACCCGCGGTGCAATGCGGTAGGCCATGCCGTGGCAGACCGCGTCCGCCTGCTCGGTCAGGGTCAATACGCGTCCGGGGGCCTCGGGTGTCCCGCGGTGGTCGTGGGAACCCTGCCAGAAGCGCCGGGCCCAGCCGCGAATCGCGGCCGGGCGGCGCTCCAGATAGTCGAAGTCTGCCTTCCAGATCAGCGAGCCATAGCCGAACAGCCAAACCGAGTCGTGGCCGTCGAAGTGGGTCATCTGGCGGTTGTGCGCGGTGGTATCGAAGGACATGGCGCCGTCTCGTCGGGTGAGTGGGAAGTGGTCTCGCCGTCATAGAGGCAGGCTCGATATACATATCGAAAATCGAGATTGTCGCGCTGCACGAGACCTCCGTTATATTGATCGCGTTTCTTATGCCATTTCAAGTATAAGCGTGTGGCCGGAGCGGCTCCGCCATGGCTTGCACGCAGCGACTTTTCGGGAGAGCGGCATGCAGCGTTTGATCATCTTCGGTATCGCCGGTTTCATCGCCCAACTGGTGGATGGGGCGATCGGCATGGGGTACGGGCTGACTTCTTCATCGATGCTGCTGGCGCTCGGGGTCACCCCGGCGATCGCCTCGGCCTCGATCCACATGGCCGAGGTGGCGACCACGGCGGCGTCGGGGACCGCCCACTGGCGTTTCGGCAACGTCGACCGCCGCCTGGTCAAGACCATGATGCTGCCGGGCGGCGTCGGTGCCTTCGTCGGCGCTTGCTTTCTCAGCAACGTGCCCGGCGATGCGATCAAGCCGGTGATCTCGCTCGGGCTGCTGCTGCTGGGCCTCTATATCATCGCCCGCTATCTGTTCGACCTGGCGTCGCGGCAGCCGCGCCGGAGTGTCTCGCGCGCCAAGCTGATCCCGCTGTCGCTGGTCGCCGGCTTCTTCGACAGCGTTGGTGGCGGCGGCTGGGGGCCGATCTCCACCCCGGTGCTGCTGGCCCACCGCGGCATCGAGGCGCGCAAGGTAGTGGGCTCGGTGGATACCAGCGAGTTCTTCGTCACCGTGGCCGGCACGCTCGGCTTCGTGCTGGCGCTGGGGCTCGACGACATCAACTGGCAGTGGGTGGCGGTGTTCGCGCTGAGCGGCCTCGCGGCGGCGCCGCTGGCGGCGTGGATCGTGCGCCTGCTGCCGGCGCGGCTGCTGGCGGTGATCGTCGGCGGCGCCATCGTGGTGGTCAACGCACGCACGCTGCTCGGCGCGCTGGGCGTACACGGCGAACCCGCCACCCTGACGCTGGCCCTGCTGGTGCTGGGCTGGGGCGCGCTGGTGGCGATGGCGGTGCGGCGTCATCGGGCCAGCGTGGCGGCGCTCTCCTGACAGTCAGCGCTGGTGAGCCTGTACCTGACAGGCTGCCTCAGGACGATGATCGTCCCGGCAGCACCAGATTGAGCACGATCGAGACGATCGCCCCGGGGATCAGGCCGGAGTCGATCAGCACGCCGATCTGCTCCGGCGCCGCGGCATACAACCCTTTCTGCGCCGGCAGCCCGATCGCCACCGCCAGCGAGACCCCGACGATCAGCATGTTGCGCTTGTCGAAGGTGGCGTGGGAGAGCATCTTGACCCCGGCGCTGGCGATCATGCCGAACATGATCACCACCGCGCCGCCGAGCACCGCGGCGGGGATCGCCGAGACCGTGGCGCCGAGCTTGGGCACCAGCCCGGCAACGATCAGAAAGGCCCCGCCGATCGCCACCACGAAGCGGCTGGCGACGCCGGTAAAGGCCACCAGCCCCACGTTCTGGCTGAAGCTGATCTGCGGGAAGCCGCCGAACAGCGAGGCGAAGGTGCTGGCCAGACCGTCCGCCATCACCCCGCCGGAGAGTTCACGCGGGGTGGCCTCGCGCTCGGCACCGCCAATCGCGGTCCCCGAGATGTCGCCGATCGACTCGGCGCAGGTCACCACCGCCATCAGCGCGATCGCCAGCATCGCCGTGGGGTCGAAGGTGATCCCCATCTGCAGCGGGATCGGTAGCTGGAACCAGGCCGCCTCGCCCACCCCCGAGAAGTCGAGCAGGCCCAGCGGCGCCGCCGCCACGCAGCCGACCAGGATGCCGATCAGCACCGCCGCTTCGGACAGAAAGCCGCGCCCGAACTGATGGAAAGCGACGGTGACCACGAACACCAGCGCTGCCAGCAGCAGATGGTGGGGGGCACCGAAGTCCGCCGCGCCGAAGCCTCCGCCGACGTAGGAGAAACCCACCGGCAGCAGCAGCAGGCCGATCAGCAGCACGAAGGTGCCCGACACCACCGGCGGAAAGAACACGCTCAGACGGCGATAGAACAGCCCCACCGTGGCCATCGCCAGCCCGCCCACCAGCGCACCGCCGAACACCGCGGGCAGTCCCTGGGTGGTGGCGATGGGGATCATCACCGGCACGAAGCCGAAGCTGGTGCCCATGACGATCGGCAGGCGCGCGCCCACCGGCCCCAGACCCAGCGTCTGCACCAGGGTGGCGACCCCGGCGACGAACATCGCCATCTGCACCAGGAACACCGTGTTCGCCCCCGAGAGGCCGGCGGCGCCCGCGATCACCAGCGGCACGGTGGCGTTGGCGACGAACATGGCGAGTACGTGCTGGATACCCAGCGGGATCGCCTTGCGCAGCGGTGGCAGGTAGTCGACATCGCGCAGGCGCTCGGCGCCGCGTGTCTGCGGATGGGAGGCGGTGGAGGAGCTGGGCGCGGGGGCGGCACTGTCCTGGGTCATCGTTGTCTCCGACGGCATTGTTGTTGGTGCTGACCTGAAGGGGGCGGCAGCGCGCGATCGCGATGCCCGGCTCCAATCTAGCGGTTTTGCCGGTCGATGTAGACTTTCGATTTAGAGTCCATGTCCAAACCCTCAGCCCGGCGGTGACTCGGACGACGCGGGCCACCAGCGCGCCAGCACTGCTGCCGCCTGGCGCTCGACCTCTTCGTCGATATAGATCGAGACCGCGACCAGCGCCGCCGCCAGCACGCTGGCGTCGTCGGTGAAGCCGACGCCGGCGATGACATCGGGGATCGCGTCCAGCGGCGAGATGAAGTAGCCCAGCGCGCCGATGATGGTCGACTTGGCCCAGATCGGCACGTCGGGGCGCTTGAGCACGAAGTAGAGCTGCAGCGACTTGAGTGCCACGCCGCGCCCCGCGCGGCTGCCGAAGCGTGCCAGCTTGCGCCAGAAGCGCGCATCGCTGTAGACCTCGGCATGCTCGATGACCACCGCCTCTGGGTCAGTCACGGGCGCTGGCGTGTCGTGGGGCTCCGGCGTGGCGGGTGCGGCTGCCGGCGGCGTACGGCTGAAGCGGGGCAGGCGGGGCATGGCGGGTTTCCTCGTCGCGGACGCTGAGGGGGTGTCTACAAAATGTCTGCGCTCGCCGAATTGGTAAACGCCCTCGGAGACCGGGGCTGTGATTCTAGCCAGGCGCCCCCGCCCGCGCCTAGCCCCACGCGGGCGGGCGCTGCCTCAACCCTTGACGCCGCCGGCGAAGTCCAGCGACAGCCGGATCGGGGTATCCAGCGGCAGCTTGACCACCGCCAGGGCGTGCTCGGTCATGCGCCGGATCAGTTGCTCGTAGGCTTCACCGCCTTCGTCCTTGATCGCCTTGACCTGGTTCTCCGAGAGGTTGTCGCTGCCCAGCTGGTTCTTGGCGGCGTGGCGCAGCGTCTCGCCGGTTTCGCCGGCGGCGAGCTGATGGAATTCGTCGCGATCCATACCATCGTTGTGCAGTGTGATCTCCATGGCGCTCTCTCCCTTTACTGAGGCCTGACTTCCGTGTGTGGCTTGTGCCGTCTCGTCGGGCGGTGTGATGACGCCGCCCACGCTACACAACGTAGAAGCCGGGCGGGCAGGGCACAACTCGCGTGTCAGCGGCGCTGATCTGGCGGCGCGTGTCGGACCCCGTGGCGCCTGCGGCAAAGAAGTCCGAAAATGTCCGCTATCCGGGCGCCCACGCCCTGGTGGCCGGCGTGGGCGAGCCCCTATCCTGAACGCTCTGGCCGTTTTGGCCACTACCGTTCGAGGAGTTCGTCATGCCCGCCACCGCCCTGCTGCTGATCGATGTCCAGGCGTCTTTCCCGGCTCGAGACTACTGGGACGAGGCGCTCGCCGAGCGCTGGCGGCCGCACCAGCGCCGCCTGCTCGACCTCGCCCGCGAAACCGGCGTGCCGCTGGTGCGTATCTTTCACCAGGCGCCGGGCAGCGCGACACCCTTCGACCCCTTGAGTGGCCTGATTCGTCC
The DNA here is from genome assembly GCA_000737985.1 of Gammaproteobacteria bacterium MFB021. Classification (GTDB taxonomy): domain Bacteria; phylum Pseudomonadota; class Gammaproteobacteria; order Pseudomonadales; family Halomonadaceae; genus Salinicola. The sequence goes on along the minus strand of JNVT01000096.1, from coordinate 85,649 downwards.
GCTGGATGGCTTCGGCGATGACGCCGACGTCACCTTCCACAAGACCGCCCACAACGCCTTCAGCGACACCGGGCTCGAGCGCTGGCTACGGCTCAACCGCATCGAGCGCCTGGCGATCAGCGGCATCCGCACCGAACAGTGCTGTGAAACCACGGCGCGGGTTGGTTCGGACCTGGGCTTTGCGGTGGATTTCGTCAGCGAGGCGACGCTGACCTTTCCCATGTCCCGCGCCGGGCGTACCTGGAGCGCCGCGGAGATTCGTGCGCGGACCGAGCTGGTACTCGAAGGGCGGTTTGCGCGCATCGTCGATATCGAGACGCTGGCCGCGGAGTGGCGCGGCGCACGCGAGGTCGCGTGAGTACGCCGGCAACGCGCGCGGATCTGCGGGTCGGGGTGCTGATGCTGCCCGGCCAGGTGCCGCTGGACCTGGCCGGGCCGCTGCAGGTGCTGCTCAGCGCCGTGCAGTTGGGGGCGCCGCTGGCGCTGCGCTTCTTCGGCCCGCAGACGTCGCTGCCGTGGCTGGGGCCACTGACGCTGATGGGCATCGAGGCGCTGCCCGAAACGCCGCTGGCGCTCGATCTGCTGGTGGTGCCGGGGCAGTATCGGGCGCACATCGACAGCGCGCTGCAGCGCCACGCCGGCGACTGGCTGCAACAGCAGGCGCCCGCCTGTCGCACCCTGATGGCGGTCTGCTCCGGGGCGCTGCTGCTGGCCGCGACAGGGCTGCTCGATGGCCGCCGCTGCACCACGCATCACAGCCTGCTCGACGAGCTGCGCCGGCTGGCGCCGCTGGCCCGGGTGCGCGGTGACTGCATCTTCGTCGAGGATGGCCGCTATCTTACCAGCGCTGGGATCTCCACCGGCATCGATACCATGCTGCACTGGCTGGCGCGGACCCAGGGACAGCGCCTGGCTCAGCAGGTGGCGCGGGAGCTGGTGATCTACTGGCGGCGTAGCGGTCAAGAGCCGCAGCTCGGTATCTGGCTGGAGGGGCGCAATCACGTCGAGACGCGCATTCATCGACTGCAGGACGCGCTCGCTGCCGATCTCGCCCGGCCCTGGTCGCTCGCGGAGATGGCGCGTGTCGCCACCCTCGGCGAGCGCCAGCTACGGCGACGCTTCGCCGCCCTGACCGGGATGTCGCTGGGCGATTACCTGGCGCGCCTGCGCCTGCGGCAGGCGCGCCAGTTGATGAGTGAAACCGACTGGAGCCTGGCGTGCATCGCCGAGCGCAGCGGATTCGGCGATGATCGACAGCTGCGGCGGATATGGCAGCGCTTCGAGCCAGGCTCGCCCGCGGTCTGGCGCCGAGCACAGCGCCAGATCGCCGGTCTTGCGCGCGGCATCGACGCCGGCCAGCGCCAGGAATAACGTGAGCGCTGGCCGGCGGCGACGGCTCCCGGGTGCGTCGCTGTGCCTTGATCGCCCACCCCTCCAGAGGAGCCCTTGATGCTCGCTGATACCCCCGAACCGCCGTACTACGCGGTCATCTTCACCTCGCTGATGGGCGACGACAGCTCAGGTTATGCTGCCATGGCGGAGCGGATGCTGACGCTGGCCCGTGCCCAGCCCGGCTTTCTGGGCGTCGAATCGGCGCGGGAGGGCATCGGCATCACCGTCTCCTACTGGTCCGATCTCGACGCGATCCGTGCCTGGAAGCGCGATATCGACCACCGCCAGGCCCAGCGCCTGGGGCGGGAGCGCTGGTACGCGGCCTATCGCACGCGTATCGCCAGGGTCGAGCGTGACTATTCTTTCGAAGAGCAGGGTTTTGAAGAGAAGGTGAGGTGAGGAGCAAGGGGTTGAGAAGCAGGAACGAGCCGAAAGTGGGCGAGGCGACTGAGCGCCGTGGATCGATTCTCGGAGTTTTGATCAAGCATCGTGGATTTTCGTCGATAGTGGGGGCTCGCCTAATACTTTAGTCTTGCCGGCATGCTCGGGCGCTGGCGCGCTTCTCGCCACGCTCTTCAGTCCCCTTGTCGAAGGATGCCGTCATGTCGACTCCCTTGCCCTCCGCCCAGCCGGCGCCACCCTCGCGCTGGTTCGCGGTACTCGCCCTGACCCTGGGCGTGTTCAGCCTGGTGATGGCCGAGTTTCTGCCCGCTAGCCTGCTCACCCCGATGGCCGGCTCGCTGGCGATCAGCGAAGGCCAGGCCGGCCAGGCCGTCACCGCTACGGCCGTGGTGGCGCTGCTCTCGGGTCTGCTGGTGACCGCGGTGACCCAGCGTCTCGATCGTCGCCACGTGCTGCTGGCGTTCTCGCTGCTGATGATCGCCGCCAACCTGATCGTGGCCTTTGCCCCCAGTCTTGCCTGGCTGCTGCTCGGGCGGGTGCTGCTGGGCATCGCCCTGGGCGGATTCTGGGCGCTCTCCACCGCCACCGTGATGCGGCTGGTCGCCGAGGCGGACGTGCCGCGGGCGCTCTCGATTCTCTTCACCGGCGTGCCGATCGCCACCATCGCCGCAGCCGCGCTGGGCAGCTATCTCGGCGATCTGTTCGGCTGGCGGGCGGTGTTTCTACTGGCGACGGCGCTGTCGGTGGCCACGCTGGGCGTGCAGGCGCTCACCCTGCCGAGCATGGCGCCACAGCGGCCGACTCCGCTGGGCACCCTGGTCAGCGTGCTCAAGCGCCCCGGCATGGCGCAGGGCATCGTCGCCGTGGTGCTGGTGTTCTGCGGCCACTTCGCGTTCTTCACCTATGTGCGCCCGTTTCTCGAAACGGTCGCTGGCATGGGCATCAATGCGCTCTCCTCGACGCTGATGGCGTTCGGGGTAGCCAACTTCATCGGCACCCTGTGCGCCGGCTGGCTGCTCCAGCGCAGCCTGCGCCTGACGCTGGTGCTGATGCCGCTGGCGATGGGCGTGATGGGCTGGTTGCTGGCCTCGCTGGGCGGTCTGGTGATGGGCGTGGACGCGCTTATGGTGGCGCTGTGGGGCTTTGCCTTCGGCGCGGTGCCGGTGGCCTGGTCGACCTGGATCACGCGGGTGGTACCGGACGAAGCCGAGAGTGGCGGCGGCCTGATCGTGGCCTCGATCCAGCTGGCGATCGCCCTAGGGGCGGCCGTCGGCGGGGTGATGTTCGACCTCAGCGTCGTGCTTGGCGTATGCGCCACTGCGCGCACGCTGCTCGATCACGCCGCGGCGCTGGTGTTGGCCGAGGCCGACGTGCGGCCGGTGGCCGCCGCCGCGGAGTGCGGCGCGCAGGGCTCGGCCTGCGGCTGAGCATGGCGCGCGGGCCTGTCAGCCGGCGTCGGTGTCCGGCGCCGTGCGTGGCGCTCGCTTTTCGGTATACATGGCCTGATCGGCCCGGCGTAGCAACGCCTCGGCGCTGTCGCCATCCCGCTGAGAGACCGCGACACCGATGCTCACGCCCACCTGCAGACGCTGGCCCGAGACATCGAACGGCTGGCGCAGCGTTTGGCGCAGTGTCGTCGCCACGCGCTCGGCCTCGGCCGGCGCGCGTAGATCCTCGAGCAGAACGGCGAACTCGTCCCCACCCAGACGCGCCACCAGGCTGGCGTCGCGGACAGCGTGGCGTAGGCGCTGACCGGCGAGCTCGAGCAATGCATCACCCAGCGCGTGGCCGTAGGTGTCGTTGATGTGCTTGAAGCCATCCAGATCGAGATAGAGCACCGCCAGCCGGTTCGGCGACGTGCCGGGCAACGCCAGCGCTGCACGCAGCCGTTCGTGGAAGGCTTCACGGTTGGCCAGGCCGGTGAGCCCGTCGTAGCGAGCCATGTACTCCAGACGCTGGAACAGGCGCTTGCGCACGATCGCCTGCGCCACCTGGATCGAGACGAACTGCAGCAGGTCGCGATCTTCTTCGTCGTAGGACTGTCTCTCGTCGTAGCTTTTCACCACCAGCGCGCCGATGGTGCGGTCGGCGCTCTTGAGCGGCACGCCCAGCCAGGAGTGCGCGCCGTCCCGGTCCAGTGGTTCATGCGCTGTGCCGGCCGCCTGGGCCTCGTTGCGGGCCGGCAGCAACAGCTCACGGCCGTGGCAGATGACCTGGCCACATAGGGTATCGGCGCTCATGGGCGGCGCTGCCCCCGGGGCGGCGCGCTCATCGACATGGTAGAGGTAGTTCAGCTCGTCGCGGTCGGCATCATGCAGCGCGACCGCGAAATTCTCCGCCGGCATGAGCGTGCTGATGATGGTGTGAATGCGTGCCGCCAGATCCGTCAGGTCGGCCGACAGATGCGCCGCTTCCGAGATCGCATAGACCGCCGCCTGGCGCTGCTGGGCCTGCTTGAGCGCGGTCACGTCGCGGGCCACGCCGATGCGTACTCCGTCGGCTTGTGACCAGCGTGCCGTCCACATGATATGCGCGATCCCGCCATCCTTGCGGCGGTAGCGGTTCTCGAAATGGGTCTCGATGCCGCCGCGCATCACCCGCTCGGCGGCGGCGCGGGTCCGCTCGCGATCCTCTTCATGGACCAGATCGAGCATGCGCATGCCGACCATCTCCTCCGGCGTATAGCCAAAGATCCGCTCACACGCCGCGCTCGCCGACACGAAGCGCCCCTCCGCGCTGACGACGCAGATCGCGTCCAGCAGCAAATCGGCATAAACCATGCAGCCCCTCGCAAAACCTGGCACGCCCATGGCTCGAATGGCATCGGGCCAGCCAGCGACGTGACATCCCGCCTCCGGATACGGCCCACGCGCTGTGCGCGCGGGCCGTACGCAGGCCAACTCTCCCCTCGTCGGGGCACGTAGGCAGTGTAGAGGAGTTGCCGGGGCCGCGGGGAGTCTTGCTTGTCGGCTGGCGACAGTGGTCTGCTATAGGGAATCTGGCCGGCGCGTGCGTGTCAGACCCTATCCCAGGCCATCGAAAGGAACCGACGATGAGTATCGACCCCCAGGCAGGACGCTTGCCGGACCCGCACAGCCTCGCCAATCTGCCGCGGCTGGTCTCGCGCTACTATAGCGAACGCCCCGACGCCCATGACCCGGCCCAGCAGGTCGCCTTCGGCACCTCCGGACACCGCGGCTCGTCGCTCAAGCTGAGCTTCAACGAGTGGCACATCCTGGCCACCACCCAGGCGATCTGCGAATACCGCGAGGCCCAGGGCATCGATGGGCCACTGTTCATCGGCATGGATACCCACGCGCTCTCCGAGCCGGCGTTCGTCTCCGCCCTCGAGGTGCTCGCCGCCAACCGGGTGGCGGTGCGGATCGACGCCGGCTGCGAGGCGACCGGCTTCGAGCCCGGCTACACCCCGACCCCGGCGATCTCCAACGCCATTCTGAGCTATAACCAGGGCCGCCATCACGGTCTGGCCGACGGCATCGTCATCACTCCGTCGCACAACCCGCCGGTGGACGGCGGCTTCAAGTACAACCCCACCAACGGCGGCCCGGCCGATACCGGGGTCACCCAGTGGATCCAGGCACGCGCCAACGAGCACCTCGCCGAGGGCCTGCGTCAGGTCCAGCGGGTGAGCTATGCCGAAGCGCTGGCGGCGTCGACCACCCAGCGTTTCGACTATATCGAGAGCTATGTCGGTGGCCTCGACAAGGTCATCGACATGGCCGCGATCCGTGACTCCGGGTTTACCTTCGGGGTCGACCCGCTGGGCGGTGCCGGGGTGCACTACTGGCCGCGTATCGCCGAGAAGTACGACCTGCCGCTGGAGGTGCTGTCGACCACGGTCGACCCCACCTTCCGCTTCATGCGCGTGGACTGGGACGGCAAGATCCGCATGGACTGCTCCTCGCCCCACGCCATGGCCGGGCTGATCGAGAACAAGGACCGCTTCGACGTCTCCTTCGCCTGCGATACCGACCATGACCGCCACGGTATCGTCGCCCGCTCCACCGGGCTTTTGAATCCCAACCACTATCTCGCCGTGGCCATCGAATACCTGTTCACCCACCGCCCGCACTGGGGTGACCAGGCCGCCATCGGCAAGACGCTGGTGTCGTCGTCGATGATCGATCGCGTCGCCGAGGGCCTGGGGCGCGAGGTCACCGAAGTGCCGGTGGGCTTCAAGTGGTTCGTCGACGGCCTGATCGAAGGCAGTCTTGGCTTCGGCGGCGAGGAGTCCGCGGGGGCCTCCTTCCTGACCCTGGAGGGCCAGCCCTGGTCGACCGACAAGGATGGCATCATCCTCGGCCTGCTCGCCGCCGAGATCACCGCGGTCACCGGGCAGGACCCGGGCGAGCGCTACCGGGCGCTGACCGAACGCTACGGTGCGCCGGTCTACCAGCGTGTCGATGCGCCGGCCACGCGTGAGCAGAAGGCCAAGCTGGGCAAGCTCTCGCCGGAGCAGGTCACCGCCGAGACGCTGGCTGGCCACCCGATAATGCGCAAGCTGACCGAAGCGCCGGGCAACGGCGCTGCCATCGGCGGGCTCAAGGTGGTCACCGAGGCGGGCTGGTTCGCCGCGCGCCCCTCGGGTACCGAGGACGTCTACAAGATCTACGCCGAGAGCTTCGAGGGCGAGGCGCACCTCGCGCGCATCCAGCAAGAGGCCAAGGCGCTGGTCGACGCCGTGCTGGCGGGCTGAGCCCGCGTGCAACGGCGGCGGGGGCCGCGCCGCCGTTGTCTACCCCTCGACGTTTGACCTGCGACGCCGGGTGATCCCGTGGCGACGGTGATGCACCTTTGCCTAAAGTTGCCTCTGGCCCGGGCGATAACCCCCCGTGAATCGATTCGTTGCCGCTCGTCGAGCGGCGCTTTTCGCCATCGGGGAGCGCTCATGCATTTCAAGTCCATACGTACGCTGGTCACGCTGCTGGTGGGGGCGTGTATCGTCTTCGTGGTTGCGGCCATGGTGGCTTACACCGTTTACGCCAACGCGCGTTCCCAGGCGCTGGTGGACGCGCGCACCGACACGCTGCTGACCACGGGGATCCGCGAGCGCCTGAAGACCGTGGCCGGGCGCGAGGCCGAGCGTATCGAGGCGCCTCTCGAGCAGGCCCTGACCCTGGCGCGCTCGCTCGCCAATACCAATGCGCTGATGGGCGCGGTCGACGATCAGGGGCGTCGCCGGCTGTCGCTGAGCCGTGATGAACTTTCCAACCTGGTGCGCCAGACGGTGGTCGACAACCCCGACCTGCTCGACGCCTTCATCGGCTGGGAGCCCAACGCCTTCGGCAACGACACCTATTATCAGGGCCGCGAAGACGCCGGCTTCGGCAAGGATGGGCGCTTCATGCCGTGGTGGTATCGCACCGCCGACGGCAAGATCGCAGTACTGCCGCTGGGTGACACCCTGGAGAGCACCCAGGTGCTGCCGAGCGGAATCCGTGAGGGCGAGTACTACCTCTGCCCCAAGGAGACCCGCGAGGTCTGCATCATCGACCCGGCGCCTTACGACTACAACGGCAAGACGCTGATGGTGACCTCGTTCAATGTGCCGATCCTGGTCGACGGTGAGTTCCGCGGCAGCGCCGGGGTCGATCTCTCGGTCGACTTCATCCAGGGCCTGCTGAAGGAGGCCAGCAGCGCACTCTATGACGGCGCCGGTGACTGGACGCTGGTCGCCCCGCGCGGTGGGATCACCGCTTATACCGATGATCCCAAGGCGGTGGGCAAGCCGGCCTCCGAGGTGTTCGATGAAAGTATCAATGCGCTGCTCGATCAGGCGCGCCAGGGCCAGCCAGCGCTGCGTGAAGAGGGTGGCCAGATCGAGATGGCGTGGCCGTTCCATGTCGGCCCGGCCGATGGCAAGCCCTGGGTTCTGATGATCCGCCTGCCCGAGAGCGTGGCCATGGCCGGGCTCACCGACCTGCAGCAACAGCTCGCCGCCCAGCGCCATCACGACACCCTGGCGATGATCGCGGTGGGCGCCGGACTGGCCGCGCTGGGGCTGCTCGTGAGCTGGCTGCTCGGCGGCAGCCTGTCGCGGCCGCTCAGGCTGCTGGCGCAGCGCATGCGCGAGATCGCCTCCGGCGACGGCGATCTGACCCAGCGGCTGCCGGTGCGCGGGCGCAACGAGAGCGCCGAGCTGGCGATCCAGTTCAATGCCTTCGCCGAAAAGATGCAGCAGGTGCTGATCGAGGTGCGCGACAGCAGCGACTCGGTCAAGCACGCTTCACTGGAGATCGCCAGCGGCAGCGAGGATCTTGCCCGGCGCACCGACTCGATGGCCTCCAGTCTGCAGCAGACCTCGGCCTCAATCGAGCAGATCACCGGTACCGTGGAGCACACCGCGCACTCGGCGCGCGAGGTCGACAAGCTGGCCGTCTCGGCCACCGAGGCGGCCCAGCGCGGCGGCGAGGTGGTCTCCAGTGTGGTCCAGACCATGGACGAGATCGAGGCCTCGTCGCGTCAGATCGCCGAGATCGTCAGCACCATGGACAGCATCGCCTTCCAGACCAACCTGCTGGCGCTCAACGCCTCGGTGGAGGCGGCACGTGCCGGCGAGAACGGCCGTGGTTTCGCGGTGGTGGCGCAGGAAGTGCGCAATCTCGCCAGCCGCAGCGCGGACGCGGCGCGTCAGATCAAGACGCTGATCGACGCCTCCGCCGATCGCACCCAGACCGGCGCGCAACGGGTGCGCGACGCCGGTGCGGCGATGGACGAGATCGTCGCCAGTATCGCCCGGGTCAACGGCGTGCTGGGTGAGATCACCGCAGCCACCGGCGAGCAGAGCCAGGGCATTGGCCAGGTCAATCTGGCGGTGGCCGAACTCGACAGCGTGACCCAGCAGAACGCTGCCATGGTGCAGCAGACCGCCACCGCCGCCGCCGCGCTGCAGCAGGAGTCGCAGCGTCTGGCCGAGACGGTGGGTGCCTTCACCCTGGATGACAGCGGTGGTGCCAGGCGCCCGGCCCTGGGGCACTAGACCTGGGGCGCGGGATTGCTGGCCCGGCGCTGCCGGGCCAGCTCGCAGAAGAAGTCGACATATTCGGCGTGGCCCCCGGCAAAGATCACATCGAGACTTAGCGGGTCGTCGGGGTCGCTGATGCCGGCCAGCGCCGGCCACGGTGAGACGCTGAGGTCGTGGGCGTGACGCGCCAGCCGTTCGGCGTCGACCCGGGCGCGCGCCACCTCGCCACCGCTGCTGTCGACGAACATCACCCGGTTGGGGCGCGCGAAGGCGTGCCCCAACTGCTGCACCAGGGTCAGGAAGCCGCGATCGCTGCCGCCCCGCTGTGGGGGCTCGCTCTCGCTGGCGCTGACCGAGGTGAGCGTGTCGCCGACCCCGACGATCGTCGGCATCAGCGCCGGGTCGAAGTGCTCACGTGCCAGCGCCAGCAGCGCCTGCGGCTCGCGTGGGGCCTGGCGCGCATCGAACGTCTCCCCCAGCGGCGCCACACCGGTACGTGCCTGGTAGTAGCGATTGAGGATCGCCAGCACGCCGCCCTCCTTGACCGCGCCGCGCAGCATCAACTGGAAGTCGGTAGTGCCCTCCGCCGTGCCCAGACGCGGGCGCTCCTGACCTGAGTCGTCGCGTCCGGCGTTGGGCGCATAGTGGATGAAGAAGGCGTCCTCGAGCCCTGCCGCCGCGGCCGCTGCCAGACGCGCCTGCATGAAGTCCACCACCGCCTCCTGCAGGCGCCAGTAGGGCTCGGGCGTTGCCTGCCAGTGGCGCCGGAAGACATTGAGGTTGAGCGTCGGTGAGGCGAGGTTGTCGAGCACGGCAACGGCGATCAGCGGTGCTCGCGTCGCAGCGTCCAGCGCGAAGGGCGGGCCAGCCAGGCAGTGATCGAGAAAGGTTTCGGCCGCATCCGCAAAGCTGGCCAGAAAGTCGAGCTCGGCGGCGCTGACGCCGGGGTGCGACACGCGTCCGAAACGGTCTTGCCACTGGACCCCGCCGGCGGCCAGCCCGGGCAGGTAGCAACCGCGACGGCGCGCCTCGGCGGGGTCGTCGAACTGCGCCTCCACCAGCGCGTTGACGCCGCGGGCGCCGACGTGCTCGCCATTGGTGAGCACGAAGAAGTGCCCCGCCAGCTCGCCGGCGGCTTCCACATAGCGGCGCGGCAGATGCCGGGTCAGCGGGTCGTCCACCAGCCCCATGCAAACGCCGTCGAGGTCCTGGATGATCAGTAGATCGGCACTCGCCGCCAGGGCCTGGCCCAGATCGGCGTGGTCGAGCGCGAAGGGGCGGGGGATAAGAGACAGCGCGGCGCTGGGTGGCTGCGGGTCGGTCATGGCGTGGGCGGGCTCCGAGGTCGATGCGTGGCCTGATCGCGAGCGCCAGGCACGGTGCGGCAAACACGATGGTTCGAGTATAGCCCCCGCCGCGCTGAGGCTCAGCCCGAGGGTACGGAGGACTTTGCTTAGCCGGCGCCGCGCAACTAGGCTCAAGGAGTCGCCGAGCCTTCGGCGGCCACGCCCGGATGGCGTGTTGTCCGGTTCGCTCGCGAACCCCCACGGTGACAGGAGGCAAGGATGTCCAGCCCCGAACACAAGCAGAAGATCTGGCAGCTGATCGACGATATCAAGGTCGGCATGCTGGTGACCCTCGACGACGGCGCCCCCCGCGCTCGCCCCATGCATCTGGTCCAGGATGCCTACGACGGCACGCTCTGGTTCTACACCCGACGCAGCGCCGAGAAGGCGTTCGAGGCGCAGAGCGACCGCGACGTCTGCATCACTTTTTCCGATCAGAAGCACGGGGTCTACGTGTCGATGTCGGGCAAGGCGCGCCTGCGCGACGATGCCGAGCTGATCGACAAGTACTGGAATCCGTTCGTGGCGGCCTGGTTCGAGGGCGGTCGCGAGGATGACGATATCGCCATGCTGGAGATCGATATCGACTTCGGCGAGCACTGGCAGGCGCGCGAGAGCAAGGCCTTCCAGCTCTACGAGATCGCCAAGGCCAACGTGAAGAAGGACCACAAGCCCGATATGGGCGAAAACGAGAAATTCGGCCACTGAGCGTGGCCGGGGCCGCCGCCGTGCGCTCGGCGGCGGCGACACCCTGTCACCTTGACACGGCCCGGCCAAGTCCCGATAAAGAGCGCTCACTGGTCACATAGCGAACCCCCATGCTCCTGCTGACGGCTTTTGTCGTTCTCTCCATCGGCTTTTCGTTTCTGTGCTCGATTCTCGAAGCCGCGCTGCTGTCGCTGACGCCCAGCTATATCGCACAGCTTCAGGACACGCGGCCCAAGCTGCACGACTCGCTCAATGCGCTCAAGTCCAATATCGACCGCCCTCTGGCGGCGATCCTGACCCTCAATACCATTGCCCACACGGTCGGGGCGACCGGGGTCGGCGCCCAAGTGGCGGTGGTGTTCGGCGACGCCCACGTGGCCATCGCCTCGGCGCTGATGACCCTGGGCATCCTGGTGTTTTCCGAGATCATCCCCAAGACCATCGGCGCCACCTACTGGCGCGCGCTGGCGCCGATGCTGCCGCGGATACTCAAGTTCATGGTGTGGCTGCTGCTGCCGTTCATCTGGCTGTCGGAGATGATCACCAACCGCATCGCCAAGAACGAGGGCGATGTCGACATGCGCGGGGAGATCAAGGCGCTGGCCAGGATCGGTCTCGAAGGCAAGGCGCTGGACGCCGACGAGACGCGCACCATCACCAATATTCTCAACCTCCACGAGATTCCGCTGAAGCGGGTGATGACCCCGCGCACCGTGTGCATGACGGTGGCGCCGGACATGAGCGTGGCGGAGTTCGACCGCGACTACGGCAAGACCCAGTTCACCCGCTTCCCGGTGATGGACGGTGCCGAGCATGCGCTGGGCTACGTGCACAAGGCCGACACCTACCACGCCGAGGACGAGCAGCGGCTCAAGGCGCTGATGCACCCGATCGCGATGGTCGACGAGAACGACAGTGTCGAGCATGTCTTCGCCGCCATGCTCAAGGATCACAACCACCTGCGCGTGGTCTACGACGATCACGGTAGCTGGGTCGGGTTGATCACCATGGAAGACGTGATCGAGACGATTCTGGGCCAGGACATCGTCGACGAGACCGATAACGTGCATAACCTGCGCAAGTACGCCAAGCAGCGCTGGCTGAAACGAATCAAGCGCGGCGAATCCGCCCAGCCGCCGGGCTGAAGCCGGCGGTGGATGGCGCTGGCAGCGTCAGCGCAAGCGCGAGAAGAGAGGGGCGTCCTGGACGCCCCTTTTTTCGGCCCCGTGACAAGCGCCCCGGCCAGGCCCCACCTCACGCTATCTCGACGGTCTGACGCGCGGTGGCGCGCAACTACCGGCTTTACGCTTGGTTAGTGAATTGTTATGTTATAACATAAATGCTGTGGCGCGGGCCGACAGCGGTCTGCCGCCAAGCTTGGAGAGGGTCATGGCGCTATTACCGATCGAAGACGAGGCGCAGCTACTGGCGATGCCGGCGGCGGACTATATGAACGAGGCCCAGCTGGCATTCTTCCAGCGCCGGCTCGAACGCGAGCGTGAGACGCTGGCCACCGCTCTGGCGGAGACCCGCGCGATCATCGTCGACAGCCGCGGTGACGGCGACGATGCCGATCTCGCCGCCAATGAAGAGACGCTGAGCCTGCTGCTGCGTCAGGCCGATCGTGAAACCCGGCTGCTGCGCAAGATCGCGGCGGCGCTCAAGCGCATCGAATCCGGCGACTACGGCTTCTGCGACGAGACCGGCCAGCCCATCGGGCTGAAGCGCCTGCTGCTGCGGCCCACCGCCACGCTCTGCCTGGAGGCCAAGGAGCGCCAGGAGCAGCGCGAACACCACTATGCCAAGCGTCGCAGTGCCTGACCCTGCACCGCCGTACCCTGGCAACGACCGATGCCGTGAGGAAACGATCATGAGTGAAAAAACACTGGGGGAACCGCGTGCCATGGCGCCGCCGCTTCCCATTACCGTGCTGTCCGGCTTTCTCGGCGCCGGCAAGACCACGCTGCTCAATCATCTGCTCAACAACCGTGACGGCCGCCGTATCGCGGTGATCGTCAATGACATGAGCGAGATCAATATCGATGCCGCTCTGGTCGAGCGTGAAGTCGATCTCAATCGCGCCGAAGAGAAGCTGGTCGAGATGAGCAATGGCTGCATCTGCTGCACCCTGCGCGAAGATCTGCTGATCGAGGTGAACCGCCTCGCCGAGGAGGGACGCTTCGACTACCTGGTGATCGAATCCACCGGTATCTCCGAGCCGCTGCCGGTGGCCGAGACCTTCACCTTCGAGGATGAGCAGGGCCGCAGCCTGTCGCAGGTGGCGCGCCTGGATACGCTGGTCACGGTGGTCGACGGCGCCAACTTCCTGACCCAGTACTACGAAGCCAAATCGCTGGCCGAGGCTGGTGAAAGCCTGGGCGAAGAGGACGAGCGTAACGTCGCCGATCTGCTGGTCGACCAGATCGAGTTCTGCGACGTGCTGCTGATCTCCAAGAGCGACCTGATCGACGCCGCCCAGCTCGCCGAGGTCGAGGCGGTACTCAGAACCCTCAATCCGGATGCCGAGATCCATGCCATCAGCCACGGCCAGATCGCCCTGGATCGGGTGCTCGATACCGGCCGCTTCAGCTTCGAGAAGGCCCAGCTCGCCCCCGGCTGGCTCAAGGAGCTGCGCGGCGAGCATGTCCCCGAGACCGAGGAGTACGGCATCAGCAGCTTCAGCTTCGAAGCGCGCCGCCCGTTCCACCCGCAGCGCTTCTTCGAGCTGCTGCACGGTGACTGGGGCGACGGCCGTCTGCTGCGCTCCAAGGGCTTCTTCTGGCTGGCGAGCCGCCCCGAGTTCGCCGGCCAGTGGAGCCAGGCCGGCGGCATAGCCCACCACGGCTTCGCCGGTCTGTTCTGGCGGGCGGTGCCCGAGTCGCGCTGGCCCCAGGACCCGGAATACCTCGCCTCGATCCGGGAAAAATGGGAAGAGCCGTTCGGCGACATGCGCCAGGAGCTGGTGTTCATCGGCCAGGGGCTCGACGTGGCGGGCATCCGCCGCCGCCTGGAAGCCTGCCTGCTCGATGACGACGAACTGGCCCGCGGCAAGGCGTACTGGAAAAGCCTGCCCGATCCCTTTCCCGACTGGGGTGTCGCCGCCTGAGCGATGCGCCCATCCCCTCTCTGTGGTCTGGTCTCCACCAGAGTCTTCCCCGGCCCGACGGCCGGGGTTTTTTGTGTTGATGACATCTACCCAGGTCGGCGAAAGGGCCGACGGAGAGTCAGCGACATTGCACTGCAATTATTAGCCAGCTACATTTTGTGCCATTCCCTTCCGCGACAGGAGCCGCGACCCGATGGCATCTCCGCAACTCTTCTCCCCGCTGGCACTCGGCGGGCTGACCCTGCCCAACCGTATCGTGATCTCGCCGATGTGCCAGTACTCGGCCGACGGCGAGGGGAGCATGACCGATTGGCATACCATTCACCTGGGCCAGCTGGCGCTCTCCGGCGCCGGCCTTTTGATCATCGAAGCCTCGGCGGTGGCCGCGGCAGGGCGTATCACCCCTGGGGACGTGGGGCTCTACTCCGACGCCAACGAGCAGGCGATGGCGCGTACGCTCGCCTCGGTACGCGCTCATTCGCCGATGCCTATCGGCATTCAGCTCGGCCACGCCGGGCGCAAGGCCTCCTGCCAGGCCCCCTGGGAGGGCGGTAAGCAGCTGGGGCTCGAAGACGGTGGCTGGGAGACCCTGGCGCCCTCTGCCATGCCCTATCAGGACGATCAGCGCCCGCCGCAGGCGATGACGCTCGACGATATCGACGCGCTCAAGGCGGATTTCGTCGCCGCGGCGCAGCGCGCTGCGCGCCTGGGCTTCGATCTGATCGAGCTGCACGCGGCCCACGGCTATCTGCTGCACCAGTTCCTCTCGCCGCTCTCCAACCAGCGCGAGGACGCCTACGGCGGCAGCCTGGAGAATCGCATGCGTCTGATACTCGAGATCTTCGAGGCGGTGCGTGAGGTGTTCCCGGCGGAGAAGCCGGTGGGCATTCGGATTTCCGGCAGCGACTGGGTCGAAGGCGGCTGGGACCTAGAGCAGAGCGTGGCCCTGGCCCAGGCGCTGGACGCCCGCGGCTGCAGCTTCATCGACTGCTCCGGCGGCGGGCTCGACCCGCGCCAGACGCTGGATGTCGGCCCCAGCTACCAGGTGCCGTTCGCCCGGCGCATGAAGCAGGAAGTCGCCATGCCGGTGATCGCGGTCGGTCTGATCACCGAACCGGAGCAGGCCGAAGGGATCGTCTTCAGCGGTGATGCCGACGCCGTGGCGCTGGCCCGCGGGATGCTCTTCGATCCGCGCTGGCCGTGGCACGCCGCGGCCAAGCTGGGGGCCAGCGTGCACGCGCCCAAGCAGTATCTACGTAGCCAGCCGCATACCCTCAAGGGCTTATTCGGCTAGGACTGTTCGGCCAGGGCTATCTGATCAGGGCTATTTGGCCAGGGTTTTTGGCGATAGTGCAGATCACGTAGGGCGGTGCAAATCACGGGCGGGCACACCGAGCTAGATGCTCGGAGGCGCCCGCTCAGCGGTTGTCGTCCGCCTCCTTGGGTGTCTCTTCACGCAGGCTGGCGATCGCCTCGCGGGCATCCTCCAGGCTGGTCGGGTCGTCGATGGTGGCGGGCACGTCGAAGCGCTCGCCATCGGCGATCTGGCGCAGGGCGCGGCGCAGGATCTTGCCCGAGCGGGTCTTGGGCAGGCGTGCCACCACACGCACCTGCTTGAAGCTCGCCACCGGGCCGATCCGTTCGCGCACCAGCGCGATCAGCTCCTCGGTCAGCCGCATCTCGTCGCCGTCGAAGCCATCCTTGGGGATCACCAGCCCCACCGGCCGCTGACCCTTGAGGGCGTCCTGGGCGCCGATCACCGCGCATTCGGCCACCGCGGGGTGAGACCCCAGCACCTCCTCCATCTCGCCGGTGGAGAGCCTATGACCGGCGACGTTGATCACGTCGTCGGTGCGTCCCATCACGAACAGGTAGCCCTCGTCGTCGATATAGCCGCCGTCGCCGGTCAGGTAATAGCCGGGGTAGGTGGCCAGATAGGCGCTGTGCAGGCGCTCTGGGTCGCCCCAGATACCGGCCAGGCAGCCCGGCGGCAGCGGCTGCTTGATCACCACGCTACCTTCGGTCAGCGCGCCCACTTCCTCGCCGTGGCGGTCGAGGATGCGCACGTCATAGCCCGGCACCGGAAAAGTGGCGGAGCCGGCCCGAGTGGGCACCGGGTCGAGCCCCAGCGGATCGGCGGCGATCGCCCAGCCGGTCTCGGTTTGCCACCAGTGGTCGACGACGGGCACATCGAGATGCGCCTTGAGCCAGTGGTAGGTGGGCGGGTCGAGACGTTCTCCGGCCAGGAACAGAGAACGCAGACTGGAGAGATCGTAACCCTCCTTCAGCCGCGCCTCGGGGTCCTCCTTCTTGATCGCGCGGAAGGCCGTTGGGGCGGTGAAGAAGCTCTTCACCCGGTACGCCTCGATCACCCGCCAGAAGGCGCCGGCATCGGGGGTTCGCACTGGCTTGCCTTCGTAGACCACCGTGCTGGCGCCGCGCAGCAGCGGGCCATAGACGATGTAGGAGTGGCCCACCACCCAGCCCACGTCGGAGGCGGAGAAGAACACCTCCCCCGGGGCGATGTCGTAGATCGTCTCCATCGAGTAGTGCAGCGCCACGGCGTAGCCGCCGGTATCGCGTACCACGCCCTTGGGGCGGCCGGTGGTGCCGGAGGTGTAGAGGATATAGAGCGGATCGGTGGCCTTGACTGCAACGCAGTCGGCGGGCTCGGCGGCGGCCATGAGTGTCTCCCAATCGCTCTCGTCGGGGCCGAACTCGGCGCGGCACGCGTCGCGCTGCAGATAGACGCAGTGGGCCACCGCATGCGCGCTGCGCGACAGCGCCTCGCGCACGATCGGCTGATAGGGCACCACGCGGCCGGGTTCGAGCCCACACGAGGCGGCCACCACCACCCGGGGCTTGGCGTCCTCGATCCGCGCCGCCAGCTCGCGCGCGGCGAAGCCGCCGAACACCACCGAGTGGATGGCGCCGAGACGCGCGCAGGCGAGCATCGCGATCAGCGCCTCCGGCACCATCGGCATGTAGATCACCACGCGCTCACCCGGCGCCACACCCAGCCCGCGCAGGGCGCCGGCGCAGCGGGCGGTGGCGTCGCGCAGCTCGCGGTAGGTGTAGCGGCGCTGCTGGCCGCTGAGCGGAGAGTCCCAGTAGAGCGCGATACGCTCGCCGTGGCCCTGATCGATGTGATGATCGAGGGCGGCATGGCACAGGTTGAGCTCGCCATCGCCGAACCAGCGCGCGTGGCCGGCGGCATCGAGCTCGAGCGCCCGAGTCGGCGGGGTGAACCAGGGGATGCGCCGGGCCTGGCGCATCCAGAAGGCTTCCGGGTCCTCGAGAGAGGCTCGGTACTCGTCCTGATAACGACTCATGGCTTACCCCGCTGCGTGTGCCCTTTCACCCGCGCCATGGCGCGGGTCGGAGGCAGCGTCTGCGTGAACAGGCTGTCTGATCACACTCTATGGGGGCAGCGACGCGGCGGCCGTCAGACCATCGGCTAGCTTCGACGAATGGACGCGGGCGAGGGCCGGGTAGGGCACGCCGGCGGCGCGGCTCAGCGCACCTCGAAGTCGCGTTCGGCCCGGGCCACCGCATCGTGGGCGTGCAGACTCTCGGCGTGGGTGATGTCGATACGGTAGCCGGCGACGCCGGCCTGCGTCTCGCAGGCTGCCGCCAGCCGCCGTGCGGCGTCTTCGCAGAACATCAGATTGGCCCCGTTGCGTTCGGCGAAGGCCTGCTCGTCGAGTCGCTTGACCAGCGTCTGTACCGGTGTCTGCAGGGTCTGCTCGAAGGCGTCGAGGCGTGCCTCCGGGGCGTAGGCGGCATCCGCGTTCAGGCGCAGCGCGACCACCGCCCGGCTGCGCTGACTATGGGGCGTGGGGAAGCTACCGCTGTGCTCGATCCACTCGGCCACCGCCTCGGCGTCGAGATTCGCGGTATTCTGCTCGTCGGCCCAGTGGCGCCAGTCGCGGGCCATGGCGTGGCGGGCCAGCGCGGTCGAGCAGGGGCAGGTGGATGAGTAGTCGATTTCGAGGGTCAGGGTCTGGGTCAGCCCCTCGTGGCTGCCCTCGAGGGTCAGCGTGAGCGGGTAGTGGCGCCAGCCGCTGGCGTCACTGAGCAGGGCACGGCGGCGCAGCGGCAACCCGAAGCGCAGGGTCAGAGAGAGGCGCTGGCTGGTGTCGTCCTGGCTATCCAGCAGGGCGTGGCCCAGGGCGTCCAGCCGCTCCGGCGTCACTGGCGATTCGTCCAGACGGTCGAGCAGGCGGTAGAGGCGCGACATGTGGATACCGCGCTGGCCCGTCGCGAGATCGACACTGACATCGGCGGTGGCCGGCAGCCGAGCGCCGTCCGCCCACTGCAGGCGGGTGGCGATGCCCTGCATGCCGACACGTTGCAGGGCTCGGTATGGCGCGCCTTGGGACGGTTCCGGTTCGCGCCCAGCGGCGACATCCGGTAGTGGCGGTACGGTGAGGTTCATGAGTGCTCGTCGACGGTTGGAAATGTTATTTTATAACATATCGTTCGAGTCGATGGGTACACCCTTCGGTCACCGCGTGACGCCGCCGGGAGGGTCTCAAGGGCGAACCGATGAATCAGTCGCCGATGCGGTCCAGCCGTGCCATCTGCGCCGCGGGAATCTCCAGCGCTGCCGCCTGGATATTCTGCTGCAGATGATCGGGAGACGAAGTCCCGGGAATCAGCAGGATGTTGGGTGAGCGAGCCAGCAGCCAGGCCAGTGCTACCTGCATCGGGGTGGCGTCGAGCGCCGCCGCGACCTCGGTGAGCGTCTGCGACTGGAGTGGGGTGAATCCGCCCAGCGGGAAGAACGGCACGTAGGGAATGCCCTCCGCGGCCAGCTGATCGATCAGCGCATCGTCGGCGCGGTTGGCCAGGTTGAACTGGTTCTGCACGCAGACGATGGGCACGATCTTCTGGCCGTCGGCCACCTGGGTCGGCGTGACGTTGCTCAGGCCGATATGCTTGATCAGGCCGCGCTCGCGAAGTTCCGCCAGTGTCGTCAGCGGGGCCTCCAGTGAGCCCTCCGCCGGCCCATGCACATCCAGCATGCTGCGCAGGTTGACGACCTCCATCTGCTCGAGCCCCAGATTGCGCAGGTTGTCTTCCACAGCCTGGGTCAGCTCGGCGGGCGAGAGGGCGGGCAGCCAGGCGCCGGTGTCATCGCGCCGGGCACTGACCTTGGTGACGAGGCAGAGATCGCTCGGATAGGGGTGCAATGCCTGCTTGATGAGCTGATTGGTGATGTGCGGGCCGTAGAAATCCGAGGTGTCGATGTGGTCGATACCGGCGGCGATGGCCGCCTCGAGGACCTGCAACGCCCGCGCCGGATCCTTGGGCGGACCGAACACGCCGGGGCCGGCGAGCTGCATCGCCCCATAGCCCAGTCGTTTGACCCGTCGGTTGCCGAGTGTGTAGGTGCCAGCCTTGTCGATGAGGGACATGCGTTCACTCCTGTGTCGAGGTCGGGGCGTCAGATGCCCCGATGTCCCCTCATGGTAGGCGCGTCAGAGCTGTGCGACTATTGTCCTCAATCCATACAAGGTGTGCGGAGAAATGCACAATGAGTGCCGATCTCGGTGATCTTCAGGTCGTGCTGGCCGTGGCCAGAGCCAAGGGGTTTCGGGAAGCGGCGCGGTTGAGCGGTAGCAGTGCGTCGCGCTTGAGCGATGCGGTGCGGCGTGCCGAGACGGCGCTGGGTATTCGGCTGTTTCATCGCACCACGCGGGCGGTGACGCTGACCGAGGCCGGCGCTGCCCTGGTCGTGCGGCTGGCGCCCGCGGTCGAGGAGGTCGAAAACGCGCTGGATGCGATCAACGGCTTTCGGGATCGCCCCGCCGGCACGCTACGTCTCAATGTCCCGGTCAGTGCGGCGCGGCTGATCCTGCCATCGATCCTGCCCGATTTCCTCAAGGCCTACCCGGAGGTCCGCGTGGAGGTCACCGCCGACAGTGCGGCGACGGATACACTGGCGGCGGGCTTCGATGCCGGCATCCGCTACGACGAACTGCTCGAGCAGGACATGATCGCCGTGCCCATCGGCCCGCGCGAGCAGCGTTTTGCGCTGGCCGCCTCGCCCGATTACCTGGTACGTCATGGCACCCCCGCGCATCCCCGCGAGCTGCTGCAGCATGCCTGTATCCGTGGCCGTTTCACCAACGGCAACCGGCCGGCATGGGAGTTCGAGCGCGGCGAGGAGGCGATTCGCATCGAGCCCACCGGCCCTTTGACGATCAGCATCGGCGGCGGTGTGGATCTTGGCGTCGAGGCGGCGTTGCAAGGCGTCGGCCTGATCATGCTGTTCGAGCAGTGGCTCCAACCGTACCTGGCCAGCGGTGAGCTGGTCGCGGTTCTCGAGCCCTGGTGGCCACGCTTCCCCGGCCCCTATCTCTACTACTCGGATCGCCGGCTGGTACCTGCCCCCCTGCGCGCCTTCATCGACTTCATTCGCGATCAAGACTCGCTCCCCCGGCGGCGGGATCACGTCTCCTGAGCCGCTTCGTCGCCTCAGCGGGGCTGCATCATGCCGAAGGCCGCCACCAGGGCAATGACCGCCGTCGCCAGGGTCAGTTCGAGCAGGGTGGCACGCTTCAGCCGGATCAGTGCGCCGGGCGTGGCGGCGAGCCGAGGGACCAGGCGATAGCGGTTGTAGAGCGCCACCAGCACCATGACGAGGACCAGGGCCACCTTGATGCCCAGCAGTCGTTGGTAGGTCATCGACCAGTCGTCGGGCCAGTCACCGACGATCAGCCCGGTATTCACCGCCCCCGACAGCAGGACCACGGCCACCGCGACATGCCCCCACTGCGAGAAGCGGGTCAGCGCCAGGACGGCGGGCCTCTGGGCGCCGCGAGTGCCAAGCTGGCCCAGCAGCAGCAAGACCGGCAGTAACGCGCCGAACCAGAAACCGCCGGCCAGCAGATGCAGCCAGTCATTGCCCCGGTGCAGCCAGCCGAGCGCGCCGGCGTGCATCGCCGCGTGCCCCGATAGCGTCAGGCTGCCCAGCATCAGCGCACTGCTCAATGCCACCGCCGGCGCGCGGCAGCGGCGAGGCGGTAGCGAGGTGGCGAGCAGCAGCGCCACCGCGATCATCTGGCAGAGCCAGGCGCTGCCGAGGGTGGTTTGCGTGGCGACCCGCGCCAGCAGTGCCGTATCTCGCATCGCGGACCAACTGCCCGACAGCTCGGCGGTACGCAGCGGCAGGCTGGCGAGCGTCACGACCGTGGCCGTGCCGATGGCGCACCAGCGTGCGCCACTCAAGCGTTGCCAGAGCCAGTCGCGCAGCTCGGAGGGAGGCATCGACAGCAGATAGGCGCTGGACCCCCACAGAAATAGAGCCGCCGCGTCGAACGCGAAGCGGCTCATCACCAGCGCAGTGCCGGGTTCGGTCACGGTGTCACGCTGAACGCGTAATCGCCCTCGGTCTTGTGACCATCGACGGAGAGGACATGCCATGTGACCTGGTAACGGCCGGGCTCGAGCGCGGTCTCGACCGGGGCGGTCAGGGTCGTGCCATCGTCTGCCAGGGTGGCCTTGCCCAGCTCGACGGCAGAGCCATCACTGCCGTTCAATTCGAGACCGCTGAAAGCCAGCTCCAGGCCCTCGGTGAAGGTGAGCGTCAGGCGCTCCGGCGCCGTGACATCCGCGCCCTCGGCGGGGGTCGCGGCCTCGAGATGCGCATGCGCGAGCGCTTGATGGCTGAAGGCAAGTGCCCCCAGGGTCGCGATCAGGGAGAGTGACTGGCGTAGATTCATATGACTTTTCATGGGTCGGTTTCCTAGAGTGGCCGCCCCGTCTGGGGCGGCTGGTGGTATGTCGAGTGGCGATGAAGCCGCCTCAGAAATGAAAATCTAGCTTGGCCCAGACCATCCGGCCCGGATCGTTGACCCGAGTGTTACCCGGATACCCGAAACCGGCGTTGCCCGCGAGGTTGAGGTGTTCGCTGTAGGTGTTGTCGAAGACGTTGTCGATACCGCTGCTGAGGGTGAAGTTGGGGTTGAAACGGTAGGCGCCATTGAGCGAGAAGACGCCGAAACCTGCCGAGTCACCGAGATCCTGGCCGACGACATTGCCCTGGTTCAGCGCGATCCGATGCTGGGGCGCGACCAGCCGCCAGAGGGCGCCGACCGAGTAGTCATCGCGCTCGTAGGTGAGGCTGAAACGCGACTCCAGCGGGGGAATCTGCGGCAACGGCTCGCCATCGGTCGCATTGCGGCCCCAGGCATAGGCCAGGCTCGCTTCGCCGGTCCAGTTGCCGTTGAAATCGTAGGCGGCGCCGAGTTCCGCCCCGGCAATGTTGGCGTCGACGTTGCGGACCTGGGTGTTGGCCCCGTCGTAGTCGAAGAGGATGAAATCCTCGACATAGCCAAGATAGCCGGAGACCCAGGCGCGGGTGCGTTCGCCACGGTATTGGGCGCCGACGTCGAGCTGCGTGGTCTTCTCCGGTTTGACACCGGCGAAGGCGTTCGGGCTGCCGTCGGGGCCGTCGAGCCCGGGCTTGAGTTCCCAGTAATCCGGGAAGCGCTGCACGTGACCCACGCCGGCGTACCAGGTGACCGGCGCCGAGGCGAGATCCTGCTCGTAGCGCACGAAGCCGCTGGGCAGCGTCGTGCGCCGGGTATCGCCCGCGGTGGCGGTATCGTCGTTATGGTCGTCGACGTGGTAGCGATCCAGACGTGCGCCGGCGATGATCCGGTCGCGGTCGCTGGCATACCAGGTCAGCTGGTTGAACAGGCCGTACTGGATCTGTTCGTAGTCGCTGTCCCAGTGGTCGCCGTCGCGATTGCGATGAATCTGCTGCTGGGCGTCGACCCCGGCGATCCAGCTGAAGTCGCTCCACTCCCAGGTCGAGGCGACGCGGGTGCTGCGCGTGCGGCGATCCAGCCGCATCGCCATGCCGTCGCTCATGTCCATGCTGTCGCCGCCCATGTCCATGCCGCCGCCGCCCATGTCCATGCCGCCGCCACCCATGTCCATGCCGCCGCCACCCATGTCCATGCCGCCGCCGCCCATGTCCATGCCGCCACCGCCCATGTCCATGCCGCCACCGCCCATGTCCATGCCGCCTGAAGGATCGCGCAGCGTGAAGTTGTCCATGATGTGGTCGGCGTAGGCGTAATTCGCCTGCAGTTCGAGTTTGCGCCAGTGTTCACTGATATTGCGCTTTTCAAAGCGAACGCCTGCCGTCTCCCGCAGGAATCGACTGCCGTCCATGCCACGACCGGCGTAGCGCGCCTCGCCATTGCCACGACCGGCGGTGACCTCCAGCCAGGTGTCGTCGTCCGGCGTCAGACCGAGGGCGATATCGCCATTCCACTTGTCCCATTTCGACGGCACCGTATCGCCGTTGCCATCCTTGTAGTCGTTGGCTTCCGATTCGTTGCCGATCAGGCGAACGTAGCCCGCTTCGTTACCCGCGGCGGCGTCGATGCGTCGATCGAAGCGGCCATAGGTGCCCAGCATCACGCTGCCATCGACCCGCGTGCCGGGGGCGTCGAACGACTCGGGCCCGCGGTCGAAGCGCACGGTAGCGGCTGAGGCACCGGGCCCCCATAGCACCGACTGCGGCCCCTTGGTCACGACCAGGCTGTCGTAGGCCTCCGGGGAGATATAGGAGGTAGGGGCATCCATGCGAAACGGGCAGGCGCCGAGCATCTCACTGCCATCGGTCAGGATCTTGATCCGCGAGCCGAACATCCCCCGAAACACCGGGTCACCATTGGTGCCGCCGTTACGAATCGAGGTGAAGCCCGGAATGGTCTTCAGATAGTCGGCGCCATCGCTCGCCGGCATGGGTTGGCGAGGTTGGCGTGGGTCCGTCTCTACCGTGATCGGCGAGCTGAGCGGGACGGCGGTCACGACCAGGGTGTCGTGATGGCTCGCGACGTGATCGTCATGGTCGTGGCTCATCGTCTGCGCCAGGCTCGGCGTGGCGAACGCGGCGCTTGCCAACGTGACTGCGGCTGCCAACGCTTGGCGCGGGGGAAGGCTGCGGCCAGGCGCGGCTGTCTGTGCGGCACCCCAGCGGGGGCCGTTCGTAGTGGTGGACATGAAGTTCCCTTGAATGCGATTCGAGTGTGATCCGGCCGCACGGGCGGGCAGCACCACCGCCGGAAGCGGAAGCCGGATGAACAGGATGAGAGTGCGAATCAGGAGAACGCGGGTGGGGCGCGGGGGCGGCCTTCGAACCACAGGTGGTCGCTCGAGGCTGCGGGGCGCGGCGATTCGAAACGACCACCGGCGGGCTTGAGGACGCTGCGGACAACGGCGGGAACGTCGCTATGGGCGGTGGGGAAGTGCTGCCACAGCGAGCAGTAGCCGCACTGATCGTGCCAGGCGAAGACGGCGCGCTCCGACGTATCGCGGGCGTGCATGGACGCCATCGACATGCCGGGCATCGCCGCCATTCGCATCGACGAATGAGACGACTCCGACGCCTGGATCTGCGAGATCAGCGGCCCCAGGAACAGCATCATCATCGCCATCAGCGCCAGACTGGCGGCCAGGCGACGGTAGGCGCTGCGGGTTCGAGTGAGTCGGATCATCGTCATCCACGCGATGGCGGTGGGCAGGAAAAGTCATGTGTTACCCACACGTCTCGGATGGTAACCAAAAAGTTCCGTGGCGACTCGCCGGGGGATGAGGTGGATTGTCGCACCACGGCATCCCCTCCTCGGTGACATCCACGCCCCGTGATCCGCGAGGGGCGTTCGCGGCGGCGGGATCACGTATCCTGGCTCTCTCTTCGTCGCCTTGCCGGAGCTTCCCATGCGCATGTCCCCCCTGCCGCCGCTCAACTCGCTGGTCGCCTTCGAGTCAGCGGTGCGCCACATGAGCTTTACCCGCGCCGCGGGCGAGCTCAATCTGTCGCAGAGCGCGGTGAGTCGCCAGGTGGTCCATCTCGAGCAGTTTCTGGGGCGCAAGCTGTTCGTGCGCGAACAGCGGCGGCTGACCCTGACCCGGGCCGGCGAAGCCTATGCGCTGCAGGTCCGGGCGATCCTCGACGACTGCGTTCAGGCCACCGCCGAGGTGATGAAGAGCACCGGCGAGAACGAGCTCACGCTGGCCTGCACTGCCGGCGTGGCGCAGTTCTGGATGGCGCCGCGGCTGAGCCTGTTCCGGCGCACCCACCCTGATATCAAGCTGCGCCTGATCGTGCGCGACGGCGTCACCTCGCTCTCCTCGTTCGAGTTCGACATCGGCCTCTACTACCTGAAGAGCCCAGCGTTGCCGGGGTTCGACACTACCTTCGTGATCCCCGAGCAGGTTTATACCGCCTGCGCGCCGGGCTATCTCGCCACTTGCCGCGAGCGCCACGGGCTGGGCGAGGGCGAACGTCTGAGCCCGGCGCAGCTGCAGCACGAGACGCTGCTGATGCTCGAGGATGCTCAGAGCCTGTGGATCTCCTGGCACGACTGGTTTCGCTACCACCGCCTGGCCAGCCCGGCACTGGCCAATACCCTGGTGTGCAACCACTATCCGACGCTGGTGGAGATGGCGAGCCTGGAGCAGGGCGTCGTGCTCGGCTGGCGGCATGTGATCGACAGCCAGATCCGCCGCGGGCGCCTGGTATGGGCCTCCGACCATTGGGCCAGCCACGGTGGCGGCTATTTCCTGATCACCCCGGAGGAGCGCCGCGAGAACTACGCCACCCGCTGCTTCAAGCGCTGGCTGCTGGAGATGGCGCCCAACGAACCGCTGGCCGCGAGCCCGGGGGGCGGTCGCGGCGCAAGCTGAACGATGCGCTGGCCGCATGCTGACATGCGTTTTTGTCGCTTTTCAGGCCGTTCCCGCGCTGATTAGGCTCGAGACGTTCCCGTCCCCACAAGAGCCCAATCATGACCGAACGCACGCCCTCCGCCCGCCTGCTCAAGAACTTCCGCCTGGTCGACGGCAGCGCCGCCGAACCGCGCGATGGCCTCCAGCTACTGATCGAGGGTGACCGCATCGTCCAGGTCGCCGAGACGCCGATCGATGCTGCCCACGCCGAGGTGATCGATCTCGGCGGGCGTACCCTGATGCCGGGGCTGATCGACTGCCACGTACATGTGATCGCCACCACCGCCGATCTCGGCGCCAATGCGCTGCTGCCCGATGCGCTGGTCGCGGCGCGCGCCACGCCGATCCTGAAAGGCATGCTCGAGCGCGGCTTCACCACGGTGCGCGACGTCGGCGGCGCCGACCGCGCCATCCAGCAGGCGGTGGCGGAGGGCTACTTCGTCGGCCCTAGACTGGTGATCTGCGGCAAGGCGCTGTCGCAGACCGGCGGCCACAACGACTACCGCGGCTTCTATGACGAGCGTGACGATCAGTACCAGACTCGTCGGCTGGGCTCGATGGGGCGTATCTGCGACGGCGTCGAGGCGGTGCGTCGCGCGGTACGTCAGGAGATCAAGGGCGGCGCCCAGTTCATCAAGGTGATGGCCAACGGTGGTGTCTCCTCGCCCAGCGACCCGATCGATTTCCTCAGCTTCTCACGCGCCGAACTCGAGACCATTGTCGAGGAGGCGAGCAACGCCCAGACCTACGTCAGCGCGCACCTGTATACCGATGAGGCGATCCGGCGCGCGGTCGAAGCGGGGGTGCGCTCGCTCGAGCACTGCAATCTGATCACCGCGGAGACCGCGCGCTTTGCCGCCGAGCGCGGGGCGATGGCGTGTCCCACTCTGGTGACCTACGAACGGCTCAAGCTCGAGGGTGCTGAGTACGGGCTCAAGCCGGAGTCGGTGGCCAAGATCGACGACGTGCGCCTGGCCGGGCTGGAGAGCCTGGTGACCATGCGCGAGGCGGGCCTGGAGATGGCCTACGGCACCGACCTGCTCGGCGAGATGCATCCGCATCAGTCCGACGAGTTCGTGATCCGTGCCCAGGTGCTGCCGCCCCACGAGGTGATCCGCAGCGCCACCGCCACCGCGGCCAAGCTGCTGCGCATGGAGGGGGAGGTCGGCTGTATCGCGCCGGGGGCCTATGCCGACCTGATCGTGGTCGACGGCAATCCGCTGGAGGATATGCGGCTGCTGACCGGCCAGGGCGATCATCTGGCGCTGATCATGCAGGGCGGGCGTGTGATCAAGGAGCGTCTGAGCCGTTGAGCCCGGCGCGGCCGTGGGCGCCACCCACGGCCGCGCTGGACGACCACCACCGTCGATAACAACCGCGATCCAGAACAATCACGATCCATAACAACCACGATCCATAACAACCACAATCGGAGGCCTGCACCATGCATGCACTCTTCGTCATTGCCTATCTGCTGCT
The DNA here is from genome assembly GCA_000737985.1 of Gammaproteobacteria bacterium MFB021. Taxonomy (GTDB): domain Bacteria; phylum Pseudomonadota; class Gammaproteobacteria; order Pseudomonadales; family Halomonadaceae; genus Salinicola. The sequence goes on along the minus strand of JNVT01000096.1, from coordinate 58,477 downwards.
GATGGTCGTCGTGGGGCTCTACTTCTCACGGCGCAAGGTCCACGACGATACCGACTTCATCGTCGCCGGACGCTCGCTCTCGACCCTGGTGCTCACCGCGACGCTGCTGGCGACCTTCGTCGGCTCCGGCTCGATCGTCGGCGGCGCGAGCTTTGTGTTCCAGCACGGCCCGGGGGCGGCGATCTTCTTCTTCGCCGGCACGCCGATCGCCGCGCTGGTGGTCTACTTCCTGCTGGCGCGCAAGATGCGCCGCTCGCGGGCCACCACCATCCCGGCGCTGATCGAGGCGCGCTTCGGCCCGGTGGCGCGCTCGATCGCGTCGCTGATCATCCTGCTCGCCTACGTCGGTATCGTGTCGTATCAGTTCACCGGCGCGGGGCAGGCGCTCAATCTCGTCTTCGGCCTGCCGGTGTGGCAGGGCGTGGTGATCGCGGCGCTGGTGATGATTGGCCTGGCGACCATGGGCGGGCTGGTCTCGGTGGCCTACACCGACTATCTGAGCGCGGTGATCATCTTCGGTAGCATGCTGATCGCGCTGCCGCTGGTGCTGACCCGGCTGGGTGGCCTCGATGGCATGATGGAGGCGCTGCCGGCGACCCACCAGACGCTGCTCGGCGGGCTCTCGCCGTGGCAGGCACTGAGCTACTTCCTGCCGCTGTTCCTGCTCATCCTGGGCGATCAGAACCTGTTTCAGCGCTTCGCCGCGGCGCGCGACCCGCAGACCGCCAAGAAGGCCGCGCTGGGTCTGGTCCTGGCCTCCATCGTCTGCACCTCGTTGATCACGCTGCTGGTGTGCGCCACGCGGGTGATGTATCCCGATATCACGCCGTCGACCGCGATGATGACGCTGGCCCAGCAGGGCGTCCCCAGTGTGATCGGCGGCCTGCTGCTGGCCTCGATCGTGGCGCTGCTACTGACCACCGGCAACTCGTATCTGCTCTCGGCCTCGGCCAGCCTGACCCAGGACATCGTCGGTGGGCTTCTCAAGATCCAGGTGCCGGCGGGCAAGGCGCTGCTGCTCAACCGCCTGGCGGTGGTGCTGCTCGGCCTGCTGGCCTGGGTGCTGGGTGCCTTCTTCCCCAGCGTGCTGGCGATGCAGATGTACTCCTACGGCATGTACGGCGCGGCGATCACCCCGGTGTTCCTGGCCGCGCTGCTGTGGCCGCGGGCGACCCCGGCCGGGGCGCTGTCGGCGATGCTTGTGGGTGGCGGGATGACGCTGGTGTGGGAGCTCGCCCTGGGCAAGCCGATGGGCTGGAACAGCGTGCTGGTGGCGATGCCGCTGGCGGCGCTGACGCTGATCGCGGTGAGTCTGGCCGGGCGGCGCCCGGCGGCGGTCTCGAGTACTGCCTGAGGACGACGAGCGCGTTGGCAGAAACGTCTAACACCACGGCCGGGCACACTACCCGGCCGTGGTGTTTACGGCACCTGGCTCAGCGCGGCAACCAGCCGCGCTCGATCAGCGGCGCCAGCAGTCGCCGGTGAATGCCTCGGGCCAGCCGGTGCAGTGCGGGCATGTAGTAGGTCTCGCAGCGTGCGGCGAGCAGGGCCACCGAGCCGGAGATCAGCAGCGCCCCCAGCATGTCCAGGGGGAAGTGCACCCCCAGATAGATCCGCGACCAGGCGATACCCAGGCCGATGGCGGCGAATATCACCCCCAGCGGGCGCAGCTCCCGCGACAGTAGCAGGGTCACTGCGGCGGCGGTGATCACTGTCATGTGATCGCTGGGGAAGGAGCTGTCGGCGGCATGGCTCAGGTAGGTGTGCCCCACCGGTAGCATGAACGGGCGCGGATGGCTCCACGTCAGCCCGATCACGCTGTTGACGCCGAGCGCGGCGACGCAGGCCACCAGGCCGCGCAGGGCCAGGCGCTGGCGGGCCGGGTCGCGCTGCAGCCAGCCGACGATCATCAACAGCGGCACCAGGTAGATGGCGTAGATGGCCAGCGCGTAGGCCAGATCCAGGGTCAGCCGGGAGGCGTGGGCGGGGGCGTTGAGCCAGTCGAACAGGCGAAGGTTGAGCGCTTCCATGATAGCGGTACGGGGGCGTCCTTGAACGGCGTGCGGGAAAAACCAGATCGCCATGCTAGCGCCGCGACGGCGGCCCGTGCGCAGGGATTGGTAACGAAACGGTCATCTTTTTGTCAGCCGCCGCCTGGCGTTGTCGGCGCCTGGCAACGGGTGATGGCTGTCGTTCTACGCCGGTTCGCTTAACACGAGCTTATAACGGCTTTCACAGCCGCCAGACGACGTGGGCTTATCCGGCGGCAGGGCGTCGCGAGGGCGCTGTGACCCCCTCCCTGGGCGCTACCTTTGCCATCCCTGGCAAAGGACCCTCGCTTTGCCCTGCCTCCGGCGCCCAGCGTCAGAGGGTTTGTAAACACCCTCTTAGGGCGGCCGCGCCGTCGCTGACGGCGTGGCCGAGTGATGCTGACAGCGCCAGGCGTGGCGGGCGCTTCACGCCGGCAACGGGTTGGCCTCGAAGAAGTCGGCCACGCTCTGGTGCAGTGCCTCGGCCAGCGCCTGCTGGTGCGCCTTGACCAGCAGGCGCTTGCAGTCGGCGCGGTTGGACATGAACCCGGTCTCCACCAGCATCGAGGGGATATCCGGCGACTTGAGCACCGCGAACGCCGCCTTGTTGACCCGGTGCTGATGCAGGTGGGTCACCTCGCCGAGATGGCCCAGCGTGGTCTTGGCCAGCTTCTGGCTGGCGGCGTCGGTCCCGCGCATCGACAGGTCGATCAGCACCGACTGCACGTCGGGGTCATCCGAATAGATGTTGCTGTCGCGGGTCGAGTCGTAGCGGTCGGCGGCGTTCTGGCTCTCCGCCAGCCAGCGTGCCATTGCCGAACTGGCGCCGTGCTCGGAGAGGATGTAGACCGAGGCCCCCGACGCCGACGGGGTGGGCGCGGCATCGGCATGGATCGAGATGAACAGGTCGGCGTGGTGGTCGCGGGCCATCAGCACGCGCTGATGCAGTGGAATGAAGATATCGCTGTCCCGGGTCAGCGAGGGCTCGAAGCGCGCATCGGCGTGGAGCCGTGTCTTGAGCGCGTCGGCCACGCCCAGGGCGACATACTTCTCGTAGTGGTCATCGGCGCTGACGCAGCCCGGGTCCTTGCCGCCGTGGCCGGCATCGATCTCGATGATCGCCTTGCGCGGCTGGCGGTGTGACTCGGCCTCGGCGGTGACCGCCGCCATCAGCGGGTCGGGGTCGTTGATACTGACGATCAGCTGGGCGCGATGGGCATCCAGTTGGCGCACCTGGGTCCTGGGCTGCTTGAGCCGTTTCAGGTCGAGCACGATGCGAATGCCGTCGCCGTGACGCCCGGTGCGCACATCCTTGACGATGCCGGCGTGCTGGCGCGGGGCCTTCGACGGTGCGATGCGCGATACCTGCGGCAGATCGATGACCACCCGCGGCGGGTTATCCAGGGTGAAGACCTTGTGTTCGTGGCTGCCCTCGAGCTCGATGACGAAGCTGGCGCTGTCGTCGTCTTCCTGCAGGGTGAAGGGGGTGAGCGGGTTGGCGGCCAGCGCCCGGGTGCTGGGGAGGAGACAGGTGGCCAGAAGCGTGGTGATGAAGCGCCTTCTATCCATGACGGTGACTCGTGAAAATGGGTGACGATGGGTAACGGAAATGATGTTATAACATAATATTTATGGCCGAAGGTCGGCATGACTATGACCGACTGCGGGCGTAAACGATCCCTTGGCGTGTGATATCTCGCGGGCTGTGACGCGCCGTGATTGGCTAGCGGCCGGCCGGTGTCACTGTTGATAGCAGCGCATGGCAGTCCGGAAAGTGCCAGTCCACCGCCTCGGGGCAGGGGTTTTCGGGCACGTTGACGAGCACCGTGGTCGTACCCGCAGCGCGGCCGCAGGCCATGTCCATGGGGCTGTCGCCGACCATCACCAGCTCATCCGGCGCCCGCGCCCAGCGGCTGGCGAAGTGCTGCAGCCCGCCGGGGTGAGGCTTGGGCGGGGCTTCGTCGCGGCCGAGCACGTCGGCGTGGGCGAAGCAGTCCGCCAGGCCGATCGCCTCCAGCGTGATGTGCGCCAGCTCCTTGGCGTTGCGTGTCAGGATGCCCAGCCGGCAGCCGCGTTGGGCCAGCGCCAGAATCAGCTCGACCGCGCCACTCGCCGCGGTGGCCGCGAGTGCCAGCGTGCGCTCGTGCTCCAGCAGCCAGGCGTGCTTGGCGTCGCGCTCGGCCGTGGGCAGCGTCTCCAGATGGTGGAGCAGATCCGCCCCTTCGGGAATCTCCAGCTCGCGGCGGATCGCCGGGAAGTCGTGCACGCCGACGGTGAGCGTGCCGTCCATGTCGAAGACCCAGTGGTGGCGGTGTTGCAGGGGGTAGGACGTCATGGGGCGCTCCTTGCGGGATATGCCTGGCATTGTGCTGGCAGTCGGCCCCCGAAAGCCACAAGAGCGGTGGCCGTGGACAGCGACGCTGTCGGAGGCACTGGCAGGTCATCCTGCCAGCATTCGCAGCGGCATCCAGAGACCCATCAATATCATCATCAGGTTTTCGGTCAGTGACAGAAAACCCAGCGGCACGTTGCTGTTACCGCCCACACAGGCACACTTCAGCTCGCGCTTGTCGATATAGACCGCCTTGAACACCGAGACGGCCCCCACGCCTCCGACGATCAGCGCCACCGGCGCAGCGATCCAGATCAGCGTGCCGGCGATCATCAAGACCCCAGCCAGGGTTTCGGCGAAGGGGTAGACGTAGCCGTAGCGCACGTGGCGCTGTGCGAGCAGATCGTAGTTGAGGAACATGGTCGAGAAGCTCTCGACATCCTGCAGCTTTTGCACCCCCAGCAGCGTCATCGCCACGGCAATGAACCACTCCAGCGCGCGCCCGGTGAAGACGCTGCCATACACCGCCCAACTGATGGCGAGCCCCATCAGGAAGGCGACGGCGAAGATGGCGATGACCGGCTGATAAGTGGTCTCGCCCTCTTTTTTCACACGCTTGCCAAAATACTCGCGCACCTCGGAGTAGCCACCGATACGCTCGCCGCCGATGAAGGTCTGCGGCGTTGTCTCGACCCCGTGCTCGGCCTTGAAGTGGTCGACCTCCTCGCGGGAGGTCAGCCAGTGATCCTCGACCTCGAAGCCCTTGCGCGCCAGCAGCGCTTTCGTCTTGAGTCCGAAGGGGCAGCGGTGGTCGGTCATCACCATGCGATAGAGGATAGCCTTTCGATGCTGGCCATCTCTGCTGTCGGTGGCTGCGCTGCTCATGGGAGATCTCCCTGTTATCCGTGACGTCCTGTCATCGCATGTGGCCTCAGGCGGGCAAATTGTTCATATCCGCCGTTTTAAAACCCCGCCGCGTTTAAAAATAGACAATGCTGACCGGAGGTGTCGCTGGCGGCGATCGAAATGCCCGATCATGCCCCGAAGATCAGTACCAGGCGCGCAGCCCGACCACCAGCGCGGTGGTCGATTCGTCGTGATCGTGGTCACGCTCATCATTGATGATACCGGCGCCGCAGAAGACGCTCCGAGCCTATGACCCGAATGCCGAAGGCTCGGTCACAGGTTTTGTCTCCGGAAATCCGCCGAGCGGTCTATTTCGTCGCCAGCGACCATGAAACGGCCGTTGCCGCGGTAGTGCAGCGTGCGCGGTCGCGCCAGTGAAGTGTCGACATGGGCGGCGACGATCTCCCAGATGAACAGCTCATGGCGATCGATCTGGCTATCGTCCACCAGACGACACTCGAAGTTGGCATAACACTGTGCGACCGCAGGTGCCGAGACCTCCTGACTGGCCTGCGGCGTCAGCCCGAAGGCGGCGAATTTGTCGACTTCATCGCCATCGCTGTTGCCTACGCCGACCACTGCATCCACGAGATCGACGGTGGGCACGTTGATCGTGCATTCCCGGCTTTCGCGGATCAGATGATAGCTATGGTTGCCGGGGCTGATCAGGCAGCCGAAATGCGCGGGGGTGAAGCCGAGCATCATGTGCCAGCCCATCACCATCAGGTTACGCGTGTCCTGCCACTGCGACCCCACCAGCACGATCGGTCCTGTCTCAAGATGACAGCGGCACTGGTCGAGCGGAAAGCGGGATTTGTGTGCTGCGTGGTGCGTATGCCGGTTCATGCCGTGGCCCTCTCGTGGATCGCCTGTCGTCCAGCCTAGTCGAGACTATCGATCAGCGAGGGTATCGATCAGCGAGGCTATCGATAGCCGGCATGACCATTATCGACGCCTTCAATTTTCCGTCACACTCTTGTGCTTATATCCTTGCTGCCAATCCCCCCAATATCCCTCTCGCAAGGAGACGCAGCGTGAAAATCTCAGGGCGCATCAAGGCGTTGATCATCATGGCCGTGGTTATCTACGTGGTTGCCCACGTAGTGCGTGTCATGGTGATGATGCTGGCGCGCCCGGCCACGCTGCGCCTGCCGGCCCGCGAGGCGCGGCCGCGCCTGACGCGCGACGAGCGCAAGGCGCTGAAATCCTGCTCGCGCTGCTGAGCCTTATCTGCTCGCTCGCAAGGCAAGAGTGCAAGTCAAGACCGCAAGACAAGACCGCCAGACAAAAAAGCCCGCGCTCGATGAGCGCGGGCTTTTTTAGGGACTTACTTTTCGCGCTTTTTACGGCGCTTTTCAGACAACGATCTTACGAGATCGGGCAGCCGGCTTATTTGTTGGGCTGCTTGGTCACGCGCAGATAGGGCTTTTTCTCGTCCCAGCCGTTGGGGAAGAGCTCCTTGGCCTTCTCGTTGTCGATCGACGGCACGATGATGACGTCGTCGCCGTCCTGCCAGTTGACCGGGGTGGCGACCTTGTAGCCGTCGGTCAGCTGCAGGCTGTCGAGCACGCGCAGGATCTCGGCGAAGTTACGCCCGGTGCTGGGCGGATAGGTGATGGTCAGGCGCACCTTCTTGGCCGGATCGATGATGAACACCGAACGCACGGTGTTGGTGCCGCTGGCGTTGGGGTGGATCATGCCGTAGGCCTCGCTCACCGAGCGGTCGGCATCCGCCAGCAGCGGGAAGTTGAGGCCGCAGCCCTGAGTTTCCTCGATGTCGCCGACCCAGCGCTGGTGGTCGTCCAGCGGGTCGACCGAGAGACCGATCGCCTTGGTGTTGCGGCGCTCGAACTCCGGCTTGAGGCGCGAGACTTCGCCGAGTTCGGTGGTGCACACCGGGGTGAAGTCGGCCGGGTGGGAGAACAGGATGACCCAGCTGTCGCCGGCCCACTGGTGGAACGAGATCGGCCCTTCGGTGCTCTCCTGGGTAAAGTCCGGGGCGGTATCGCCGAGCTGTAACGCCATGACACTCTCCTGTTTGCCTGTTTGCCTGTTTGCCTGTTTGCCTGTTTGCCTGTTTGCCTGTTTGCCTGTTGACCTGGGGTGGCCGTGAAGCCGGGTTCGCACGCTCATCATGACGTAGCGCCGGGGACGTGTGAAACAACCGCTGGCGCTAACGACATGCCCGACACCCTGGGCGATGGCGCCGGCCCGGGATGTCGCTGTTCTTGTGAGGTGGTAGCGCCGTGGACGTTTCTCAAGCCCTGCGCAGGATTCGACCCGGTATCAGCGCTTGCGCGCCTGGCGTAGCTGCTCGCGGCGGTAGTCGCCCTGGCGCTCGAGCATCCAGCCCGGGTACTCGGCGGGCAGCGCGCTGACCTGGTCGAGCCGCGCCAGTTCGTCGTCGCTCAGCGTGACCGCGGTCGAGGCGATGTTGTCGTCGAGCTGATCGAGCCGCTTGGCGCCGACGATCACGCTGGTCACGCGGGGCTGGTTCAGCAGCCAGGCCAGGGCGATCTGGGCCACCGAGACGCCCTTGGCGTCGGCGATCTCGCGCATGGTGTCGACGCAGTCGAAGCCGCGCTCGCGGTCGACCGGCGGGAAGTCGAAGCTGGCGCGGCGGTCGCCTGCCTGGGCTTCGCCGTCACGGCTGTACTTGCCGCTGAGTAGCCCACCCGCCAGCGGGCTCCACACCATCAGCCCCAGATCCTCGCTCTCGAGCAGGGGGATCAGCTCGCGCTCCAGATCGCGCCCAGCCACGGTGTAGTAGGCCTGCAGCGACTCGAAGCGGTGCCAGCCGTTGCGCTGGGCGATCCCCAGCGCCTTCATGATCTGCCAGGCTGCCCAGTTGGAGACGCCGACATAGCGCACGTGGCCATGCTCGACCAGGGTGTGCAGGGCGCGCACGGTCTCCTCGATCGGCGTGGCGGGGTCGAATCCATGAATCTGGTAGAGGTCGATATGCTCGAGCTGCAGCCGCTTCAGGCTCGCCTTGACCCCCTCCATGATGTGATAGCGCGAGGCGCCGCGATTGTTGACCCCGGTCGAGCGGTAGGGGTCATTGGTGCCGGTGGGGCCGAAGACCTTGGTCGCCACCACCACGTCGTCACGCGCCACGCCGAGGTTCTTGAGCGCCTGGCCGGTGATCACCTCGGACTGGCCCTGGGAGTAGACGTCGGCGGTGTCGATGAAGTTGATGCCGGCGTCCAGCGCGCGACCGACCAGCTTGTCCGCATCCGCTTGCTGCAGATCGCCGATCTGGCGCCACATGTCGCCGTCGCCGCCGAAGGTCATGGTGCCGAGACAGAGTTCGGAGACGAACAGGCCGGTGTTGCCGAGCTTGCTGTAACGCATGGGGAGCTCCTGAGACGAGGATGAAAGGCCGGCGTCGAGCGTCGCCGGTGCCAACCCAGTATGGTCAAGGCTCGACGCGGCGACTGGCTCGATCCGGTCGGATATTTGCTCAAAGCTCTCTGTCGTCGTGATTACCGCCGCGCCGGCTGTCGGCTTGGCGTAAGCTGTTCCCGTCGCGACAGCACAGGAGGGCGAGGCCGTGCGGCTTTATCGGATGGGAGAGTTGGCGGCGTCGGCCGGCCAGGAGACGGCTGCGGCGAGCGCTCGGATGCTGCGCCAGGAATTGGCCGAGTTGCTCGATCGTCTGACGCGCGGACGCCAGGGCAAGTTGACCACGGCGATTCCCGGGCTGGGCATCAATCGGTTCGATGCGCCGCAGCCGCCGCGCCACGTCATTCATGATCCGGTCTTCAGCGTGATCGCCCAGGGCGCCAAGCGGTTGTCCGTCGGCGAGGCGCTGTTCGAATACGACCCCATGCACAGCCTGCTCACCGCGGTGGATATGCCGGTGCTGGCCGAGGTCACCCAGGCTAGCCGCGAACGCCCCTATCTGGGTCTGCGCCTGGATCTGGATCTCGAGTGCATCGGCGAGCTGCTGCGTGACCCCGGCCTGCCCGCCATCGCCGCTCGCGACACCGCGGGCGGGCTCAGTGTGAGCGCACTGGAAACGCCGCTGCTGGAGGCCTGCGTGCGCTTGCTGCGGCTGCTCGAGACGCCGGCGGACATCCCGGTACTGGCACCAATGCTGCGACGCGAGATCTTCTACCGCTTGCTGCGCGGCGAGCAGGGGGCGCGGCTGGTGCAGATCGCCAGTCAGGAGAGCCATACCCATCGGGTGGCAGCAGCGGTGCGCCGGCTGCGCGAGGGCTACGCCGAGCCGTTGACGATCGCCGAGCTGGCCGCTGGCGTGCACATGAGCGTTTCCGCCTTTCACCATCACTTCAAGGCGGTCACGGCGATGAGCCCGCTGCAGTACCAGAAGCGGCTGCGGTTGCAGGAGGCGCGGCGGTTACTGCTGGGCGAGGATCTGGAAGTGACGCTGGCAGCGCAGCGCGTGGGCTACGCCAGCCTGTCCCAGTTCAGTCGTGAATATCGTCGCTGCTTCGGGCTCTCGGCGCAGCAGGACCGCCAGCGCTGGCGCCGCGGTGAGCCGGGTCAGTCGGCCGGGGCCGCCGCTCCCAGATAGTGCTGGCGCCAGTAACGTACGTCCAATGACGAGACCGTTACCGTGCGCCCGCTGCCGGGGGCGTGGATCATCTGGCGGTGGCCCATATAGATACCGACATGGGTAGCGCGGTTGCCGCCGCCGAAGAACAACAGGTCGCCGGGGCGGGCGACGTCGATCTCGGGCAGGGCGTGGTACTGCTCGTTGGAGGTGCGTGGCAGCTGCACGCCGATCTTGGCGTAGGCCATCTGCACCAGGCCCGAGCAGTCGTAGCCGGCGGGGGTGCTGCCCCCCCAGCGGTAGGGCGTGCCGAGGGCATCCTTGGCCGCGGCCATCACCAGGATGCGCGAGATCGAGAGGTTGTCGCCATCGATCGCCGGGCCGCTGTCGCGGGTGACGATCGCTTTCTGGGTGCTGCAGCCGGCAACTAGCAGCAGGCTGCACAGCAGCAGCCATCCCAGGCGTCGGAAAGGGGCCTTGATGGAGGCCCCACTCGGACCCGTTGCAGAACAGCGTATTGCGGGTGTCGCCATGCCAACTCGTCTCGCGCCGGTTTGTCAGAAGTGTAGAGCACGCGGCAGGCGGGCAACAGCGCATTGCCCCTGCCCGGTTGAGACGCCGGGATATGCCCCCCATCTCTCTACGACAGGCCTGCAAGGCTATAGGGTTTCAAGGCTATAGATTTCCAAGACTATAGGCTTTCGAGCATTAAAGGCCGTGGTCGCGAACGGCATCCAGCCTGGCCGCGACGCACGTGCCTCAGTATCGATCACACATAGGAGGAGAGTGCCCATGAGTATCGCCGAAGACCAGGTGCCGGGCGTCGAGCCCGCCACTGCCGAGAGCCAGGGCTTCGTGTTCAACCACACCATGCTGCGGGCCAAGGACCCCAAGATCTCGCTGGCGTTCTACACCCGAGTGTTCGGCATGCGCCTGCTGCGCAAGCTCGACTTCCCGGAGATGCAGTTCACGCTCTATTTTCTCGGCCACGCCGAGGCCGGAGAGGTGCCGGAGGATGATGCCGAGCGCACCGCCTACACCTTCTCGCAGAAGGGCGTGCTCGAGCTGACCCACAACTGGGGTAGCGAGAACGACCCCGAACTCAGCTATCACGACGGTAACGCCGAGCCCCAGGGCTTCGGCCACATCTGCTTCGCGGTGCCGGATCTGGCCGCCGCCGAGCGCTGGTTCGACGCCAACGACGTCGAGTTCAAGAAGCGCGCCGACGAAGGCAAGATGCCCAACGTGGTGTTCGTCAAGGACCCGGACGGCTACTGGATCGAGGTGGTGCAGCCTTCGCTCTCCGCCGGCCTCGGCGACTGAGCCGCACGCCTTCCCGCAGCGCTGGCCGGCGTCGGCCTGACGTCGGTCAGCCTCGCTATCGTCAGCTTCCCGCTATTTCATTCACGTCCATCGCATTCCCCTCTTCCTGCTATCGCGCTGTGCGTCCTCTCTTTGTTCTCCCTGGGTGCCCGGTAGCCGTCGATTGCGCTCCACGACCGGATACCCCTGGGAACCCATCCGTCCGGCCAGCGTCTTATCATGGGATTTTATCGATGCAGCCCGGCGCGCGACGATCGGGTATGCTGCCAATCGTTGGTCCACCGAGGTCGGACTCGAGACGAAAAAGGATGGGGTGTTCATGGATCGTAGAAGTGTACTGAAAAGCGCCATCGCGCTGGCGGCCTGGTATGGCGTGCCTTCGGCGCCACTGTTCGCGGCGGCAAAGGCCTCCAGCGGTATCGCCGACGGCAAGTCGCAGGCGTTCAGTTTTGACTGGCTCAAGGAGTACGCCGGCTCGCTGGCGGCAAAGCCCTACCAGAGCACGGTCGAGAAGCTGCCGCCGACGCTGGCCAACCTCACCCCGCAGCAGTACAACGCCATCGGCTACGACCCGGCCCACTCGCTATGGCACGACATGAAGGGGCCGCTGGATATCCAATTCTTCCATGTCGGCATGGCCTTCAATCAGCCGGTGCGGATGTACTCGATCGACCCGCAGACGCAGCAGGCCAAGGAGATCCACTTCCGCCCGGAGCTGTTCGACTACAGCAAGGCGGACGTCGATGTCTCCCAGCTCGAGGGCCAGGGCGATCTCGGCTTTGCCGGCTTCCGCGTGTTCAAGGCGCCCTCGCTGACCCAGCGCGATATCGTCTCGTTTCTCGGCGCCAGCTACTTCCGCGCGGTCGACGACACCTATCAGTACGGCCTGTCGGCACGCGGCGTGGCGGTCAACACCTACACCGACGGTGAGCGCGAGGAGTTCCCTGCCTTCACCCGCTTCTGGTTCGAGACGCCGAAGCCGGGCAGCACCACCTTCACCGCCTATGCGCTGCTCGATTCACCGAGCCTTGCCGGGGCCTACCGCTTCATCATCCACTGCGAAGAGACCCGCGTGGTGATGGAGATCGACAACCATCTCTATCCGCGTGAAACGATCGCCCAGCTCGGCATCTCGCCGATGACCAGCATGTTCAGCTGCGGCACCCAGCAGCGTGACATGTGCCTGACCTTCCACCCGCAGATCCACGACTCCGACCGCCTGTCGATGTGGCGCGGCAACGGCGAGTGGGTGTGCCGGCCGCTCAACAATCCGCCGCGGCTGCAGTTCAACACCTTCGACGACGACAGCCCCAAGGGCTTCGGGCTGCTGCAGACGGATCACGACTTCGAGAGCTACGAAGATATCGTCGGCAACTACCACGCGCGTCCGAGCCTGTGGGTCGAGCCCAAGGGCAACTGGGGCAAGGGCGAGATCCAGATGCTGGAGATCCCCACCACCGGCGAGACCATGGACAACGTGGTGGCGTTCTGGAAGCCGGCCAAGCCGGTGCAGCCCGGCGAGACCTTCAGCTACGGCTACAAGCTCTACTGGAGCGCGCTGCCGCCGGTGCAGAGCGACCTGGCCCGGGTGCGCAAGACCTTCACCGGCATCGGTGGCTTCCCCGAAGGGTGGGCGCCGGGTGAGCACTACCCCAAGGTGTGGGCGCAGCGGATTGCGGTCGACTTCGTCGGCGGCGAGCTCAAGCACTTCTATGACGACGGGATCCCGGTGCATGCCCAGCTCGATGTGCCCGAGGGCAAGGTCGAGCAGGTCGAGATCCTGTGGGTGGAGGAGGTCGACGCCTTCCGTATCCAGTTCGACTGGTACCCGACCAGCGACTCCACCGACCCGATCAACATGCGCCTGACCCTCAACGCCGACGGCAAGACGGTCAGCGAGACCTGGCTCTATCAGTACTTCCCGCCGGCGCCGGACGAGCGCCAGTACCCGGCGCACCCCAACCAGGCGAGCTGAACGACGCCTCGGGCGGCGGCTACCCGCCGGACTCCATGAAGCAGGGCGGCCCGATGGCCGCCCTGCTTGCGTCCGGCGGTGTGGGTCTAGACCGGCGCCGCGCAGCGGCGGGGGCTTCTGGCGCCGGATGCCTCACTTTTCGCGCTTATGGCAGCCTGTTCGCCGCCATCCTCGACATCTCTTCATCCTCAGGGCGTGGGGCGCGCCCTGCGACCTCGGTCGACTCTGACGTTAGGGGCGGCCGGGAGAGCAGGAAAATTCCGCTTTTCCCTGGCGTTCGCGGGCTGTGGCGATATCATCGGCGGCTTCGCGCGCAGGGTCGGCCGCAGGCGCCGGCGTCATGAAGCAAAGAGTCGAGGCGACGCATGAATGCAGTGGTTCTGGCCATCCTGGTGATGGTCACGTTGAGTCTGGCCCGGATACCGGTGGTCTTCGCGCTGATCGTGGCAGCGTTGGGCGGCGGCTGGTATGCCGGTTTGCCGCTGGAGACGGTTCTCTCCGCGTTCAACGATGGGTTGGGCGGTGGCGCTACGGTGGCGCTCTCCTACGCGGTGCTGGGGGCGTTCGCGGTGGCGCTGTCGCGCTCCGGCATCACCCAGTGGCTCTCTCACCGGGCGGTGGGCAAGCTGGCGCTGGATGGCAGCGGGCCGTCACGGCGCAGCGTGATCCTGGGGCTGCTGGGCTGTCTGCTGCTGGCGGCGATCAGTTCGCAGAACCTGATCCCGGTGCATATCGCCTTCATCCCCATTCTGGTGCCGCCGCTACTGGGGCTGATGAACCGGCTCGAGCTGGATCGCCGCGCGGTGGCCTGCGTGATCACCTTCGGTATCACCGCGCCCTATATGCTGTTGCCGGTGGGGTTCGGGGCGATCTTCCTCAATGACATTCTGCTCAGCAACGTCAACGCCAGCGGCGCCGCTTACGGGCTCGAGGTGCAGGCGTCGCAGGTGCCGCTGGCCATGGCGATTCCCATCGGCGGCATGGCACTGGGGCTGCTCACCGCGGTGTTTTTCAGCTACCGCCGCAAGCGCCACTACGAGGATCTGCCCTATGTCGGCGAGAGCCCGGCCGATGAGCACCATCCGGCGGCCAGCGCCGGCGGGCTGGCGCTGTGGCAGAAACTGCTGCTGATCGTCGCCCTGGTGGGCACGGTGCTGGTGCAGCTCTACACCGATTCGATGGTGCTGGGCGGGCTGTTCGGCTTCGCCGTGCTCGCGCTCACCGGGGTCTTCCGCTGGCACGAGCAGGACAGTGTCTTCACCGAAGGCATGCGCATGATGGCGCTGGTCGGCTTCATCATGATCGCCGCCGGCGGCTTCGCCAGCGTGATGCAGGCGACCGGCGCGGTCGATAGCCTGGTCGGCAGCTCCACCGCGCTGATCGGTGACCACAAGGGGCTGGCGGCGCTGATCATGCTGCTGGTGGGGCTGTTCATCACCATGGGTATCGGCTCGTCGTTCTCGACCATTCCGATCATCGCCTCGCTCTACGTGCCGTTGGCGCTCAACTTCGGCTTCTCGCCGCTGGCCACGATCGCCCTGGTGGGCACCGCGGCGGCGCTGGGCGACGCCGGCTCGCCGGCCTCCGACTCGACCCTGGGGCCGACCGCCGGGCTCAATGCCGACGGCCAGCATGACCACATCTGGGACAGCGTGGTGCCCACCTTCCTGCACTACAACGTGCCACTGCTGGTGTTCGGCTGGATCGCCGCGATGACGCTGTGAGCGTGTTCGAGCCTCATTCGGCGCTCCTGCGAGGCTAACCCGGGGCTCACTCGCGGCTAGCGCTGGCCGACTCTAGCTGCGCCTGACGGGCGATGGCGCCGGGGGTTGTCCACCACACGCCCTCGGCTTCACGGTAGCCGGCCAGCTCGGTGAGCACCTCGCGCAGCTGGCGCAGGCGAAACGGCTGGCCCACCAGCCAGGGGTGCAGGGCGATCCCCATCACCAGCCGCTGCTGCTGCGACTGCGCCAACAGTTCCAGGAACTGATCGCGGATCATGGTGCAGAACTCCTGCATGCTCACCCGGTGGGTGGAGATGGTGGGGATGTCGTTGACCTCCTGCGGATAGGGGATCGACCACAGCGTGCCCCGGGTGGTGCGCATGGCGGTCGGGCGCTCGTCATGGGCCCAGTTGAGGACATAGTCGAAGCCCGCCTCGGCGAGCAGATCCGGGGTGTGCTCGCTCTCCGAGATCCAGGGTGACAGCCAGCCGCGCGGCGCCTGGCCCAGATGGGCCGCCAAGCGCTGGCGGCACTCGTCGATCAGACGGCGTTCCGCGGCTTGCTCGAGCTGGCCCTGGCGCTCGGCGTTGGTATGACCATGGGCGATGATCTCGTCGCCGCGCGCGGCGAACGCCTCGATCAGCTCGGGGCAGTGGTCGAGCAGCGCGGTATTGGCGATCACCCCCGCCGGCAGCGCGAGCGACTCGAACAGTTCCAGACAGCGCCAGGCGCCGACCCGGTTGCCATACTCACGCCAGGCGTAGTTGAGTACGTCCGGCTCACCCTCGGGGGCGGGCGGGGCGATGCCCACGCCGCGCCCCTCGCCGAAGGCGTAGTGCTCCAGATTGAAGCCGAGATAGACCGCCAGACGCGTCTCGCCGGGCCAGTGCGCGGGGTCGCGGTCGGTGATCGGGCGGTAGGGGAAGCGGCCGTGGTGGCGCAGCGGCGGTTGAGACATCCTGTCGGCTCCTGTCCATCCTGGGGTGTGGCGCGGCACAGTCGCCGGCCATCGGGTCTACCCAGCGTAGCTTGCGCCTTGCGCCGGCGCTGCCCATTCGGGCGCGGGCACTGCTAAGCTGAACGAGGACTCTTCTTCTTCACGACAGACACCCGTCAGGAAGGTGGCATGAGCAAGACTACCGGCAAGAACGCTAGTTCCAGCAAGAGCGCTAGTTCCAGCAAGAGCGCTAGTTCCAGCAAGAGCGCTAGTTCCAGCAAGAGCGCCAAGGCCAAGACGCCGAAACGTGCGCGCAGCGGCGGCAAGCCGCTCGACGATCAGGCGATGGCGTTTCTCGAGCGCTATCTCAACAACGCCTCGCCCACCGGCTACGAGTGGGAAGGGCAGAAGCTGTGGATGGAGTATCTGCGCCCCTACGTGGATGAGTTCATCACCGACACCTACGGCACCGCGGTGGGCGTGATCAATCCCGATGCCGAGTACAAGGTGGTGATCGAGGGCCACGCCGACGAGATCTCCTGGTACGTCAACTACATCACCGACAACGGCCTGATCTACGTCATCCGCAACGGCGGCAGCGACCATCAGATCGCCCCCTCCAAGCGGGTCAACATCCACACCGACAACGGCATCGTGCCCGGCGTATTCGGCTGGCCGGCGATCCATACCCGGCGCCAGGGGCCGCAGGAGAAGCCGCCGGAGCTGGACAACATCTTCATCGACGTCGGTGCCAGCACCAAGGACGAGGTCGAGGCGCTGGGCGTGCACGTCGGCTGCGTGATCACCTACCCGGACGAGTTCTTCGTGCTCAATGGCGACAAGCTCGTCTGCCGCGCGATCGACAACCGCATCGGCGGCTTCATGATCGCGGAAGTCGCGCGACTGCTGAAGGCGCGCAAGCAGACGCTCGATTTCGGCCTGTATATCGTCAACGCAGTGCAGGAGGAAGTCGGGCTACGCGGGGCGGAGATGATCGCCGAGCGGCTCAAGCCGAACGTGGCGATCGTCACCGACGTCAGCCACGACACCTCGACGCCGATGATCGAACCCAAGCGCGAAGGCGCCAACAAGATCGGCGATGGTCCGGTGATCTGCTACGCTCCGGCGATCCAGAACAAGCTGCGCGAGCGCCTGATCCAGGTCGCCACCGCGCAGAAGATCCCGTTCCAGCGGCTGCCGCGTTCGCGCGCCACCGGCACCGATACCGACGCCTTCGCCTACTCCAATTCGGGAGTGGCTTCGGCGTTGATCTCGCTGCCGCTGCGCTATATGCACACCACGGTGGAGATGGTCCACAAGCAGGACGTCGAGCACGTGATCGAGCTGATCTACCACGCGCTGCTCGACATCAAGCCAGGCGAGACCTTCAGCTACTTCGAGTGATGGCCGGCGCCTGACACCTCCCGACCCGCGCCGGCGTTATCGCCGGCGCGCGCTTTTCTGCGGAAGCACTTAGAGGGTGTTTACAAATTCGACGAGCGAAGGCGAGACAAGGCGAAATCGGCCGAAGAGACGGAGTTTACGTGGTGTAAATGAGTACTTTGAGGTCGATTTCAACGCCGTATCGTCGAGCGCAGGCATTTTGTAAACACCCTCTTAGCGCCCACTTCCAGACTCTCTGACGATGGGCGCCGGGGGCAGGGCAAAGCGAGGGTCCTTTGCCAGGGATGGCAAAGGTAGCGCCCAGGGAAGGGTTCACAGCGCCCTCGCGACGCCCTGTCGCCGGGCAAGCCTATGTCGTTGGTCGTGAAAGGCGCGCTTTGGCCTCTCTCACACGCTGATCAGGTTTTCCCACCACCGCTTCACCGACACCCACCAGCCGGGCTGCTGCTCATGCTCGGCGCGCTCGCTGCCAAGGTAGATGGTGGCGGTGAGGCCGGCGGAGAGCTTGGTCCCCGGCGGAATGTCGTCGAGGGCGATGCGTACCGGAATGCGCTGCGACAGGCGCACCCAGTCGAAGGAGGCGTTGACCGAGGCCAGCCCGCCGTTCTGATTGCTCAGGCTGCTGTCGCTGATGCCGCGGGCGAAGCTATCGACGTGGCCCCAGATCGGGCGACCGTTGGCCAGCAGCTGGACCCGCGCCGGCTCGCCGATCTCGATGCTGTCGAGCTTGGTCTCCTCGAAGTAGCCCAGGGCGTAGAAGCTGTTGGCGTCGACCAGGGTGAGGGTCTCGGCACCCACACCGACATACTGCCCCGGACGCAGCAACAGATTGGTGACATAGCCATCCACCGGAGCGCGCACCGTGGCTCGCTCCAGGTCGAGTTCGGCCTTGGCCACCTCCACCTTGGCCTGCTCGACCGCAGCCTGGGCGGTCGACAGGGTGAAGCGGGCGTTGTCCTTGTCCTCCTGGGAGACATAGTTCTTCAGCCGCTGGCGCCGGCCGCTGGCGGCCTGGGCTTCGTCGCGCTGCTGCTGCAGGCGGTGCAGATTGGCGCGGGCATCGTCGAGCGCGAGCTGATAGCGGCGCTTGTCGATGGTGAAGAGCACGTCGCCCTTGGCCACCCGCTGGTTGTCGTGGACCTCGAGATCATCGACCAGCCCCGCCACATCGGTGCCGAGATGGATGACGTCGGCGCGGATACGCCCGTCGCGGGTCCACGGGTCGTGCATGTAGTGGTTCCAGATCTCTGCTACGGCGACCAGGGCCGCCGCCACCAGGAGCAGCGTCAGAGCCAGGCGGATCGCCCGGCGGAGTCGGTGGGTCATGGTCATGGTGTCTCTTGTCTGGGTCTCAGGCAGTCTGTTGTTGTCGAACGAGTGTGGTGTTACATCCATGCCGGTAGCGCTGAGCGATAAGCGACGCCGGGGTCAGCGCGCAATCGGCAGCGCGCCGCTGAGCGCAAGCACCGCCCACAGCAGCAGCGCGAAGATCGCGATATCCGCCAGCACCGGTTGCCACAGCCAGTGATAGAGCCGCCAGCGCACGAACAGTCGGCGGATCAGCAGGTAGAGCGCCAGCGCCAGCAGCACCGGCAGCGCCAGCGGGGGCAGCAGAAAGCCGAGGAACGACCACTCAGCGAACATGGGTGTCATCTCCCGTCTCTGGCTCGTCCGAGCCGGTGTCTGTCTTGTTCACGTCTGTGTCTGGCTCATCCGGCGCGATATCTGCCTCGTCGGTCTCCGCGTCCGCCTGGCTGGGCTCAGGCTCGCGCTCGCGCGTGGCGGCGTCGTGTGCCGTCACGCAGTTTTCCTCTGCATCTTCCCGTGCATCTTCCCGTGCATCTTCCTGGACGACGCCCTGCGGCCCCGGCGCCAGGGGGTCGCCCTGTTCCAGCGTGACCCCTGGGGCTGTACGCATCAGGTGCCCGAGCATGGCGATCTCGCCGATGCTGGCGATGGGCAGGCGGGTCTCGTGGTAGAGCCGCTCGACCCAGGAAATCGCCTCGTCGGCGAGCTGGCGCCAGACCGCCGGGTCGTGGCGCTGGCGCGCCAGCAGGCGGGTGCCGATGCCCGCCAGCCACGTCTCGATCGCCTCACGGTGTGTGTCCAGCTCCGGGCCCAGGCGGCGAATACGCCACACGCACAGGGCCAAGGCATGGAGATCGATCGCCTCGCGCAGCGCCGTATCGCTACCGCCCAGCGCCACCAAACGGCCGAGGCGGTCGTAGAGGCGGCTCTCCAGACGCGCGCGGCTGGGCTGGTTGCGCTCGCCGAGCAGCCGCGCAAGCCCCTGCCAGTAGGCTGCCATCA
Source organism: Gammaproteobacteria bacterium MFB021 (assembly GCA_000737985.1). Lineage (GTDB taxonomy): Bacteria > Pseudomonadota > Gammaproteobacteria > Pseudomonadales > Halomonadaceae > Salinicola. The sequence goes on along the minus strand of JNVT01000096.1, from coordinate 39,017 downwards.
GGGTGCGGATACGCTCGGCGGACGAGCGCTGGCGCATGACCGAGAAAGTGACCATGGCCACCAAGGTGCCGATGACCGAGGCCACGCCGCCGTTGATATAGCGCGCCGGGGCGAAGGTGTAGGTCGAATTGAGATTGAGCAGGGTCATCATGGTGATCGCGCCTGCCAGCCCCATCGCCGACCAGCGCGGGTGCGGCGTCAGCAGGGTGCCGATGGTCACCGGGACCGCCACTGCCAGGGCCAGCAGCGGGAAGCCGTTGATCACCGGCAGCACCAGGAACAGCAGTGCGCCGCCCAATACCACCGCCGCCAGCGACCCCCACAGGAACTGATAGACCACCGCCGCGGGGTTGGGCGCCTTGGCGAACAGCATGGTGAAGACCCCCAGCATCATCATCGCCAGATAGCCCGACTGCCAGCCGCTGTGGATCCAGTAGAGCCCCAGCAGCTCGAAGGCGACGAACACGCGCAGGGCGTTGTAGCGCGCCACGAAGTGCTCGTTGTGGGTGGTGCGCGAACGCCGTTTTCGCGGCAGCGTCTCGATCCGCGCCGAATCGGGGGCGGTCAGGGCGTGGCGCAGGCGCTGGCCGTGGTGGAGCAGATCGAGCACTTCGCCAAGGCGTTGGCGCACCAGCTCGGCGCGGGTACGGCTGCGCGGCGAGACCTGCTCGGGGTCCCAGTCGAATGCCGCCAGCACCGGCGGCTCGCCCGGCTCGGCGGCGGGCTCGGCGGCGGTACGCTCGAGCACTGGCAGGGCCTGATCGAGCAGCGGTGACAGCCAGCGCTGGCCATCGTCGCAGGCGCGCAGGTAGTCCAGCGCGGTTTCCAGCTCGCGGATCGCGGTGATCAGCGCCAGGCTGTCGCTGGCGAAGCGATCCAGCGCCGGGATGAAGTGGCTCAGCCGCCGGGTCTCCAGGCGGGTCAGCCCGCGCAGCTTCTGGAACTGCTGGTAGTGGCCCAGCAGGCGCTTGAACTGGCTGTCGCGCAGCCTCCGCGGGCGCGGCTGCGCCAGCACGTCGAGGGTGTCGCGGGCGCCCTCGGCGAGGAATTCGGAGAGCGTCTGCGGCAGCGCGCGGCTGCCGAAGCGCGGCGCGATGGCGATATGCGTCAGCAGCGCACAGCCGATGCCCAGGGCGGTCTCGCTGAAGCGCGCCTGGGCCACATGCCATATCTGATCGACCCCGGTGCCGATGGCGGTCAGCGAGACCAGGGTCGCGGTATAGCCGCTGAGCATCATCACGTAGCCGAGATACTCGTCCTGCTCGAGCATCACCCAGTACATGCAGAAGGTCAGCCAGCCGCCGGCGAACAGCAGATAGAGCATCGGCTGCTGGCCGAACAGCGAGATCAGCACCAGCCCGACGATGGCGCCGAACAGGGTGCCGAACAGCCGCGCCACGCCGCGCCCGATGATGATGCCGATGGGCGGTGTGCCGCCGGTGAACATGACCGGCTGCAAGGTCACGATCATCACCGCCAGGATCGCCCAGGCGGGCTGATAGAGATCCAGGCGCATGGCCAGGAACAGCGCCAGCCAGACGGCGAGCACGGTACGCAGGGCGAGCAGCCAGTGGTCGGCGGGAATGCGTGTCATAAAAGCACCAGCGCCCGGGCGTGTGCACACGCCCGGGCCCGTCGTCGATGTTTCGAAAAGACGCGAAAAAGCAGTCTAAAAGTTAGTCTGCGAAGTATTGCATCGACTACGACGTTTGTCTAGCGCTGGCCAGCGGTCTGGGGCAGACGAAAAAAAGCCACCGCACGGGTGGCCAAGGAGAGAGTGGGAGCTCCCTGAGAAGATCGAACCGCCGGCGCTGCCGGCCGGCGGCTGGAAAAAATGGTGGCCTAGAAGCGGTAGCCAAGGCCCGCCATGACCACCCAAGGGTCGATATGCAGGGTGGTGTCGTAGGACTGCCCACCCACCTTGGCGGTGGCGTCGGAGTCGATATCCAGATACCAGGCGGCGGCGTTGAGCGACCAGTGGTCGTCGATCAAAAGATCGACCCCCAACTGCCCGGCGGCGCCCCAGGAGTCGTCCAGGTCGAGACTGGCGCCGGGCACGTCGATCTTTTCGTCGGAAAAGTGGGTGTAGTTGAGACCCGCGCCGACATAGGGCTGGACCCAGGCGTCGGTGCCGCCGAGCGGGTAGTACTGCAGCGTCAGGGTCGGCGGCAGATGCTTGATCGAGGCGCCTTCGCTGCCGTTCAGGTTGATATCGTGCTTGAACGGTGCCGCCGCCAGCAGTTCCACCCCGAAGTTGTCATGGAAGCGGTAGCCCAGGGTAAAGGCGAAGTCGCTCTTGTCCTGGACGTCGACATCGATGTCGAGGGCACCGAAGCGGCCGTTGTCGTCCTTGGGCGAGACCTTGGCCACACCGAAGTGGGTGAACCAGTCGCCGGCGCCATAGGCGAGGGCGGCGCTGCTCGGCAGTGCGGTGGCCACGGCGACGGCAGCGAGACAGAGATGACGAGTCATTGCGTTCATTAGCGTTCCCTTGTGCGATCCACAAGCGCAGGGTACGCGGCAAAGACCTTATAGTTAATGTGGTTATTTGTCGCAAAAGCAAACTTAGGCTGCGTACCGACCCAGGTTCTGACGCAACGCCGTCTCATCACAAACGCCGTCTCATCCCAGATGGCGGGCGAGCCACTGCCCCGGCGGGCGGGCATCGTGCAGCTGCAGGCGCAGCCCGAGCCATGCCGCCAGGCGTTCGAGCTCGCCCGATAGGGCGCTCAAAGCTTCGGCGTCCAGCGTGGCCCCCGGTTCCGGATGCAGCGCCAGCACGGCGAGCTGACCCTCGCTGCGACGCGCGCGCAGATCGAGCCGGGCGATCAGTCGCTCACGGTAGAGAAAGGGCATGACGTAGTAGCCGTAACGGCGCTGCGCCGGCGGCACGTAGAACTCCAAGCGGTAGTGGAAATCGAACAGCCGCTCGGTGCGCTCACGCGCCCAGATCAGCGAGTCGAACGGCGACAGCAGCGCCGCGGCCTCGACCCGGCGCGGCACCCGTGGCGTACCGCAGACGAAGGCGGTCTGACGCCAGCCGTGCACGGCCACCGGGGTCAGGCTGGCGTCTTCCACCAGGGTCGCCAGCGCCGCGCGACTATCTGCGGGCGCCAAGCGGTAGTAGTCGCGCAGATCGCGTTCGGTGGCGACCCCGAGCGCCTGGGCCGCGTGGCGCAAAAGCTCACGGTGCGCTTCCAGCGGAGTCGGCTCGGGACGTGTCAGTACGGCGGCAGGGATCACCCGCTCGGGCAGATCGTACAGGCGTTCGAAGCCGCGGCGGCTGGCCACGGTCACCTCGCCGGCGGCGAACAGCCACTCCAGTGCCTGCTTCTCGGCGCTCCAGTCCCACCAGGGGCCGGCCGGCCCCTCGCGGGTGCTGAGCTCGCCGGCGCCGAGCGGGCCTTGGGCGGTGACCCGCTCCAGGACTTGATCGATCAGCGTGCGCTGCTCGCGGCCGAAGCGCGCCAGATGCTTGTAGATGCCCTGGCCGCGGCGCGCCCGGTGCATGCGCCAGCGCATTGCCGGATAGCTGTCGAACGGCAGCAGCGAGGCCTCGTGTCCCCAGTACTCGAACAGGCTGCGCTGGCGATTGCGGCCCCAGGCGAGTTCGTCGAGCAGCGCCGTGGGGTAGGCGCCGAGACGCGCAAAGAGCGGCAGGTAGTGCGAGCGGGCGAGGGCGTTGACCGAGTCGATCTGGAGCACGCCGAGGCGTGTCAGCAGCCGGCGTAGATGGCCGCGGTCGATCGCTGTGGAGGGGAGTGCACCGAAACCCTGGGCGCGCAGCGTCAAGCGGCGGGCCTGAGACGGGGTCAAGGTGTCTTGGGCGGGAGGTAGCGCGGCGGGCATGGCGGCTCGGAGCGACAGCGTGTAGCCATCAGTCTCGTCGAGCCGGCCAGGAAAGGCCAGCGGCGTGCGCCGCCGGCCTGTCGTGGTGGGCTCAGTGGCCGCCCTCCAGGGCGTCCACCAGGGTATCCACGTTGTGGCGGAACATGCCCAGGTAGGTGCTGCCTTCACCGTCCGGTGTCAGCGCATCGGCGTAGAGGGTGCCGCCGATGGCGATACCGGTCTCCTGATGCAGCTGTTGCACCAGCGCCGGGTTGCTCATGTTCTCCAGGAACAGCGCCCTGGCGTGGTTCTGCTCGATCTGCTGGATCAGCTGAGCCATGTCGCTGGCGCTGGGTTCGGCCAGGGTGTTGAGCCCCACCGGCGCGAGCAGCTTGAGGCCATAGGCGTGGGCGAAGTAGCCGAAGGCGTCATGGCTGGTGATGATCAGCCGGTCGGCCTCGGGGATCTTGGCCAGACGCTCGCGGGTTTCGGTGTCGAGCACTTTCATCTTTTCGATATAGCGCGCGGCGTTCTGGCGGTAGTCGTCGGCGTGGCTGGGGTCGACCTCGATCAGACCGTCGCGGATATTGCGCGCGTACTGTTCGCCGTTGCGCAGATCCTGCCAGGCGTGGGGGTCGAGATTGCCGTGGTGATGATGCCCGGCCTCGGCATGCTCGTGATCAGCGTCGCCGTGATCGTGGTCGGCGTCGCCGTGATCGTGATCGGCATCGCCATGGTCGGCATCGCCGTGGTCATGGTCGTGATCGGCGTCATCCGCGACTTCGTCGTCGTGGTGGCCGTCGAACGCCAGCGGCTTTATACCGCGGCTCGCCACCACCACGTCGCCCTGATAGCCACTGGCCTCGATCAGGCGGTTGATCCAGCCCTCGAACTGCAGGCCGTTGACCACCACCAGATCGGCGCCGGCCAGCGACTGAGCATCGGAGGGCTTGGGCGAGAAGGTATGCGCATCGCCATTGGGGCCGACCAGCGAGGTCACCGCGACGTGATCACCGCCGATGGTCGAGACCATATCGTCGAGGATGCTGAAGCTGGTGACTACCTTGAGTGGCTCGTCGGCGTGGGCCGGGCCGAGCAGGGCCAGGCCCAGGGCGCCGGCGATCAGCCCCTGACGCAGAGTGGCTGAGAGCGAGAGACGGGACATCGCGAATTCCTCCTTCGGTTGCGCGGCAAAGACCGCAGTGACGTGACGACAAGCGCGGCGTGACGCCGACTGGACCTAATGGCTGCCGGACGCGACGGCTCAGCCGTGCGCATCCGGCGGTAGAATCGGTTGCACCCGTCGGCGCCAGCGTGCGAACACGCTGTGGTAGCGGCCGAACAGCGCGGAGAGCAGATAGATCGCCCCCGCCAGCAGAATGATGCAGGGCCCCGAAGGCAGGCCGGCGTGATACGACAGCAGCAGCCCGCCGACGCTCGAGAGCATGCCGATCGCGATCGCCAGCCCCATCAACCCTTCGAGGCGCTTCGACCAGAAGCGTGCCGCGGTGGCCGGCAGCATCATCAGCCCTACCGCCATCAGCGTGCCCAGGGTCTGAAAGCCAGCGGTGAGATTGAGCACCATCAGCCCCAGGAAGAGCCCGTGCACCGCGCCGCCGCGAATCCCCTGGCCGCGCAGGAACAGCGGGTCGAGACACTCCACCACCAGGATGCGGAAGATCGCCGCGAGCACCACCAGGGTGGCGCTGGAGACGCCAACGATCAGCCACAGTGCGGTGGTGTCCACGGCCAGGATCGAGCCGAACAGCACATGGGTGAGGTCGACGCTCGAGCCGCGCAGCGAGATCAGCATCACCCCGGCGGCCAGCGAGATCAGATAGAAACTGGCGATCGCCGAGTCCTCGCGGTGCCCGGTCAGGCGCGAGACGCTACCGGCCAGCCCGGCCACCAGCAGCCCGGCGGCGAGCCCGCCCAGACTCATCGCGGGGAGCGAGAAACCGGCAAGGAGAAAGCCCACCGCCACCCCGGGCAGCACCGCGTGGGCCATGGCGTCACCGACCAGGCTCATGCCGCGCAGGGTGAGAAACACGCCCAGCGGTGGTGCCACCAGCGATAGCGCCAGCCCGGCCACCAGCGCGCGGCGCATGAAGCCGAAGTCGAGCAGTGGTGAGATCAACCAATCGATCATGACGTCGGCCCCTGAGTCGTCGCGGCAGCCGTCGCGGGCTGGCCGTTGGGCGCCCAGGCCATGGTCTGTGGCGTGTACCAGTGGCCGTGACCGCGGTCGAGATGGAGCACTCGGTCGGCCAGGCGGCGTAGCTGGTCGTGGTCGTGCAGCACGATGATCACCGACACCCCATCAGCGGCCATGTCGCGCAGGGTCTCGATCAGCAGCTCGACGGTCGCCGCGTCGACGTTGGCGAAGGGCTCGTCGAGCAGCAGCAGCTGGGCTTCCTGCATCAGCGTGCGCCCGAGCAGGGCGCGCTGACGCTGGCCACCGGAAAGCTCGCCCAGCGGGCGGTGCTCCAAGGCCTGCAGCCCCAGGCGCTGCATCACCGCCTGGCCGCGGCGATACTCCGCCGGGCCGTAGCGGCGGAAGCTGCCGTGGGTGGGCCAGCAGCCGCTCATCACCAGCTCTTCGACGCTCATGGGGAAGGAGAGATCCAGCGCCAGCTGCTGTGGCAGCCAGGCGCGGCGGGCGTGGGGCACCTGGCACCGCACGCGCCCGCGCAGCGGCCGCAGCACGCCCATGATGCCCTGTACCAGGGTGCTCTTGCCGGCGCCGTTGGGGCCGACCAGGGCGGTGATGCTGCCGGCGTCGAACTCGCCGTTTAGGTCTTCCAGCACCAGGCGATTACCCTGGGCCAGCGACAGCGATTCGAGGGTCAGAATGGCGGCCATGCTCAGCCCAGCATCCCGACGGACCACGCCGCCGCTAGCCACAGCAGGGCCAGCGGCAGCAGGGTGAGCAGCATGCGGCGCCCGGCGCCGAGGGACATCAGCGAAAAATGACAGGGCCCATCCGGGCGGTGGCGGTGACGATGCGACATGAAACGACCTCTTGGATAGGTCGTGAAGGTTATAACGTAACAAAACGCGAGGGAAGGGGGCGCCATCATCTTCTTCTTGCCGGTGCTCCTGTCAGGCTGAGACAGTCGCTTCAGTGTCATGCTATGTCGGTCTCATGTACGGCGTTGATTCGACGCCTAGCCAAGGTGTCTGCAGGCACATCGGTATCTCGACAGTGCCTGCGGATCGTGTTGGCCGCGCGGCACAGCGGCCCTGATCGTTCTTGGCGTAGTCCGAGTGCTAAACGCTGATGGCTATCTCGGCGGTCAATCGCCTGGCAATCGGCAGCGTGCTATCGAGCGCCGATTGGCGCATCAACGAGCCAGCGCTATCGCCGATAGCCCTTCCAAAGGAGGCGACATGACAGCCAGTGCGACATCGACCCCTGACTACCATCGCTACGCGGGTAAAGCGTTACCCGGCGATACCGGCGATGGCTGCCATTTGCTAGCGTGGCACAGCCTGGATGTCGCCGCCGTTGGTTGGCAACTGCTGGCGCCGGAGCGCCCACTAACGCAGCAACTGTCTGCGCGGCTCGGTATCGAGCCCGAGCCCTTACGGCAGTTGCTGGTGTTTCTGCTCGGCCTGCACGACTTGGGTAAGTTCTCGCGTGCCTTTCAGGAGATATTGAAGCTCGATCTCGCCGGTATGGCGCCGCCGCTCGGCAAAGCATACAGCGAGCGCCATGACAGGCTGGGCGTGTTGCTCTGGGACAAGTGCTGGAGGCAGTGGAGCAAAGAGGGCGCGCTTTCTTGGCCGGCCGATGATGCGAGCTCTGCCAGAAATCTGTCCAAACCCATGAATAGCTTGATGGCACCCTTCTTTGGCCATCACGGGCGCCCGGTCGCCACGGGCCACCTGCAGCTCGACACCTTTTACGGCAGCGATGGCGAGCTGGACGACGTTTCCGCAGCGGGGGCTTTCGTGGCCGACTGGGCTGCCATTATCGAACCGCACTGGCCGCTCGAGCGGCTGCTCGATGAAAGCTGGTTGGCTATCTTCAAAACCTTGAGCTGGACCATCGCCGGCTGGGCGACGCTGAGCGACTGGCTGGGATCGCACCGTGACCATTTTCCCTACTGTCAGTCCGCCTTGCCGCTCTCTGACTACTGGCCGCGGGCGCGTCAGCAGGCCGAGGCAGTACTCGAGGCCACCGGCTTCCTGCGGCCTCCTCAGCCGATTCCCTATGCAGGCTTGGCGCAGTGGTTCGGTACTGACGTCACGCCGACCCCGCTGCAGCAGGAAGCAGAAGCCCTTTCACTGGCGTCTAGCCCTCAGCTTTTCATCCTCGAGGACGTCACCGGGGCGGGCAAGACCGAAGCCGCCTGCATTCTGACGCAGCGCCTGCTGGCGGCGGGGCATGCTGAAGGGCTCTACTTCGCGCTACCCACCACGGCGACGTCGAACGCGATGTATGCCCGCCTCGGCAACTTCCATCACCGGTTCTTCAGCGCCGAATCAAAGCCCTCGTTCGTGCTTGCTCATGGCGCCCGCGAGTTGAATGAAGACTTCGAGCGTGCCGTCATGGCGGCTCAGCCGGATGACGACGACTACACCGCGACGGATGCTAGCGCCTCCACTCAGTGCAACCGCTGGCTGGCCGACTCCAACAAGAAAGCGCTGCTCGCCGATGTCGGTGTCGGCACCATCGACCAGGCTTTGGCAGGGTTACTGCCAAGGCGCCATCAATGTCTGCGCTTGCTCGGGCTGGCACGCAAAGTGCTGGTGGTCGACGAAGTCCACGCGTTCGATCACTACATGCAGACACTGCTGCATCAGCTGCTGGCGCATCATGCCCGCCAGGGCGGCAGTGCGATTCTCTTGACGGCCACTTTACCGTTCAAGATGCGTCAGGCACTGATCAACGCCTGGCGCGACGGGCTGGGAGAGGGCGCTGCGCCATTGGCCTCGACCGACTATCCGCTGCTGACCCACTGTAGCCGCGAGCCGCTGCGAGAGACCGCGCTGGCGACGCGCCCCGAGGTCATCAGGCGCGTCGAGGTCGGCTGGTTGACGCAGGAAGACGAAGCGGTCGCCCGGGTGATGGCGGCCGTCGACGCGGGCGAGTGCATCGTCTGGATTCGTAACACCGTCGACGACGCCATCCGCGCCTGGCGCCAGATTCGCGATCGTCACCCCGACCCGGCGCGCTGCCTGCTGTTTCATGCGCGCTTTGCGATGGTGGATCGCCGGCGGATCGAGTCGGAGGTGATCGAGCGTTTCGGTAAGGCATCGACAGCTGCAAACCGCCAAGGCCAGGTGCTGGTCACCACGCAAGTGTTTCAGGAGAGTCTGGACTGCGATGCCGACCAAATGGTCAGTGACATCGCCCCGATCGATCTGCTCATTCAGCGGGCGGGTCGTCTACAGCGCCATCAGCGCGGCGAGCGTGCGTCGCCGGTTCTGCAGGTGCTGGCGCCAAGCTGGGACGATGATCCGGAGGCCGATTGGTTGAGCCAGGCGCATCGCGGTACTCAGGTGGTCTACAAGGATACCTCGCTGATCTGGTTGACCCAGCGAGTGCTCCGCGAGCGTGGTGCCATCGAGATGCCCGGCGGCGCGCGTGAACTGATCGAGAGCGTCTACGCCTATTCCTTTGACGACATTCCCGAGGCATTGGATGGGGCGCGTGTCGAGCGTAGCGGCATGGACAAGATGGCAGGTTCGATGGCGACACATAACGCCCTCGATCTGGAGGCGGGCTATCGCCTCGACCCTGATTTCGACCAGTGGCAGGAGGAGCGCGACATCGGCACGCGTCTCTCCGACGAACCGAGTATCGAGATCGTCCTGCTCAAGCGTGAAGGTGACGCGCTGGTGCTCTGGGCTGACGGGGAGCGACACGCAGACAGGCTGAGCCGGTGTCAGCTGAGGCAGAGCCAGGCCCGCAAGCTCACGCTCCTTTCCGAGCGCGACACCGAGCGATGGGAGGCACTGCAGCAGCGTCACAAGGGCTTGCGCTTTGCTCAGCCCTGGCTGCCGGAGGAAGACATTGAGTGCTGCTACGACAAGACGTGGGGAGTGAGCTTCGAGCGCTAGGAGAAAATCCCCGCTGGCGCGGGGAACGACTTCACGGCCTTGCCTAGTTGGTGCTAAGCACAGGTTCATACCCGCTAGCGCGGTAAACGCCTGCGAATGATGCACCTTGTTGACAAATGTTCCAAGGGTAGGTAGAACAATTCCTGTCGTCCGAGGGAAAGGGCTTGCTTAGATTGTGGTAAGCACCTTTTAAAATCGGAACGCAGAACGGCGACGAATCACCGAACTGCGCTTGTTGCCCACATCGGCAGGCTAAGGTTTTTGGTGCTCTCTAACAAGTATTCGTCGCCTCCATCATTATCAATGCCCCAGGAGGCAACATGACTTTTCGACTTTACATGCATCTAGGGAATGGCCGGATCATCGACATCAAGAGTTTCCGTGTCGCCGAGCCGATGGCTTCCACAGTGAAATCGAGGTGGCTCAGCTTGAAATAAAGGCATGCCGCTGGCTCTCTCGAGGGCCAGCTCTATTTCGTGACGTGGTGATGTTTATGAACCTGTTGACTGATCCCTGGCTGCCTTTTCGTCATGTCGACGGCAGACTCCGCTATCGCTCGCCCTCGGCGCTCGCCGATCCTGATGTTCTCGACCTCGCGCTACCGCGCGCCGACTTTCAGGGCGCCGCCTGGCAGTTTCTGATCGCCTTGTTGCAGACGGCGATGACGCCGAAAGACACCGACGCTTGGCTGGATCGCTACCAGCAGCCGCCGAGTATCGCGGAAGTGGAGGCAGCGCTGGCGCCTTTCATGGCCGCCTTCGAGCTCGACGGCGACGGCCCGCGCTTCATGCAGGATCTCGACCCGCTCGAAGACGTCAAGGAAGCACCCGTCAGCGGCTTGCTGATCGACTCCCCTGGCGCCAATGGCATCAAGAACAACACCGACTTCTTCGTCAAGCGGGGACGGGTCGAATCCGTCTGCCAGCGCTGCGCGGCGCTGGCGCTCTATACCATGCAGATCAATGCGCCCGCCGGGGGCGCCGGCATTCGGGTCGGCCTGCGCGGCGGCGGCCCGCTGACCACCTTGATTCTTCCGGAAGACGAGACTCAGCCGCTGTGGGCGCGCCTCTGGCCCAACGTCATGCCAGCCGACGCTGTGGGTCAGCCCGGACAGCGCTGGCGAGCCCCTAGCGCGGACGATGGCGATCTCTTTTTCTGGATGGCCGACACCCGCGTCAGCGACAAGAAAGGTACGGAGGTGCTGCCTGATGACGTGCATCCGCTGCACCCCTTCTGGTCGATGCCGCGCCGCTACCGGCTGCTCTTCGATGACGAGCCCGGCTGCTGCGATCTTTGCGGCGACGAGACGGCGCATCCGGTACGCCGCCTGCGCTCGAAGAAACAAGGCGCCAACTACGATGGGCCTTGGCGGCATCCGCTGACGCCTTATCGCCTGCTCAACCCCAAGAAACCCGATGAGCTGCCGCTTTCCAGCAAGGGCCAGCCCGGCGGACTCGGTTATCGCCACTGGCCGGGGTTGGTGCTCGAAGACGAGGCGGTCAGCGGGGCGTTACCTGCCCGCGTAGTGACCCACCACCTGCAAAAATACGAGTTGGTCGAGGTAGCCCGAGGCGATGGCGAGGCGTTCGACGCACTGTTTCGCCATGCCCGGCTGTGGGTCTTCGGCTACGACATGGACAACATGAAGCCACGTGGCTGGTACAGCGTGGAGATGCCGCTGGTGGGTGTACCGACAGCGCATCAGGAGACGCTGCGTGAGTGGGTCAAACGCTTCGTCGATCTCGCCGGCGATGTTGCCTGGCAGGTGCGCAATCAGCTCAAGCGTGCTTGGTTCAAGCGCCCCGAGGATGCCAAGGGCGATATGAGCCAGATCGATGCCCAGCTCTTCGAGGCGACCCAGCTCGCCTTCTTCGATGCCCTACGTCAGATGGGTGAGGCGCTGCGCGAGGCAAAGGCTACGCCGACGCTCTCACCCGATATCTCCAGGCAGTGGTATCTCACGCTCAAGCGCCGGGCTCTGGCGCTCTTCGATGCCCAGGCGATCAGCGGGCCGTTGGAGGGCATGAAGATGCAGCAGCTAGAGCGCATCACCGCAGCACGGCGCTATCTGCTGGATTACCTGAATGGCAGCGGCAAGAAGGTCGGTAAAACGATGCAGGCGTTCGCCGAAGAGGGCGGATTCGAGTTGAAAGCGCCGCAGGCCGAAGATCATCGCGAAGGGAGCGCAGTATGAGTGGGATAGAACGACAGGCGGCGCAGCGCGACGCCATGGCCGGCAACGAAACGGTCGAGCGAACCGAAGAGACGGTGGAGCGCTATCTCCATGCACTCGAGCATCAGGAGGCGCTCGTGCTGCGCCGCTGGTGGCAGCGTCTGACGCTCGATCCGCCGGCACTCAGAAGGGTCACGGAGGCACCGGCTTATCCCCGTGGTGTGCGTGCCGCGCTGCGCCGCTGCGACACCGTCGAATCCGTCATGCTGACCGAAGCGTTTCGTCATCTCTGGCAGGCGCTCGAATCACAGGTCTGGCATGAGGCGCCTCCCAAGACTGCTCGCGCTCAGCGCATCGAAACCTGGGCTGCCATTGCCGCCGTCGCCTGCGAGTTACGCAACGAAACCTTCGATGCCCCCATGGGCAAACGGCTGGGCGAAAAGCGAACCAACACCGTTGACACTCCATGTGTCAGCGATCTGCGCTTTCAACAGCTGCTCGACTGCCATACGCCAGAGGAGCTGATTCGTCGCTTTCGCCGCGCACTGAAGCTCGCCGGTAATGAGCGCATCAGTGTGGTTCGCTTGGCCGATATGGTCGCCCTCTGGCATCGCGAGCGGCAGGGCCAGTACCGCACTGAGGCGACCCAGCGCTTCGCCTTCGTTATGAGCGATGCCTACTTCAAAGCGCGAGCCTCGAAACAGAGAGCGGCCGACTGAGCGGCCACCGCCACGCTTCAACGTTACTTACGCCTTCGCATCTGATCGGATCATTCCAGGGAACTTGTCATGAGCCATTTTATTCAGCTTCATCTGCTCACCGCCTACCCGCCCTCCAACCTCAACCGCGACGACTTGGGCCGCCCGAAGACGGCGTTCATGGGTGGCGCACGTCGTCTGCGTGTCTCCTCGCAGAGTCTCAAGCGCAACTGGCGCACTTCCGATCTGTTCGAGTCGGCGGTCGATGGTCACAAGGGCACGCGTACCAAGCGTCTGGGCAAGCAGGTTTTCGACCGGATGATCAACGCGGGCGCCAACGAGAAGCTCGCCGGTGCCAGCGCCGAAAAAATCGCCAGCGTCTTCGGCAAGCTGCGTAAGGCCGACAAGAACGAAAAACACGAGTACGAGATCGAGCAACTGGTGCACGTTGGCCCGGAGGAGTTGGCGGCCGTCGAGAATCTGGCGGACACCCTGGGCGCCGAGAAGCGCGAACCCAGCGACGACGAACTCGAGGCACTACTCGAACGGCGGCCCACTGCCGTCGACGTGGCGCTGTTCGGCCGCATGCTCGCGGCCGCGCCGAGCTATAACGTCGAAGCCGCCTGCCAGGTCGCCCACGCGATTACCGTGCATGCCGCCGAAGTGGAAGACGACTATTTTACCGCCGTCGACGATCTCAATACCGGTGATGAAGATCGCGGCGCGGCGCACATCGGCGAGGCGGGATTCGCCGCCGGGCTCTTCTATCTCTACCTCTGCATCGATCGGGATCTGCTGATCGAGAATCTTCAAGGCAATTCGGCGCTGGCCGACCGCGCCATCGCGGCGCTGGTGGAGTCCGCCGTCAAGATCTCGCCCAAGGGCAAGCAGAACAGCTTCGGCTCCCGCGCCCACGCCAGCTATCTACTGGCAGAAAAAGGCGACCAGCAGCCGCGCTCGTTGTCGGCCGCCTTTTTGCAGCCGGTCAACGGCGAAGGGCAGGCGGTCAAGGCGATCGAGAAGCTGGAACGACAGGCGCAGGCGTTCGATGACGCTTACGGCCCGGGGGCCGACCGCCGCTTCGTGCTCTCCGCGACGCCGGAGTATGAGAAGCCCGCGCTGGAAGGAGATGTCACCCAAGGCAATCTGCAAGCGCTTCAGGCCTTCCTCCAGGGCGACGACTGAGCGGAGGCGATATGCCAAACCATCTTGTCTTTCGCCTCTATGCGCCGATGGCGAGCTGGGGGGAGGCCGCGGTCGGCGAAACCCGCCCCACGGCCACTCACCCCGGGCGCGGCGCCATTCTCGGGCTGATCGGGGCGGCGCTGGGTATCCGCCGTGACGATGATGCCGGCCAACTCAGCTTACGGCAAAGCGTGAGTATCGCGATCAAACAGCGCTCTCCGGGGTTGCTGCTACGCGACTACCACACCGTTCAGGTGCCGGCGTCGCAGGCGAAAGTGACCCATCAGACCCGGCGGGAAGAGCTGGCGGTGCCCAAGAACGTACTCAATACGATCCTCTCCTCGCGGGACTATCGCTGCGACGGTTTCTGGGTCGTCGCACTGCGGGTAACGCCAGACGCCGACTGGTCGCTGGAGACGATCAAGCGCGCTTTGGAAAGACCCCGTTTCATGCTCTATCTCGGGCGCAAGGCCTGCCCATTGGCGGCGCCGCTGGTTCCACACATCGTTGAGGCCGCGCACTGGCGTGACGCCCTGGATCACGACGTCGCAAGCGAGCTGGACGGCGATAAGCCACGGCTGCCCCTGGTCGGCAACGACGCTCAGGACCGGCGTCTGCTTCGATTGCCCGAACAGGTGGTCTACGCCTGGGAGGGCGAGGCCTGCGCGCTGGATGGCGATACCGCTGTGGTCGAATCCAGCGAGATCTGGGACGAGCCCTTGAGCCGCCGCCGCTGGCAGTTCATGGCACGTTTGGAACATCGACGTACCGAGACCGTCGAGAGGGAGGGCTAATGTATCTTTCGAGTGTCAGAGTCGATCTCAACACCCTCACCCGAGAGCAACTATTCGACGTGCTGGAAGGCGGGGCCTATACCGCGCATCAGCTGCTCTGGCAGTTATTCGCCGATACGCCCGGCGAAGAGCGCCCGTTTCTCTTCCGTCAAGAAATGGAGGAGAGTGCCAATGGCCAGAGTGCCGGGTTACCCCGGTTCTACGTCGTCTCTTCACGCCCACCGGCATCCGTCGAGGGGCTGGACGTCCAGTGCAAACCCTTTGCGCCACAGCTGGAAAAAGGCGACAGGCTGGCCTTCCGGTTACGGGCCAATCCGACGATCGATAAAGCGACGGAGAAAGGCAGGCGTTCGCATCGTGCGGACGTGCTGATGGACGCGAGAAAGCCTTTTTCTCCCGGCGAACGAACGAGTCAGGCCTGCGTCGAGGCCATGGATTCGGCCGCACGCCAATGGCTCAGCCGCCGTGTCGACACCTTGGGGTTCACGCTGCCGGTGACACCGGAAGTTGGCGCCTATCGCCAGCATGTTTTGAGCAAGAAAGGTGGCGCTAACCCCATCCGCTACTCCAGCGTGGATTACGAAGGGCTACTGGACGTCACCGATCCTGCCCGGTTGAGCGAGACGCTGGCGCAGGGTGTCGGCCGCGCCAAGGCCTTCGGCTGCGGGCTGTTGCTGCTGCGTCGAGTGCCGGGCGAGGTATGAGCTTCATCCCTCTCAAGCCCATTCCAATCAAGGATCGCGTGTCGATGATCTTCGTCGGCATGGGGCAGATCGACGTGCGTGACGGGGCCTTCGTGGTGATCGACGAGGTCAACGGCGAGCGCATGCATATTCCGGTGGGGTCGGTGGCTTGCTTGCTGCTCGAGCCCGGTACACGGGTGTCTCACGCCGCGATCAAACTGGCCGCGACTGTCGGTACCTTGTTGATCTGGGTAGGAGATGCTGGGGTGCGGCTCTACAGCGCCGGCCAGCCTGGCGGTGCGCGCTCGGACAAACTCCTCTATCAGGCGCAGCTGGCGCTGGACGACAGCCTGCGGCTCAAGGTAGTCCGCAAGATGTTCGAACTGCGGTTTGGCGAAGAGCCGCCATCGCGCCGCAGCGTCGATCAATTGCGCGGGCTCGAGGGGGCACGGGTGCGTAAGACCTATCAGGCGCTGGCGAAACAGTACGGCGTCAAATGGCAGGGACGACGTTACGATCCCAAACAGTGGGAGGCGTCCGACGTCACCAATCAATGCCTCTCCGCCGCGACCGCTTGCCTCTATGGCATAACGGAAGCGGCGGTCCTTGCCGCGGGCTATGCGCCGGCCATCGGCTTTCTGCACACGGGTAAACCGCTGAGTTTCGTTTACGATATCGCCGATATCGTCAAGTTCGAAACCGTCGTGCCGGCGGCCTTTCGCGTCGCCGCCAGGAACCCGCCCATGCCTGAGCGCGAGGTTCGCATCGCCTGTCGTGATGCCTTCAAGCAGACCCGGCTGCTACAGCGGATCATCCCCATGATCGAAGACGTACTGGCTGCCGGCGAGATAGCACCGCCACCGCCGCCCGAGGACTCGGTACCGCCCGCCATACCGGAGCCCAGTTCCGTCGGCGACGCCGGGCACAGGAGCCAGTGACATGGCAATGCTCGTCGTCGTCACGGAAGCCGTGCCGCCGCGATTACGGGGCCGGCTTGCCGTTTGGCTGCTGGAAATCCGCGCCGGTGTCTATGTGGGGGACGTCAGCAAACGCATTCGAGAGATGATCTGGGAGCAGATCGAGGTTTTGGCCGAAGAGGGCGGCAACGTTGCCATGGCTTGGGCCAGTAGTCACGAGTCGGGCTTTGAATTTCAGACGTTCGGCGATAATCGACGTGTTCCAGTCGATCACGACGGACTCCGGCTGGTGCGATTTTTGCCGCCAACCGATAAGTGACTGTTTCTAAAGATCTTTAACAAAAAGTTGTTGTTCAAGTAATGATCAGAATCGCTGGTGGAATTTCCACCGGCGATTTTGTTCTTTCAAAACAAACGTCTACGATTAGACCGTTCCCCGCAGGCGCGGGGATCAACCGTCCGATGATCCCACCTGTGAAACGCTGACAACCCGTTCCCCGCAGGCGCGGGGATCAACCGATGCCACATCGCGAAGCTCATCGAGCGGTAGTCCGTTCCCCGCAGGCGCGGGGATCAACCGTCCAGCACGTTCGCTGCTCGAGGCGAGATCGACCGTTCCCCGCAGGCGCGGGGATCAACCGCAGGCATCCCAGGCGGCATCGAGACTGCCGTGCCGTTCCCCGCAGGCGCGGGGATCAACCGTGACCTGGCTGTTAACCAGGGAGTTGGTCTGGCCGTTCCCCGCAGGCGCGGGGATCAACCGTGACCTGGCTGTTAACCAGGGAGTTGGTCTGGCCGTTCCCCGCAGGCGCGGGGATCAACCGATCGTCAGGCAGTCCACGACGTTCGATCTGATCCGTTCCCCGCAGGCGCGGGGATCAACCGGCCGCGCTCGCCGCTTTCTGAGCCCTACCCCACCGTTCCCCGCAGGCGCGGGGATCAACCGATCGGGTGACCTTCGATGATGTGATGCTGGCCCCGTTCCCCGCAGGCGCGGGGATCAACCGGACCCGCGGCCCCTCGAACCGACGCGAGACACCCGTTCCCCGCAGGCGCGGGGATCAACCGATTTCGCCGGTGCTTGGGAATGATGGCCAACCCCGTTCCCCGCAGGCGCGGGGATCAACCGAAATACCAGGCCGCTATCAGCATGGCCAGTATCCGTTCCCCGCAGGCGCGGGGATCAACCGCCGAAGCCCAGCACCGGCCCCGATCCGTTCGACCGTTCCCCGCAGGCGCGGGGATCAACCGAAACCCTTCTCTTTACTAGGGCGACGCCGTAACCGTTCCCCGCAGGCGCGGGGATCAACCGCCGCGTTGTGCAGTCGGGTGCTGCCGCCTCATCCGTTCCCCGCAGGCGCGGGGATCAACCGGTTGGCTGCGCCGTGCGGGCCGATCGGCGATTCCGTTCCCCGCAGGCGCGGGGATCAACCGACCTGGACCACAACCAGCGACCGGAACGGCGCCCGTTCCCCGCAGGCGCGGGGATCAACCGCCGTCGAAGAAGGGATCGCTCATGGTCAGTTACCGTTCCCCGCAGGCGCGGGGATCAACCGTCCGGCAACAATCCAGGGGGCGTTGACGAGCACCGTTCCCCGCAGGCGCGGGGATCAACCGTTGCAGAGCGGGGCGTAGGTTCAGTTTTTGCCCCGTTCCCCGCAGGCGCGGGGATCAACCGTCGCGGAATGAGACAAGCCGGGGATGCCGGAACCGTTCCCCGCAGGCGCGGGGATCAACCGGCGGCGACCAGGGCGTGCTTACCGCCGCCGGCCCGTTCCCCGCAGGCGCGGGGATCAACCGACAGCACGTAGATGCACGAGTACACCGCGCCGCCGTTCCCCGCAGGCGCGGGGATCAACCGCAAGACTCGGCCATCGAGAGCTACGACGCCGACCGTTCCCCGCAGGCGCGGGGATCAACCGTGCAGGGCGATTCAATGACGGCGCCCACCGGCCCGTTCCCCGCAGGCGCGGGGATCAACCGAACAACTAGATCAGGAGCGCACCTCATGATCGCCGTTCCCCGCAGGCGCGGGGATCAACCGATGCCGCCATCTACGGCGCGATGCCGCACTCGCCGTTCCCCGCAGGCGCGGGGATCAACCGGATTGAGGTGCCCTGGCGAACATTGGCGACCACCGTTCCCCGCAGGCGCGGGGATCAACCGACCTCGCCGCGCTGTGGGCCGGCTTGAAGCTGCCGTTCCCCGCAGGCGCGGGGATCAACCGCCTTATTTGGTAGCGATATTGCAATTTCGATACCGTTCCCCGCAGGCGCGGGGATCAACCGCCATCGGTATCGCAAGACTGGCGCTCAAGAACCCGTTCCCCGCAGGCGCGGGGATCAACCGGCTCAGCTCGGCGGTACGGATCTTGGCTAACGCCGTTCCCCGCAGGCGCGGGGATCAACCGGCCGGGCTGATGGCCGTTGTCCACTCGCACCCCCGTTCCCCGCAGGCGCGGGGATCAACCGACCGGGGCAACCAGATAGCCCGGCGCGCCGTGCCGTTCCCCGCAGGCGCGGGGATCAACCGCACTCTCGACCGTGAGCCCTAGAGTATCAAAACCGTTCCCCGCAGGCGCGGGGATCAACCGCGGCGGTTGTGGCTGGCGATGTTGCCGATGACCCGTTCCCCGCAGGCGCGGGGATCAACCGCCAAGCTGACGCGTCGGCCCCAGGCGGATGATCCGTTCCCCGCAGGCGCGGGGATCAACCGCGAATGATCATCGTGACGTCTTGGGAGGGCTCCCGTTCCCCGCAGGCGCGGGGATCAACCGTGCATAGCCGGGGGCTACGGAAGGGTGGCGATCCCGTTCCCCGCAGGCGCGGGGATCAACCGACGGACCGGTGACAGGCTGGTATCACCCCGACCCGTTCCCCGCAGGCGCGGGGATCAACCGCGGCTCTCCCTCCGGGGCCGAGTAGACCACGGCCCGTTCCCCGCAGGCGCGGGGATCAACCGCTGACCAATGCTGTCGATGCCCATCTTGCCGACCGTTCCCCGCAGGCGCGGGGATCAACCGATCTGAGGCAGTGACGGCGCCCTGGGCGGCAGCCGTTCCCCGCAGGCGCGGGGATCAACCGTACAAGGACGCGAAGCCGCTGGCCAAGCACTTCCGTTCCCCGCAGGCGCGGGGATCAACCGCCCCATTCAATCGCCTCGCCGGCACCCATGAACCGTTCCCCGCAGGCGCGGGGATCAACCGTATTTCCAGGGCCTTGCCAGCGACACGCAGTTCCGTTCCCCGCAGGCGCGGGGATCAACCGCATTACACCGGCGTGATCGGTGACGACTTACGCCGTTCCCCGCAGGCGCGGGGATCAACCGCATGACTGACCCGCGATTCACCGGTGAGGATGCCGTTCCCCGCAGGCGCGGGGATCAACCGACTTTCCGATCAATCGTCTATCGACTCAACGACCGTTCCCCGCAGGCGCGGGGATCAACCGGTAGCCGCACACCAGGAACGCATGTGGGGTAGCCGTTCCCCGCAGGCGCGGGGATCAACCGTGGGACTAGCTGCTCTAAAGTGGGATAACCCGCCGTTCCCCGCAGGCGCGGGGATCAACCGATCGCTTCGGGGTCGGGGTCTTCGCCGTCGTCCCGTTCCCCGCAGGCGCGGGGATCAACCGGGGGCTTGATGGATACGCTGCCCGATGTACCGCCGTTCCCCGCAGGCGCGGGGATCAACCGCATGGGGGTCAACAATGGCAGATAGTAAAACTCCGTTCCCCGCAGGCGCGGGGATCAACCGGTTAGGCATCTTGACTTCTCGGGTTTTGTCTTCCGTTCCCCGCAGGCGCGGGGATCAACCGGAGCTGGCCGACGCCGAGAAGACCTACGACAGCCGTTCCCCGCAGGCGCGGGGATCAACCGCAATTGGCTGCGCTACGACAACGACGAATCGACCGTTCCCCGCAGGCGCGGGGATCAACCGGCTTCATTGATTCGCTGCCGTCGCGGCGGCATAAAAAAACACCCGGCGCTCTCGGCGCCGGGTGTCGGTTTGGATCGTAGCGAGAAGGGCTTACACGTCGAAGCGGTCGTGCATCATCACCTTGTGCCACGCCTTGGCGAAGTCCTTGACCAGCTTCTCGTGGCCGCCCTTCTGGGCGTAGAACTCGGCTAGCTGGCGCAGTTGGGCGTTGGCGCCGAAGATCAGATCGCAGCGGGTCGCCTTGAACTTCGTCTCGCCGGTGTGGCGATCGTCGAGGGTGAACGTCAGCCCTTCGGCGTCGACCTTGTTCCACGCGAAGTCCGGCGAGGTCAGGTTGACGAAGAAGTCGTTGGTCAGCACGCCCGGGCGGTCGGTGAACACGCCGTGCTCCCGGTAGGCGCCCTTGGCGTTGACGTCGAGCACCCGCAGGCCGCCGACCAGTGCGGTCCACTCCGGCGCTGAGAGGCCGAGCAGGGCCGCGCGGTCGAGGAAGATCTGCTCCGGCGAGACGTTGTAGCGGATGTCGTCGCGATGGAAGTTGCGGAAGCCATCGGAGACCGGCTCGAGCCAGCGGAAGGTCTGCTCGTCGGTCTGCTCGGCGGTGGCGTCGTTGCGCCCCGGGGTGAACGGCACCTCGAGAGTGACGCCGGCATCCTGGGCTGCTTTCTCCACCGCGGCGCAGCCACCGAGCACGATCAGGTCGGCCAGCGAGACCTTCTTGTTGCCGCTCTGGGCGCCGTCGAAGTCACGCTTTATGCCTTCCAGCACGCCGAGCACGTGGGCCAGGTCGTCGGGGTTGTTGACCGGCCAATCCTTCATCGGTGCCAGGCGGATACGCGCGCCGTCGGCGCCGCCGCGCTTGTCGGAGGTGCGGAAGGTGGAGGCGGCGCCCCAGGCGACCGCGGCGAGCTGGGAGACGCTGACGTCGGCACCCAGAATCTTGGCCTTGAGTTCGGCGATGTCACGGCTGTCGACCAGCTCGAAGTCGACCGCAGGGATCGGGTCCTGCCAGATCAGATCTTCCTGCGGCACTTCCGGGCCCAGATAGCGCGCCTTGGGGCCCATGTCGCGGTGGGTCAGCTTGTACCAGGCGCGGGCGAAGGCGTCGGTGAAGTAGTCGAAGTCGTCGAGGAATTTCTCGCAGATCTTGCGATAGGCCGGGTCGACCTTGAGCGCGATGTCGGAGGTCATCATCATCAGCGGATGATCGACGCCTTCGAGGTGGGCGTCCGGCGTACGCGGGGCGTTCTTGTCCACCGGGGTCCACTGCAGCGCGCCGGCGGGGCTGCGGGTCTGCTCCCACTCGAACTTGAACAGGTTCTCGAGGTAGCTGTTGTCCCACTGGGTCGGGTTCTGGGTCCACGAGCCCTCGATCCCGTTGGTCATGGTGTCTTCGGCGTTACCCTTGCCGCGCGGGTTGTGCCAGCCCAGCCCCTGGGACTCCATCGGCGCGCCTTCCGGGGCGAAGCCGATCTGGTCCGGCGGGGTCATGCCGTGGGACTTGCCGAAGGCGTGGCCGCCGGCGATCAGCGCCACGGTCTCTTCGTCGTTCATCGCCATACGGCCGAAGGTGATGCGGATATCGGCGGCGGAGTCCTCGGGGATGCCTTTCTTGGCCGAGCCTTCCGGGTCGACGTAGATCAGGTTGGAGTTGGAGGCGGCCAGCGGCGCTTCGAGATCGTAGTCGTCGTCGCCTGCTTCACCGGTCCAGCGCAGGTCGCGATTGACCATCTGATCCGGGTGGCCTTCGAACGGGCCGCGCGGGGCGTCCCCGATCTTCTTGCCGTACCACGCCTCCGGACCCCAGTAGGTCAGGTTGTCCGGCTCCCAGGCATCGATGCGCCCGCCGGCGAAGCCGTAGGTGGGAAAGCCCATCACTTCCAGCGAGCAGTTGCCGGTGAGCACGATCAGGTCGGCCCAAGAGAGCGCGGCGCCGTATTTCTGCTTGATCGGCCACAGCAGGCGCCGCGACTTGTCGATATTGCCGTTGTCCCACCAGCTGTTGATCGGGGCGAAGCGCTGCATCGCTTCGCCGGCACCGCCGCGGCCGTCGGCGATACGGTAGGTGCCTGCGGAGTGCCAGGCCATGCGGATCATCTGCGGGCCGTAGTTGCCATAGTCCGACGGCCACCAGTCCACCGAGGAGGTGAGCAGCGCCTTGATGTCCTGCTTGACCGCGGCCAGGTCGAGCTCGCTGAAGGCCTTGGCGTAATCGAAGTCAGGGTCTTCGGGGTTGGCCTGGGGCGCGTTCTGATGCAGCAGCTCGACCTTGAGGCGATTGGGCCACCACTGATCGGTGGTGGGTTCGGAGCCGGCGACGCCGCCCACGGTATCGCCAGCGAAAGGGCACTTGCCGCCGATCTTGATCTCTTCACTCATGCTGTCCGTCCTTAAACGCTACTGTGTCGACTTCCGATATCTTCCCGGTACCGCGATGACGACGCGACGAGACGATATCGCAATGCGTCGGAGCGGCACTGCGCCCAGCCGCTCGCGTCTCGGCGTCGTCGCCGAATCTTCAGCATAGGTAAACTTTGGGACTGGCGTGTGACGCTGACGATAGTTTCTGACTACCATCTCGTTTGGCTGACACTATGCCACCGCACGCCAGCGACAGCGTGTGGCTGGTACCAGTCCGCTGGGCTGAGGCTGGGCGCGCTGCGGCTGGGATTCAGGCTCTCAGCCAGCCGTAGAGCAGTCGGCGAGGCAGGAAATCAGCCGCCGCTCTCGCCATGCTGCCGCGCGTAGTCCGCCCATACAGACGCGAGCGCATCACCAGCCAGTGCGGTTTCGATCATCAGTTCGTGATCGTGTAGGGAGACCGGACACCCCAAGCTAGACGGATTCCAGCAGGCGCACTCCCGTTCCCACAGGCGATCCGCATTGTCGATGTCGAGCACATAGCGTGCGCAGCTGGTGACATCGGCCGAGCGGGCGTCCGCTAGATCCCATGGAACTGCGAGCGGTGACGTTACCTGCACCGGGAGATGCTACCGGCCGTTCATCGGCGCCGCTCGCCGCTGCGTGCGTCACCTCAGCAGGTTTGCCTTGGCCAACTCAACAACCTCGTCGCCGCGTCCATTTAGCACAGCCTTCAGCATGTATAGAGTGAAGCCCTTAGCCATCTCAGTCGTCACTTTCGGCGGCATAGCCAACTCCATGCGTTCGACGACGGCATCGATCAGGACGGGGCCGTCATGGGCCAATGCCTCCGCGATTTTGCTCTC
Source organism: Gammaproteobacteria bacterium MFB021 (assembly GCA_000737985.1). Lineage (GTDB taxonomy): Bacteria > Pseudomonadota > Gammaproteobacteria > Pseudomonadales > Halomonadaceae > Salinicola. Next base: position 15,506 of record JNVT01000096.1, on the reverse strand, counting down.
GACGTCGGCGGGATCTTCGATACGGATGCCCTTGACCCCGACCGCCTCAGCCAGCGCTGCGAAATCGGGATTGTCGAATCCGGTGCCGAAATCGACGAAGCCCGAGGACTTCTGCTCCAGCTCGATGAAGCCGAGTGCGTTATTGTTGAAGACGACGATCTTCACCGGCAGCTTTAGCTGCTTGAGCGATAGCAAATCGCCCATTAACATCGTGAATCCGCCATCACCCGACAGCGAGATGACCTGGCGCCCGGGATGCGCCGCCTGAATGCCGATCGCCTGCGGCATCGCGTTGGCCATCGACCCGTGCCAGAAAGATCCGATCAGCCGGCGCTTGCCGCCCATCGTGAGATAGCGCGCGCTCCACACGGTCGGCAGGCCCACGTCAGCCGTGAATGCCGCGTCTTCACTTGCCATCTCACTCAACACGCGAACCACGTGCTGCGGATGGAGCCTCCCGCCCGAACGCCCTAGGGCCAGCTTGTCGAGGGCGGCGCGCGCCTCGGTATAATGATCGACGGAAGCGCGCAGATGCCGATCGTCGCGCTTCTCGGCGATCTTCGGCAGCAACGCGGCGAGCGTATACTTCACGTCACCGATCAAGCCTTCCTCGACCGAGGTGCGGCGGCCGATCGATTCCGGCCGGATGTCGATCTGCGCGACCCGCGCGTCCTTCGGGTAGAACTGGCGGTAGGGGAAATCGGTCCCAAGCATCAGCAGTGCATCGCAGGCGCCCATGGCATAGTAGCCGGATGAGAAGCCGATGAGGCCGGTCATCCCGACGTCATAGGGATTGTCCCACTCGATATGCTCCTTGCCGCGCAACGCGTGGACGATCGGCGCCTTGAGCGCTGCGGCTAGCGCAACGACCTCGTCATGCGCGCCCTCGACGCCCCCGCCGCAGAGCAGGGTCACTCGCTGTGATTCGTTGAGGAGGGTCGCGAGACGATCGAGCGCGTCTTCGGGGGGAACGATGATCGGCCTACGCGGCTTCAGGGACAGCGGCTGCGGCGCGCTCGCGACCGAAATCTCCTTCAGCGCAACGTCACCCGGGATGACCAGCACCGAGACACAGCGCTCCGCGACGGACCGCCGGATCGCCATTTCTATCGCGCGCGGCATCTGGTCCGGGCTGGAGACGAGCTCGCAGTAGCCCGAGCATTCGCGGAACAGCTCCTGCGGATGCGTCTCCTGGAAATAGCCCGAACCGATCTCGGCTGACGGAATCTGCGCGGCGATCGCGAGTACCGGGACGCGCGAGCGATGCGCGTCGAACAGGCCGTTGATGAGGTGGAGATTGCCCGGACCACAGCTACCCGCGCACACCGCAAGTTCGCCAGTCGAGTGGGCTTCGCCGGCGGCGGCGAAGGCGGCCACTTCTTCGTGACGGACATGCAGCCAGTCGATGCCGCCCTTGCGACGGAGTGCGTCGGTGAAGCCATTGAGGCTGTCGCCGACGATGCCGTAGATCCGCTTAACTCCAGCGGCCTTGAGGGTATCGACCATTTGGTCGGCTACGGTTGTCATCGATACTTCCTTTAAACCTGCAACATCGGCTGTTGCAGAATTCGAACTGGCGGCGCGCCCGGCACAAGAACTGTCGACGGGCGCGGCCGATCCTAAAGCCAATTGCCGTGGCTAAACCTCCATGTCCCTAGGCGCAGGCCAGGGAGCGGGGCGGGCAGTCAAAGATCGAGAACGATCTTTCTGGTTTTTGATCTGCTCACGCAGATCATCATCCGTCCGCCATCTGCGCGCGCTTCGTCCGTGTACCATTGATCGCGGTGCGCCGGTATTCCGCCGAGCACCGCGACCTCGCAGGTTCCGCACACGCCCTCTTCGCAGGAAGTGGGATAATCGGGGAGGATCTGCCGCACATGGTCGAGGATCGTTTCATGCGGTTCCACGGTGAAGCTGTGCCCGCTAGCGCGACATTCGACCTCGAAAGCCGCATTCGGACTGATCCGTTCCGCGGTTTCGCCCTCACACACGGGTTCAGGATGCTCCGCAGCGACTTCCGTCCTCTGGTCGTCGAAATCCTCTATGTAGAACCGAACCCCTTCTCGCTTCGAGACGATGTCCCCGGCCTCGTTCATGAAACCGGTGGGACCGCACGCATATACGGCTTCCAGCTTGTCTTCACGCTCGAAAAGCTCGGCAAGCGACTGGCGGCCGGTTTCGCCGCTGACATATACGTGCAATTCGGCATTTGCCTTGTCTGCCAACGTCCGAAGTTCGTCGATAAAGGGCATTTGATCAGGGCTTCGGACGAAATAATGGCATTTCCACGCAGCGTCGCTGCCATCGAGTTCGCGAAGCATCGAGAGGATCGGCGTAACCCCGATACCGGCTGCCAGAAAGGTATAGTGCGACGCCTGCTTGATCGGAAATCGGTTGATCGCCGGATAGATGTCGACATCGGTGCCCACATGGAAACGGTCGCGAATGGACAAGGAGGCCGATCCCGGATCCTGGAGGATCTTTACCGCGATCCGGTACTTCTTTTGATAATCGCCATCGATCAGCGAATAGGATCGCAATCCGCAGCCGGGAATCTCCACGTCGATATGCGCGCCGGGCGTCCAAGGCGGAAGATATTCGGCACTGAACTCGATCAGTAATACATTCCTGGCAATTTCGTCACGCCGCGTTATCTTCGCCGGGATACGGGTGAGCACCATGTTTCTGCTGGACATTGCCATTTCAGACATCGTGATTTTCCTATGGTGTGCTCATGTGAGCACCTAGATTCACCACGCGCGATGATTGCTTGCGACCATCTGCGGAAAGCAGTCAACGCCCCACATGCGCATCTTCATGAAGTATCGGGCAACGGTGCAACGAAATATGTCTATCGTCGCAGCCGTTGCGGCCCGATCTCCACGCTATTGACTTGAGTCATCAACGCACCCCTTTCATGAGTGCGCGCGCTGACGCAATCAGCTCTCGAGCATCTGGGCCCCAGAAAAGATCGATCGCGCGCCGCTCGACATCTGGCGATTCCTGCCTGGCCCGGATTTCCGGTAGCGCAGCCTTCAAATTCTCTGCCTCTTCTGCCCTTTTCGCTTCGTCCCAGCCAGCCCCCCAAATCTGAAGATAAGTTGGATAAGAGGCGATGACCAAATTCGTCGGCTTGTCGAAGAACTCGTCCAAGACATCGACGGCCATCTGCTGGGTGGGGTGCCAATTTTTCTTGATCTGTTCCTGAGTGAGTACGGAGAAGTCCTTACCGGATTCAGGCATGATGTACATCGTGTCCGACTTTTTGAAAAGCTCCTGATATTTTTCAAAAAGGGCATCAACCTCCGCGATCGTCTGAGGGATTTCCTCTTCCGGCGCTCCCACAAGACGCAGATATGCCGCCGATTCCGCGACATACTGGTCGCGTTCATGATCCGGAAGCCGCTGCGGGGGGGAGTCGCCATGCCAGGCGAAGTGTTCGTACGTCCACAGCATCCCCATCATCTCGGTCAGTGCCGCCCACATCACGTCACGGGGGCCATCGGCGTGGTATTCGCCCAGTTCCGGTTGCCCGACATCGATGATGCCGCCTTTTACATGATCATGAAGCGCATGCAGGTGCGCCCACATGGTTTCGGCAGTACGCGTATCACCGAACCACATCGGCGCATGAAGACCCGAATTGCGCTGAAAGCGGTTAAAGGAATCGAACGCGGTCAATGTTCCGGCGCGAACCTGGGTCGCAAGCGGATCAGCATCGCGGACACCGGCGACCACCGGCTTGTACATCAGCTGCATACTGAATTGCGCCGGTGTCTGGTAGATGACGGTGGCGGGATGCAAAAGAACCTTCCACACGACACTGGAAGGGCCGAACAGACCATAGTCCGGCGTGCCGTCTTCATGGTTGCGCTGGCCAGCTGCAACCGGCACCCCCAGCCTGCGCCATCGGGACGGACTTCCCATCATCTTTTCTTCCGTAAGGACGAAATCTTCCGAAGAACTCACTGCATCTTGTTCGGACATCTCAAATTCCTTTGGCAAGGTTACCTACAAATCGCTCGCTCACAGGCCCGCGATCCTCCGACGAAGCGCGGTTCGAGCGGTCTTGCCACGCCGGCGCATCGTCCTGTCTTGGCTGCTGCCCATCACCCATATTCCCATTCGGGAATATGGGTGATGTAGGGCATTCCGTCAAGCGCGCAAGGGGGGCGTGGCACATCATCGCTTTTGATCGCGAAGTTGTGACAGGCGTTGGCATGGTATCTGAAGGTCAGTTTTTCCCGCCGAGGCATCCGCAAAATGTTCGGTTGCGCGGCAAACGAGGATGGCTCGGCCTTGGGCAGATCAAAGAGGCCGCACAGGCTTTCGATCTCGAATTGCTGACGATCCGATCAATCGCCACCGCGATGAACGTGGATCGGAAAGCGCTCAATTATCAGGTGAAGGATCGGTACAGTGCCTTGCTTGCCGAAAAGGCCGGCTCGACCCAAATTGCAGCCGGGGCGGCAAGCGTAACGATACACTTGGCCGCCCCGATGGGCGTGTGCAGCGATGCGCGCCCGGGGCGCGGCGGCACGGGCGGTGCGCACATAGCCCAGAAATTTGGTGTTGAGATCGTTGATCGCCTCCGCCGTGTCGAGACCGGCAATGCCCGGAGTGACTGGCGGTGAACCGGGCTGTGCGGCCGCGTTGATCAGGATATCGAGGCCGCCGAGTTTTCCACCGCGGCCGCAACCATCGCGCCGACAGAAGCGTCTTCGCGAGTATCGACAGCAATGCCGTGCACGCCAGCGACAGCGTGTGGCTGGCACCAGTCCGCTGGGCTGAGGCTGGGATTCAGGCTTTCAGCCAGCCGTAGAGCAGGCGGTAGAAGGCCTCTTCGCTGAGGGTATCGTACTGGGAGAGATCGCGGCGCTGGCCATACTGCAGGTCGGAGTAGCGGTAAGCGCCTTCGGCCTCGACTACCTCCTTGATGTCATCCTCGTCGGTGGAGGCGTAGAGCAGTACACGATGGCCGGAGAGATACTGCTCCTCGGGTTTCAGGTGCAGCTTGCACGCCCCCATGGAGACGGTCTGCTCATGCAGGGTGAGTTGATAGGTCTCCTCGAAGCGGGTCAGGGTTTGGGTCGTTTCCGCATAGTGAATCTCGACCCCCTCGAGGGCGAGTGATTCGATCCACTGGGCAACACACTGCTGCAGCGCCTCCAGGCGCAGGCGTAGATCCTCGAGCCCCTGCTCGAATTCGATCCGCCGTTGCTGGCTGTCGGCAACCGCCTGCTGAATCCCGGCTCTCAACTGCTCGATATCGGCCATGGTTGGACTTCCGTGGACATGGTTGGACTTCCGTGGAGTGAGTGACCCCCCGGGGGCCGGGTAGACAAAACCCCATAACAAAAAGCCGCCCAGGTTAGGCGGCTTCTCGGTATTACCCCGTTCACGCTCGGCGTGACCGTCAGGCAGCGGCGGGCTGGCGGTTGTCCGGCGAGCGCTGCATCGCGGTCAGCGCGCGCTCCAGATCCAGTGCCTTGCATTTGAAGGCGCTGCAGTTGGCGCAGCAGACGTTGGCACCTTCTTCTGCTTTGATCGGCAGGTGAAACTGTTGATGACCGCAGATAGAGCAGGTGAGGTCCAGCGTGACCGTGATCATGTCCTGCCACTCCCGTTTTCGGCGCGGGCCATCTGCAGCGACAGCGAACGTGCCAGGTTGAGGGTATGCAGCAGGTAGTTGGGAGTTGCAATTTCCTGCTGGTGCCCATAGGTATCGATGAAGTCACCGCACTCGATGCAGGTGATTTCGTCCCAGGCCTGATGACATTCGGAAGAAGCGGTTTGCGTATTTCCGCAGCGGGTGCATGAAATCCGGTGTTCCATGGTCAGCCCTCCTTGGCGTCGATGTCCGGTCTTCCTGACCGGCGATGAGTGTCGGCAATCCTTGCCGTCGTCCCCGGTGTCCCTACCGGGCTGGCCACACGCGGTGGCCGATGCAACGAGTGCAGAATGGCACAGCGATTCGTGCTGTACAAGACTTGTACCGGCGTCGAAAGGTCGTAGCACTTATCCTGGGTTAACATTACCCTGCTAACCGCTTGAATTACTTGAACTATTCTTCGGGGTTGAATTGAAAAATCAACGCTTTCAGGTGTTTGCGTTCTGCAATCTGGGGGCTGGGCGGATTGTTAATAAACTGTACAAGAGCTGATCCCGGCGCGTGATCGAAGGCCACCAGCGTCCGGCGCAAGGTCTCGGCGGCATGCTCGGAGTGCGGCCAACTTGCGCTGAAAGCGGCCAACGCCGCCCGGTTGCGGCTATGCTTGGCGTGTCATTCTTGGCGTGCCATCACCGGAGCCTGTCGATTCCATGAGTTCATTGAGCCAGCACAAGGCGTTCATTCTGCTGCTGACGGCGGTCTCCATCGCTTTCATATGGCTGCTGCTGCCGTTCTATGGCGCGATCCTGTGGGCGGTCATTCTGGCGATCCTGTTCCAGCCGATGCACCGGCGGCTGAACGCGCGCCTGGGGCAGCGGCCCAACACCGCGGCTTTGCTCAGCGTGCTCGCCTGCGTGTTCATCGTCCTCATCCCGATGTCGGCGATCTTCTTCTCGCTGCTGCGTGAGGGCGCGAGCGTGTATCAGCGAATCAATCAGGGCGATATCGACTACAACGCCTATATCGCTCAGTTCCGCGATTCGCTGCCGCCCTATGTGCAGGGCTGGCTGGGGGATGCCGGCATCGGCAGCTTCGCCGATCTGAGCCAGCGGCTGGCGTCGGCTCTCGAGCAGGGCAGCCAGCTGATCGCCCAGCACATGCTGAGTATTGGGCAGAATACCCTGCAGTTTCTGATCAGCTCGGGGATCATGCTCTACCTGCTGTTCTTCCTGTTCCGCGACGGCCGCAAGCTGGGCCAGCAGATCCGTGCCACGGCGCCGCTCAGCGATGCCTACACCTCGCGTCTGATCGAGAAGTTCACCGCGGTGGTCCGGGCTACGGTCAAGGGCAATGTGATCATCGCCATGGCGCAGGGGGCGATCGGTGGGGTCGCGTTCTGGTTGCTGGGGATCGAGGCGGCGCTTTTGTGGGGTGTGCTGATGGCGTTTCTGTCGCTGCTGCCGGCCATCGGCTCGGCGATCATCTGGGTGCCGGTGGCGGCCTATCTGCTGCTGAGCGGCGACTACGCCAGGGGATCGATCCTGGTCTTCGTCGGCGTGGTGGTGATCGGGCTGGTGGACAATCTGCTGCGGCCACCGCTGGTGGGCAAGGAGACCAAGCTGCCGGACTACGTGGTGCTGATCTCCACCGTCGGTGGTATGACGCTGCTGGGGATCAATGGCTTCGTGCTGGGGCCGCTGATCGCGGCATTGTTCATGGTGTCGTGGTCGCTGTTCCGCTCCGAGAAAGAGGACGAGGCGCGGCCGCTCTCCGGTGGCGGTGGCATCACCAACGATTCTCGTCAGCACCAGCCATCGCACGCCGTGCCACAGGCGCAACCGGGCCATCGGAAGAGCTAGCGGCATCGAGACCGCTGGACCGACCGGTGACTGAAAGTTTAGAACGATACCCGGCCCGCCAGGTCGCCGGGTAGGCAAGTGGGGACAAGGATGTCTTTACACCAGGGAAAGGGGCGCGAGCTACGTCGGGTGCTGGTCGGCGGGCTGACGCTGACACTCATGCTGCTGGCGGGGTGTGCCAACTATGCCGGCATCTCGCCGCAGACGACGCTGACGCCGATCAGCCGGCTGAGCGCGCAGCAGGTACTGGGTGACACGCCGATCTCACCCGCGGCGTGGCCGGAGCGGGCGTGGTGGCGCGCGCTCGGTGACCCCGAGCTGGATGCACTGATCGACGAGGCGTTGGCGGATTCGCCGGATGTCGATGCGGCACGCGCGCGGCTGCGCTCGGCCAATGCGGCGATCGCCAGTGCTCGGGCCAGTGGCCTGCCGAGCGTCGATGGCTCGGCCCAGGTGTCGCGTGCCCGGGTCTCGGAGGTGCAGGACCCACGTGGGCAGGGCAACTTCTACTCCACCACCCGCAAGCTGATGCTCTCGTTCGACTACGACCTCGATCTATGGGGCGGCAAGCGGGCCGCCTGGCGTGCGGCGCTGGGCGAGGCTCGGGCGCAGGAGATCGAGTTCCATGCCGCGGCGCTGACGCTCTCGGTCAACGTGGCGCGGGCCTATGTCAGCCTGGCCCACGCCTTCGAGCTGCGCGATATCGCCAACCGCCAGCTCGACCGCGCCCAGCGGATCGATGCGATCAATCGTGAACTGCAGCAGGCCGGGCTCGACAATCAGCTGCAGAGCCTGCAGTCCCAGGTCACCGTCGCCAATGCGCGGCAGACGCTGGAAGCCGCCGAGCAGTCGATTCGCAGCCAGCGCATCTCGCTGGCCACGCTCCTGGGCAAGGGGCCGGATCGCGGCCAATCGATCCCGCGGCCGGGGGATCTGACGCCGGCGATCGCCGCGCTGCCGAGTGTCATCCCCGCCGAGCTGATCGGGCACCGCCCCGACGTGGTGGCGGCGCGCTGGCGGGTGGAGGCGGCCTCCCAGCGCATCAAGCAGGCCAAGGCGAAGTTCTATCCCAATCTCGACCTGACCGCGATGGCCGGTTTTCAGTCGCCGCTGGGGGACTACTTCTTCAGCGAGGCGGCGAAATCGGCCAGCGTGACGCCGGCGATCTCGCTGCCGATCTTCGAAGGCGGGCGACTGCGCGCCAATCTGGAGAGCAGCGATGCCGACTACGATCTCGCCGTGTCGCGCTACAACGCGACGCTGGTCGAGGCGCTGGGGGAGGTGGTCGACGATATCACCACGCTCGACTCGGTAGCTCTCCAGCGCCAGCGCCAACAGCAGGCGGTGGCCAGTGCCCGAGATGCCTATGCGCTGGCCGACGAGCGCTACCAGGCGGGGTTGGCCAACTATCTCGACGTGCTCAGCAGCGAACAGCAATTGCTCAGTGCCGAGCAGAGCTTGGCACAGCTCACTACCCAGCGCCTCGACCGCTCGGTGCAACTGGTTCAGGCCCTGGGCGGCGGGCTGGCGTTGGATGCGGCGGTGCCCCACACATCCGGCGGCTTTCCGCAGGCGCCGGATCCGGCGGTGGTGGATCGCGAGAGCCGAGGCACCTGACCTCTACCCTAGACCGGGGCAGGTGTCACAGCTCTCGCTGGCTGCGCGGCTGGGCGGGCTCTTGAGGCGCGCCAGCGTATCGCGCAGCGGGGCAGGGCGGGCGTAAAGGTAACCCTGCAGGTAGCGCACGCCATGGGCGCGCAGATAGTCGGCCTGGGCGCAGGTCTCGACGCCTTCGGCGATCACCGTCAGCGTCAGGCGCCGGGCCAGATCGACGATATTGTCGAGCAGATGCCGCGAGAGAATGTCTTCGTCGGCCATGGCGACGTAGCTGCGGTCGACCTTGAGATAATCGACGCGGAAATGACGCAGATAGTCGAGCCCAACGCTGCCGGTGCCGAAGTCGTCCAGGGCGATCAAAATGCCCATTTCGCGCAGCCGCTCGAACAGCCGGAAGGTGTGCGGCGTAGCTCGGAACGGCTCACGTTCGGTCAGCTCCAGCACCAGCGTGATCCGCCCCGGCGGGAAGGTATCGAGAAAGCGCTGGCAGTCGTCGAGCAGCCGCCAGTCGTGGCAGTGCGCGGCGGAGAGGTTGAAGCCGATGTGGAAGCCATGGGGCAGCTCGGCCAGGCGCGACGTCAGCTCGCTGGCGACTTGGTGCATCAGCGCCTGAGTCAGCGGCACGATCATCCCGCTGCTCTCCGCCAGCGGAATGAACTGATCCGGCGGAATGATTCCCTCCCCGGGGTGGCGCCAGCGCACCAGTACCTCGGCACCGTTCCAGCGGTCGGTATCCGCATCCACGAACGGCTGGTAGTAGGGCACGAATTCGCCGTCGCGCAGGGCTCGCTCCAACTCCTCCGCAGGCGAGCGTCGCTTGAGCATCAGCCAGAACATTAGCGCGCCACACAGGATCAGCAGACCCAGGATGGGCAGGAAGTAACTCTCCAGGGTGTGCCACAGGCTGCCCGGGGCCAGTGTCGCGCGTAGCCGGAACGGATAGTGGCTGGAGGCGCGCTCGGGAATCGTGCCGTCGGCGTCCCAGGGTACCGGGGACACGGTGCCATCGGAGGAGAGCTGATAGTCGCCGATCTGGAGTTTCAGCGTCAGGTCGCGCTCCGCCAGCTGCAGGACATTGATCACATACTGGCTGTCGATCCCGGCCAGCACGCTCCCGCCAGGGGTCGGCAGACGGTACACGATCACCGCCCGCTGCGGTGTGACCTGGTTGCCGGCCATCAGGCGCAGACGCCCGGCACTGTAGTTCTGGCTCTGCTCTGGATATCGCCCGGTGCCTTGCAGAGAGGTGCAGTAGATCTGGCCATCGCTCACGAGATTGAGCGAGCGTACGAACGGTGTGGCCATGCTCTGCTGGCGCAGCGCGAATACCGCTGACTTGCACGGGGCGCCGACCAGATAGCGTACCCGGTGAGTAGCGACGTCGGCATAGTCGAAGATCGACTCCACCTTGCGCAGGGCGTAATCGAAGCTCTCCTGGGTTTGCGCGGCCAGCTCACGCTCTGCCTGCCATAGCATCAGCGGCACGCCCACCAGCACCGGTGCGAGCGCGGCGAGTAGCGGCAATGTGAACTGCCGAGCCAGCTTGGCAAAGCGGAGTCGATAGGGAACGTGGGGCATGACGGCGAGTTGTTGTCATTTCGCCATCAATAGCACGTTGCCCCGCTCGGGGCCAGGCGAGTGAAAATCCACAGCCGGCATCCGCGTTTACGCTTGTCCCCGTGGCCCCGCCTGATTATGATAGGCGCCGCCTGGCCGGTGTAGCTCAGTCGGCAGAGCAACGCATTCGTAATGCGTAGGTCGGTGGTTCGAATCCACTCACCGGCACCAAAAAAGACCCGTGAAACATGGGTTTAGGCATTGAGAAAAGTCACCTTCGGGTGGCTTTTTTCGTTTGGGGTCAACCAGGTGTCAACGCCTGTATGTAGCATCGCGCCGTGTTGTCGCATCGCGCCGAATTTGGCACCGCATTGCGGACTATTTGGCATCTAACGAAGATCTCGGATAGCGCCCGCGTCCTCGTCGTCGTATTTGCGCTCAAGACTTGCCCAATCTCTCCACCCATGCGACGGAAGTCGTGGTGCGCTTCAAGCAGCCACCGGTCGCGCTGTTCGATGATGGGGGAGAAGACGGACATGGAGAAATGGCGCATGATGAACGTCTGATCGGCGACGCCATGGTCGGTGACCGACAGCTATTCGTCCGTCAGTATGCCGCCGAACTTGTGTGGCAGATTGTCGAGCCGATCCTGGACGATACGTCTGTGCCATCGCAATACAAGCCCGGCACCTGGGGACCTGGCGACATGCAGGACCTCGCCCCGTCCCGCGGTTGACCCGATCCTGCCTGAGGCCAAGGAAACCATGATGAGCAAACGCAATGCCAAGGGCGCGGACCTTGTCGTCCTTGCCATCGATATCGGTGGCAGCCATGTGAAGATCCGCTCCAGCGCCGGCGGCGGTAAAAAGAAGGCCGACAGCGGCAAGTCGATGGGTGGGGGCGATATGGTCGCCGCCGTCAAAGACATGGCCAAGGGCATGAAATATGACGTGATCGCTATGGGATACCCGGGAACGGTTGTCCATGACAAGCCGCTTCATGATCCTGCCAATCTCGGCGAAGGATGGGTCGGTTTCGATTACGCATCCGCCTTCGGATGCCCGGTGCGGATCGTCAACGACGCGCTGATGCAGGCCATCGGCTCCTATCAGGGCGGACGCATGCTGTTTCTCGGTCTCGGCACCGGGCTTGGCGCGGCGATGATCGTCGAGAATGTCGCCCAGCCGATGGAGGTCGCCCACCTGCCCTATCGCAAGGGTAAAAGCTACGAGCACTATGTTGCCGAGGCGTATCGCAAAAAGAAAGGCAACAAGAAATGGCGCAAGCGCGTGTTCGATGTCGTCGAGCGTCTCTCCGCGGCATTGGAGCCCGACTACATCGTCATCGGTGGCGGAAATGTTGAAAAGCTCGACACACTCCCGCCGAAATGCCGGCGCGGCGACAACGCACTCGCCTTCGATGGCGGGTTCCGCCTCTGGAAGGATGAAGACCTGATCGTGTGAACTCTGCAGCCCTTGGCGTGATGTCGACGAAGGCTATCGCGCCAAGGGTGACATCACGATCCGCGTGTTGCTGTAGTGCGATCAGCGAAGTCTGAATTCGCATGAATGGATCGTTTGCGCGCCGGCAGGCATTCCACGAAAGCCACCGCCTGCCGGCTGGCAAGGGTTGCACTCGCCAAGGATCTGCCTTCGGGCAACCTCGTTGCGAGGGCCATGTCGACGGAGACGCGGATGCTCCATAGCTGCCCCCTCGTCTGGCGCAGACACACGGGAGGGGCCGCGCTCTATATGCCTTTTATCCGTTATCAATTCTCTGATGCCTTGGTGCTTCTGATCTGCCTGGGCGGCAGCGAACTCAACATAGTCTCTATAAAGCAATGGGTGCCCTGGCCTCCGGGGAGCGCATGCGCCCCGTCGGGCCGCTATGGGTGCACCTTCTTCTCCGCCCTTGAAAGGCGGGCCAACTTTTTTGCTTTTAGCCCTTGCCAAGGCCGGGGGAGATCCGTAAAGTACGCATCCGCTGACGCCGAGACAGGTTCTCTGGGTTGGTGGAAAAGCTAGCTAAGCTGTTGAAAAGATTGAAAAAATCGATTGACACTTAGCCTCGGAGGCAGCAGAATGCGCTCCTCGCTTTTTCAGGGTCGGTTCTCAGGCAGCAACGAGAATCGGGCAGGATTCGACAAGAAAGACGTTGACATCTTCGCCAAGATCCTTAAAATACGTCTCTCCTTACGGCGACCCAGAAAGCAAGCGCTGACAAGCACTTGAGTCACTTTCGGGTCACGGCGGAAGGCTCGCATCTCCACGTGAGACGAGACTTCAAGTAAAGACGCTCTTTAACAATCGATCAGGTAATTGATGTGGGCGCTTGTCTTGCGTGACGCCAGTCACAGCATATCAAGGCAAGCGACTCGTCTAAGATTCGTTTGACCTTGAACCAAGTTTGGTCCGCTTCACTTCTCTTGTCTTCGGGCAGAGAAGAGGTAAGGACTATCAGACTTTTAACTGAAGAGTTTGATCATGGCTCAGATTGAACGCTGGCGGCAGGCCTAACACATGCAAGTCGAGCGGCAGCACGGGGAGCTTGCTCCCTGGTGGCGAGCGGCGGACGGGTGAGTAATGCATAGGAATCTGCCCGGTAGTGGGGGATAACCTGGGGAAACCCAGGCTAATACCGCATACGTCCTACGGGAGAAAGCAGGGGCTCTTCGGACCTTGCGCTATCGGATGAGCCTATGTCGGATTAGCTGGTTGGTGAGGTAATGGCTCACCAAGGCTACGATCCGTAGCTGGTCTGAGAGGATGATCAGCCACACTGGGACTGAGACACGGCCCAGACTCCTACGGGAGGCAGCAGTGGGGAATATTGGACAATGGGCGCAAGCCTGATCCAGCCATGCCGCGTGTGTGAAGAAGGCCCTCGGGTTGTAAAGCACTTTCAGCGAGGAAGAAGGCTTGGCGGCTAATACCCGTCAAGAAGGACATCACTCGCAGAAGAAGCACCGGCTAACTCCGTGCCAGCAGCCGCGGTAATACGGAGGGTGCGAGCGTTAATCGGAATTACTGGGCGTAAAGCGCGCGTAGGTGGTTTGGCACGCCGGTTGTGAAAGCCCCGGGCTCAACCTGGGAACGGCATCCGGAACGGCCAGACTAGAGTGCAGGAGAGGAAGGTAGAATTCCCGGTGTAGCGGTGAAATGCGTAGAGATCGGGAGGAATACCAGTGGCGAAGGCGGCCTTCTGGCCTGACACTGACACTGAGGTGCGAAAGCGTGGGTAGCAAACAGGATTAGATACCCTGGTAGTCCACGCCGTAAACGATGTCGACTAGCCGTTGGGACCTTTAAGGACTTAGTGGCGCAGTTAACGCGATAAGTCGACCGCCTGGGGAGTACGGCCGCAAGGTTAAAACTCAAATGAATTGACGGGGGCCCGCACAAGCGGTGGAGCATGTGGTTTAATTCGATGCAACGCGAAGAACCTTACCTACCCTTGACATCCAGAGAACTTGGCAGAGATGCCTTGGTGCCTTCGGGAACTCTGAGACAGGTGCTGCATGGCTGTCGTCAGCTCGTGTTGTGAAATGTTGGGTTAAGTCCCGTAACGAGCGCAACCCTTGTCCTTATTTGCCAGCACGTAATGGTGGGAACTCTAAGGAGACTGCCGGTGACAAACCGGAGGAAGGTGGGGACGACGTCAAGTCATCATGGCCCTTACGGGTAGGGCTACACACGTGCTACAATGGCCGGTACAAAGGGTTGCGAGACCGCGAGGTGGAGCGAATCCCAGAAAGCCGGCCTCAGTCCGGATCGGAGTCTGCAACTCGACTCCGTGAAGTCGGAATCGCTAGTAATCGTGAATCAGAATGTCACGGTGAATACGTTCCCGGGCCTTGTACACACCGCCCGTCACACCATGGGAGTGGACTGCACCAGAAGTGGTTAGCTTAACCTTCGGGGGAGCGATCACCACGGTGTGGTTCATGACTGGGGTGAAGTCGTAACAAGGTAGCCGTAGGGGAACCTGCGGCTGGATCACCTCCTTAAACGATTAGCGGATCGCGAGATAAACGCTCACAATCAATTACCTGATCGACCAAGAGCAATGACTGTTTGGGTCACGGACCCAGTGGTGAAGCCGGGTCTGTAGCTCAGTTGGTTAGAGCGCACCCCTGATAAGGGTGAGGTCGGCCGTTCAAATCGGCCCAGACCCACCAATTTCGCCAGATACCGCGTTGCTTTTTACCTCGTGTAGCAGGCTACACGTCGGCAAAAAGCGCCTTGTCTCTGACGAAATATCTAGCCGGGGCCATAGCTCAGCTGGGAGAGCGCCTGCCTTGCACGCAGGAGGTCAGCGGTTCGATCCCGCTTGGCTCCACCAAATCTTTCCCCGTTGGCTCACGCCACACAGTCACCGAGTTCTAAGCCATCCGCTTCGTCACGCGATACGCTGACAAAGTCGATCGCTTAGAGCTTCTGCTCTAAACGCTCTTTAACAATGTGGATCATGCTGACAGTTCTTCACCATTCGTAGTTGAAATGGCGAAGAGCGAAAAGTGATACGTCTCAAGCGTATCCGGCAATTGTCGTTGTGATCGCGCGACCAGACTCCTTCGGGTTATATGGTCAAGCGATTAAGCGCACACGGTGGATGCCTTGGCAGCCAGAGGCGATGAAGGACGTTGTAGCCTGCGAAAAGGCTCGGTGAGGTGGCAAACAACCTGTGACCCGGGCATGTCCGAATGGGGAAACCCACCCAGCATAAGCTGGGTATCCCACACTGAATCCATAGGTGTTGGGAAGCGAACCGGGGGAACTGAAACATCTAAGTACCCCGAGGAAAAGAAATCAACCGAGATTCCCCCAGTAGCGGCGAGCGAACGGGGAGTAGCCCTTAAGCAG
>JNVT01000095.1 GCA_000737985.1 Gammaproteobacteria bacterium MFB021 | reverse complement strand
CGACCCCGGTGAAGCCGCCGCCGACGATCAGCACGTCGCTGGTTGGCTGTGTCATGTCGGATCTCCCGTCTTGCTCGTCGTCATCTCTCGAGCCCCATGGCCCGTCTCGCCACCATTCGCTTGAGCGGCGCCAGGGCGTTGAGCCCACCCAGCCCCAGCCCACGCGCCTGCCCCATCAGCGGGTAGTTCAGGCCAAACAGGCGGATCAAGCCATCGCTGAAGCGCACGATCTGGCGATAGTCGGCACTGCGCCGCGCCTCGAACGCCGCCAGCACGCTGGCATCCCCTGGCGAGCGCCCCTCGGCCCGGGCACGTTGGATCTCGGCGGCCAGGTCCATCACCCCGCGCAGGGCGAGGTTGAAGCCCTGCCCCGCCACCGGGTGCAGCGCATGGGCGGCGTTGCCGAGCACCGCCAGACCGGGGCGGATCGTCTCGCGTGCGGTGACCAGCGACAGCGGATAGGCGTGACGCTGGCCGACCCGCTGAAAGCGCCCGGCGCGGTCACCGAAGGCGTGCTGCAGCCGGCTCAGAAAGGCATCGTCGGAGAGCGCCAGCGCGGCCTGTTCGGCGCCCTGCTCGAAGGTCCACACTAGCGTCATGCGCCGCCCCGAGAGCGGCAGCAGCGCGATCGGCCCCTCGCGACTGAAGCGCTCGAAGGCCCAGCCCTGATGCGCCCGGCTGGTCTCGACCGTGGCGATCAGCGCGCTCTGATCGTAGGCGTGGTGCGCGCTCTCGATCCCCAGGCGCTCCTTGAGGCCGGAGCGGCCGCCGTCGGCGAGCACGGTCAGCCCGGCCTCCAGCCTCTGGCCGTCGTCCAGGGTCAGCCGATAGCCTTCGGGGGTGGCGTCGAGCGCCTCGACCCGGGCCGGACAGTGCCAGTCGAGAGGCAGCTCGGCGAGCCGGCGGTGCAGCACCCGGCCCATCCAGGCATTGGGGATCACATAGCCCAGCGCCTCGCTGCCGACATCCTCGGCGTGCAGCCGGGTCACCCCCAGCTGGCCGCGCTCGCTGATATGGATATGGCGGATCGGCGTGGCCTGCGCCGCCATACCCTCGTCCTCGGCGTCAGACCACAGCGCCAGACGCTCGAAATGGCGCCGCGAGCCGTAGGCAATGGCGCTGGCCCGCACGTCGAAGCTGGGCTGCAACGGTGCTGTATCCGTGGCGGGCAGCGGCTGGGCCTCGACGATCGCGATGCGCAGCCCCTCTTCGCGGGCCAGCTCGCCCAGCGCACAGGCCAGGCTGGCACCGACCAGACCGCCACCGATGATCGCCACGTCGACCTGCACCGGTTGTGTCGCTTCACTCATGGGCACTTGTCTCCTCAGCACGGGCCGGTGCGGCCCGGCCTCTTCATCACGTCCTGGCCGCCGCCATCAGCGCTTCGATCTCGTCGGCGGCCTTGGGCACGCCAGCGGTCAGCACCTCTCCACCACCAGCGGTCACCACCACGTCGTCCTCGATACGAATGCCGATACCGCGATAGGCCGCGGGGATATCCTCGGCGTCGGGGATATAGAGCCCCGGCTCGATGGTCAGCACCATGCCCGGTTCGAGCGCACGCGGTTCGCCGTCGACCCGATAACTACCGACATCGTGAACATCGAGCCCCAGCCAGTGCGAGGTGGAGTGGAGATAGAAGCGCCGGTAGGCCTTGGACTCGATGCACGCCTCGAGCTCGCCCTCGAGCAGGCCCAGCGCCAGCAACCCGGCGGTGAGATCGTGTACCACGCCGTCGTGGATCGCTTCCAGCGTGGTGCCCGGTGCGACCGCGGCCACGGCGCGCTCTTCCGCCGCCAGGACGACGTCGTAGAGCGCGCGCTGGGCCTCGCTGAAGCGGCCGTTGACCGGGAAGGTGCGGGTGATGTCACCGGCGTAGAGATCGAACTCGGCACCCGCATCGATCAGTACCAGATCGCCGTCGGCGAGCCGAGCGACGTTCTCGACATAGTGCAGTACACAGGCATTGATGCCACCGCCGACGATGGTGCCGTAGGCGGGTGCGCGGGCGCCGTGCCAGGCGAATTCGTGCTCGATCGCCGCCTGCAGCTGATACTCGAAGCGATCCGGGCGGCTTTCGCGCATGGCGCGGCAGTGCGCCTGGGCACTGATCTCGGCGGCATGGCGTATCAGCGCCAGCTCACTCTCGCTCTTGGTCAGGCGCAGCTCGTGGATCAGCGCGCTGACATCGACGAAGCCGCTCGGTGCCGCCGCGCCGCGCCGCGCACGCGCCTGCAGCCGAGCACGGATGCCGTCAGCCAGGGCCATGGCGTGGTTATCCGCCAGCGGCAGGTAGAGCGTGCGCCGCCCTTCCAGCAGATCGGCCAGGTCGTCGCGACTGGCGTTATCGAAGGCTTGGTCCATGCCGTAGTCGCGGGTCGCCCCTTCGGGGCCGATGCGAATGCCGGTCCAGGCCTCCTTCTCGGGGTCTTTCTCCTGGCAGAACAGCAGCGCCTCGCCGGCTTCGCGGCCGGGCAGCAGCACCAGCAGCGCGTCCGGCTCGGGGAAGCCGCACAGATAGTGGAAGTCGCTGTGCTGGCGGAAAGCGTAGTCGCTGTCGTGGTTGCGGGCCTTGAGCACAGCACCGGGCAGCAGCACCGCTGCGTCCTGCGGCAGCTCGGCCATCAGGCGCTCACGCCGGGCGGCGTACTCCTCCTGGGTGATCGGGGCGGGCCCGGGGCGCAGGTTCTCTGTCGTCACGGCGTCTTGTGTCGAACTCGCGGCTGTCGGCATGCTCTCTCCATGTGAGTGACGATCGTGCAGGGTGGCGGTCGCGCGGGATAGCGATCGTGTGGGCGGCTCAGTGCAGCGTCGGCGTGTCGTCTTTGCCGCTGGCGTCCGCGTCAGTCGAAGGGTCCTGGTCGCTCTGCTCGACCTGGGGCTGGCCGGGGTGCTGCTCGGTATACAGCAGCATCGCCGCCATCCGGGCGTGCTCGGTGAGCGCGAACAGGTCGTTCTCGTTCTCCGGGTCGTCGTCGATCTCGACCTCGATCGCCGCCAGTTGGCCGAGATCCTCGAGCGCTTCGCGCAGCGGGCTCGACCAGCGTTCGTAGGTCTCGCCATCGACTTCGTTGACCACTTCGGTGAAGCCCTGCACCCACTCCTTGAGCCCCTGGGCGCGCTCGCCCAGCGAGAACAGCTCGTCGGGCAGCAGTGGCTCGAAGTTGAGCTCCGATGCCGCCAGCGCGTCCAGGGTCTGGCGGCGCCAGCCCAGCAGCACGTTGGCATCTTCGCGGCTCTCCGGCTGCTCGACGTTGAGCGCCAGGCTCACCTCTTCCAGCCAGCGCTCGGCGCTGAGGTCCTCGAGCGCCAGCTCGG
Organism: Gammaproteobacteria bacterium MFB021; assembly: GCA_000737985.1. Classification (GTDB taxonomy): domain Bacteria; phylum Pseudomonadota; class Gammaproteobacteria; order Pseudomonadales; family Halomonadaceae; genus Salinicola. The sequence goes on along the minus strand of JNVT01000095.1, from coordinate 47,687 downwards.
CACACAGCCGCCCGTCGAAGAAGGCCGGCGACTGCAGACTGCCGTGGGCCAGAAAGACATTGGCGACGGTGGAGAAATCGAGTTGCTCGTTGATGATCGACATGTCGGCATCCGTAGTGGCACGCCGCCCTGTGGCCCGCGCCGGCAGCGCGTTGACCGGGTGTAGGCGGCTCTCTATAGTGGCTGGTCAATCGCGGCGCCAGCGGTGCCGGCGGCCATCAGCATAGCCGCTGACGTGCGAATCCCCCCATTTTACCCGATCGGTCTTCAAGGCCCACCCCGGAGCGAACCATGAGCGACACGTCTCGCCCGACCACCGAAGTGACCCTCTTGGGCAAACCCTACGTGATCGCCTGCCCGCCGGAAGAGCAGGAGCAGTTGAAGCGCGCTGCGCGCTATCTCGACCGCGCCATGCACGGTATCCATTCCCGCGGCAAGGTGCTGGGCGCGGAGAAGATCGCGATCATGGCGGCGCTCAACATCACCCACGAGCTGCTCAGCGCCTTGGATGCCAACCGCGCCGGCGAGCAGAACCTGAGCGAGCTGGGTGAGCGTCTGGAGCGCGCCCTGAGCGGTATCGGCCACGACACGCAGGCTTCCCGCTGAGCCGGCAGCCCGGCCGTCGCCCCGCCTGAGTCGATTGCGATTGGGCAACGCCGCCCCCTCTGCTACGATAGTGTCGTTCCCTGGGGTGTGCGCCAGTCGTTACAAGTCCCTCGAGCCTATGCGCAGTACCCAGGGGGCCAATAGCTAGGCAGGCCCGTGTGCATGTCCGCGCGACGGAAAGCCTAACGGCCTGCCTGCGGCCACCCACCTTGAACCAATGGGTTCAAGGGCCAGAACGACAGCGGCACTCTGGGGAACTCTGCTTGTCTTCGACGTCGATCACCAGCGCTCTCGATGACGGGTCCACCGCTGACGGACCCAACGCGCTTGCCCTTTCGGGCGATCGGCGTCGCCTGCGGCGCGATCTGCGCCGCGCCCGCCGCGCGCTGAGCCCACACCAGCAGCGCGTCGCCTCGCAGGCGCTGTGTCGGCGCCTGCGCCGGTTGCCGGAGCTGCAACGCGCCCGCCGCGTGGCGCTCTACCTGCCCAACGATGGTGAAATCGACCCCACGCCGCTGATCGCCTGGCTGCGCCGGCGTGGCGCCGAGGTCTATCTGCCGGTACTGCGCCCGCTGGTCGAGAACCGGCTGTGGTTCGTGCGCTACGACAGCGATACGCGTATGCGCCGCAACCGTTTCGGTATTGCCGAGCCGCACACCCGCTTCGGTGCCAAACGCCAGCGCCGACTGCCGGCGTGGGCGCTGGATAGCGTGCTGATGCCGCTGGTGGGGTTCGATGGGGCCGGTGAGCGTATCGGCATGGGCGGCGGCTTCTACGACCGCACCTTCGCCTTCACCCGCCTGCGCCGCCCGGCGCCACGCCTGATCGGTCTGGCCCACGCCTGTCAGCGAGTGACGGCGCTTCCCGTGGCCGTCTGGGACGTACCGCTGGATGCAATCGTCAGCGACCGCGAGGTCCTCCGCCCGCAGCGCGCCAAGGGCAGAAACGACGACGGCCGGTAGCGCTCGAAACGCTACCGGCCGTCTTGCGATCAGTGCCCCCTCGGGCTGTCACTGATCGGGCGTGTCGGGTCTATCTATTACTGCTCTGGCTACTACGACTCTAGCTACTACTGCGGTCTATCTAATAATCTAACTAACCTGAACTATCTACTACCCACTATCTAATAGTTACAGACTACTGACTATTGCCTACGAGCTTACTATCCGCAAAGGCTGCCCGCGGCCGCTACCCGCCACATTGCTATCTTGCTGTATTGCTACAGCCTCAAGCGCCGAGCAGCGTCTGCGCATACCCCGTCGCGACCACACCCACGCCGAAAATCAGTACCAGTGCCATGACCAGGTCGGGCTTGCGTTTCATTTCGACTCCCAGAGATTCGGTTCGGTCTCCGCCCCCGCGGCGACGCGCACGACTATAGGGTTAGGCTAAAAGCTTGACAAGACGCTTGCCAGGCGGACCCACCCCTTTTTTCGTTACCGAAGATTATCGGACGTTACCGAAAAAGGTTTAGCGCGAATTGACCCCGAAAAAGGAGCTATTTCATCATCGCCAAAACGCCGCTGACCTCATGCAGAGGCCAGCGGCGTCAGGGATGGGAGAAAGCAACCTCGGCGGCGTGCTCAGGCCATGAACAGCCGGTAGGCGGTATTGTCGGTCTCTTTCCAGTAGCGGTAGCCGATCCGATCGAAGTGCTCCTCGGCATGGGCCCGGTCGCCATTGGGCATCTGCAGCCCGACCAGCACTCGCCCGTAGGCGGCACCGTGGTTGCGATAGTGGAACAGCGAGATGTTCCAGTCGGCGGGCAGATGGGTCAGGAAGTTCATCAGCGCGCCGGGGCGCTCGGGAAATTCGAAGCGATAGACCTCTTCCGAGAACTCGACCTTGGGCCGGCCGCCGCCGAGGTGGCGAATATGCAGCTTGGCCAGTTCGTTATCGGTGAGATCCTCTACGGGGTAGTCCGCGTCGCGCAGCTTTTGGATCACCTCGGCGCGATCCTCGCCACCCGGCTTGACCTGCACACCGACGAAGATATGCGCGCGGTCGGCGTCAGCGTAGCGGTAGTTGAATTCGGTCACCATGCGCCGCCCGATGGCGCGGCAGAACTGCTTGAAACTGCCCGGCCGCTCAGGGATCTCGACCGCCAGAATCGCTTCACGCTGCTCGCCGAGCTCGGTACGCTCGGCGATATGCTGGAGCCGGTCGAAGTTGATGTTGGCGCCGGAGTTGATGCACAAAAGCGACTGGTCGCGCGCCTGGGTCTGCTGTACGTACTTCTTGAGCCCGGCCAGCGACAGCGCGCCGGAGGTCTCGGCGACCGCCCGGGTATCATCGAAGGTGTCCTTGACCGCGGCGCACATCTCGTCGGTGTTGACGGTGATGACGCCATCCACGGTGTGACGCAGGATCTCGAACGGCGCCTCGCCGATCTGGGCCACCGCCACCCCCTCGGCGAACACGCCGACCTGATCCAGCACCACCCGTTCGCCGGCGTCCAACGCCGCCTTGAGGCAGGCCGAATCCTCCGCCTCGACGCCGTAGACCTTGACCTCCGGGCGCAGATACTTGATGTAGGCAGCGACCCCGGCCAGCAGCCCGCCGCCACCCACCGGCACGAATACCGCATCCAGCGGCCCGGAGTGCTGGCGCAGGATCTCCATCGCCACGGTGCCCTGACCAGCAATGACGTCGTTGTCGTCATAGGGCGGAATATAGGTGTAGCCGTGCTCGGCGATCAGCGTCTTGGCGTGTGCCAGCGCCTCGCCGAAGGCGTCTCCCTTGAGTACCACCTTGGCGCCCCAGCCACGCACCGCGGCCACCTTGATCTCGGGGGTGACCCGGGGCATCACGATCACCGCCTTGACCCCCATCTGACGCGCCGCCATCGCCAGCCCCTGGGCGTGGTTGCCGGCCGAGGCGGCAATCACGCCCTTCTCCTTCTGCGTCTCGTCGAGCTGCGCCATCTTGTTGTAGGCCCCGCGAATCTTGAACGAGAACACCGGCTGCAGGTCTTCGCGCTTGATCAGAATGCGGTTGCCGAAGCGGCGCGAGAGCGAGGGCATGGGCGAAATGGGGGTCTCCCGGGCCGCTTCGTAGACGCGGGCCTGGAGGATCTTCTTGACGATGTCTTCGAGTAGCATTGCGGTGTCCTGGCGTATCGCACTGGCGTATCGCACTAAAAGAGGCTGCCTGAGCGCGCCGCGGAGAGCCCGACGGCGGCGATGAACGTGGCGGATCGACATTGTTAACAGACGCCAGCCCCGAGCGTCCAGCGTTAACAGATGCCCGCCCCGCGCGTCAGTGCCATCGGCAGCGCAGGCGGCTTGCTCTATACTGGCGCCTCTCTTTTGCCAGCCTGCCAGAGCCGACATGACCCAGGACGACCTCAAACGCGCGGTGGCCGCCGCGGCGCTCGACGACATCGATAGCCTGCTGACGCCGGATGCGGTGATCGGCATCGGTACCGGCTCCACCGCCAACCACTTCATCGATCTGCTCGCCGCGCGGCGCCATGACTTTCGCGGTGCCGTGGCCAGCTCCGAGGCCAGCGCGGAGCGCCTGAAGGCCAACGGGATCGACGTGCTCGAGCTCAACCACGTGGGCACGGTGCCGGTCTATGTGGACGGCGCCGACGAGATCGATGGCCGCCTGCGCATGATCAAGGGCGGCGGGGCCGCGCTCACCCGCGAGAAGATCGTCGCCGCCTGCGCCGAACGCTTCGTCTGCATCGCCGATGCCAGCAAGCGGGTCGAGGTACTCGGCGGCTTCCCGCTGCCGGTCGAGGTGATCCCGATGGCGCGCTCCTACGTCGCCCGTGAGATGGTCAAGCTCGGCATTACACCGGTCTACCGCGATGGCGTGCTGACCGACAACGGCAACCGCATCCTGGATGGCTACGACAAGCTGTTCGACGAGCCGGAAGCCATGGAAGCGGCCCTCGATGCCATCGTCGGCGTGGTCACCAACGGCCTGTTCGCCAAGCGTCCGGCCGACGTGCTGCTGCTTGGCGGTGCTGGGGGGGTCGAGCGCATCACTCGCTGAACGCGGTTCAAAGCTGGTTGGGGCAAGCCAGATCGCGGTCATAGGCGACCAGATTGGCGCAGGTGACCTGCGCGATCTCGTCCAGCGCTTCGGCGGTGAAGAAGCCCTGGTGGCCGGTGATCAGCACATTGGGGAAGCTGGCCAGGCGGGCAAAGACATCGTCGTCGATGATCTCCGCCGAGTGGTCGTGGAAGAACAGCTCGCTCTCCTGCTCGTAGACGTCGATCGCCAGCGCGCCGAGCTGACGCGACTTCAGCGCATAGATCACCGCCGGAGTGTCGATCAGTGCGCCGCGCGAGGTGTTGACCAGCATCGCGCCCGGCTTCATGCCCGCCAGCGCGGCGGCGTCGATCAGGTGGTGGGTCGCCTCGTTCAGCGGGCAGTGCAGCGAGACGATGTCCGAACGCGCTAGCAGTGCCGCCAGCGGCACGTTCTCGCCGTAGGCTTCGAAGGCGGCCGCAGGCGCGGGGTCGTAACCCAGCACCTCGCAGCCCAGCCCGTGCAGGATCCGCGCCATGGCCAGGCCGATGCGGCCACTGCCGACCACCCCGGCGGTCTTGCCATGCAGGGTCACCCCGAGCAGCCCATCGAGGGCGAAATTGCCCTCGCGCACCCGGTTGTAGGCGCGATGGGTCTTGCGGTTGAGCGTCATGATCATGGCCAGCGCGTGTTCGGCCACCGCCTCCGGCGAGTAGGCCGGCACCCGCGCCACGAACAGGCCGAGCCGCCGGGCGGCCTCCAGGTCGACGTTGTTGAAGCCGGCACAGCGCAGCACCACGGCGCCCACGCCCTGGGCGGCCAGGGCCTCGAGCACGGCCGCTTCGAGGGAGTCGTTGACGAACACGCAGACCGCGTCACTGCCCGCTGCCAGCGCCACCGTCTGCCGGGTCAGGGCAACGGGCTGGTAGTGCCACTCGATCCCGGCGTCGGCGAAGCGGGTGGCGCCAACCTCGTCGAGAAAGCGACGGTCGTAGGGCTGGGCACTGTAGACGGTGACTCGCATGGCAACGCTCGCACGGCAATCGAAGAGCCCCTATCGTAATCGATCCCCAAGGCCTCACCAGTGACAGGACGCCGCAACCCGTGGCTCGACCGCTCACCTCAATGCCATTCACCTCATCGCCACTCAGCCTACTGCCATTCACCCCACTGCCGCGCACCCACCGTCCGGGCCATAGCTGCGCCTGACCCGAGAGCCACTCCTTTCCTCTGACCGAGCATGATCGCCGGGCGGTTACGATCGCGACCTGAACGCGCTCGCCGGCCGGCACGCCCAGTTGTTCCAGGTTGGACTCGCCACCCTCGACGCCGCGGGGTCGAGCTGACCCGAGAGCGCCAGATACTTGTGCATCACTAGAAGCCCCAGCAGCAGCTCCTGACGCGGATCGCGAAACTGGGCGACATGGGCGTTGGCGCGGCGCACGATCGCCTCGGCCTCGGCGGGATGGGCATCGTAGTAGGCCATCTGGGCTTCCATGTCGCTGCAGTCCTCCTTCAGCGGCACATAGTGCACGTAGGGTTCGAGCGTGCCTTCCATGAACCAGGTCTCGAAGCGCGGCGGCGGCATGAAACAGAGCGAGTTGGAGGCGAGAATCCACTTGAGGTTGGTGGCCACGTCCTTGCCTTCGAGGCTCAGCACGTAGCGATAGCGCAGCTGTTCGCGGATCGACAGGTAGGGTCGATAGTCGCGCTGATCACGGCGCTTGGCATGGCTCTGGCCGATATCCATGCGCGGATGGTCGCAGAACTCACGCAGCACTGCGGCGCGATGCGCGTGGAAGCATTTGCCCCGCCACACCACGCCCGAACGCTTATCACGAAACGCCAGACGATCGTCGACGAACTGGAAATGACGCACGCTGTTGAGCTTGAGCAGCACACCGTTGGCATTGCTGGGCGGCGTGGCACGACAGATCGGGCGGCTCTTGACCAGCGTGGGCCGCTCCGGCACCCAGGTGACGTCGCCAAAGCGGTAAGCAAAGCGGTGCTGCGGGGCGAAGTGGCGCACGATCTGCTTGGCATCGAGATAGTAGGCGCCGCGCCGCTCGTAGCGGAAGTCGCCGACGGCGACCGCGCCTTCGCCGGGATCGAACGCCTCCCCCACGCGGTTGTAGTAGTCGACGCGCGCGGCGAGCCGCTGCCACTCGGCTTCGGGGAGTTGTTCCAACCACTGTATCAGGCGCCGGCGGTAGTACGCATCGGGGATCAGCAGGCGCGCAACACCCGCGGTATAGAAGCGCAGCTTGCGGCTCTTGAAGCGGATATCCATCGGCGGTCACCGGTCGTGATTCCTGGTCGGGGACGATTGTCGGGATCGGGCATGACAAGCGTTTGACAGGTATCACGGCGCGGTGCCAGCGTGCCTGGCGTCAGCTATCGCCGGTGGCGGTATCCAAAAGATACGTGGCGAGATGCTGGCGCGTGGCGGCGAGCGCGCCGCGGTTGGCCGCGACCACCTGGCGGCCGGCAGCACCCAGCCGCTCGCGCCGCGGGGCATCGTCGAGCAGTGCCGCCACCGTCTGCCCCAGGGCCTCGCCATCGGCGACCTCGCAGCGCGCCTCGTGCTCGGCCAGGGTATCGGCGATCTCGCGCAGGTTGTCGAGGTGGGGCCCGCTCACCACGGCCACGCCGAGGGCGGCCGGCTCGAGCAGGTTGTGGCCGCCGATCGTCACCAGCGAGCCGCCGACGAAGGCAACATCGGCGCAGCCGTAGAGCTTGATCAGATCGCCCATGGTGTCGCCCAGCAGCAGCGTGGTCTCGGCGTCCACCCGGGCGCCACCGCTGAGCCGCACCAGGCGCTCGCCGGCGGCCTCGCACAGCTCAGCCACGGCCTCGAAGCGCTGGGGATGACGCGGCACCAGGATCAGCAGCGCATCGGGAAGCTGGCGCCGCACCCGAGCGTGGGCGGCGAGCACCTGTTCATCCTCGCCGGGATGGGTGGAGCCGGCGATCCAGACCGGTCGCGGCCCCCAGCGCTGGCGCAGACGCCGGCTGGCCGCCAGCACGCTCTCGTCGACATTGAGATCGAACTTGAGCGCGCCGGTCATCGCCACCGCCTCGGGACGCGCACCGAGGGCCCGGAAGCGCTCGGCATCGCTGGGCGACTTCGCCCCAATCCAGTCGAGCGGCGCGAGCATACCGCGACATAGCGCGCCGAGACGCCGATAGAGGCGAAAGGCGCCGGGGCTCAGGCGCGCGTTGGCAACCACCACCGGTATGTCGCGGCGATAGCAGGCCGCCAGCAGGTTGGGCCACAGCTCGGTCTCGGCGATGATCGTCAGGCGCGGATTGATACGCGCGACGAAGCGCCGGGTCGCCCCGGGAAAATCGAGCGGCAGGAAGTGGTGGCGCACACGGTCGCCGAAGGTCTGCTGCAACTGCCGGGCGCCGGTGGCGGTCATGGTGGTGACGATCAGGGCGTGGTCGGGGTAGTCGTCGAGCAGGGCACGAATCAGCGGCGTCGCCGTGACCACCTCGCCGACCGAGGCCGCATGCAGCCAGATGCAGCGGCGAGCGCCCACAGAGGGCACATAGCCGAGCCGCTCGCGGCGCGGGTGAGTGGGCAGCCACTCACGCCACACCCGCCACCAGATAAGCGGTGATAGCAGATAGAGCAGCAGCGAATAGAGTCGCCGCGCCAGCCGGGGAGACATCGCCGCTCAGCGCTCGCGGTCGAGAATGGTATCGATCATGGTGGTGGTCGAGACGCCATCCTCGAATCCCAGCACGCGCACCTCGCCGCCGTTGGCGATCACCGCTGCGCCGCCGGCGATCTGCTCGGGCAGGTAGTCGCCGCCCTTGACCAGCAGGTCGGGCAGCACCGCCTCGATCAGCCGCGCCGGGGTGTCCTCGGCAAAGCCCACCACCCAGTCGACCGCAGCCAGCCCGGCCAGCACCTGGGCGCGCCGCGCCAGGGTGTTGATCGGCCGCTTGGGCCCCTTGAGGCGGGCCACCGAGGCGTCGTCGTTGACCGCCACGATCAACCGATCACCGAGCTTGCGCGCCTGCTCCAGATACGCCACGTGGCCGGCGTGGAGAATGTCGAAGCAGCCGTTGGTCATCACCACCTTCTCGCCGCGCGCCTGGGCTGCGCGCACCGCGGCGATCAGCGGCGCTTCGGCGATCACGCCGAACTCGGCCAGCTTGTCGCCATGCAACGCAGTGTAGAGCTCGGCCACCGAGAGCACCGCGGTGCCCGGCTTGGCCACCACCAGCCCGGCGGCCAGATTGGCCAGCATCACCGCCTCGCCGAAGCCGTGCCCGGCGGCCAGGGCCAGCCCTAGCACGCCGATCACGGTGTCACCGGCGCCGGTGACGTCATAGACCTCACGTGCATGGGTCGGCAGATGCAGCGGCGCGTAGCCTTCGCGGATCAGCGTCATACCGCGCTCGCTGCGGGTCACCAGCAGCGCTTCCAGGGCCAGCTCGGCGCGCAGGCGCTCGCCCTTCTCGGCCAGCTCAGCGTCACTGGCGCAGGGGCCAACGATCGCCTCGAACTCGCCCAGGTTGGGGGTGATCACGCTGGCGCCGCGGTAGCGGGTGAAGTCGCTGCCCTTGGGGTCCACCAGCACCCGCTTGCCCGCCGCCCGCGCCGTGGCGATCAGCTGCTCGACCCGGTTGAGGCTACCCTTGCCGTAGTCGGAGAGAATCACCACATCGATCTCGGCCAGGGCCTGCTCGACCTGGGCATCGAGCGGCGCGGTATCGACGTTCCACAGCGGGCTTTCGAAATCGAGACGGATCAGCTGCTGGTTGCGACTCATCACCCGCAGCTTGGTGATCGTAGGCACCTCAGGGCTACGCTGAAAGTAAGTGCTCACATTGGCAGCATCCAGCGCGCGCTCGAGACGCTCGGCGTTGTCATCATCGCCAACCACGCCGGCGAGACTCGCCCGCCCGCCCAGGGCGGCGATGTTGAGCGCCACGTTGGCAGCCCCGCCCGGGCGATCGTCGGCCTCTTCCACCTTGACTACCGGCACCGGTGCCTCGGGCGAAATGCGCGACGTGCCGCCGTGCCAGTAGCGGTCGAGCATCACGTCGCCGACCACCAGCAGACGCGCGTGCTCGAGCTGAGAAAGATCGACCTTCATGCGTTGGGCTCCCTGTCATCCTGAGCCACCGGCCCCTGCTCGGGCCGGTGAATCCCGCCATCATCCCGATTCGCGGCGGTCTCCGCCAGCAGCCGATCCAGTTGCCCGACCACGTCGTCGAGGGTGATCAGGCTCATGGCATCGGCATGACGCACGCGGGTACCCCAGTTCACCGTCTCCGGGGTCTGGTGCAGATAGTGCGCCAGGGCATCGGGGTAGCGATCGACCACGTGGCGACGCCAGCAGTAAGGCGCGGCGCGGTCGGGGTTGGTGGTGGCGTAGAGCCCGAGCGTCGGCGTGCCCAGGGCGTTGGCCATGTGCACCGGGCCGGAGTCCGGCGCGATCACCGCACGGGCGCGATCGAGCAGCGCCAGCAGGCCCTTGAGCGAGGTGCGGCCGATCGCATCGACGATCTCGACCTGCGGGCAGAGCCGCCGAATCTGCTCGCCCATCTCGCGCTCCTGGGGGCTGCCACCGCCGCTCAACACGCTGACCAGGCCGTGGCGCTCCCAGGCATGCGCGATCACCGCGGCATAGCCTTCGGCCGACCAGTTGCGGAAATTGCGCAGTCGCGGATTGGCGCACGGGCTGATCACCAGATAGGGCGCTTCACCGCTGAGGCGGGCGGCCTCGCTATAGGCGGCGTCGGGAATCGGCAGCGACCAGTCGAGCGAGGTGTCCTCGACCCCCAGCAGACGGGCGAAGTCCATGAACGACTCGAGCACGTGGGCGCGCGGGTGCGGCGCCAGCTGGCGCTGGGTGAACCAGTGCTGCCAATCCTTGGCCCGCGCCTTGTCGTAGCCCACGCGCAGATCGCACTTCAGCCCCAGCGACAGCACGCTGGCCCGCAGCGCCTGCTGCATGTGCAGCAGCACATCGAAACGCGTGCCGCGCAGTTGGCGCCAGATCTGGCGCATGCCGGCGAAGCCGGTGGACTTGTCGTAGACCACGAACTCGACGCCGGAGAGCCCCTCGAGCAGCGCGTGCTCGGTCTTGCCCACGATCCAGGTGATACGCGCATCCGGCCACTGGCGCTGCAGGGCACGCACCGTAGGCACCAGATTGCACACATCGCCCAGCGCCGACAGGCGCAGAATGGCGATATGGCGGGGCGAGCCTTGAGCGGGAAAAAGGGTGTGGGTCATTGATTTGTCGCGGGACGGAAAGCGTGGGAGGGATACTACACTGGGGCTGCCTCGATTTCATGTACTCGGCCCGCGCAGCGGGGCTCTCCGCGCGCACCTAGAGCCCCCGAGCTGAGCTGCTCGACCCTTTTATCGCGGTGAGATATCTCGACGTTCCATATTCTCCAGGGTCCGTTCCAGCCAGATCTTTCGACGCTGATAGATTGCGGTGGATTGGTGAGCCTTTTTGTAGCTCTCCTTGGATACGACGAAGTTCCCCATCTCACCATGGCTCTCACGATCGGCGTAGCGGTTGTCGGCTGCAAAGAAACGCGCTTTGCACGTTTCACTCCATAGCGTCTCCAAAGCGTCGTTGAAGCAGTATCCAGTGGCGAAATAGGGCACGAAACCATAGCGCTCGGCATCGCGGATGGCTTGCCCACCGATTGGCGCTGAACGCTGTCCATCGACACCGATTTTGTGCAGACATTTACGACTGTTGGAGACGTACAATGCCCTTGGTCTCTTACGGAAGAGATGCATCACCAGCAACTCGAAAACGTGCTGGATGATAGGGTCGCCACGCTGCGCCGCGATGAACCAGACTTCTATTGGACGCGTGACGACTACTTCCCGGCGAAAGGTGTAGAAACCGAACTCACCGATGAGTGGGGGCATCCATGTCTCGAGAGGCTTCAGACAGAAAAGCGTTGCATCCGCCCAGACCCCGCCAAAGCGACTCAGTAGATACAGTCGCAGGACATCGGCCTTAGTCGCTATCTTTAGGCGCACGCGACAGAGTTCAAAAGCAGCCATGAAATCGAACCCCAAGTGCGCCTCCAGCGTGTCATCGCTCAGCAGCCTGACATCGTAATCTGGATTCATCACCTGCCAGGATCTCACGCTCAGCTGCACGACCTCGGGTGCCTGCTCCAACGGTGCATGCCAGTACATCCAGATGATTTTCGAACAAGCACCCGGACTCTCACGTGTCTCGGCCGCGCTAAGAATGGCGCTTGCTGCCCGATGAGCATGCCTACCGGCCTGCGCCTTTCCAGAACCGCCAATGCCGTGAACGTAACAATAGCGCTTGTCCAGCCAGGCGCTATGTCGCCTCAGCCAGAAGCCCTTACGCTCGAAAGTTCGACTCGCCAACCACTGATTCAGCATCGAAAACTCATTTGTCGCCTATCGATTTATCGTATGCAAAGACGCCTTTGACATACCGCGTGAAACCAGAGTGGTATTGCATCAGAGCCCCCTTTACACTCAGCTCTCTCATGCTTTGCGATCATCAAGATATGCCAGTTTCAGACGACACCGCCCCGACTATCGCACATCTCGTCAGCCTCAAGAATCTGGGCGGGGTCGAGCGCTATTTCGCACGGTTCTACCGTGCCTATGGGCATCGCCTGACACTGAGTATTCTTTTGCAGACGCAGGACATACATCCATTCATCCGTCCCTCGCTGGCAGATGCGACAGCCCGTATATACAGCATCAAAGGGCCCGGCCACTGGAGGCTACCCGAGCAGCTGGGTCTGCGCGGCGCCTATCAGCGCTCACTTACCAAGCGGCTGACGCCCGATGCGGTCCTGGTCTGGAACAAGCTGGCGGGTAATCCCATGCCCCTTCTGGAAGGTCAGCGCGTCTTCCACTATGAGCACGGCACCGCCTGGACGGACCAAGAACCAGCGGCCGTCGCAAGCTATCTGGCTCGGATTCGCGGCCTGATGGCAGTGTCTCGCGCGGCACAGCGCATGCTGGAGATCCGCTGGCAACTGCGGCAGGACCTGCCCGCCCTCGTTCTACACAATGCCATTGCGGTGCCCGAGCAGCAGACCGAGCACCCTGAAGGCCGCTTTCGGCTCGGGTTCGCGGGACGCCTGAAGGGCCTGAAGGCGCCGATGGTAGCACTGGAGACCTTCCGCTGCGTGCAGGCTCGCATCCCGCATGCCGAACTCTGGATTGCCGGGCAGGGGCCGCTGGAGGCCACACTGCGCGAATGGACACGGCGCTGGGGACTAGAGGAGCGGGTCAAGTTCTGCGGCCTGATCGACGACATGGCCAATTTCTATACCCAGTTGGATGCATTCATCTGCCCGTCCTGGCGCGAGCCGTTCGGGCTGGTGGCGCAAGAGGCCATTGCTTATGGCCTGCCGACCGTCGTCAGCAATGTCGATGGGCTGCCGGAAGCGATCATGGATGCTGGTTGCGGTGCCATCGTCGAGCCACGCCGTCCCAAGGCGAGCTTGAGCGTGTACGGCGATGCCTGTGCCGACGGCCCAGACCTGGTTTACTCCCCGGCGAAAGACGATCTGGTAACCGCCAGCGTCGTCGATCCAGAGGAAGCTGCAGAGCCACTGATCGCCTGGGCGCAAGACTCCAGGCTACGACGCGAGATTGGAGACCGGGCCCGAGAACGACTAGCCAGCCAGCAAAACCTTCAACGCTACGGTGACCAATTGATGGCCTTCCTGCGCCAGCACTGTTGAATCGCCCTATCGGCTGAACGCCATTGGCGTTAACGCCGGCAGGCGCATGACAAGACGCTCATTTCACCGAGCCTCTGCTCTGCATCAGGGCCTCGAAAGAGCACTTCAGCTTTTCCGTCTGTCGGCGATAGGAGTAAGCGCTCGCCAACTGCGCCAGCGACTCGCCTAGAGCGTCGAGATCGTCTTGCTCGATCAGCCGCTCAATCCGCGCCACCCAGCCTTGAGTATCTCGGCTATCGAGGATCAGATCGGAGTGCAACTCTTCGAGCAGTTCCGCCGCGCCGGTGGTGCGCGACAGCAGCACCGGCGTACCGCAGGCCATCGCTTCGAGCGAGACCCTGCCGAACTCTTCGATATGCGCCGGCAGCACGAATAGATCGAGCGCGCCATAGAGGGTCTCGACATCACTGACGGTCGAGCGCCACTCGAAAACGTCGGAGATGCCGGCGGCTGCGGCCTGCTGGCGGTAGGGGGCGGCATCGTCCTTGCCCACCGCCAGGAAGCGGCAGCGCCCCGGCAGGCGCTGTGTCAGCGCCGTCGCCATCTCGACGAACCCCGCCACGTTACGCTTGGTGAAATTGCCGGAGGTGATTAAGCCGATCAGGAAGGTGTCGTCGTCAGCGCCGAGCGCTTGGCGCCGGGCATGGCGATCTCCGCGCGCACGTTCAACATTGAACACTTCGGGGTCATAGCCCGGATAGCTGATCTCTATCTTGGCGGCGTCGATGCCGTAGCGTGTTTGAAAATCCTCCGCCATCAGACGCGAGTTGACTGCCACCTGGCGAAACTGGCCGCCGCTGAGCACGTGATCATGGATCGCCGCGACCTCGTGCCCCGCTGGCAGCTCGCGCCCATGAATCAGGCGGCTGGCGAGGTGCACGCAGTTGTGCATGTAGACCGTATCCGGCGTCTCGACGTCGCCGTGACTCACCAATAGTGCCGGACGCTGCCGACGACACCAGGCCTGCACCCGGCGATTGAACCAGAAACGCCGGAAAGGCCCTTTCAGCGGCCAGCGCCACAGACGTACCAGCTCGGCACCGAAGCGCTCGGCCAGCACAGGGCGACCACGCTCGGCCAGAATGACCACGCGGTAGCCCAGGGCCTGCAGGGCGACCGCCTGCTCGAAGGCGTTGCGACTGGCACCAGTGCTCTTCTCCACCTGACGAATGGCAATGACCGCCAAGGGCTTGTGTGAATCGCGGGTCACGAGGCTTCCTCATGGATGAAAACGGATAACAATGCACGTCGAACGCAGCGCTATGCGCGGCAGGTGCCTGCGCCGGGCCACGCAGCGTGCCTGGGTGCTGTCTGAAAAGTCGACGAGCGAAGTCCAGGCAAGGCAAAAATCGGCGAAAAGGCGGAGTTTACGGGGTGTAAATGAGCATTTTGAGCCGATTTTTAACGCCGCATGGGCGAGCGCAGTCCTTTTCAGCCAGTGCCTAGGCGCTTGCCTTCCGGCACGGGTACAATGCCGCGCGAACAGTGGACGGCGCCTGGCCGTCAGTCAAACCGCCGGCTGAGCATGGCGGCGCCAACAGGACCCGGCCATGGCCCTTGCGACCTATCATCACCGCGGCACCCACATCTTATACGATCCGGCCCTCCTCTCTCAGCCCGATCATGCGCTGCTGCCAACTCCAGGCCCGGATTGGCTGAGCCCCGCCGCGTGGCGTGCCAAGGGCCTAGTGGTGGGCTCGGCACCCGGCCGCGGCGCGAGTCAGTTCCTGCAGGTGGAAGACCAAGCCTGGGTACTGCGCCCCTATCGGCGCGGCGGCATGGTCGCCCGCGTCAATGAGCAGCGCTACCTATGGCGGGGTCTCGAGCGCACCCGGGCCTTCCGCGAGATGCGCCTGACCCTGGCGCTATACGAACGCGGTCTGCCGGTACCAGCCCCGGTGGCAGCGCTGGTCTGCCGCCAGGGCCCCACCTACCGTGCGGCCCTGCTGACCCAGCGCCTGGCCCACTCGCGCGCGCTGGCCGACTGCCTGGATCCAGACGCGACCGAGCTGCTGCATGAGGTGGGGCGAGTCATTCGGCGCTTCCACGACGTTGGCCTCGACCATGTCGATCTCAACGCGCGTAACCTGCTGATATCGACCGATCCGGTTTCAGGCCACGACAAGGTGTGGATGATAGATTTCGATCGCTGCCGCCTGCGCCCAACCGGAGCCTGGCAGCAGCGCAACCTGGCACGTCTGGAACGCTCCCTGGCGCGCTTTTCCCCCGCGAACGCCAGCGCCCTCTTCGCCGCCATCTGTGATGGTTATCACGGCGCCGACGCTTCTGATCAAGGTTAGAGTCCCATGCACGACACCCTGAGACGCCGCTGGCGTACCACGCTGGTCTTCGCCCTGTTGCAGCTACCGCTGGTGTGGCTGATCGCCCTGCGCTACACCCCCTATCTGGCGCTGCCGCACGATGCCATGGGCATCGCCTATCTGGTCCTGACCTGGATCGGACACTTCGGCATGCTGGTGCTGCTCGGCTGGCTGCCGCTGGGCGTGCTGGCGCTGATGCTCAGGTCACGCTGGCTATGGCTGCCGGCCACACTGCTGGGGGCGCTGGGACTGTGCGCGCTGCTGCTCGATACGGTGGTCTACGCCCAGTACCGCTTCCACGTGAACCTGTTCATGGTGTCGCTGTTCTTGAACGACAAGAATGGCGAGATCTTCGACTTCACCACCTCGACCTGGCTGGTGGTCAGCGCCTGTGTCTTGGTGGCACTGGCGCTGGAAGCCTGGCTCGCCCGCCGGGTGATCATCGGCGATCGCGGGCGCCGCCTGCCCAAGGGCCTGATCTGCGGCGTGATTCTGCTGACGCTGATCGGCAGCCACGTCGTGCACCTGATCGCGGATGCCCGCTACATGCGTAGCGTCACTCAGCAGGTGGGCATCTACCCGCTGCTGTTCCCGGCCACCGCCAAGGACTTCATGGAGAAGCATGGCTGGCTCGACCCGCGTGCGGCGCGCGCCGAGCGCGCCGACATTGATGGCAAGCAAGCGCAGAATCTCAACTGGCCCAAGCACCCGCTGAGCTGCCAGGCAGACTCACCGCCCAACGTCCTGGTGGTACTGATCGACTCCTGGCGCGCCGATGAGTATGGCCCCGAGAATACGCCCAATCTCTATGCCGCGCTCGACGCCAACGGCCGGCGCTATCTCGACCACTTCAGCGGCGGCAACGCCACCCGCAACGGCACCATGAGCCTGTTCTACGGGCTGACCGGCAACTACTACGCCTATCTGGACAATACCCAGACCCCGGCGCTGTTGATCACGCAGATGCAGAAGCAGGGTTACGCCATGGGTATCTTCGCCTCGGCCAGCCTCAACGGTATCGGCTTCGATCGCACCATCTTCTCCTCGATCGACTCGCTGCGTCTGCGCACCGAAGGGCCGACGCCTGCCGCGCGTGACCGCCAGATGACCGACGACTGGCTGGCCTGGCTGTCACAGCAGGAGCAGTCAGACACGCAGCCGTGGTTCGGCATGCTGTTCTACGATGCTCCCCACGGCTACGACGTGCCGGCGGACGCAGCACAGCCCTACCAGCCCTCGATCCAGGATATGAACTATCTGAAGCTGGGGCCGGATACCGACCCGACGCCTTACTTCAATCGCCATCGCAATGCCGTTCACTACGACGACACCCTGCTCGGCGAGGTGATCAACGATCTCAAGGCCAAGGGCGAGTGGGACAATACCCTGCTGGTGGTCACCGCCGATCACGGCCAGTCGTTCAACGACTTCGGCAAGAACTACTGGGGCCACAACAGCAACTTCGCCGCCCCCCAGACCCACGTGCCGATGATCGTGCACGGCCCTGGCGTCGAACCCGGCACGGTCGACGGCATGACCAGTCACCTCGATGTGGCACCGATGCTGATGCGCCATGCCCTCGGCTGCACCAACCCGCTCTCCGACTATGCCCAGGGCGTCGACCTGCTCACCCCGGGTATCGATCAACCCTGGGTTCAGGCCAGTAGCTATCTGGATTACGGCATCATCGAGCCGTCACGGATCACCGTGATCGACGGTGCCGGCCAGTGGCAGATCCTCGACCACCGCCTCGACCCGATTCCCGGCGCAGAGTTCTCGCCCGCGGTTTTTCAGGCGATGCAGACTTTCCGTCAGTTCTATCGCTAGGACGTGCACGGCTACAATGGACGCCGCCCAGCCCCTACAGGGCGCGCGTCCATCGACGACTCAGGATACAGCCATGGCTAACATCAGCGGCGTGGTGATCACGCTCAACGAAGCGGACAACATCGAAGCCTGCCTGGCCTCGCTGGGACGCGTGTGCCAGGAGCTGATCGTGGTCGACTCCGGCTCGCGCGATGCCACCGTGGCCCTGGCCGAGGCCAGCGGCGCGCGTGTCATCAGCCAGCCCTATCTGGGTGACGGCCCGCAGAAGAACGTCGGCCCGGCAGCCGCCAGCCATCGCTGGGTGCTGTCACTGGACGCCGACGAGCGTCTCACCGACGCGGCGGTGGCCACGATCGGCGCCCTCGATCTCGAGAACACGCCGCACGACGCCTTCGCCCTGCGCCGGCGCAACTTCATCGGCAGCCGCTGGGTGAAGCGCTGCGGCTGGTACCCGGACTACTGCCTGCGTCTCTACGATCGCCAGCGCTGCGCCTTCTCCGACTCGCGCCAGCACGCCTCGGTACAGGCAAACCAGCCGCACCGCCTAGATGCCGATCTCGAGCACTACTCCTTCGCCAACCTGGGCGAGCTGTTCGGCAAGGCCAGCGGGCGCTTCTCCAACCGTGCCGCCAAGATCATGTATCTGAAGGGCAAGCGCGCCAACGCCGGCTCGCCGGCGCTGCACGGTGCCAATGCCTTCGTACGCAAGTATCTGTTCCAGGGCGGCATGCTGGGTGGGCTGGACGGCCTATCGGTATCGCTCTCCGCAGCGGTCAACGCCTATCTCAAGTACGCCAAGCTGCTCGAACTCCAGCGTGACGCCCGGGTGCGCGACGCCGAAGATTTCGACAAGGTGTGGTGAACGCATGCCGGCCGCTCCCCTGCATATCCGCCATGTCAATCTGGCCCGCGGCTTTCGTGGCGGCGAGCGCCAGACGCTGCTGCTGATCGAGGCGCTGGCAAAGCTCGGCCAAGGCATCACCCAGAGCCTGGTATGCCGGCGCGACTCACCGCTGCGTACCCAACTGACCACTCCAGGGGTGCAGTTGATCGATGCCGATCACGCCCTGGCCGGACACCTGCGTGGACCGCGCCCCAGTCTGGTCCACGCCCATGAGGCCAAGGCAGTGCACTGGGCCTGGCTCGAGCGGCGCCTGCGCGGTACTCCCTATCTGCTCACTCGACGCGTGCCCCAGCCGGTCAAGGACAAGCCCTTCAACCGCCTGACCTATGGTGCTGCAGCCCGCGCCGTGGCGATCTCCTCGGTGATCGAGACCCACCTTCGCCAGCGCGCCTGGTGCCCGGTCGAGCGTATCCCCAGCGTGCTTTCCGGTCAGCCCAGCGACCCGGCGAAGGTTGCGGCGCTGCGCCAGCGTTTCGCCGGCCACCCGGTGATCGGCCACATCGGCGCGCTGGTCGACCGCCACAAGGGCCAGCGGATCCTGCTCGACGCCGCCCGCCGCCTGCGCGAGAGCCACCCCGAGGTGCGCTTCCTGCTGCTCGGCGAGGGCGAAGATGGGGCGGCACTCGCGGCCGAGAGCCGGGATCTAGACAACGTGATCTGGGAAGGTTTTCAGCCCAACGTCGGCGACTATCTCGAGATCATGACGCTATTCGCCTTCCCTTCACGCAACGAAGGCCTGGGCTCGACGCTGCTCGACGCCATGGATCATGGTGTACCCATCGTGGCCAGTCGTGTCGACGGCATCCCGGATCTGATCGAGGATGGCGTCAGCGGAGTGCTGGTGCCACCCGCCGACGGCGCCGCCCTGAGCGCGGCGCTGGCACGGCTGCTCGACGATCCGGTACAGCGCCGAGCGCTGGCCATGGCGGCCAGTGCGCGTTTGGCAGCCTTCACGCCCGCGGCCATGGGCAAAGCCTACCTGGCTTGCTACCGCAGTATCCTCGACGAGCACGAGCCAAAGTCGCCCGGTAACTGACGTCAGGCCGGCCGGGGCATGCTCGGGCTCGCTGCCACCAATAGAATAATGAGCGGACGGCGGGCACCACAAACCGCCAGCACCAAAGACAAGACCATGAAACTACTCATCACCGGCATGGCCGGTTTCATCGGCCACGCCGTGGCCAAGCAGCTGGCCCCGCGCGGGATCGAGATCGTCGGCATCGACAATCTCAACGACTACTACGACGTGGCGCTCAAGCGCGCGCGCCTCGCCGATCTCGAACCCTATGCCAGCGTGCGTTTCGTCGCCTGCGATCTGACCGATCGCGACGGCATGCAGGCGCTGTTCGCGCGCGAACGCTTCACCCGGGTGATCCATCTGGCCGCCCAGGCCGGCGTGCGCTATTCGCTCGAGAACCCCCACGCCTACACCGACAGCAACATCAGCGGCCATCTCAACGTGCTCGAGTGCTGCGCGCATCACGCCATCGAACACCTGGTCTACGCCTCCTCCAGCTCGGTCTACGGCATGAATCCCAAGGTGCCGTTCTCGACCCAGGACAGCGTCGATCAGCCGATCAGTCTCTATGCGGCCACCAAGAAGGCCAACGAGCTGATGGCCTATACCTATGCCCACCTGCATCGTCTACCGGTGACGGGGCTGCGCTTCTTCACCGTCTACGGGCCCTGGGGGCGTCCCGACATGGCGCCGTTCAAGTTCACCCGGGCGCTGCTGGGGGGCGAGCCGATTCAGGTCTTCAACCACGGCGACATGCAGCGTGACTTCACCTATATCGACGACATCGTGGCCGGGGTGACACGCATTCTAGAGGTGATCCCGCTGGCAGGCAGTCTCGATGGCGACCCCGGCAGCCAGCGCCCGCCCTACGCGCTCTACAACATCGGTCACGGCAGCCCGGTAGCGCTGATGGACTTCATCCACGCCCTCGAGAAGGCGACCGGTCGCCAGGCACGCTGCGACTTCCAGCCGATGCAGCCGGGCGACGTGCCGCGTACATGGGCGGATACCGAGGCCTTCTTCGCCGCCACCGGCTACCGCCCCAGAATCGGCGTGGAGGAAGGCGTGGCACGCTTCGTCGACTGGTATCGGCGCTTCTATCGTGTCTGACATCATCAGGCACCGCTGCCATGGTCAGCCCAGGCAGCGCAAAGACCGACGACGTGGCATCATGGCGCGCAGGATGGCGCCCCAGGCGCTCACCAGATCTATCAGCGGAGCGGTGGCATGAGCAAAATTCGGGTCGGGGTGATCTGCGGCGGCAAGTCGGCGGAGCACGAAGTCTCTCTGCAGTCGGCGAAGAACATCGTCGACGCGCTGGACCGCGAGCGCTTCGCGGTCAGCGTCATCGGTATCGACAAGCAGGGGCAGTGGCATCTCAATGCGGCCGATGACTTCCTGCGCCATGCCGATGATCCGCGGCGTATCGCACTCAACCCATCGTCGGGCGATCTCGCCCTGGTACCGGGCCGCCCCAGCTCACAGCTGATCGCCGCCGACGACGCGCGCCAGCTCCTCGACCAGCTCGATGTGATCTTCCCCATCGTCCACGGCACCCTGGGCGAGGATGGCTCGCTGCAGGGGCTGCTGCGCATGGCCAACTTGGCGTTCGTCGGCTCCGGCGTACTCGGCTCCGCCGTGGGTATGGACAAGGACGTGGCCAAGCGGCTGCTGCGCGATGCCGGCATCCCGGTTGCCCCCTTCGTCACTTACACCCGTCACAGCGCCCGCGAGGCGGACTTCGATAGCCTGCGCGAGACCCTGGGAACGCCGCTGTTCGTCAAGCCCGCCAACCAGGGCTCCTCGGTCGGCGTCAGCCGGGTCGAGAGTGCCGCGGCGTTCACCGAGGCCCTGGACCTGGCTCTGGCGTTCGATCACAAGGTGCTGGTCGAGGCCGCCATCGACGGTCGCGAGATCGAATGCGCGGTGCTCGGCAACGAGCACCCCGAGGCCAGCGTCTGCGGCGAGATCGTGGTGTCCCAGGGTTTCTACTCCTACGACACCAAGTATATCGACGACGGCGCGACCATCGCCGTGCCGGCGGACATCGAAGAGGCGGCGAGCGAGCGTATCCGAGCGCTCGCGGTGCGCGCCTTCCAGGTGCTGGAGTGCGCCGGCCTGGCCCGGGTGGATGTCTTCCTGACGCCGGCGGGCGAGGTGGTGATCAACGAGATCAATACCCTGCCTGGCTTTACCCGCATCAGCATGTACCCCAAGCTGTGGCAGGCAAGCGGAGTGACCTATCCCGCCCTGGTGACGCGCTTGATCGAACTGGCACTGGCGCGTCACGCCGCCGATGGGGAATTGCGTAGCTCGCGAGACTGAGATTTTTTGCGCAAAGTCGGCGAGGAAGCCGGTCACCGAACGGTCATGATAAAGTCATCCTGACCCGTCGCGAGCCGGCACGCTCGAGCAACGGCACTCAGGCGGTACCCGGGATGGGTGCCGCGCCTCAGCGGACGTTCACGGATCGAAAACGTCATGACTCTCTCCCGCAATATGCGACGTTGGTTTGTACTCACTTACATCGGGCTCTGCATCGGCTATGCGGTCATGGTGATGTGGGTATTGCCTTGGTGGACCCCGGCGCTGATCGCGCTGGCCTGGCTGGTACCAGCCCATCGCTTCGGCTGGGGCGCCCCCGAGCAGCGTGCGGCGCGGCGCCGGGCGTGGCCCTGGTCGCTGCTGCCGCTGGCCCTGTGGTGGGTCTATATCTATCTCGACGACAGCTTCGGCAAGCTCGATCTCGGCGCGGTGATCTTCCACCTCCAGGCCGGCATCGAGGAGAACGGCAGCACCGACCGCCAGATCGCCGGCGCAATCTACACCCTCGCCGCCATCCTCATGCTGGTATGCGTGACCTGGCTAGTGCGCGCAGACCACCGCTGGCGCCTGTGGGAGCGCGTGCTCAGCCTCTTTCTGCTCGCTTTCAACCCACTGCTGTTCGGACTCTCGCTACGTGGCGCCTCGGTGATCGACGACAACGCCTCGTGGCTCGCCGATCGCTATCGTCCACCGCAGATCGTCTCCGCTCCGAAGCAGCCGCCCAATCTGATCTATCTCTATCTGGAGAGCACCGAGCGCACCTACGCCGATACCCAGCGCTTCGGTAATGCCTATGAAGACCTGGCCGCGCTGGGCCGGCGCGGCGTGGTCTTCCACGGCGTTCAGCAGCTCGACAACACCGGCTGGACCATGGCCGGCATGGTTGCCAGCCAGTGTGGCGTTCCACTGATGCCCGCGGGGCTGATGCACGACAACCAGTTCGAGCCGCTCTCCGACGTGCTTCCCGGCGTCGACTGCCTGGGCGATCTGCTCAAGGCCAGAGGCTATGCGCTGACCTTCATGGGTGGCGCCAGCACCAAGTTCGCTGGCAAGGCGAAGTTCTATCGCGGCCACGGCTTCGATACCGTGCTGGGCAAGGACGAGCTGCTGGATCAAGCCCCCAAGGACTACCTCAACGACTGGGGGCTCTATGACGACACTCTGCTGGGCCTGGCCGAGGCGCGCATCCGCCGCCTGCACGACGCCCACAAACCCTACGCCTTCTTCGGTCTGACCCTGGCTGCGCATCCGCCGTTCGGCCATCCGTCGCAATCCTGCCGCGACAATCAGGGGCCGTTCGATGGCACCGACATTCTCTATTCGGTGAAGTGTACCGGCTGGCTGGTCAAGAACTTCATCGCGCGGCTCGATGCCGATGGCCTACTCGACAACACCTTGGTGGTGGTGTCCAGCGATCACCTGTCGATGAAGAACTCGGCCTGGGAGCAGTTGATCGCGGGGCCGCGTGAGGACACCCTGATCCTGTTGGGCAAGCACCAACGCCCTCGTATCATCGAACGCCAGGCCAGCATGGTCGACGTCCTGCCGACGGTGCTCGAGGCGATGGGCTTTGGCGTCCCCGACCATCGCGCCGGCCTGGGTGTCTCACTGCTGTCGTCGCAGCCGACGCTGGTCGAGCGCTACTCGCTGGAGGAGCTGAATCGACGCATGCGCAGCGAAAATCGGCTGCAGGAAGAGCTATGGAATGGCGTCAACTAGCACGCCGTCCTGTTGCGTTGCTCTTGATGCCCTTCGCCGCTGGCACGCGCCCGCTCCTCTCCACAAAGCGCCCAAGAGGCGGCACGCATGGGTGATGGGCACACCGTCGGACGCTGCCGGCGCGGCGCCGGCCAACTAAAGGGCTCCTCTCGGCGAACCGGGTCGAGATCACCCGGCTCGCGCGCCGGCAGGCACCCTGGCAGCGCCGCGGCGACCCGGGCCAGCGCCTGCTCGCCCCGCGCGCCCTGGACCACGCGCGCCCACCACTGGCGATGGACGGCGCGCACCACCACCGGAATCGACGGCAGACCCAGGCGCTGTGCCATCGCCAGTCGATGCAGCCCGCGATTGATCTTGAGCAGCGCGCCGTCACGGGTCACCGCCACCCCCAACGCATCCTTGCCCAGGCTGGCATCGAAGCCATGGGTGGCCATATGGTCGAGATAGCCCAGGTAGGTGCGCAGATAGGCCAGGATCTTCTCTTCGGAGTCGAGCACCAGGCCCTGGCTACGCGAGCGCCAGGGGTTCCCCGCCGCCAGCCGAGAGTGATACTGGCGAAAGCGTTCGGTGCGGGTGAGATCGTCGCGATTCTCATCCAGATCGCTGATGAAGCGATAGCGTGAACCGAAGCGCAGGTCTCCCCGGCTACGGTCCCACTCGCCATCCCAGATGAACGCGGACGACGGATTCTTCTTGCCGCCCACGCCCGCGGCGTTGCGATCGCGAATCAGCTGACGCGGATCGATCTCGACCACCAGCGCAGCGCTCAGTCGCGCATCGACCACCCGGCGTGGCAGGCCTCGCCGGGCCACAAGGTCACCGCCCGGCCAACCCCGTTGCCAGTAGCTGAAGAGAGCGGTTTCCAACGGCCGCACGACGCCCTGCTGGACGGCACCACGCAGCCGTATCACCCTGCGTGCAGCGGTCTGCTCGATCGCCGGTTCTGACGCGCGCACGCCATCCTCTCGCTCCTGACAATGGCGAGAGTGCTCGGGCGCCGTTATCGGCAGCGAGGAGCAGGCGTTACGGGACATGATCGACTCGATTCTTCGGGTAGTTGCCAGCAAGCGCATGAAACACGGCTCGGCAAAAAATATAGCACCCTTATTAGGATGCTATTCAATTTCCCTTAGGATAGCAGTCGGACAAGCGCCGTCCAGACATTATCGAGAATTATGCCGAGCGCCATTCGCGCGCCAGTGTCAGGACGTGGTGGGCAGGGCCAGAAACTGCTGCATGATGCGGGTATCACGAAAGCGCTCGACCAGCTCCGGGTCGCTCGCGAGATCGGGCGGCTCGCTCAGGCCTTCGCGAATCTTCTGGGCCAGGCTAGCGATACTGTCATCGGCGATCAGACGTGCCTGATCGTGTACGAGCACGTTGCGCACTCCGCCGGGGCAGCCGATCGCCGCACAGGGTGTACCGCAGATCAGGCTCTCCGCCAGCACGATACCGAAGGCTTCGCTGTGCGAGCTCAGGACGAACAGTCGAGCGTGTTTCATCCACGGATAGGGATTGGTCTGGCTGCCCACGAAGTGAACGCGCTGGCGCAGCCCCAATTCGTCGACGAGCGCCTCGAGCTCTGGCCGCTTGGCGCCGTCACCGACGATGACCAGATCCTCTTCGATCTGCGCTTCACGATAGGCACGGATCAGCCAATCTTGCCGCTTGACCCGAGAGAGCCGAGATACATGTACGATGAAGGGTCGCGATGGTAGTTCGATCGGCGCCTCGGCCTGACGTCGTACGCTCTCGATATCACACAGATTGGGGATGATCACGCTGTGCGCTGGCGTGATGCCATGGCGCTGCCACAGGACCTCGAGCTGCCGGGCCACGAAGTCGCTAACGCTGATCACCCGCTTGCCTTGATAGAGGCACGCCAAATAGCGTCCTCTCAACCAGCCGCGGTGCTCTCCCGGCCACGACTCGGTGACCTGCCATAGCCGCGGGTCGCGCCACGACCAGGCGGTCTCGAAAGCTCCCTGGCCCCGAATCACGATCAGATCCAGGTGGCCACATTCACGCTCCAGGCGCTGCACGAAACGCTTCAGATAGTGCCCGCCATACCAGCCACGCCAGACGAAACCCGACCCCGGCAGCAGCGGCTTGAGCAGTGCCCGTGTGAACAGGTCGTAGAGCAGGCCGATACCGGTTCTGCGGAAGTCCTTGTCGAAGTCGACCCGATGCACCACGACACCGGGCGCCGGCTCCAGCTCATGGCCGCCCTTGAGCACGAGCACGTGTACCTCGTGCCCCTCGCGCACCAGCACACTGGCCAGATCCAGAGTGGCGCGCTCGATGCCACCGATCTTGAGCTTGCGTAACACCAGCAGCACGCGCTGAGACATGAATCTTTACTCCTGAAAGCCACCGTCGATGGCGACTCGGGGGATCACTGCATCGCCCGCAGCACCAGCGACGGCGTCAGCTGACGCAGGCAGTCGTGGTGGCCCAGCGGACAGGTACGCTGGAAGCAGGGCGAACAGGAGAGCGCCAGATAGTGGATCTGGGCATCATCGCTCAGCGGCGGCGTGTAGGCCGGCGAAGAAGAGCCGTAGAGCGCCTGGATACGCGTGCCGACCGCGGCGGCGACATGCATCAGCCCGGAGTCGTTGGTGACCACCTGCTCGCAGGCCGCGAGCAGGTCCACCGCATCGGCGAGACGGGTCTTGCCGCACAGGTTTCGGGCGTGTTCGAGCCCGTCGACGATCGTCTCCCCGGCCTCGACATCCCTGGGGCCACCGAGTATCCACACCGTATAGCCCTGGCTGATCAGCGTCTCGGCCAGCTCACGGAAATAGGTCAGCGGCCACTGCTTGGCCGGACCGTACTCGGCGCCGGGCATCATGCCGATGGCCGGGCGCGCGCCGAGATCCAGCGTTTCGCGCAGACTTGCCTGGCGTTCGGCGTCGACGCGCAGTCGCGGATGCGGCAGGGGGAAGTCGCCCTGCGCCGCAGTCTGCGCATCGAGGCCCAGCGCCACGAAGCGTTTGACGGTCTGATCGAGCACGCCCTTGTCGAGCTGGCGACGATCGTTGATCAGCCAGTAGCGCTGCTCACCGGTGAAGCCGGTGCGCTTGGGGATACGTGCGAGAAACGGCACCAGCGCCGACTTCAGCGAGCGCGGCAGCACAATGGCGTGATCGAAGCGGCCCTGGAGTTGGCGCGCGAGTTCGCGACGGGTACTCCAGCCGAATTCACCGTGCTTCACATCGAGGGCAATGGCCTCGTCGACCTCCGGCATGCGCTCGAGAATCGGCAGCGACCACCCCGGCGCCACCACCCCCAGCATGGCGCCGGGGTGGCGCTGCTTGAGGGTCATGAACAGACTCTGCGCCATGACCATGTCGCCGACCCAGGAGGGGCCAACGACCAGAATCCGCGGCGCGCGGCTCGCCGTCTCAGCCATTCAGCCATTCCAGATAGGCAGTGACGCCCTCGCGCACGGTCTTGAACTCGCCGCGATAACCCGCCTCGCGCAGGTGCCCGATATCGGCCCGGGTGTAGCTCTGATAGCGCCCCTTGAGCTCATCGGGGAAGTCGATGTACTCGATCTCGCCTTGGGCGCCACCATGGCGCGCATGAAAGTCGATCACCGTCTCGGCGATCGCCTTGAACGGCTCGGCGCGGCCGGTGCCCAGATTGAAGATGCCGGAGACCTCCGGATTGTCGAGGAACCACAGATTGACGTCGACCACGTCGCCCACATAGACGAAATCGCGGCTCTGCATGCCGGCCTCGAAGCCATCCCAGCCGCCGAAGAGTTTCGGATTCTCGCCGCGCTGGACCTGGTTGTGATGGTGAAAGGCGACACTCGCCATCTTGCCCTTGTGCTGCTCGCGCGGGCCGTAGACGTTGAAGTAGCGAAAGCCCACCACCTGGGTCTCGAAGCTGTCCCAGCGCGCGCGCACGTACTGATCGAACAGCAGCTTGGAGTAGCCGTAGACGTTGAGCGGTTTCTCGTGCTCCGGCGCCTCGACGAACACCTCGCTGCCGCCGTATGTCGCCGCCGAAGAGGCGTACAAAAACGGGATGCGCTTGGCCTGGCAGTAGCGCAGCAGCGTCTTGGAGTACTCGAAGTTGTTCTCGAGCATGAAGCGCCCGTCCCACTCGGTGGTATCCGAGCAGGCGCCCTCATGGAAGATCGCCTCGATCGGCGGCAGGCCACCGATCTCGCCGCGCAGTTCGGCCTGGACCCGAGCCAGGAAGTCATCCTTGTCGAGATAGTCGCCCAGCGTGCAGTCGGCCAGATTGACGAACTTGGTGCCGTCGCTGAGGTCATCGACCACCATCACGTCCTGGCGGCCGCGCGCGTTGAGTGCCTTGACCAGATTGGCCCCGATGAAGCCGGCCCCGCCGGTGACTACGATCATGTCGCTATCCTCTCTGTCTCGACTCGGCCATGCCGACAGCGGCCCGGGGATATCGCCCGCGGCCGATTGCTGCCGGTGCCTATAACCGATTGAGCGCTAATTGTATACTTGGCGGCTTACGAATTCATGGGCAACGGTACGCAGTCAATGACAGAGTCGACGGCAGATGCGAAAACCTTTCAGGGGCTGATCCTCGCCCTGCAGCAATACTGGGCGGAACAGGGCTGCGTCGTGCTGCAGCCGCTCGATATGGAAGTGGGCGCCGGCACCTTCCACCCGGCCACCTTTCTGCGCTCGATCGGTCCGGAAAGCTGGAACGCCGCCTACGTCCAGCCTTCGCGCCGCCCCACCGACGGGCGCTATGGCGAGAACCCCAACCGCCTGCAGCACTACTATCAGTTCCAGGTGGTGATGAAGCCCTCGCCGGAAGACTTCCAGGCACTCTATCTCGGCTCGCTCGAGCGCCTGGGCATCGACCCCAAGGTCCACGACATCCGCTTCGTCGAGGACAACTGGGAGTCGCCGACACTAGGGGCCTGGGGCCTGGGCTGGGAGATCTGGCTCAACGGCATGGAGGTGACCCAGTTCACCTACTTCCAGCAGGCCGGCGGCCTGGAGTGCTACCCGGTCACCGGCGAACTGACCTACGGTCTCGAGCGTATCGCCATGTACCTGCAGGACGTCGACAGCGTCTACGACCTGGTGTGGACGATCGCCCCGGATGGCACCCGCGTCACCTATGGCGACGTCTATCTGCAGAACGAGCGCGAGCAGTCGGCCTACAACTTCGAGCACGCCGACGTGCCTTACCTGTTCGAGGCCTTCGACCACTGCGAGAGCGAGTGCAACAAACTGCTCGCGGCCAATCTGCCGCTGCCCGCCTACGAGCAGGTCCTCAAGGCCTCGCACACTTTCAACCTGCTCGACGCCCGCCACGCCATCTCGGTGACCGAGCGTCAGCGCTATATCCTGCGCGTGCGCACGCTGGCGCGGGACGTGGCCCACGCCTACTACGCCTCGCGTGAGGCGGCCGGCTTCCCGCTGGCACCGGAAGCGCTGCGGCGCGACCTGCTGGCGCAGACATCGCAAACCACTCAGGGAGACGCATGAGCATGGCAGCCAACACCCTACTGATCGAACTGGGCGTCGAGGAGCTGCCACCCGGAGCCCTGCGCGATCTCGCCCAGGCCCTGCGTGACGGCGTGACCAAGGGGCTGGCCGAGGCCGAAGTGCCCATGGCCAGCGCCACCGCCCTGGCCTCTCCCCGCCGCCTCGCCGTGCGCGTCGAAGCGCTCGCCGACAAGCAGCCCGATCGTGAGGTCGAGAAGCGCGGCCCGGCCCTCGCCGCGGCCTTCAAGGACGGCCAGCCGACCAAGGCAGCCGAGGGCTTTGCCCGCTCCTGCGGTGTGAGCGTCGACGAGCTGATCCACCTGGAGACCGACAAGGGCACCTGGCTCGGCTACCGCGAGCAGCAGCAGGGAGAGTCCATAGACGCCCTGCTCCCAGCCATCGTCGCCAACGCGGTCAACGCCCTGCCGGTGCCCAAGAACATGCGCTGGGGCGCCTCGCGTATCGAGTTCTCGCGCCCGGTGCACTGGCTGGTGCTGCTCTACGGCGATCGCGTCATCGATGCCGAAGTGCTCGGCTTGCATGCCGGACGCACCACCCGCGGCCACCGCTTCCATGCCCCCGAGGCGTTCGACCTGGCCCACGCCGACGACTACCAGGCGGCGCTGGAAAACGCCTATGTACTGGTCGACATGGACCGCCGGCGCGCGCGCATCCGCGAGCAGGTGCTGGCGGAGGCCGAGGTCCACGATGGGCAAGCGGTCATCGATGACGCCCTGCTCGACGAGGTCAACGGCCTGGTGGAGTGGCCGGTGGCGCTGACCGGCAGCTTCGACGAGCGCTTCCTCGAGGTCCCCGCGGAGTGCCTGATCTCCTCGATGAAGGCCAATCAGAAGTACTTCCATCTGCTCGATGACAACGGCAAGCTCATGCCGCAGTTCATCACCGTGGCCAATATCGAAAGCGAAGATCCGCAGCAGGTGATCTACGGCAACGAGAAGGTAATTCGCCCGCGCCTGGCCGATGCCGTCTTCTTCTTCGAGACCGATCGCAAGCAGACGCTGGCCTCGCGTCAAGCCTCACTGGCCAACGTGGTGTTCCAGCGCGAACTCGGCAGCCTGGCCGACAAGGCGGCACGCAGCGAGGTGGTGGCACGCTTCATTGCCGAGAAGATCGGCGGCGATAGCAGCGCCGCGGCGCGCGCGGCCCAGCTGGCCAAGTGCGACCTGGTCACCGAAATGGTGCTCGAGTTCCCCGAGCTTCAGGGCATCATGGGCACCTACTACGCACGCCACGACGGCGAACCCGATGCGGTCGCCGATGCGCTGCACGAGCAGTACCTGCCGCGTTTCGCTGGCGATGAGATTCCGCGTACACCGACCGGCATGGCGATCGCCCTGGCCGATCGTCTGGATACGCTCACCGGCATCTTCGGTATCGGCCAGCGCCCCACCGGAGCCAAAGATCCGTTCGCCCTGCGCCGCGCCACCATCGGCGTACTCAACATCCTGATCAAGGGCGAGCTGGACCTGGACCTGCGCGAGCTGCTCGAACTCGCCGCCTCCCAGCACCGCGACCTGCCCAAGGCGGACGGACTGGTAGATGACGTACTCACCTACATGCTCGATCGCTTCCGCGCCTGGGCTCAGGACGAAGGTCTGCCGGTGGACGTCTACCTCGCCGTACGCGCACGCCCGGTGACGCGTCCGCTCGACTTCGCCCGTCGCCTGCGCGCGGTGCATCGCTTCGAGCAGCGCGAGGAGGCCGCCGCCCTGGCAGCCGCCAACAAGCGCGTGGCCAACATCCTGGCCAAGCAGCAGCACGACGCCGGCGCCGAGGTCGACACGGCACTGTTGAGCGAAGATGCAGAGATTGCCCTGGCGCGTGCCGTCACCGACTGCCGCGACCAGGTGGAGCCGCTGTTCCGTCAGGCCGACTACGCCCAGGCGCTGGATATTCTGGCCACGCTGCGCGCACCGGTGGATCGCTTCTTTGACGAGGTCATGGTGGCGGTCGATGACGACGCCGTGCGCACCAACCGCCTGGCACTCTTGGCCAGCCTGCAAGGGCTGTTCCTAGCCGTGGCGGATATCTCCGAGCTGCAGCAGTAACGTTTCACGTGAAACATTGCCCGCCCGAGATACTCGGGCGGGCCTCTTCTCTCCCGGTAGTAACCAGCCCCTCCTGTATCAGCAACGCCCTACCACG
The DNA here is from genome assembly GCA_000737985.1 of Gammaproteobacteria bacterium MFB021. Lineage (GTDB taxonomy): Bacteria > Pseudomonadota > Gammaproteobacteria > Pseudomonadales > Halomonadaceae > Salinicola. The sequence goes on along the minus strand of JNVT01000095.1, from coordinate 16,604 downwards.
CCTCTCGCCACCTCATATCCTCACAGCCCGAGCGCGCGGCACGGAGCCAAAGTGTTTCACGTGAAACATCGCAGGACCGAGTTGGCGCCAGGGCGCGGCAGCGCGATAATGCATCGACATTCGCCTCGAACCAGGCCGCGCCATGCAAAAACTGGTCATACTCGACCGCGACGGCGTCATCAACGAAGATTCCGACGCCTATATCAAGTCCCTCGACGAGTGGCACCCCTACCCCACTGCCATCGAAGCTATCGCCACGCTCACGCAGGCAGGCTGGCAAGTGGCCATCGCCACCAACCAATCGGGTATCGGCCGCGGCTACTACGATCGCAACACTCTGGATGCCATTCACGCACGGCTGCGCGCGCTGGTGCATCAGGCCGGCGGCGAGATCGTGCATATCGCTTACTGCCCTCATCTGCCGCAGGATGAGTGCGACTGTCGCAAACCCAAGCCGGGCCTGCTGTTTCAGATTCAGCAGGCGCTTGCACTGCCGACACTGACTGGCAGCTGGATGGTGGGCGATAGCCTGCGTGACATCGAGGCAGGCATCGCGGCCGGCGCGCAGACCGCACTGGTCAGCACGGGCAAGGGCGAGCGCTACGCCCGCGACGTCGCCCGCGAGCATCCGGAGACCTGGCACTGCGACGATCTCGCAAAATTCGTTGAACGCCTGTTGTTGGCAGCGGGCTGATTCGAGCTCGCCCTTTGCGCCGAGAAAGCGAGCGAACACTCCCAGCGACTGTGGTGATCGCCGCCAATGCTCTTCGCTGAACTCTGAGTAAGCCCTGAGCCCGACATGTTTCACGTGAAACATATCGACCCGACCGCAGGCTTTGCCTGGCAACGTTACGTCACAAACGCCACGTGAAGACTCGGCTATTCTTGGGACAACAAGCCCAAGGGATGGGACAGGGTCATGACAACGGGGAAGAAGATCGGCCTTTCACTACTGGCCTTCGTGCTGGTAGTCGTTATCGCACTGATCATCGTGGTGCTGACATTCGACTGGAATCGTCTCAAGCCGACGCTGAATCAGAGGGTCTCGGCGGCGATTCACCGGCCTTTCGCCATCGAGGGCGATCTCGATCTCTCCTGGGAGAGACCGACGAATGTCGACGGCTGGCGCGGCTGGGTGCCCTGGCCGCACCTGCACGCCGAGCAAATTCGTATCGGTAGCCCCGAGTCCGTCACCGATGCCGACCTCGCTAGACTGGGTGCACTGGACCTGACGCTGGCGCCGCTATCGCTGCTCGAACACCGCGTGAAGATACCTCGCATAGCGCTCAGCGGCGGTGAAGCTACCCTGGTCAAGCGTGAGGATGGCAACGACAACTGGACCTTCGATCTCGGTGATACGTCGCAAGACGCCGATACGACCGAGACGCAGCCCGGTTGGACCGTGGATATCGGCGATATCACCTTTGACCCCATCTCTATCCACTATCGCGACGCGACCCTGGATGCCAATGTCGACGCCACCCTGAGTCTGCTGGGCCAGCCCATCGCCTTCAGCGAGCTGAGCGGCGGGACACCCGCGATGGGCAGCGACACCGATCAAGAAGTCGCCGACTACGCCTTCGGCTGGCAGGCCAACGGCACCTACCGAGGCCAGCAAATCCGCGGCAAAGGCAAGCTGGGCAGTCTGATAGCGCTGCGCCAGCCCGGCGCGCCCTACCCGCTACAGGCCGATATCACGGCAGGCCAGACCCGCGTGAGCGTCGCCGGCACCCTGACCGATCCGCTGGCGCCCAAACGGATCGATCTCGATCTCACCTTCGCCGGTCGAAATCTGGGCGATCTCTACCGGGTGATCGGTGTCACCCTGCCCGACACCCCGCCGTACTCGACTCGTGGCCACCTGACCGCCGACCTGACGACGCAAGACGCGCTCACCTTTCGCTACCGGGACTTCGACGGTCAGGTTGGCGACAGCGATATCCATGGCGATCTGACCTACACCCTGGGCGAACCCCGCCCGTCCCTCACCGGAGAGGTCGTCTCGCGCCAGCTGCGTTTCGCCGATCTGGCACCATTGATCGGTGCCGATAGCAGCGGCGATGATGGCGAAACCCAGCAGGAAGCGCCGCAGCAGCCAACCGACAAAGTACTGCCGGTGGCGGAGTTCCAGACCGAGCAGTGGCGCGCCATGGATGCCGACGTCAAGTTCACTGCCCAGCGTATCGAGCATGGCGACTCGCTGCCGCTGGAAGACCTGTATACCCACGTCCGGCTCAACAATGGTGAGATCCTGCTCGACCCGCTGCGCTTCGGCGTCGCCGGCGGCAACCTCAACACCACGCTACGTCTGGATGGCAGCCAGACACCGCTTCAGGCGAGAGTCGACCTACACATCCGGCGCCTGCTGCTCAGTCGCCTGTTCCCTGAGGTCGAGCTGATGCAGAACAGTCGCGGCGAACTCAATGGAGACGCCTCGCTCAGCGGCCATGGCAATTCGATTGCCACCCTCCTGGGTAGCAGCAACGGTGACCTCGGCATGATCGTCAGCGATGGCCTCATCAGCCGCAATCTGATGGAGCTGGCCGGGCTCAACGTGGGCAACTATCTGGTGGGCAAGCTGTTCGGGGACGAGCAGGTACGCATCAACTGCGCCGCAACCAGCCTGGAAGTCGACGATGGCCTGGCACGTCCGCGCTTCTTCGTCATCGACACCGAGAACGCGCTGATCAAGATCGACGGCAGTATCAACTTCGCCAACGAAAGGCTCGATCTCAATATCGTGCCGGAGAGCAAGGGTGCGCGGATATTCACCCTACGCTCGCCGCTCTATGTCCACGGCACCTTCGCTAATCCTTCTCCGGGTGTGGACGCCAGCTCGCTGCTGGCGCGGGGCGCTGTGGGTGCCTTCCTCGGCACCGTCGCCGCGCCCGCCGCTGCGCTACTGGCGCTGGTCTCGCCGAGCGCCGGCGAGACCACGCCGTGCAATGACTTCCTGAGCCAGATTCAGACCCGGCCGTGATGCCTGATTGTTTCACGTGGAACATTGCCGGCGTTACATAGCAGCGGTTGCTGCCCCCTCGTGGGAGCGGCATCCGAGATGATAGCCGTCTCTGGCTCGGATGCCGCCCGCTTCCCAGATGCGCGGATTTTGCGGCTCTGGTGAGTGGCTCTCCCCATTCCCCCCCCCGCCATCGACGATTGATCGCCACTCGATCAGCGCAGCGAATCCGGTAAAGGCGGATCAGGCATATGGATCAACGGTCACAGGACTTGTTCCACGTGAAACATCTCGCAGACGATCTCGTCATCCATACTCATGAACGAGTCCGACGAGTATCAGTGGCGCAGGAAAGCGCACACAGAGAAAGGGGCTACGTGCCAGCGACCCACGCATAAAAGAGGCCCGCCCTGGTCTTGAAACGACACAGCGGCGGGCCGGGAGGCAACTCGTGTGGAAGGTCAGTCGCGGGACGCGGTATTGCCACCTTGGGCATCGTGATGAGCCGCGCTGTCGGTATCAGCGCTATCACGATAGTGGCGGCCCAGGGATGCCAAGGCGTCGATCAGCTTGTCGATCTCGCTGCTGAAGCGCTGCTGCTGCTGAGCGTAGAAGTGGCGGGTATAGGAGGAGCCTTTGTGCTTCTTGACCAACGAATCGAACTGCTCGCCCAACTGCTGGGTATGGAAGCGCAAACGCTCGGTCAGGAACTCGGCATGCCCTTGGTGACAGGCCACATCCATCAGCGCCCTCACCTGCACGGTGAGCAGGTAGAGCTGCATGACATTGCGCTCCTGTACCTCCTTCTGCGTGGAGACGCTGTCATCGAGCAGATTGATCGCACTCATCTCGCAGCAGTCCGTTGCCTCCGACATCGGACGCTGCTCGCGGCGTTCCTGCGTCTGCATCATGATGACCTCCTCGGCTACGGTGCGTGCAATACCTTCAGTCTAAGCAGCGCCGGGGCTTAACTCCCTCAGCCATTAGTCGAAAGCGTCAATGCGCCGCAGGCCGGTTCGAACGGGACGACATAACGCGCACATCCACGCGATGCAAAAATCTGACTTTCAGGGTGGCCTGGGCATTCGATGAGAGTGCTCCGGTCAACATCACACACGCTCTCGTCTCAGGCGCGATCCGCACGCGTGGTTGCCTGGGGCGCGGCCGCCGAGATCAGTTCGGCGAAGCGTTGCAGATCGACGTTGCCCCCGGAGAGCATGATCCCGACACGCTGCCCCTCGATCGGTAACCGGCCCGCAAAAGCCGCCGCGGCCGCCAGGCAACCGGTCGGCTCGACCAACTGCTTCATGCGGCCGGCGAGAAAGCTCATGGTCTCGACCAGCTCAGCGTCAGTGACGGTGACGATCTCATCGACGCACTGCTGCAGCACCGGGAACGTCAGGCGGCCCAGTGCCTGGGTCTGAGCGCCATCGGCGATCGTGCGCGGCGTGGCAATCGTGACGATCTCGCCACTGGCCAGGCTTCTCTGGGCATCGTTGCCGGCTTCCGGCTCGACCCCGATGATGCGGCAGTGAGGATAGCGCGCCCTGGCAACCGTGGCGCAGCCTGACAGTAGCCCGCCACCGCCCAGCGGTACGATCAGCGTATCCAGCTCGCCCACATCGTCGAACAGCTCCTTGGCCGCAGTTCCCTGCCCCGCCATGACGTGGGGATGATCGAACGGCGGGATCAGGGTCAAGCCTTCGGCCTCGGCCAGTTCCCGGCCCAACGTCTCGCGGTCCTGGGTATAGCGATCATAGAGCACCACCTCGGCACCATAGCCCCGCGTGGCCGCGATCTTGATCGCAGGCGCATCCTCGGGCATCACGATGACGGCACGAATGCCGTGCAGTCTGGCCGAGAGCGCAATCGCCTGGGCATGATTGCCCGAGGAGAAAGCGATCACCCCCGCAGCCTTCTGACCATGATCGAACTGGTTGATGGCGTTATAGCCACCCCGAAACTTGAAGGCGCCGACGCGCTGGAGATGCTCGGCCTTGAAGTACAGCGCGGCGCCGCTGCGCGCATCGGCCGTCGTCGAACGCAGCACGGGCGTGTGGTGAGCAATGCCCACCAGCCGCCGGTGTGCCGCCACCACATCGTCATAATCGATCGCCAAACGGCTCATGCGCGCTCTCCTGTCACCTATCACCTCACCCATGACCTGTCCCCTGTCACGGCCGTCACTGACACCCGCTGGCGGGCTGCGTAATATGCCAGTGATAGTGTCACGCGCAACGACCACCCAAGGAAAGTGACAGATGACGACATACGACTGGCGCTGGTACCGCGGCGAACAGCTCGATACTCACACCCTCTACGCCCTGCTGGCGCTGCGCACGGCGGTGTTCGTGGTCGAACAGCAATGTGCCTATCAGGAGCTGGACGGTCATGATCTGGATACCACGACCGAACATCTCGCGGTGTGGGCAGATGGCACCTTGGCCGCGTCACTTCGCCTGCGGGCTCCGGTATCGCCAAGCGAGCCGGTGACCATCGGGCGCGTGGTGATCGCGCCCGACCATCGCGGCGCAGGCCTGGGGCATCGGCTGATGACGGCAGCGCTCGAACATCTCGCCGAGCGCTGGCCGGGTCGCGATGCCTACCTTTCCGCTCAGGCCCACCTGCAGAACTACTACGCAAGCCACGGTTTCGTCGCGGTGACAGACACTTATCTGGAGGACGATATCCCGCATATCGGTATGCACCGGCACGGCGGCTGAAAGGATCCGAGCGCAGATGGCACCTGCGCACAGGCTCGAACTGGCGCCACCAGCGAGTCATTGAGGCCAGGCGTCCAAGATCCGCAACACTCCCCGGACATAAAAAAACCGGCACCCTCGCGGGTGCCGGTCGCATGCGTCACGACGCCGTTCAGGCGCCGAATTCGCTCAGCATCTTCTCGATCAGGTCCAGACCCTCTTCCAGCACCGCGTCACTGATGGTGACCGGCATCAGGAAGCGGATGGTGTTGCCGTAAAGGCCGCAGGAGAGCAGGATCAGCCCGCGCTCGCGCGCGGTCTTGCACAGCTTGGCCGCCAGCTCAGTGTTGGGCTGCGCGCTCTTCTTGTCGCTGACCAGGTCGAACGCCGCCATGGCGCCCAGGTTGCGCGCATTGGCGACCGAGGCGTAGTCCTGCTGCCACTTGTCGAAGCGCGCCCGCAGTTTCTCGCCCAGCGCCTGGCTCTTCTCCAGGATGCGCTCCTCCTCGAACACCTCGAGTACCGCCAGCACCGCGGCACACGACACCGGGCTGCCGGTATAGGTGCCGCCCAGCGAGTTGCCGCCGGATGCGTCCATGACCTTGTCGGTGCCCACCACCGCGGAGATCGGCATGCCGTCGGCCATGCTCTTGGCCATGGTCATGATGTCTGGCTCGACGCCCGAGTGCTCGATCGCGAACAGCTTGCCGGTACGTCCGAAACCCGACTGCACCTCGTCGACGATCATCAGGATGCCGTGCTCGTCGCAGATCTCGCGGATCGCCTCGAGGAAGCGCTTGGGCGCGGCGTGGAAACCGCCCTCGCCGAGCACCGGCTCGATCACGATCGCTGCGGTATCGCGCGGGTTGGCATCGGTCTTGAGCACCATCTTGAGGTGGCGCAGGGCCTCCTCTTCACTGACCCCGATCGACTCGACCGGATAGGGCGCACGATAGACCTGCCCCGGCATCGGGCCGAAGTCGTTGCGGTAGGGGGCGACCTTGCCGTTCATCGCCATGGTCATGAAGGTACGCCCGTGATAGCCGCCGGAGAAGCAGATCACGCTGGAGCGCCCGGTGGCGGCCCGTGCCACCTTGACCGCGTTCTCCAGTGCCTCGGCGCCGGAGTTGGCCAGCATCACCTTGGCGTGGCCACGCACCGGCGTGACTTCGCTCAGCTTCTGCGCCACGCGCACGTAGCCCTCGTAGGGCATCACCGTCTGGCAGGTGTGCATGACGCGGTCGAGCTGCGCCTTGACCGCCTCGACCACCTTGGGGTGCCGGTGACCGATATTGAGCACGCCGATACCGCCGGCGAAGTCGATGAAGCGCTTGCCGTCCTCGTCCCACAGCTCGGCGTTCTCTGCCCGCGCGGCGAATTCGACCGCCGGGCTGGCCGCACCGCTGGCCACGTAGCGCTGCTTGAGTTCATTGAGTTCTGCGTTGGTCATGCAACTCTCCTCCTGAAACGGCGCGCGTCATGGCGCCGATGAGCCGTCCCGGACGTCCGCACGGGTGTCGACGGGACGAGGGTGACTGTCACGATTTCGTGTAAGAGGCACGGATGAGACGATCGCCTACCTCTCGACCGTAGCGCTGTCGCGCCCACACGTACAGCAGCAATCCGCCGATCATCCAGCCGCCGAACACTACCCACTCCACCGGCACCAGCGCCGACGGGCTGCCCGGCAGATAGAGAAACACCATGCCCAGCGACAGCAGGACCGCGAGTACGCCGACCAGACCGCCGGCCTTGACCCGGTAGGGGCGCGCCATCTCCGGCTCGCGCCGGCGCAGGATCAGAAACGACAGCGACACGAACAGATAGGCGATGACGATCCCCAGGCCGCCGGCATCGACCAGCCACACCAGCGCCGGGCGGCCGAAGAACGGCGCCAGGGTGGAGAGCACGCCGATCAGGATGATGGCGTTGGTGGGCGTCTTGTAGCGCGGGTGCAGCTTGCCCAGGAACGCCGGCAGCATACCCGAGTGGGCGAGCGCGTAGATCGCCCGCGAGCCGCCGATGTAGAAGGCGTTCCAACTGGTGATGATCCCGGCGATCCCGGCCAGCACCATCAGATTGCCGGCCCAGGCGCCATCAAACACCGCCTGCATGGCATCGGGCACGCTCAGGGTACTGCCGCCCAGGGCGTCGTTGTCGAGCATCAGGCTGGTGCCCAGCACGATCAGGGTATACCAGGCCACCGCCATGAGTACCGACAGCACCAGCACCTTGCCGATGTCGCGGAACGGCAGATCGATCTCTTCCGCCGCCTGGGGGATGACGTCGAAACCGACGAACAGGAAGGGCACTAGCACCAGCACCGCGACGATACCGCCGAAGGCGCCATGTTCGCCGCTGGCGAACAGCGGCTGCATGTTGCCGGTGTCACCGGTGAACAGCGAACCGGTGACGAACATGACCCCGGCGATCAGGATCAGGCCGGTGACTACCTTCTGCAGCAGCGCGGCCGTCGAGATGCCCAGATAGTTGATCACCATCATCACCAGCGAGCCGATCACCCCGACCGCTACCCAGCTGGCCTTGACCTCCCAGCCGGCGACGGTCCACAGATCGCCCACGGCATAGCCGGGGAACAGATGCTCGACCACCGTGGGCAGCGCCACCGCCTCGAACGAGGCGACGCTGACATAGCCGAGCACAATGCTCCAGGTACAGACGAAGGAGGCGAAATGGCCCAGCGCGCGATAGCTGTAGACGTGCTCGCCACCGACCTGCGGCATCGCCGCCGCCAGCTCGGCGTAGGTCAGGCCGACCAGCAGCACCGCGATGCCGCCGATGATGAAGGCGATGATCGCCCCCAGGCTGCCGCCGTCGAGGATGGCGCCGCCGGTGAGCACGATCCAGCCCCAGCCGATCATCGCGCCGAAGGCGAGTGCCAGCACGTCGGCCCGCGCCAGGACGCGCACGAACTCGGTGGGTTGAGAAGCGTTGGACATAGCAAGATCTCTTGACGTTGTTGTTGATGAAGCGTGTCGATGATGCGTGGTTGCCTAAGCATCGTCGACGAGTCGCTATTTAAGGCGACCCTGGCGCCACGCTATCACCGCCGCCGGCAGCGATGAGTAGACCACTCATGCTACTCAGATAGACCACTTGGGCGGCAAGCGCCATAATTCCATAGTCACTGCCTGCCCCGGAGGCACCCATGGAAGATCGCCGCCGGGCCCTGACCCGGATCGAGAGCGGCTACCACGCCCAGCCCGCCCACCTGACCAAGCACCAGCGCCTGGAGCAGACCCTGCTATGGCTGATCGAACGCCACTGGCAGAAAGGTCAGCGCCTGCCCGGACACCGCGATCTGTGCGCGTCGCTGGGCATGGCCCGCAATACCCTGGCCGGGGTGATCGAGCGGCTGGTCCAGCAGGGCCATCTGATCACCGACCACGGCCGCGGCACCTGGGTCCACAAGCCCGCGACGCCCGAGATCAGTGCCCCACCGGCCGGACCGATCTCCCGGCGCGCTCACCGGCTCCTGGGCGATGTCGGCGCCAGCCCGGTACAGAGCGGCGCCTTCGTCCCCGGGGTGCCGGATATCGTGCACTTCCCGCTGGCGCGCTGGCGCCAGCTCTACTCGCGCGTCACCGTGCCACACAACACCCTGCTGCTCGCCTACGCCTCGGGCGGCTACGGCCCGCTCAAGCGGGCGATCGCCGGCTTTCTCGCCCGCTGGCGCGGCATCCACTGCGAGCTCGATCAGATCGTGATCACCGAAGGCGCCCACCACGGCCTGCAGCTGTGCGCCCTGGCGCTCGCCGACGAGGGTGACCGAGCGGTGATGGACTCCCCCTTCTACTGGGGCGCGCGCAACGTCTTCCAGGCATGCGGCCTGAGCGTCGATCACGCCATCTGGGACCCCCGCCACGGCTACCGTCAGCCGCTGCCGCCCCCCGCGCCGCGACTGGTCTACTTCACCGGCTCGCACCACTACCCGCTGGGCGTGCAGTCAGTGAACGCTCACAAACAAACACTGATTCAGCATCTCGCGCCCGAGTGGGTTCTCGAGGATGACTATGAGTTCGGGGACGGCGACCGCCAGCCCCTGGCGTTCGATCCGCGCAGCGGCAACCGCATCCTGATTGGCTCCTTCTCCAAGCTGATGTTCCCCGGACTGCGGCTGGGCTACCTGGTGGTGCCCAGCGCCCTCAGCCATACCCTCAACCGGGTGCGTACCGGGGTCTTTCGCGAAGGCCGGCTGCTGGACCAGGCGGTGCTCGCCGCCTTCATCGACGCCGGCGATCTGGATCGCTGGTGCCACCGAATCGCCGCCGACTACCTGGGCCGCCAGCGCGAGCTCCACGCCCTGCTGGCAGAGGCGCCTGGGGTGATCGCCGTCTCCCCGCCGGCACCCAATATCAGCTTGAGCGTCGAGCTCTCCCCCACCCTCGACGACGAACGCCTGTCGCACTACCTGCTCAACCGCCACCACCTGGTGGCGCGGCCGCTGAGCCGGGTCTGCGCACCCGGCGATACGCGCCGCGGTCTGGTACTCGGGGTGGGCATGGCCGAAGGGGAAGCGCTGACACGCCAGGGGCGGCGGCTGGCGGCGGCGATCCGCACTTTCGTCGAGCAGCAGGCGTGAAGCCCCGCCAGTCGCGACAGCGCCAGGGTCCGTCGCGTGCCGTAGAGCGTTGTTTCGAGAAGCGTTGTTTCTAAAAACTGGGGTTCTAAAAACCATCCCTGAACGCAAAACGGCCCGCCCCCGGTCGGGGCGGGCCGTCGGCTGGCCTGGCAGTGTCTCGAGCGCGCTCAGATATCCAGGTTGGCCACCAGCGCGAAGCGCTCGATGAAGTCGCGGCGTGGCTCAACTTCATCACCCATCAGGGTGTTGAACATCTGGTCGGCGGCCACCGCGTCCTCGATCGAGACCCGCAGCATGCGCCGCGACTGCGGATCCATGGTGGTCTCCCACAGCTGGTCCGGGTTCATCTCGCCCAGCCCCTTGTAGCGCTGGATCGAGAGGCCGCGCTGGGCCTCGAGCATCAGCCACTCCAGCGCATCGTAGAAGGTCTCGATCGGCTTCTGGCGCTCGCCACGGGCGATGTAGGCGCCCTCCTCGACCAGCCCGTCGAGGGTCTCGCCGAGACCCGCCAGCGCGCGGTAGTCGGCGCTGCGGAAGAAATCGATACCCCACACGTAGTCGGTGGTGACACCGTGGGCGGTGAGCGACACGCTCGGCAGCCACAGACCGCGCTCGGTGTCCTCCTGCAGCTGGAAGGTGTAGCGCGGGCCGCCCTCGTGGGCGATCAGCGAATCCATCTCCACCTGCAGCGCCTCGATCCACTGCTGCAGGGTGCCGCGATCGCTCAGGTTGGCCTCGTCCAGCCTGGCGGCGTGGACCATCTTGCGCAGCACCGCGTTGGGATAGACCCGCGACAGCCGATCGATGCGCTTCATCACGTCACGATACTGGGTCACCAGCGTCTCGAGCTGCTCGCCGGCGATCCCCGGCGCGTCGGCGTTGACACACAGGCGCGCGCCGTCCAGCGCGGTGGTGGTGAGATAGTCGGTCATCGCCTGCTCGTCCTTCAGGTACATCTCCTGCTTGCCGCGCTTGATCTTGTAAAGCGGCGGCTGGGCGATGAACACGTGCCCGCGCTCGATCAGCTCCGGCATCTGGCGGAAGAAGAAGGTCAGCAGCAGGGTACGGATGTGCGAGCCGTCGACGTCGGCATCGGTCATGATGATGATCGAGTGGTAGCGCAGCTTGTCCGGATTGAACTCCTCGCGCCCGATGCCGCAGCCCAGCGCGGTGATCAGCGTGCCCACCTCGGCCGAGGAGAGCATCTTGTCGAAGCGCGCCTTCTCGACGTTGAGGATCTTGCCCTTGAGCGGCAGGATCGCCTGGGTACGCCGGTCACGGCCCTGCTTGGCACTGCCGCCGGCGGAGTCACCCTCGACCAGGTAGAGTTCGGAGAGGCTGGGATCCTTCTCCTGGCAGTCGGCCAGCTTGCCCGGCAGCCCGGCGATATCCAGCGCGCCCTTGCGCCGGGTCATGTCGCGCGCCTTGCGCGCCGCCTCGCGGGCCCGCGCAGCGTCGATCATCTTGTTGACGATCGCCTTGGCCTCGTTGGGGTGCTCGACCAGATAGTCGGCGAACTGTCGGCTCAACTCCTGATCGACCGCTGTCTTGACCTCCGAGGAGACCAGCTTGTCCTTGGTCTGCGAGGAGAACTTGGGATCCGGCACCTTGACCGAGATGATCGCGGTGAGACCTTCGCGGGCATCGTCGCCGGAGGTCGCCACCTTGGCCTTCTTCTGGATGTCCTCGGCTTCGATGTAGCTGTTGAGGCTGCGCGTCAGCGCCGCGCGGAAGCCGGCCATGTGGGTGCCGCCATCGCGCTGCGGAATGTTGTTGGTGTAGCAGAAGACGTTTTCGGCGAAGGTGTCGTTCCACTGCATCGCCACCTCGACACCGATGCCATCCTCGCGCTGGACCTCGAAGTGGAACACCGGATTGAGCGCGGTGCGGTTGGTGTTGAGATGCTCGACGAAGGCGCGCAGGCCGCCCTCGTAGTGGAACAGCTCCTCGCGACCGTCACGCTCGTCGACCAGGCGGATCGCTACGCCGGAGTTGAGGAACGACAGCTCGCGCAGGCGCTTGGCCAGCACATCGTAGTGGAACTCGATGTTGGCGAAGGTCTCGCTCGACGGCTTGAAGCTGATCTGAGTGCCCGACTTCTCGGTCTCACCGACCACCGCCAGCGGCGCCTGCGGCACGCCGTGGTGATAGACCTGCTCGTGCACCTGGCGGTTGCGCCAGATGGTCAGCTTGAGCTGTTCGGAGAGCGCGTTGACCACCGATACCCCGACCCCGTGCAGGCCACCGGAGACCTTGTAGGAGTTGTCGTCGAATTTACCCCCGGCGTGGAGCACGGTCATGATGACCTCGGCGGCGGAGACCCCTTCGTCGTGAATGTCGGTGGGGATACCGCGGCCGTCGTCGGAAACGGTGATCGACTCATCGGGGTGGATGACGATACGGATCTCGCTGCAATGGCCGGCCAGCGCTTCGTCGATCGAGTTGTCGACGATCTCGAACACCATGTGGTGCAGGCCGGTGCCGTCATCGGTGTCGCCGATGTACATGCCCGGGCGCTTGCGCACCGCGTCCAGCCCCTTGAGGACCTTGATGCTCGATGAATCGTAGGCCTGTTCGCTCATTGCTCACTCCATGGTGAAATCATTCCGAATGCAGCCGTCCGCCGGCGATACACGATGCCACGACATCCGTGTCCGGCTGCCAGACGTCGGCCAGCGCCGAGCGCTCGACGCTGGTGATGAAGACCTGACAGTCGAGCGTCTCGAGCCACCGGCAGAAGATGCGCTGGTGTTCGCCGTCGAGCTCCGCCGGCAGGTCGTCGATCAGATAGAGGCAGGTCTGCCCGCTCAGCTGCTCGAGCAGGCGCCCCTGGGCCAGTTTCATGGCGCTGACCACCAGCTTCTGCTGCCCGCGGGAGAGCACCTCCACCGCGGCGTGGCGCCCGACCCGAATGCGCAGGTCGGCGCGCTGTGGCCCCTGCTGGGTGAAACCCATCTGGCGATCGGTGTCGCGACCGCTCTCGAACACCTCGAGCAGGGCGCGCTGACGATCCCAGCCGCGCGAGTAGCGCAGGCTCAGATCCGGCAGCGGCAGCAGTGCCGCCAGGGTCTCCTCGAACACCGGCAGGAAGCGCGTCATGTAGCCGTCGCGCAGCGCGTCCAGCCGCTCGCTCCAGTGGGCCAGTTCATGCTCCCAGACGCCTATCGACGCGCGGTCGATTCTATCATGCCTGAGCAGGGCGTTCCGATGTTTCAGCGCACGCCGCACGCGCTTCCAGGCGTCGAGAAACAGCGGCTCGGCATGAAATACCCCCCAGTCGAGAAACTCGCGGCGTGCCGCCGGCGAGCCCTCCAGCAGGCGGAACGCATCCGGGTTGATCAGCTGCAGCGGCAGCGCCTCGGCGAGCTGGGTCACGCGTGCCGCGCGCTCCCCGTCGATACGGATCTCCAGCTCCTGGACGTCGCGCCGCCGGCGCACTCCCAGCGGGCGTGGCGGATCGCCGTCGAGGCGCCCGAACAGAGTCATCTCCTCGGCGTCGTGGGTGATCAGCGCCTTGAGCTTCTGGGTACGAAAGGAGCGCGCCATGCCCAGCACGTGGAGCCCTTCGAGCAGCGAGGTCTTGCCGCTGCCGTTGGCCCCGCTGATCACATTGATGTGCGGTCCCGGCGTCATCTCGAGCGGATGCAGATTGCGCAGGCCGTGAAAACTCAACCGATCGAGCGGCATGGCAAGTAAAGACTCATGACAAGAGACGAGAGGAAACGCCCGGACCGCGGGCAGCGTGGAAAGAAGCACCCGAAGATTTAACCGCCGAGATGGAAGATGTTGGCGAGCGACGATCAGGCGCGACAAAAATCGGCGAACCAGCGGAGCTTATGTGGGTATAAGTGAGCAAGGTTCGCCGGTTTTCAACAAGGCATGATCGAGCGCAGCCACTTCCCTGCACTCAAAGACGCATCGGCATGACCACGTAACGGGCATCCCCACCGCCCGGCTCTTCCATCAGCGCCGAACTGTTGGCGTCCGACAGCGTCATCTGCATGCGATCGGCGTCGAGCACGTTGAGCACATCGATCAGATAGCCGACGTTGAAGCCGATTTCCAGCGCGTCCCCGGCATATTCGATGCCGACGTTCTCCTCGGCCTCTTCCTGCTCGGGGTTGTTGGCCATCACCTTGAGGTTGTTCTCCTCGAGCTGCAGGCGCACGCCGCGATACTTCTCGTTGGAGAGGATGGCGGTACGCGCCAGGATCTGACGCAGCTCGCCGCGCTCGGCGATGAAGGTCTTGTCGCCGCCCTTGGGGATGACCCGGTCGTAGTCGGGGAACTTGCCGTCGACCAGTTTGGAAGTGAAGGTGAATTCACCGGTATTGGCACGGATATGGTTGGCGCCCAGCGCCAGCTCCACCGGCTCCTCGCTGCCGTCGAGCAGCCGCGACAGCTCCAGCACACCCTTGCGCGGGATGATCAGCTTGCGCGAATCGGTAAGTTCGATCTCGGCGCTACGCTCGCACACCGCCAGACGGTGGCCATCGGTGGCCACGGTGCGCACCAAGTGGTTGGCCAGCTCCAGCAGCATGCCGTTCAAGTAGTAGCGCACGTCCTGCTGCGCCATGGCGAAGGAGGTGGCGTCGATCAGATACTTGAGCGTACCCCGCGGCAGCGACAGCGTGGTGTCGTTTTGACCATCCTCGATATTGGGAAACTCGGCCACCGGCAGGGTGGAGAGGGTGAAGCGCGAGCGTCCGGCGCGCAGCACCACGCGGCCATCCTCCAGGGTGAAGCTGATCTGCGACTGATCCGGCAGCGACTTGCAGATATCCATCAGCTTACGCGCCGGCACGGTGACGGAGCCCGGCTCGTCGACCAGGTCAGCGGTCGCACGGCCGATCAATTCCACCTCGAGATCGGTGCCGGTCAGCGAGATACCACCGTCCTGGACTTCGATCAGCACATTGGAGAGCACCGGCAGGGTCTGACGGCGCTCGACCACGCCGGCCACCAGCGTCAGCGGGCGCAGCAGGGCTTCGCGGGAGATGGAAAATTTCATGGGAGCTCCGTGGTTGAATTCGATCCTGAAAGAAACGTCGGCGCCGCGGCGACGCTGCCGGTCGGGGTTCATTCTTGCTGCCCGGGGCGCTACGGGCAATCCCTCCGGCAACAGCCACCGCCAGCCGGGGTCAGCTGGTCAGCTGGTCAGCTGGTCAGCTGGTCAGCTGGTCAGCTGGTCAGCAGCCGCATCAGATTCTTGTAGTCCTCGCGGATGTCCGCGCTCTCCTCCTTCAGCGCGACTACCTTGCGGCAAGCGTGCAGCACGGTGGTGTGGTCGCGTCCGCCGAAGGCGTCACCGATCTCGGGCAAGCTGTGGTTGGTCAGCTCCTTGGCCAGCGCCATGGCGACCTGGCGCGGCCGCGCCACCGAGCGCGAGCGGCGCTTGGAGAGTAGATCGGCCATCTTGATCTTGTAGTACTCCGCCACCGTGCGCTGGATGTTCTCGATGCCGACCTGCTTGTCCTGCAGCGCCAGCAGATCCTTGAGCGACTCGCGAATGAAATCCTGAGTGATCGGCTTGCCCATGAAGTGGGAGTCAGCGATCACCTTCTTCAGCGCCCCCTCCAGCTCGCGCACGTTGGAGCGGATCTTCTGGGCGATGAAGAAGGCGGCGTCATGCGGCAGGTCGACCTTGGCCTGATCGGCCTTCTTCATCAAGATCGCCACCCGGGTCTCCAGCTCCGGCGGCTCGATCGCCACCGTCAGGCCCCAGCCGAAGCGCGACTTGAGACGCTCCTCCACCCCGCTGATCTCCTTGGGATAGCGGTCGGAGGTGAGGATCATCTGCTGGCCGCCCTCGAGCAGGGCGTTGAAGGTGTGGAAGAACTCCTCCTGGGAGCGCTCCTTGCCAGCGAAGAACTGGATATCGTCGATCAGCAGCGCATCGACGCTGCGGTAGAAGCGCTTGAAGTCGTTGATCGCGTTGAGCTGCAGCGCCTTGACCATATCGGCGACGAAGCGCTCGGAGTGCAGATAGACCACCTTGGCGTTGTCACGCAGGCCGGCCAGATGATTGCCCACCGCATGCATCAGGTGGGTCTTGCCCAGCCCCACGCCGCCGTAGAGGAACAGCGGGTTGTAGGCGCCACCGGGGTTTTCCGAGACCTGGCGCGAGGCGGCCCGCGCCAGCTGGTTCGACTTGCCCTCGACGAAGGTTTCGAAGGTGAAGTTGGGGTTCAGCCCGCTCTGGTGCTTGAGGCTACCCTCCACCTGCACCTGGCGTTCACCGCCTCGCCGGCCGCCCTCTTCACGCTCGCGGCTCTGGTCGAGCGCCTGCTCCTCGGCCACCTCGGGCGAGCGCGGCGGGGTCTGCACGCTGGGCGCACTG
>JNVT01000094.1 GCA_000737985.1 Gammaproteobacteria bacterium MFB021 | reverse complement strand
TGCGGCGCATACCGCCGGTACCAGCGGGCGCGGCCAGATAGATCGCGCGGCTTTCGCAGGCGGGGCAAGCGTGGGGGGCGCTGCCGGGTAGCGTTGCCAGATAGGCGAGAAAACTCCGCGCCGCCGGGCGCAGCGACTCCGGCAGTAGCGCCAGGGCGGGGCGCGAGAGCATGAAATCGATGGTTTCGGCGTGGCGGCGTGTCGGTGGAATCTCGAAGGCCGCAAATAACGACGAATCGGTGGTCGACATGGGTAGTACGCGCTCCCGATGAGTATGGCGTTATCGTTATTCTTCCATAACCCTTCTTTTACCCGAAGTGGTTGGTCGCCTATCGGACTTTTTGGCCGATATCTCACACGCTTTGTAGCCGATCGCTTACAAACATTTCTCGCCTGATGCGTTATCCTGATTCTCTGACCCTTTTTCTCTGACCCTTTTTCTCTGACCCTCGTCGACCGGCTCCGCCACCGCGATCAGGAAAACCGCATGCTCAACGATCTCCTCGACACCTTCGATATCGATCTGTCGCAGTCGCAGCGGCTGCTGACTCTCGATATCGCCGGCGTCGCCCTCGTGCCCCACCGGCTGGTGGGCGAAGAGCGCGTCAGCGCGCCCTTCACCTATACCCTCGACTGCATCTCCCAGCAGGGCGATATCGAACTCAAGACGCTGATGGCGCAGCCGGCGCGGCTCTCGATCCTGCAAGCCGACGGCAGCTACCGCCCGCTGCACGGGCTGGTCTCTGAGGCCGCGCTGCTAGGCGAAGATGGCGGCGTCACCTACTACCAGCTCACTCTGGTGCCGTGGCTCGCCATGCTCGGCCTGGGCCGCGATAGCCGTATTTTCCAGGACCGCTCGGTGGTTGATGTGCTCACCGCCGTATTCGATGATTACGACCTCGCCAAGGGGCGCTACCGCTTCGATCTGCGCCGCGACTACCCCGCCAGAAGTTACTGCGTGCAGTATCGCGAGAGCGATCTGAACTTTATTAGCAGGCTTCTAGAAGAAGAAGGATTATGGTACTACTTCGAATATTCGGGGTCCTCATCTTCCTCTGATAACGGCCAGGATAACGCCTCGTCGACAGAGTCTGGGGCGGACTTCGACGGCCATCGGCTGGTGATCACCGACGATGTCGACACCACCCAACCGGTCAGCCCCCAGGCGATCCGCTTCCACCGTCAGGCGGCCACCGAGCGTGAGGACGCCCTGACCCAGTGGGGCGGCGTGCGTACCCAGCAGCCCACCCGGGTCAGCGTGGGCACCTTCGACTACAAGCAGCCCTCGCTGACCAAACGCACCGGGCTGGATACCCTCAGCGACCAGGGCAACCTGCCCAAGACCGAGCTCTACGACTATGCCGGCGAGTACTACTACCACGGCTATGATCGCGGCGAACGGCTGACCGAGAATCGTCTGGAAGCGCATGAGTCCCGCGCCAAGCGCTTCCGCGGCAGCGGCGGCGCGCGCCAGCTCCAGGCCGGGCGCTGGTTCGAACTCACCCAGCACCCGCTGCACGACAGCGGCGGTGAGCCCGAGCGCCAGTTTTTGCTGCTGGGCGTCACCGTCCACGCCGAGAACGCGCTGCCGGTCTCGGCCCAGCTCCAGGCGCTACCGGGCAGCCTGCAGCCGCAGCTCGACGCCGCCAAGCAGGCGCACGGGCTCGAGAGTGATACCGCAGATCCTACGGGCGAGCGTCTGTCGGATTATGCGACTGGCGGCACCGGCCACTTTCTGGTCGATCTCGAAGCTCAGCGCCTCAGCCAGCCCTACCGCCATCCGCTGTCCCACCGCCGCCCGGTGATCGGCGGGCCGCAGACCGCCACCGTGGTCGGCCCGGCCAATGAAGAGATCCACACCGATCACCTCAACCGCGTGCGCGTCCAGTTCCACTGGGACCGCCAGGGGCAGAACGATGAAAACAGCAGCGTCTGGCTGCGGGTCTCCCAGCCCAACGCCGGCGCCGGCTGGGGCGGGGTGTTCGTGCCGCGTATCGGCCAGGAAGTGCTGGTCGATTTCCTCGAAGGCGACGCCGACCGCCCGCTGATCACCGGCCGGGTTTACAACGGCGAGCAGACGCCGGACTGGCACAGTCACGGCCTGCTCTCGGGCTTCAAGAGCAAGACCTATCGCGGCAGCAAGTACAACGAGCTGGTGTTCGACGACGCCACCGACCAGGAGCGCGTCCGCCTCAACTCCGAAGCCGAGAAGAGCCAGCTCAACCTCGGCTACCTGATCCACCAGACCGGCAACACCCGTGGCGCCTTCCGCGGCACCGGGTTCGAGCTGCGCACCGACGCCTATGGCGCCATCCGCGCCAATCAGGGGCTCTACCTCACCAGCTGGGGCCAACTCGGCGCCAGCGGTGACCAGCTCGATTTGACGCCGGCCAAGCAACAGCTCGACAGCGCCTACCAGCTCAGCGACAGCCTCAGCCAGAGCGCGGCGGACCACAACGCCGAAGCACTCGACAGTCGTACCCACCTCAAGCAGGCGGGCGAAGACGCCGACGACACCTACGGCAACAGCGAACAGCTCGCCGGTTCATCAGGACAGACCGATCAGAGCAGCGCCCGTGGTGCCACCGACAGCGGTGGCCGCGGCGAAGCGGCACGCATGAAAGCGCCATGGCTGCATATGGCCTCACCCGCCGGCATTACGCTGAGCACGCCGGAATCGACCCACCTTGCCCAGGGCCGCTCGCTGAGTGTTTCCAGCGGCGAGGACGTCAACGTGGCCACCGGCAAGAGTCTGGTCGCCTCGATCTCCGAGAAGCTCTCGCTGTTCGTCTATCGCGCCGGCATGAAGCTGTTCGCCGCCCGCGGCAAGGTCGAAGTGCAGGCGCAGAGCGACGAGATGGCGCTGACCGCCGAGAAGGACGTCAAGATCACCTCCACCGAAGGGCGGGTCGAGATCAACGCCGCCAACGGCATCCTGCTGAACAGTGGTGGGGGCTATATCCGCATCGAAGGCGGCAATATCGACGTCCACGGCCCCGGCAAGATCGATATCAAGGGCGCCCAGCACGTCTTCGGTGGCCCCGCGAGCCTGGACGCGGCCATGCCCGAGTTGCCGGAGGGAGAGTGCGAGAAGCAGTTCGCGGGTGCCGATAAGTCCTCTTCCGGCAGTACGCCCGTGGGGAGCTGATCGATGTCGGCATTGAGTGAGCCATCTCGGATTCAGTCACATGACGCGACACTGACACCCTCGTCGTTGCGTCAGTTCGACTTCGCCGTGATCAATCCCTTGGTCGTGCACGAACGCGACTGGCGCGACCTGCCGGTCCAGGCGCTGGAAACGTCGCCTGCGCCAGCAAGAGCGCATCGCCTGCCACAGTTGGTCGCGCTTCAGGACTTGCCCCGAGAGGCGTATGACGACCTGTTCGACCGCATCCGGCGCTACCGCAAACGTGGCGCCCTGTTCTTCTCGGCGCTGATGAGCACACGCGCCGATCTCGATCGAACGGCCTGTCATCTGCGTCGCCAGCTGTTGCAGCGGCGTCCGGGCGACCGTCGCTATCACTGGTTTCGCTATTATGATCCCCACGTTTTCCGCCATCTGACGTGGTTGCTGACGCCGACGCAGCTGGCCCGACTCCTAGGCCCTCTCGATCAATGGTCCTGGTTCGATGGCCAGGGTCAGTCTTATGTCCTGCAGCGTCCCGAGATCGCGACGACCATCGATTGGCTGGAACTGACTCGCGCCCAGTGGTCGAGTATCGATCGCTTTGCGGACCTGAATCGCAGTCTACGCCGTCTGAGCCTGTTGGCCCCTGACTGGCCGCAGGACCCGACACATTGGCAGTGGCTAGATGACACCCTGCGTCATGCGCAACGCTCGGGCCTATCGTCCGAGGATCAGTCGGTACTGGCAGAACGGGCGGCCATGCATCTGCAGGATCTGGCCGGAGAGTATTGGGTGGAATCGTTCATGGTGCTGGCGACGCGGCGTTTATCCGACACGGGTGGCCATCTGGACGCATGGCGTGACACCGAATGGAACATCCTCATTTCAGCGTTAAGGAGCGGACATGAGTAGCACCGATAGTCCTCGCCCCGATTGCAGCTTCTGTGGCGGCGGTGGCCTGCCGATCCTGCCCGTGCGCTATGCCGTGGCACGTAGTGATGATGTCAGCCTCACCGCCCCCGAGTTGCCGGCAGATCTCGCAGATGATGCCGTCTCACAGATTACGCTTTCGGGAGCTCAGCACTACACGCTGAGGCTACTGAGAGAAGGCTTCCTGTATGTCTTCAACGCGGCTCGTGGACGCTGGCAGGGCTACTATGTGACCGATGAAGGCTTTCTCAGTCGCTACATCGATATCACCCATGATGAGCTGCTGGCACTCGACCCCGACGCGCCGGGGCCGCTCGACGCTGAGATCAATGCGCCGGTGGAGGATGACGAGTTCCCCTGCCGCGGCAATCCCGAGCATGTCTATCCAGGGCGTTGCATCACGGTACCGTCGGCCAAGGACGCCACGGAGTTGTATATCGCCTTCTCGGATGACCGCTGGACCAAGCGCGTGTGGAAAGAGCATGCCGCCAATACGGACGGCCGGCGTGACGCCATGCGCAGGCTCTCCCTGACGCAGTGGAAAGGCGGCGCGGCGGACTATACCCGCCCGCTGAGTGACCTCGGGGAGCTAGTGGCCGAGGCCAACTTCCCCTGGGTACGTCGCCAATCGAGCGATACGGATAGCCGCAACGCGAGCCAGAGCCCGGAAGTGAGTGCCCTGAGCCACAGCCTGGCGCCCGTCAACGGGATTCGCGACGATGTCGAGGGATTCATCGAGTGGTCGCAACGCCAGGCCCAGCAGGGTGACGAGAAGAGTGAGATGACCCCGGCGCTGTTCGTGCTCGATGACCCAGCCGGCGTGACCAGCGATCTCGCCGCGTTACTCGCCGAGCGAGAAAATGAGTTCAACGAGCAGGAAGTGATCAAGCGCCCGTTCGTGACGGCGGGGATCGTCAATGCGCTGCGAGACGGCTTCCGGGAGCGGGCGCGGATGCAGCGCGCCAATAAGATCGTTGAAGATCGGCTTCACGACAAATACTACAACGGATATGGACACCCGGGATTCGAGCAAAGCGCTAAAGCCAACTTCGAACGCCGGCAGAAGGAAGATCCCGCTTATCGGCAAGAGGTCGAGGCCACGCGGCTGGCCGCCTACAAGAGCATCAGTGAGTCTGAACTCGAAGAGGCCGCCAACGATGCCTGGGGCAAGTATGGCGACAAGCTACGGCCCGGCGAGCCGGATCACTGGATGGAGAACACCTATCGTCCGCAGCTATCGGATTACGATAAAGAGAATATGCAGCCACTGGCATCGGCCTATGTGAGCTGGCTGACCGGCAATCCCCTGCTGATCTATCTCAATAGCCGCTTCGATGATGCGAACGTCGAGTCGGGTATCAATTTCGTCTCCGTGATCTCCTTCGTGCTGTTGGGTACCCAAAGCTACGCGCCTGCGTTCAAACAGTATGTCGAATGGCTGTCGGCGAGCGAGATCGACAATAGCAACCTGCTGCTGAGAGGCATGTGCCTCAATCAGCAGGCCCTGGTCGAACAGATCATGGCAGCGAGCGATGTCGATTTTGGTGCCAAACCCAATAACCCCGCCACCTTACCTTGGGGACCGTTGATCGCCGCTTATATTGGGCTGACGGAAGATTACCCCGACGAAGTTGCCTCTCCCGCCAGAATGCTCGGGCATGTGTTGGGGCCAATGCAAAGTGCCGTGGCAAAAGCGCAGAACCCGACGCCACTTCTGCTCACCTTGGGGATGATCTCGGGAAGCTCGATTCAGATCACCCAAGTCAGCGTTACGTTCGAGGAAGCCCTATCCCGAACGCGCGAGCCGCTCAAGTTGATCCACCCCGACTGGGGTGAGAGTGAGCTGCATCAGTTCCAGCAGAAGGTTCGAGTAGAGACGCGCTCGCTCATCGCGGTCAATGGAGAGCCTCCTGTGACCTTCGATATCCGCCAGATAGACCTCACTCCGCTCGAGGAATTTATGGCGGAAACGTCCTCGCCCTCCAGGGCAATAAGTCTGACAAGTCGAGAAAGGCTGGAATTCTCGGCAGGCATTGTGGGGGTGGCGTTGGCTTACATCAGCCTGAACGATCAACTTGGGAAGATGAACAGCATCCTTGGAGCTGGCCTAAAAGCCCAAGGACGCTTAGCCGGAATGGGACTCGCTCTGGCTAGCGCTACCGCCGAACTGGCTGGCAAAACGCTGGAGCATGCCCGTGGCGTGTTCTTCGCTGAGGCACGTTTTGTCGGTACGCAGCGTGCGCTTATGGCCGCCGGGCGATTCCTTGGGTTGGCGGGAGGTGTGATTCTTGGGCTGATGGATATATGGGAGGGCGGAGAGAAGCTGGCTGATGGAGAGTGGACTCTAGGGGGCTTATATATACTTTCCGGCTCATCCACTATAGGTGCCAGTATTGCGCTATTTTCTATTAGTGCTGGTTTAACCGGAATATTTTCAACTATTGCCCTGTGGTGGATAGCTGGGGTTCTTGGCATTTTTGCCATTGCGGCAGCTGTCGCTATTTTGTGGTTCACGGAAAACGATTTGCAAGAATGGCTGGCCGAATGCGCTTTTGGAGAACGCGGTGCGCCAAGTCCAGGCAATGCTGCCTTGGAAAACGAAATGCAGCGCCTCAAGGCGATCACTCATGAGGAAGACTGAAATGCGGCCGTCTGTTAAGGATTGTTACAATCTCTTTATCAAAGGGAATTGGGGGTTTTCCAGCACGACCTCTAGGCTTTTGAAAATAGTGGGGGAGACGGGCTTCCTTAACAAAAAAGACAAAGCACTGGAAGGGGGTGAGGCGAGCTTTAACGATGCGGTGGTGAAAGTCAACTCATCTTTTATTGAAGTGGTGGATGCTGGTAATCGACTTCGTGGCGTACCTTCATTTTTCGGTCTTATGGGAGGCATTCCATCTGCCTATGGCTTGGCGATAATGATTTATTTTATAGTGAAAAAGGGGGCGGAAATCCCCGTTGTTGCGTACATCCTATTTGCAATTTCTCTTGCCATCATCTTGTTGGTATGCTTTCCGCTACTTAACTCTTTGTTGCGCAGAGAACTATTCCGCAAAACCCACTATCCCATGCGCTTCAATCGTCGTGATCGTAAGGTCTATGCCTGGTCTCAGGATATGGGCGTAGTCACCATGAACTGGGACGATATTCAGTTCTACACGAGCCAATCGACAGCATCTGAAGACCGCCGAGGTTTGGCGCGCGATGAAATCCGTGGCTACGTGAGAGATCGCGCGGGCAACGTGCTTTATCACCTGGTATTTTTCAAGTATCAAGGTGGAAAGAACATGCAGGGCGCGCTGGAAATCTGGGAGCTGGTGCGTCGCTATATGGAAGAACCCGACGGCCATATTCAGGCTTACCAAGTGAATCAGCGCCTACTGGATCTGGAAGGTAAACGCGAGAGTTTCATTAATTCCTTAGTCCAAGCCACACGGTTTATAGCGGATAGCCCCATCATGGCTGCGGTCATAGCCCCAATGATCGCATGGGCAGGCACCGGGCGTATCCTCGCCAAGTGGACCTGCCGCGTGCCGCGTTGGCCCGAGTGGGTCGAGGAAAAATGCCGCGTCGATCCAAACGACCCCTACGTTCGCAATCGCCACACCGAGCGCCCGCTGAGCGCGAAGGAAATCCTCTGGCCGCTGTTCTGCTACCTGCTGGGCTGGACAGAGGTACTGGCGATTCTGTACTTCTGCTTCCGGGGATATTTCTGAAGCGCCGAACCGAAACAAGGAGCAGGCTTTTGGCTGACACAACCAGGACCTGCTCTATTTATTACAACGAACGCGTCTTCGGCAACGCCGCCGCCTCAACTCCGAAGCCGAGAAGAGCCAGCTCAACCTCGGCTACCTGATCCACCAGACCGGCAACACCCGTGGCGCCTTCCGCGGCACCGGGTTCGAGCTGCGCACCGATGCCTATGGCGCCATCCGCGCCAACCAGGGGCTCTACCTCACCAGCTGGGGTCAGCTCGGCGCCAGCGGCGACCAGCTAGATTTGACGCCGGCACGGCAGCAGCTCGACAG
>JNVT01000093.1 GCA_000737985.1 Gammaproteobacteria bacterium MFB021 | reverse complement strand
GCTCAGGGGCAGGGTCAGAGCTCCAGCATGGGCGCGCTGGGCGAGGCGTTGCTGAAAGCGCAGAAGCGTCGCTGACGAAGTCGTTAGCCTTGAAAGCGCTATCGCCGACTCCATAATGGGGTTTTGCTCGCGACGTATCGCTGCCGGCGGCTATCAATGGCCGCCGGCAGCGGTGCACGGACAACGGGAGAGACGTCTCTCCCCATCGGATGAAGGTGTTGCGCGTGTCTGATCAACTCGCCACGAACGTCGACCGGCTGATGACGCCGGCACGCAAAGGATTGCTTGGTCGTCTGCGGCGAGGCATCGAGAAAGAGGGGCTGCGGGTCGATGGCGAGGGCCGTATCGTGCCCACCCCGCATCCCTACGCGCTGGGCTCCAAGCTGACCCATCCGCATATCACCACCGACTACTCGGAAGCGCTGCTCGAGTACATCACCCCGGTCTACTGCCGGCCGGCGGATGCGCTGGCGTTCCTCGGCGATCTGCTGCGCTTCAGCTATCGCCATCTGGGAGAAGAGTGGATCTGGCCGGCGAGCATGCCCTCGAGGCTTTCGGGCAACGAGAGCGTGCCGATCGCCGACTACGGCACCTCCAACGTCGGCACCATGAAGCACGTCTACCGCAAGGGGCTGGATCTGCGCTACGGTCGCATCATGCAGTCGATCGCCGGGATTCATTACAACGTCTCGCTGCCGGAAGACATCTGGCCGCTGCTGCAATCGCTGGAGGGGCGCGAGGCGGAGTCGCCCAAGGGGTACCGCTCGGCGCGCTACTTCGATCTGATCCGCAACTTCCGCCGTAACAGCTGGCTGCTGCTCTATCTGTTCGGCGCCTCGCCGGCGCTGGATCGCAGCTTCCTCGGCGCCGCCGGCCTGGACGGGCGCTGCGACAAGCTGAAGCCGTGGCAGGGAGACGGCGAGACGCTCTACGCGCCCTATGCCACCAGCCTGCGCATGTCCGATCTGGGCTACCAGAACAAGGTGCAGTCGCAGCTCAAGATCTGCTTCAACTCGCTCTCCAACTATGTCGGCACGCTGCGCCACGCGATCTCCACCGAGTGGCCGGACTACCAGCGAATGGGCGTCGAGGAGGGCGGTGAGTGGCACCAGCTGAGCGCCAGCATCCTGCAGATCGAGAACGAGTACTACAGCGATATCCGGCCCAAGCGGGTGGCGCGTCACGACGAAACGCCGACCCAGGCGCTGGAAGCGCGCGGGGTGGAGTACATCGAGGTGCGCTGTCTCGATCTCAACCCCTTCCTGCCGCTGGGCATCGATGAGCCGCAGATGCGCTTCATCGATACCTTCCTGCTCTGGTGTCTGCTCTCCGAGAGCCCGTGGATCCCCGACGAAGAGTGCGACCGGCTCGACGACAATCGGCGCCTGGTGGTCGAACGCGGCCGCGACCCGGCGCTGCGCCTGCAGGTGGGCGAGCGCCAGGTACCGCTGGCCGAGCGGGGTCACGAGATCATCGCCGGGATGCGCCAGGTCGCCTCGCTGCTCGATGCCATCGAGGGCTCGGATCTGCATCTGGCCGCGGTCGAGTCGCTGGCGACCCGGCTCGACGATCCCGAGAAGACCCCCTCGGCGCGCATGCTGCGCGAGCTCGAGGCCCACGGCGGCGAGTGGGCCGATTTCATCACCGATCTGGCCCGGCGTCAGGCCGAGGCGTGGCGCAACACGCCGATGGACGCCGCCAGGGCGTCGCTGTTCGACGAGCTGGTGGCGACCTCGCATCAGCAGCAGCACGATATCGAGGCGGAGGATCAGGTCTCGTTCGCCCAGTTCATCGCCGACTATTTTGCCCGCGCACGGGAACCGCGCCCGGCGGCGTGAGTCCATAAGGCCTGGCGCGTCCGTCGGGCAGCGGTGGGTGCGAGCAGGATCAA
Source organism: Gammaproteobacteria bacterium MFB021 (assembly GCA_000737985.1). Taxonomy (GTDB): domain Bacteria; phylum Pseudomonadota; class Gammaproteobacteria; order Pseudomonadales; family Halomonadaceae; genus Salinicola. The sequence continues at coordinate 44,875 of JNVT01000093.1, read as the reverse complement.
TACCAAGGACATCGAGACTATGCAGATCAAGCGGTGGGCGGCGCAGGCGAGCGCGCGCCAGTGGTGTGGGCTAGGGCTGGCGATGTGCTGCCTGATGATGGCAGTCGCGCTCTATCTGCAGTATGGCGTAGGCCTGGAGCCTTGCCCGCTGTGCATCTTCCAGCGCGTGGCGGTGATCGCTGCCGGCTGTGTCTTCCTGATTGGCCTTTTGCACAATCCGCGCCGCCGTGGCGCTATCGTCTACGGCGTGCTGGCACTGCTGGCGGTGGCCGGCGGCATCATCGTCGCAGGGCGCCATGTCTGGCTGCAGACGCTACCTCCGGATAGTGTGCCGAGCTGTGGACCTGGCTTAGACTACATGCTCGGCGCGCTGCCGCTGTGGGACGTGATGTCCCGCGTGCTCTCCGGGTCGGGCGAGTGCGCTGCGGTGGAAGGCGCGCTGTGGGGCGTGACGCTGCCACAGTGGACACTGCTGGGCTTCGCGATCATGGCGCTGATACCGCTGGCGATGATTCTCACCCGACTGCGGGGCAAGGCGGCGACGCAACCGGTGACCGCGGCCTGAGCGCCGGCCTGCCAAGAAAGGAAACGCTGAATAAATCGCCGAACGAGATGAAGGGCAAGGCGCCCGGAACGGAGAAAGCGAGACATAACAAGTGGTTAGGCGAGCTTTCGAGTACCGCGTAACGAAGCCATTCGCTCGTGCAGGCATTTATGCGGTGATTTCCTAAGGAGGTGATACATGCTGGAGCACTGCAAGACGGCGCAGGAGCGCTGGGGCGGGGTCCATTCGCTGATCGATCGCTGGCTCGAGCAGCGCTACGACATGCTGGTGACCCTGGTCGACCTGCGCGAGGTGTGTGAAAGCGATCTCGGTGCGGTCACCAAGGCGCGTATCGATGCCTTCAGCGAAGCGCTGATGGACTACATCAGCGCCGGCCATTTCGAGATCTACCCGCAGCTGCGCGAGGAAGCGAAGGCCTTCGATGACCGCGAGGCGCTGGCGCTGGCCGACGAGCTGCTGGCGCGGGTCGAGAGTTCGACCCAACTGGTGCTGGATTTCGACAACGACTACGCCACCCCGACGCGTTGCGAGCACCACACTGCGCGCCTGCCGGCATGGCTCGAGCGCCTGGGTGCGGGGCTGGTGGAGCGTTTCGGCCTCGAAGATCAATTGATCGGCCGGGTCCATGCGGTGCATGCGCCGGATGGCGAATCGACGGGCCAGCGCCAAGCCAACCCCGTCTCTTCCTGAGTCTTGCTGTCGCGCCCGCCATCGGCCGCAGGCCGGGCGTGGCGCTCGCCGCGGTTCGGCCGCCGAGCCGCGGCGTTTCGCGGTTGTTTCCCCTCGCTGGTTCTTGCCCCCAACCCTGTTTTGGCTTTGCCCTTCGGTTCTCAGACTTCGGTTCTCAGCCCTCGGCTTTCGCCCTTCAGTCGCGCAGGGTGATCACGCGCCAGCCTTGCGCCTCGGCCAGATTACGCAGCGCGTCATCGGGGTCGACCGCTACCGGGTTGGGGACTTTTTCCAGCAGAAAGCGATCGTTGATCGAGTCGCTGTAGAACCAGGCGTCATCCAGAGTCAGCGCCGGCTGCTCCTCGAGCCACTGCTCGAGCCGGGTCACCTTGCCCTCGCGATAGCTGGGGATGCCGGCCACGCGTCCGGTGTAGCGCTTGCCGTCGCGTTCGGGTTCGATCGCGATCAGATCGTCGACGCCCAGGCGCCGGGCGATGGGCCCGGTGATGAAGCGGTTGGTGGCGGTGATGATCAGCAGATGGTCGCCGCGCTGGCGGTGCCAGGCGAGTAGCTCTTCGGCCTGGGGCAGCACGTGGGGCTCGATCTTGCACGCCATGAACTGCTGGTGCCAGGCGTTGAGCTGCTCTTCGCTGTGCCGGGTCAGCGGCTCGAGCGCCATTGCCAGGTAGGCCATGATATCGAGCTGCCCCGCCTGATAGTCCCGCAGGTACTGATCGTTGGCCTGGCGATAGGCATCGCCGTCGACCGCGCCCTGCTCGATGAGAAACTCGCCCCAGGCGTGGTCGCTGTCGCAGCTGATCAAGGTGTTGTCGAGATCGAAAATGGCCAGACTCAAGGTTGGCTCCCGGTAAGTGGCGATGATGTGAGGGTGGCGTGGCGGTCGGGTCGCGGTGGCGACGCCGGGCAGTATCGCAAACTCCCCGGCGCTTGCCCATGCCGGGGCCGGGCGCGTGCGCATCTCTGGCGGTCGGCGTCAGGACGCTGGCCAGGGCTTTTGCCCAGTACGCTTATTGATGCGCTTTCTCGCTTTGTGGAAGAATGGTTTCAACGACAATTGAGTTAAGGTGAACTCCGTGATAGACGCCGATGGCTTTCGGCCGAACGTTGGCATCATCATTGCCAACTGTGACGGCCAACTGCTCTGGGCGCGTCGGGCGGGTCAGGAAGCGTGGCAATTTCCGCAAGGCGGTATCAAGGCCCATGAGTCACCGCAACAGGCACTCTTCCGCGAGCTGGAGGAGGAGATTGGGTTGAAGGCCCATGATGTCGATGTGGTGGCCTGTACGCGAGGATGGCTACGTTACCGACTCCCACGGCGCATGGTGAGAACGCACTCGAAGCCGCTGTGCATCGGCCAGAAGCAGAAGTGGTTTTTGCTGAAGATCCGCTGCCATGACAGCCGAGTCTGCGTCGACAGCACGCCCAAACCGGAATTCGACGGCTGGCGCTGGGTCAGTTACTGGTATCCTCTGGGGCAGGTGGTCTCGTTCAAGCGCGAGGTCTACCGCCGCGCCCTGCGCGAACTGGCACCGGACTTTCATCGTCTGGCGCTGGAGGAGCTGACCTGATAGCGAGCCGACCCGAGCGCAGGAAGTTTTCGTACCAGGAAGTTTTCGTACCAGGTAATTTCATATAGAGCTTAGCCCGCGCGAACACCATGGCGGCCCGGCAGCAGCGGGCCGTTTCGATGCCACCACGAGGATCGCCTCGCAGACAAGAAAAAGGCCCATGCTCGATACCCTTCGCCGCATCGTTCAGGAAGTTAATGGCGCCCGCAGCCTGGATGCCGCGCTCGCCACCATGGTGCGGCGTATCCGCAAGGCCATGCGTACCGACGTCTGCTCGGTCTACCTGTTCGATCGCGAGCGCGAGCGGCTGGTGCTGATGGACACCATCGGCCTGCGCACCCAGGCGGTGGGCGTGGTGGCGCTGGGTCTGGGCGAGGGGCTGGTGGGGCTGGTGGGTCAGCGCGAGGAGCCGCTCAACCTCGAGGACGCCCCGGCACACCCGCACTTTCGCTACTTCGCCGAGACCGGCGAGGAGCGCTTCTCCAGCTTTCTCGGGGTGCCGATCATCCACCAGCGCCGCATGCTCGGCGTGCTGGTGGTGCAGCAGCAGGAGAAGCGCCGCTTCGACGAGGGGGACGAGGCTTTCCTGGTAACCATGGCGGCGCAGCTCGCCGGGGTGCTGGCGCATGCGCTGGTCTCCGGCGCGCTCAATCGCCGTGCCCAGCCCGATGGCCAGGCGATGTTCTCCGGCGCGCCGGGCTCACCGGGCATGGCGATCGGCGAGATCGTGGTGATCGCGCCGCCGGCCGATCTCGACAGCGTGCCCGATCTGATTCCCACCGACCCGGAGGCCGAAGTCGCCCATCTGCAGGCGGCGATCGCCCATGTGCGCGAGGAGATTCGCGAAGCCGGGGCGCGTCTGGCCAGCCGCATTTCGGCCCAGGAGCTGGCGCTGTTCGATGTCTATCAGCAGATGCTGGGCGACGCCGCGCTGGGCAACGAGGTCGAGAAGCGCATCCGCGAGGGGCAGTGGGCCCCGGGGGCGCTGGCCGACGTGGTCCGACGCCATACCCAGTATCTCGAACGGGTCGACGATGGCTACCTGCGCGAGCGCGCCGCCGATATCCGCGATCTCGGCCGGCGGGTGCTCGCGCATCTGCAGGAGGGTAGCGAGCGCACCGCTTCCACCTATCCCGAGAACACCATTCTGGTCGGCGACGAGATCAGCGCCGCGACTTTGGGCGAGGTGCCCAAGGATCGCCTGGCAGCGCTGGTCTCGGTGCGCGGGTCGAGCAATTCCCACGTGGCGATTCTGGCGCGGGCTATGGGTATCCCCACGGTGCTGGGGATGGTCGATCTGCCGCTGCCGCGGATCAACGGGGCCAAAGCGATTCTCGACGGCCACCGCGGGCGGCTCTTCGTGCGGCCCGACCCTCAACTGGCGCAGCGCTATGCGCGGCTGATCAAGGAGGAGCGGGCGCTGGCCGAAGTGCTCGAGCACGAGCAGCACCTGCCCAGCCAGACCCCGGACGGCCACGCCATGCCGCTGCTGGTCAATACCGGGCTCGCCGTGGATGCGGTGGCACAGCTCAAGTCGCGGGTCAGCGGCGTAGGGCTCTACCGCACCGAAGTGCCGTTCATGATGAACGAGCGCTTTCCCAGCGAGCAGGAGCAGACCCGTCTCTACCATGAGCAGCTGTCGAGCTTCGCGCCACTACCGGTGGTGATGCGCACCCTCGATATCGGCGGTGACAAGGATCTTCCCTACTTCCCGATCAACGAGGCCAACCCCTTTCTCGGCTGGCGCGGCATCCGGGTGACGCTGGACCACCCCGAAGTGCTGATGGTGCAGCTGCGCGCCATGCTGATGGCGTCGCGCGGACTCGACAATCTGCGCATCCTGCTGCCGATGATCACCAGTGTCGACGAAGTGGATACGGCGCTGCGACTGCTGTCGCGGGCGCGTCAGGAGCTGGCCGAGGATGGTATCGAGGTGGCCTCGCCCAAGGTCGGGGTGATGATCGAAGTGCCGGCGACGCTCTATCAGCTCGCGGCGCTGGCCGAGCGGGTCGATTTCTTCTCCATCGGCAGCAATGACCTGACCCAGTATCTGCTGGCGGTGGACCGCAACAATGCGCGCGTCGCCGGTCTCTACGATGCCTGCCACCCGGCGGTACTCAACGCGCTGTCGCGGCTCGCCGCCGAGGGCCAGACCCTGGGCGTGCCGGCTTCGGTGTGCGGCGAGCTGGCGGGAGACCCCTCCGGGGCGCTGCTGCTGATGGGCATGGGCTTCGACGCGCTGTCGATGAACGCGCCGAGTCTGCCGCGGGTGCGCGCCGCCATCCGTCGGGTCGGACTCGACGATGCCAAGGCGCTGGTTCAGGAGACGCTGGGCCTGCCGACCACCGCGGCCGTGCGTGCGCACCTGCGCCAGCGGCTCTCCGACTGGCAGATCGCGCATCTGCTGCCGCCCCAGGATTGACGAGTCTTCGCGCCAGAGTCTGCGGCTAGGCTGACACTGATTCGCTCACGCACTCTCCCTCCGGCACGCCCATGCCAGCGTAGCGGCGTTCCGCGATCTCGATGACACCGTTCGCCGCCGCGCTCACCAGCGTGGTGGCGCGGGTGCCGTAGGTCTCCCCGAGGATGAAGATCGGTGACAGCCGGCGCTCGGTCGCCAGGCCGACGCCGGTATCGGGCAGCTTGGTATCGGTGGCGGGGCGGCTGTCATGCATGGCCTGCCACATCGAGGCTTGCCAGTCGTCGCCGTCGAGGGCCTGTCGCAGCGCCTCCCGCGCGCGCACCAGCTTGGGCCAGGGAGTGTCCAGTGCGGCGTTGGAGAGCCCGTGCAGGCCGGGCGCGACCTCGCTGAGGGTGGTTGCGTCGCGGCCGTGGTGGAGCACCCAGAGCCGATCACCCTCGCGCAGCAGCAGGTTGAAACCGGCATAGCGCTGGGCGCCAGCGGTGGCCAGGTTCTGGAGCCAGCGCTGCGGCTCGGTCGCTTGCAGGGCGGCGGTCACCAGCTCGCCGCGGCTGGGCGGGTCGGCAGGTGTCGCCAGATGGGCGTCGCGGACGTTGGTCAGGGCGGCGAAGCGCCCGCCGGGGGTGGCGGCCAGCCAGGTGCCGCCCCCTTCGAGATCGCGGCCGCCGAGCAGCGGGGCATCCTGCCAATGGTGCAGGGCGGCGCTGGGGCGGGCGTGGAACTCGTCGCGGTTGGCGGCAAGACGCAGCGGCCGATCGCTATCCGGCTGCCAGTCGAAGACGATCAGACACATGGTGAGGCTCCAGCAGCGTGGAAGGTGCCAGGGGCTGCCCTGACAGCGGCAGCCATGACAGCGGCAGCCCTGACAGCGGCAGCCATGACAGCGGCAGACTGGCAGCGTAACATGAGCAGGCTATTTACTTCCCGCCCCGGATGTCACACCCAAGGATCACCCGCATGTTTCCAGACCCCGCGCTGGCAGCGCTTCCCGGCGAGATCGCTCATTCAATGTCTGACTGTGGGGTAAAAAGATGCTGACGGCTGTCCTCATCTACCTGCTGGTGGGTGCCATCGCCGGGCTGCTGGCGGGTGTCTTCGGTATCGGTGGCGGCATCGTGATGGTGCCGGCGCTGGTCTTCGCCTTTCTCGCCCAGCAGGTCGACCCGGCGGTGACCGCCCACCTGGCGGTGGGGACATCGCTGGCGACCATCGTCGTTACCGGCGCCTCTTCGGCCTGGGGGCACTGGCGCCGGGGCAGCGTGCGCCGCGACTGGCTGCGACTGATGATTCCGGGGCTGCTGGTAGGCGGTATTCTCGGCGTGCTGCTGGCCTCTGCGCTGCCGGGGGCGGCGCTGACGCGGCTGTTCGGTGCGTTTGCTCTGGTGATGGCACTGAAGATGCTGCTGTCGCGCCCGCCGGCTACCCAGGGGCGTACTCCGCAGCGCTGGCCGATGGCCGCGGCGGGGGCGGTGATCGGCGGCGTCTCGACGCTGTTCGGGGTCGGCGGCGGGGTGATGTCGGTACCGTGGCTGTCGCGCTTCACCCAGCGCATGACCGAGGCGGTGGGGACCTCCGCTGCCATCGGTCTGCCGATCGCGCTGATCGGTACCGTGACCAATGTCGTGGTGGGCTGGGGCGAGGCCGGGCTGCCGAGCGGGGCGACCGGTTTCGTGATGTGGCCGGCGTTTCTCGGCCTGATGGTGACCAGCGTGCCGATGGCCCGGGTGGGGGTGAAAGTCGCCCATGCATTGCCTGCCAAGGTGCTGCGACGTATCTTTGCCCTCCTGCTGATCGTGGTCGGGCTCAAGCTGATGCTGGGCTGACCGACGATCTCGACCCCTGCTGCCGAAGGAGCGCGCATGCTGGCCTACCCCGATATCGATCCCATCGCCGTCTCGCTGGGGCCTCTCAAGGTTCACTGGTACGGGCTGATGTATGTCGTCGGCTTCGTCGGTGCCTGGTGGCTGGGGCGTCTGCGTGCCGCGCGATTAGGACTCAAACCCGATGACATCGGCGACATGCTGTTCTACGGCGCGCTGGGCGTGGTGCTGGGCGGGCGCCTGGGCTATGCGCTGTTCTACGGCTTCGACCGCCTGATCGAAAACCCGCTGTGGGTGTTCCAGGTTTGGGATGGCGGCATGAGCTTCCATGGCGGCCTGATCGGGGTGCTGATCGCGTCGCTGCTGTTCGCCCGCAAGCACGGCCTGGCGTTCTTCCAGCTCACCGACTTCGTCGCACCGCTGGTGCCGATCGGGCTGGGCGCCGGACGTATCGGCAACTTCATCAATCACGAGCTGCCCGGGCGCGTCACCGACGTGCCCTGGGCCCTGGTGTTTCCCGGCATGGGCGGGCAGGGGCGGCATCCGTCGTCGCTATATCAGTTCTTTCTTGAGGGTGTGGTACTGTTCAGCATTCTCTGGCTGGTCTCGCTGACCCCGCGCCGGCGCGGTTTCGTCTCCGGGCTCTTCCTGATCTGTTACGGCTGCTTCCGCTTTCTGTCGGAATTCTTCCGTCAGCCGGATCCGCAGCTCGGCTTCATCGCCTTCGGCTGGTTGACCATGGGGCAGCTGCTGTCGCTGCCGATGATCCTGGCCGGTGCGGCACTGGTGGTATGGTCGCGCCGCAACGCGGTCGACGATGCCCGCGCCGAGCGCGCCGCCGACTGAACGCGTCCGGCGTTACCCGCGCGCAGCGATGCCTGAGCGCGCGGGTTGCCAGGCGCGCGAGACATTCGATTTCAAGCGCCGCGCGGCTGTCGTCATCGGCCCGCGGCGCCGCTAGTCAAGGAGTGCAAGCCCCATGCGGCCTTATCTCGATCTGATGCAACGGGTGCTGGATAGCGGCATCGAGAAAGCCGACCGCACCGGTGTCGGCACGCTGAGCGTCTTTGGCCATCAGATGCGCTTCGATCTGAGCCAGGGTTTTCCGCTGGTGACGACCAAGAAGCTGCATCTGCGCTCGATCATCCATGAGCTTCTGTGGTTTCTGCGTGGCGACACCAACATCGCCTATCTGCATGAGCACAATGTCACCATCTGGGACGAGTGGGCGGATGCCAATGGCGACCTGGGGCCGGTCTACGGCTACCAGTGGCGCAGCTGGCCGGCGCCGGACGGCGAGTCGATCGACCAGATCGCCAAGGTGGTCGAGCAGATTCGCCGTCACCCGGACTCCCGCCGGCATATCGTCTCGGCCTGGAATCCGGCGCTGGTCGACGAGATGGCGCTGCCGCCGTGTCATGCGCTGTTCCAGTTCTACGTCGCCGAGGGGCGGCTGTCGTGCCAGCTCTATCAGCGCAGCGCAGATATCTTTCTCGGAGTGCCGTTCAATATCGCCAGCTATGCGCTGCTCACCCATATGGTGGCGCAGGTCTGCGGTCTCGAACCGGGGGAGTTCGTGCACACCCTGGGTGATGCGCACCTCTATCTCAACCATCTCGATCAGGCCCGGCTGCAGTTGAGCCGCGAGCCGCTGGCGCTGCCGAGGCTGCGGCTCAACCCCGAGATCACGGACCTGTTCGCGTTTGGTTTCGACGACATTGCGATCGAAGACTACCGCTCCCACCCGGCGATCAAGGCGCCCATTGCCGTATGAGTGATTCGACTTCCCGCAGCGCTCTGCGCGCCGAATTCGACACCCCGGTGGCGATGATCGCCGCACTATCGCAGAATCGGGTCATCGGCGTGGATAACCAGTTGCCTTGGTACCTGCCCGAGGATCTCAAGCACTTCAAGGCGCTGACACTGGGCAAGCCGCTGGTCATGGGGCGCAAGACCTTCGAGTCGATCGGGCGGCCTTTGCCCGGGCGGCTGAATATCGTGATCACGCGCTCGTCGGGCTATCGCCACGCGGGTGTACGGGTGTGCCACGATCTGGCCGCGGCGCTGGCGCTCGCCGATCAGCAGGCGTTGATCGACGGTGCCGACGAGATCATGGTGATGGGCGGGGGCGAGATCTACGCCCAGGCGCTGCCGGTGGCATCGCGTCTCTATCTCACCGAGGTGGCGGTGACGCTCGACGGCGACGCGCACTTTCCCGCGTTCGACGCCGCCGAGTGGCAGGAGATCGAGCGCGAGTCCGGGGCTGCCAATCCGGGCCAACCGGATTATGCTTTTGTCCACTACCGCCGGGCGGGAAGCTCTGGCTGAGTTTGAACGGCCCGCGCGTCCGACGCGCGGGTCGCCGCACAAGCGAGGGAGGAGTGAGGCCGTGTTGACGGAACGAACACAGGCGCTGCTGGCGGAGATCGAGCGCAAGATCGACGCCAGCCAGGCAGCGCTGGAGGCCGAGCGGGAACGCAGCAGGACGCTCGCATCGGAAAACCGCGCGCTCAAGGAGCGCCTGCTGGCGCTGGCCGAGCTCGATCCCCTGATCGCCGGCGGCCATGCCCACCCTGAAGATCCCGACGGCGGCACCCGGGTGCGCGGCCTGGGCAATCTGGCTTTCCGCCGCTCGCGGCCGCGGGAGGAGGGCGCCGACGAAGCCTCGCGGCGGGGGCCTTCGCCGCTGCAGCGTCTCACCTCGACGCCGCCCGCGTCAGCCGAGGTCTCCGCTGACCCTGAGGCCCCGGCCGCGCCGGCCGCCTCCGTGGCGCGGGCAACGCCGGATTCCGGAGCCATTGATGCCCCGGAATCCGCCCCGGCGAGCGCTGCATCGGCGTCTTCGCTACCGCGGGCAAGTACCGATCCAGCCGAGGACGCGAATGGCGCCGGCGGCGCCGAGCCTACTGATACGGGCTCTGCCCAGAGCACGCTGGCATTCGGCGCCGAGCACGAGGCGCCCTCGCCGCATGCGCTGCTGGCCCAATGGTACAAGCGCTACCCCAAGGCGTTCTTCAAGGGGCATACCCGCCCGCTCAAGACCGGTATTCATCTCGATCTCTGCGCCTGCGAGCCCTGGCCCGAGAAGCTGGTGCGGCGAGCGCTGGCCTGCTATGTCCACCTGCCGCGCTATCTGAAGTCGGTGCGCGAGGGTGCGCGCCGGGTCGATCTGCAGGGCGCCGACAGCGACGTGGTCAGCGCCGAGGAAGCCAAGCACGCCAAGCGCCAGCTGGAAGCGTTGCAGAAGAAGCAGCAGGTGAAAGAGACCCGCCAGCGCGCCGACAAGCTCGACCGCAAGATCGGCGAGCTGCTGGCCAAGCATGGCCGTCACAATAGCTGAAGCCGGGTAGCGATCCGCTGAAGGCGCTTTGGCAAGAGCGCCACAGGTGTCGACCATGTCGGCCTTGTCACGCCAAACGAGATAACACTTTCGTCGTATTTTGCCTGGCCGATTCGGGCGCTATGGTGCGCCCGGCGTGAGGCGTCAGTCGCCGAGTGTCGCGTCCATGTCATTGAAATGACATGGCTCGGCGCTAGCGTGATGACGTCTCTCAGCCGCCGATGATGACGCAAAGTACGAGCGCCAGGGCCTTCGTGGGTCGCGCGGCGAGCAACGAAAACAGTGTTTTTTTCTTGTTGCGTTCGCCACACGTCCAGTATATGGTTTCTCGGCGAGCATTGGACAATAACAAGGCTTCAGAGTTCCGCAGCCGTCATTCGTTCGCGTGACGAAGCTGGTTGAAGGCACCGAAGCCGACTGCATCTGCAGACACGATCGAACAGTAAGCTAGTTAAGGAACCTATCGCGATGAAAAAGACGCTCTTAGCGACTGCTATTGCTGGTGCCCTGGGCGCCTCCGCTGCGGCTCAGGCGGCGACTGTCTACAACCAGGACGGCACGCAGCTCGACATCTACGGCAACATCCAGATCGCCTACAAGTCCATCGAGACTGGTAGCTATAACGACGATGGCCGTATCACTGGCTCCAGCTCCAAAGACGAGCTGTTCGACAACGGCTCTACCGTCGGCTTCTCCGGCCAGCACGTCATCAACCCGGGCCTGACCGGCTACTTCAAGGCCGAGTTCGAGCACGACGCCGACGAAGAGAAAATCAACGGCGGCCTGAAGAGCGGCGACCAGGCTTACCTGGGTCTGAAGGGCAACTTCGGTGACGCCCGTCTGGGCTCCTGGGATCCGCTGATCGACGACTGGGTCCAAGATCCGATCTCCAACAACGAGTACTTCGACGTCTCCGACTCGACTCGTGACCTGGCCGGCATCTACGGCAGCAACGGCATCATTGGCAACGCCAACGCTGACCGCGAAGGCGACAAGTTCCAGTACATGTCTCCGGTTTGGGCCGGCCTGCAGTTCGCTGTCGGTACTCAGTACAAGGGCGATGCTGAAGACGAGTTCCAGGCAACTGGTTACAGCAACCAGGGTTCCAACGCTTCGTTCTTCGGCGGTCTGAAGTACGCCGTAGGCGCGTTCTCCATCGCCGCAGTGTACGACGATCTGGACAACTACGAGCTGCAGAACAACGCGACTGGCGACAAGGTCAAGGCCAAGGCCTATGGTGTGACCGCGCAGTACACCATCGACACTCTGCGTCTGTCGGCCAAGGTCGAAGACAGCGACCTCAAGATCAATGGCGAAAGCGGCGACATCATGCGCTACGCCGTCGGCGCGCGCTACGGCTACGCCCTGTCCGACAACTTCGCTGGTGACCTCTACGGTTCCTACCAGTACGTCGACGCCGACAAGGAAGTTGCTCTGGCCACAAACCGTGGTGCTATCAACGACGCCGGCAATTACGCTGGCGACGACAACTTCAACGAATTCGTCCTCGGCGCGACTTACAACATCTCGCCGGCGATGTACACCTTCGTTGAAGGCGCCCTGTACGACCGTACCCACGACGTGGGCAACGGCGTCGCTGTGGGTGCTGTCTACAGCTTCTAAGCGATACCCGACACGAGTGGCTACGGCCGCTCGTTCGAACGAAGCCGGCCCTTGGGCCGGCTTTTTCATGTATGCCTGTCAGCCAGCTCGACTATTTTCTCTCGCTGGTCTGCGTAGCCGGTGTCATCGATCTCGATGCCTCTACTTGCCTGGTGTCGCTGCTATTGCCGTTCGTCTAACCGGCGCTGTCTGATATCCATTTGGGGCTTTCTGCGCTGTTGCGGCCCTTCTTCTGCATTGCCGCGCATCAGATACAATGCCTTTTACAACGTCTTGTATGGCTGCCTTTCTGACCGTCTTTTCGCGTCTTTTTCCATCGCCGGGTGAATGTCAGCACCAGGCTGTCGGCCGCGTGGCAGAGAGAATCGAAGCCCATTTCGTTATTGTGAATAGCGCCCACTGCCCGCTGACGACGCCCTGATACCTGGAGAGGAAAGCTGCCTTCGCGGCCGATGCACGCTACTTCTGAGCGGCCCGCGCTACAGGCATGAATGGGGCCAGGAGCTGGTGAGTAAGTGTTCAATATCTACACGAACGGACGTATGAGCAACACGCAGACCGTTCCGGTTCACTGCCGGGTGAGCCGCACCAGCCGGTGGCGCAGTTCCGGATCGAACAGGGTGCGGCTGCGCTTCTGCGCGCGCATCAGCGCCTCGTCGTAGTGCAGCCGATCCGCTTCCACGCGTAGCCACCCCTGCGCTTCCAGCGTTTCCAGCAGCGCCGAGAAGAGCCGCTTGTCGAAGAATTCCGGCGCGTTGAGCCCGGCCAATAGCGTCAGCCGTTCGGCCAACTGGCGGCTGTGCTCCTCCAGCGTTTCGCGGGTCAGTTCGCCACTCGGGTAGCGCAGCAGCGAGGCCAGCAGCAGGTAGGTGCGTTCGAGCGTCGGCTGTATCGGCTGGCCGAGCAGACGCAATTGCTCACTGGCTTCCAGGTGGCCGGGCTGGCGGCGCCACTCGCTGCCACTCTGCTTGAGCAGTCCTTCGGCGCTCAGGGCCTCGAGGGTGGCAGCCAGATGCTGGCGATGATCCGCCACCTCGCGGGCGTTGAGCTCGCGGGCGATCAGCGGCCACGCCGGGGCCAGCAGGGTGTCGAGTTCATCAAGACAGAACGCCACGTTGTTGCGGAAGGCGAAGGCCACCAGCCCGACATGCGTGAATAGATGCAGTACGTTGTTGCGATACCAGGTGAGCAGCGTGGCCTGTTCCGGCGTGGCGCTGATCAGCTCGCCCAGCGCCTGGGGGCGGCGCTGAATAAAGCCGAGTGATTGCACCTGATCGATCCAGGCGGCGGCGTCACCCGCCGGCAGACGGCAGTTCGGGCTGCCCGGCACACGCTGCTGCAGCCGCACCAGCAGCGCTATCTGATGCGCCAGCAGGTCGGATTCGATGGTGTGGTGCGGGGTCGCCAGCAGCGCCATGGCCACCAGCGAGACGGCATTGATTGTGGCGCCATCGTTGATGCGTTCGGAGAGTGCGTGACCCAACTGCGGAACCGCTTGCTTGAGCCACTCGGGGCGGGGCTGGCTGCGCGTCTCACGCCAGGCGGGGGCGAGGCTATCCAGGAAGTCGGTCAGTGACAGCGGTTCGCCGACGTTGACCGCGACCCGGCCGTGGGGCTGGCGCAGATGGCGCAGCACGTGCACCAGATCCAGCGGCGACTCCTTCTTCTTGCTGCCGCCGCGCAATTCGCGCAGATAGGCGTTGCTCTCGAGCACCTTCTCGTAGCCGATGTAGACCGGCACGAAGGCGACGTCGCGGGTGGCGTCGCGCACGAACGAGCGTAGCGTCATCGCCAGCATGCCGGGGCGCGGGTCAAGCATGCGACCGGTGCGCGAGCGCCCGCCCTCGATGAAGTACTCGATCGGCTGGCCGCGGGCGATCAGTCGGTGCAGATACTCGTTGAATACCGCGGCGTAGAGCCGGTTGTCCTTGAAGCTGCGGCGCATGAAGAAGGCGCCGCCGCGTCGCAGCAGCGGGCCGATCAGCGGCATGTCGAGGTTGCGTCCGGCGGCGATGTGCGGGGGCATCAAGCCCTCGCGATAGAGCACGTAGGAGAGCAGCAGATAGTCGACGTGGCTGCGGTGGCAGGGCACATAGACCAGAGTGCGCTCGCCGGCGATCGCCTTGACCGCGTCGAGGCCGTGGACGTCGACGCCGTCGTAGAGCCGGTTCCACAGCCGCTTGAGCAGCTCATACAGAAAGCGCAGCACCGGGTAGGACATATTGGAAGCGATCTCGCGCGCATAGCGCTCGGCCCGCTTGCGCTCCTTGAGCGTGTTGCTGCGGTTGGCGGAAGCGGCTTCGTCGATCGCCTGACGCACCGCCGGGCTGCCCACCACGCCGCGGACCAGGGTCCGGCGGTGGGAGATATCGGGGCCCAGCACCCTCGCGCGCACGCGGCGAAAGTGGACCCGCAGCACACGGGCAAGCGTGCGCTGGGTCAGCCGGGTCTGCGGATCGTCGAGCAGCGCTCGCAGGCGGATCGGTTCACCCAGGTGGGCTTCCAGGTGGCGGCCGTTGACGATCAGCGACAGCAGGCGGCGCAGGCGCCCGCTCCAGGCCCAGTCGTCGGCGGCGAGCATCTTCCAGAAGCCGAAGTCCTTGCCCGGGGCGCGGCTCCAGAACACGCTCACCGGCACCAGCTGCACGTCCAGCGTGGGGTTCTGTTCGAGTGCGGCGAGCAGCGGGCCCAGCGACTCTGTACCTTGGGTCTTGACGCCGCGCCAGGTGCGACGCAGGCGCGGCAGCGGCAGGCAGGCCGGCAGCGTGAGCCCATTCAACTCGACCCGGCGGCCGGCGTCGGGTAGCCCCAGCTTGCGGGTCAGTTGAGCTACTGCGAGTTCGTCGCTGAGCGCCGGATGCGGGATGACGTAGAGCGTGACCGGTTCGGGGTCGAGGGCTACCGGATCAGGCTCGATCAGGCGGAAGCCGAGCCAGCGGCGCACGCTGGCGCCCATCAAGCGATGCCACAGTCGCCCCGTGCCGCTGAATGACCGCATGCCTGAAGCCCTCGCAAATTCATGAGTATAGCGATATCCGCCGGCGCCGACGATGGCGCGCACGGCATCGTGGAAGCCTGCCATCGACAGTGGCGGGGCTGGCTCTTTTCTGGCGCGGCGAAACGTGCGTCAATCGGGGCCGATACGATCGGCGGGAGATGGCATGCGCGCAACATGGAAGGGCGGCAATCGCTTCGAGCTACTCCCGGAGGGCAAACGCTTCTGGCCGGCCATGCGAGCGGCGATCGAGGGCGCGCGCGAACAGCTGTGGATCGAACTCTATCTGATGGAGTCCGGGGCGCTGGCCGAACGCTTCGTGCAGACGCTGGAGGCCGCGGTAGCCCGCGGCGTGGCGGTGCGGATGATGCTCGACGGCGTCGGCAGCATGGGGCTGGCGCGGCGCGACCGCCAGCGCCTGCGCGCCGCCGGGGTCGAACTGCGTTTCTTCAACCCGCTCTCGGTGACTCGCCTGGGCGGCAATCTGATGCGCGACCACCGCAAGCTGGTGGTAGTCGACGGCGAGGTGGCTTTCACCGGCGGTTTCGGCATCGTCGACGAGTTCGTGGATGCCTGGTACGAGGTGGCTGTGCGCGTCGAGGGGCCAGTGGTCCACGACTGGATGCGTCTGTTCGCGCAGGTGTGGGACTCACCGCTGACCCGGGGCGGGCGTTCGCGGGCCCGGCTCTCGCCGCGCCTGCCGCCGGCGCCGCAAGAGGTGGTGGGAGAGGGCGCGCGCGGGCGGGTGATCTCCGGGCGCGGCCACCGCTATCAGGCGATCCGGCTGTCGCTCCACGGGCGCATCTCCACCGCGCGCCAGCGGCTGTGGCTGTGCACGCCCTATTTCGTGCCCACCTTGAGCCTGCGCCGCCAGCTGGCCCAGGCCGCGCGGCGCGGCATCGACGTGCGTCTGCTGCTCGCCGGCGGGCATCACGACCATCCGGGTATCCGTTACGCCGGGCAGCGCTTCTACGGGCGCCTGCTCAAGGCCGGCGTGCAGATCTACGAGTTCCAGCCCAACTTCATCCACGCCAAGTTCTGTGTCGTCGACGATTGGGTCTCGCTGGGCTCGTGCAACTTCGACCACTGGAGCCTGCAGTGGAATCTCGAGGCCAATCAGGAGATCGAGGATAGCGCCTTCGCCGCCGAGGTCGCCGAGCTGTTCCAGCGCAACTTCGCCGCCAGTCAGCGGATCGACGCCGCCTCCTGGCGGCGCCGACCCTGGTGGCAGCGGGTGCGTGAATGGGCGTTCGGCACCCTCAACGCCTGGATGACGCGGCTCAAGTAGCGGCGCCTCAGCGCTTGCCGCCGCCCTGGCGCGCACCGCCGCGGGACTTGCCTGTCCGTTTCCCACCCGACTTGCCCGGGCCGCGCTTGGGTGGCTCCGGCGGTACGCGAAAATGCAGGTAGAGATCGAGGGTCAGCTCCGGCAACTGGGCGGCCAGGGCGCTGAACTGCGCCTCGTCGGTGACCATCTCGGCCATCTCCGGCTCCTCCTCGAACAGCCCCGAGAGCGCCATGAAGGGCAGCAGCAGGGCGGCGACGTGGGATTCATCCTGGGCGAACCAGGTCGCTTCATCGAGAAATACGGCCTGCATGAAGCCCGCGCACCAATCCTCGATGGCGGCGGCCATCTCGCCGTCGTCGTCGAGCTCGGTATCGAACGGCAGCTCCAGCCACTCGCCGCGCTCGAGAATATCGCCGGCCTGGCGTGTCAGGGTTTCCATCAACGCGATGACTTCATCGCGCGCCGCTAGTTCGGTGAACGCGGGGGCCGTCTCGAACAGCTCCGCCAGCCACTGCGTCTGGGGCGGCGACTGGGGTGCCACGGCCAGGGCGACCAGAAAGCCGTGGGCGCTGACCACATCGGGGGCTTCCTCGCCAAGATGCTCGGGGGCGAGAAACTCGTCGAGCCTCGCCAGGCCGGTATCGTCCAGCGGTGGATGGCTGGCGATGGCGTCGTCGTGGTCGTCGGACATGGGAGCTCCTGGACAGAGGTGAAGAATCACGTTGCGGGGGCGCTGGACGCCTTCCGTCGTTGGCGGCATTCTACCACCGGCGTCCCGCTCATCGCCTGCCCGCAGCGATCGACCCTAGCGACCGCCGTCATCGATACTCAGCCATGCCATGCGACCGCCTCATGATTTCGCCCTCGCCATCACCGCGTACGTCTGCACTCGCCCCCGCCGATCCTCAGGCTCTGGCGCGACTCGACCGCGCCGCCCTGCAGCAGGCTCTGGTCGCGCGTGCCGAGGCCGCCTGGCAGCTGGCCCGTGAGGTCCACCCCGGATTACCGCGACCACGGATCTGGTTCGATCTACGTGGCCGCAGCGCCGGGCAGGCGCACTATCAGCGCGGCGGGCTGCGCTTCAACGCCACCCTGCTCGACGAGAATCGGGCCGCCTTCATGGATGAGATCGTGCCCCACGAGATGGCCCACTGGCTGGTGTTCCATCTCGACGAAGGGCTTCGTGCCCGGCCCCATGGGCGTGAGTGGCAGCGTGTGATGCGTGGCCTCTACGGGCTGGCGCCGATTGTCACCCACCGTTTCGACGTGGCCCGGGCCAGCCCCATGCCCTATCTCTATCGCTGCCGCTGCACGCAGCCCCATCGCTTCAGCGCGCGGCGCCATGCCGGCGCCCAGCGCGGCGCCCGCTACCGCTGCCGCCGCTGCCGCGGAGAGCTGGACTATCTCGGGTACGACACCGGCCACCCAGCCGACTAGCCATGGCGCAAGAGACTGACCGACCGCCGCTGGCTGCGACTCGTCCAGTGATCTAGGTTGAGACCATACGAAGGTCTAATAGGGGGTGACCGTCGCCAGCGTTATATGCTGGCGGTCTTCGTAGCCGATCCGCTATCACATTGAGCTGATTGAGCTTTCACCGTTACAGCGAGGGCCGCGCGGGTCGCCGGAAGTCGGCACGTCGGCCGTTGAGTCCGAGTAAAAGTCTCGAATCCGAATAAAAGGGGAGATCGCCATGAGCGAGCAGCAGCGGGTCTATCCTGTCGATCAGGCGCTGGCAGACAAGGCCTGGTTCGATCGCGAACGCTACGAGACACTCTATCGCCAGTCGGTCGAGGACCCCGAGGGGTTCTGGCGCGAGCAGGCCCAGGCGCTCGACTGGAGCCGCCCGCCGACACGCATCAAGAACACCTCCTTCGCCTCGGACAACGTCGATATCCGCTGGTTCGAGGATGGCGAACTCAACGTCGCCTACAACTGTCTCGACCGCCACCTGGAGACGCGTGGCGATCAGACCGCGATCATCTGGGAGGGTGACGACCCCAATGATCACAAAGTGATCACCTATCGCCAGTTGCATGCCCGGGTCTCGCAGCTGGCCAATGCGCTGAAGGCGATGGGCGTAGGTAAGGGCGACACCGTCACTCTCTATATGCCGATGGTGCCGGAGGCGGCGATGGCGATGCTCGCCTGCGCGCGCATCGGCGCGGTGCACTCGGTGGTGTTCGGCGGCTTCTCGCCGGATGCCCTGGCCGGACGTATCGTCGACTCCCAGTCACGCATCGTGATCACCGCCGACGAGTCGGTGCGCGGTGGCAAGCAGGTACCGCTGAAGGACAACGTCGACGCGGCGCTGACCCGCGACGGCACCGATGTGGTCGAGCATGTGCTGGTGGTCAAGCGCACCGGTGGCGAGATCGCCTGGCACGAAGGCCGCGACCAGTGGTTCCACGAGCAGGTCGACGCGCAGTCCGAGGAGTGCCCGGCGGAGACCATGAACGCCGAGGATCCGCTGTTCATCCTCTACACCTCCGGATCCACCGGCACGCCGAAAGGGCTCAAGCACACCTCCGGCGGCTATCTGCTCTACGCCGCGCTGACTCACCGCGCCGTCTTCGACTACCACGATGGCGAAGTCTACTGGTGCGCCGCGGACGTGGGCTGGATCACCGGCCACAGCTATATTGTCTACGGGCCATTGGCCAACGGTGCCACCACGCTGATGTTCGAGGGCGTGCCGACCTACCCGAGTCACGGGCGGATCGGCCAGATCGTCGACAAGCACGAGGTCTCGATCCTCTATACCTCGCCCACCGCGATCCGCTCGCTGATGGCCCACGGCGAACGCATCATGGACGACAGCCGGCGCGAGACCCTGCGCGTGCTGGGTACCGTCGGCGAGCCGATCAATCCCGAGGCATGGGACTGGTTCTATCGCGTGATAGGTAACTCGCGCTGCCCGATCGTCGATACCTGGTGGCAGACCGAGACCGGCGGGCACATGATCACGCCGCTGCCCGGCGCTACCGATCTCAAGCCGGGCTGTGCGACCCAACCGTTCTTCGGCGTGCAGCCGGCACTGCTGGACAACGACGGCAACCGCCTCGAGGGGGCGACCGACGGTAACCTGGTGATTCTGGACTCCTGGCCGGGGCAGGCGCGCTCGATCTGGAACAATCACGAGCGCTTCGTGCAGACCTACTTCTCGACCTACGAGGGTGTCTACTTCACCGGCGACGGCTGCCGTCGCGATGCCGACGGCGATTACTGGATCACCGGGCGGATCGACGACGTGCTCAACGTCTCCGGCCACCGCATGGGCACGGCGGAGATCGAATCCTCGCTGGTCGCCCATGCGGACGTGGCCGAGGCCGCGGTAGTGGGCTATCCCCATGACATCAAGGGGCAGGGCATCTACGTCTACGTCACGCTCAACGACGATGTCGAGCCCAGCGACGAGCTCAAGCAGACCCTCAAGCAGTGGGTACGCAAGGATATCGGTCCGATCGCCACGCCGGATGTGATCCAGTGGGCGCCGGGTTTGCCCAAGACGCGTTCGGGCAAGATCATGCGGCGTATCCTGCGCAAGATTGCGGCCAACGAGTGCGACGGTCTCGGCGATACCTCGACGCTGGCCGATCCCAGCGTGGTCGAAGACCTGATCGAGAACCGCCATATCAAGTCATGAAAAGGTATAGACCCGGGCTTACTCGATAGGCCCGGTTTTCATCTATATGACTAAATGAGTGGTTCGTAGCTAGGTCGATACCCGCATTTTTAATCCGAGCGTTGCGGATAAAGATGCGGTATCGGCGTTATCCTGGGTTAAGTCGGCAGTGCGAGTGAAACCCTCTTTATGGCCAGAAGAGATGGCCGGAAGGGAGGCTTTTTACGCCCGATTTTCAGCGCCCATAAGCGCCCCGCAGCGCCGTCAGACGGCGGTTTTTTAGCGCTTCGATTTGAGGCTTGGGAATCGACGATTGCATGGGGTAACATGCCATTAATCCAAAGTTGAACCACTTTGTCCGTTGGCGAGCCACCATGCCCCGAACTCGCTCGACGTCTCGACAGTCCCGGAGGAGATTCAATGGCTTTTGCCCAGAAATTCATCGTTGCCGATGACCACCCACTCTTCCGGGCAGCGCTCAATCAGGCGCTGCGCCAGGTATCGCCGCAGGCGGAAATCGTCGAAGCGGATACCATGGAAGCGACCACCGAGGTGGTGACGCGTCATCCGGATGCCGATCTCATCCTGCTCGATCTGCACATGCCGGGGGCGCACGGCTTTTCCGGGCTCATTCAGCTGCGCGGGCAGATGCCGGATATTCCGGTCACCGTGGTCTCGGGCAGCGAAGAGCTCGACGTGGTACGTCGCGCTATCGACTACGGCGCTTCCGGCTTCATTCCCAAGTCGGCCTCGCTCGACGCCATCGCCGAGGCGATCGGTGAAGTGCTCAAGGGGGAAGTGTGGCTGCCCGCCGAAATGGCCGATGCCATGGGCGAGGGCAACGAGGAGGACGCCCGCTTCGCCGAAGCGATCGCCTCGCTCACCCCGCAGCAGTTTCGCGTGCTCAACATGCTCACCGAGGGGCTGCTCAACAAGCAGATCGCCTACGAGCTGAACGTCTCCGAAGCCACCATCAAGGCCCACGTCACCGCCATCCTGCGCAAGCTTGGCGTACACTCCCGCACCCAGGCCGTGATCGCCGCGCAGAAGCTGGAGATCGACCCGCCAAAGGTGGCCGATAACTGAGTCAGGGAAAAATAAGTTAGGGAAAAATAAGTCAGGGAAAGTCAGGTCTCAGCATAACCTGGGCCATGGCATGACTAGGTCACGCCACCGGCTACGGTCCAGCCGAATACCCGCGACGCCCGTACGTCTCACCCACACTGTGTATAGGCAGTGGGCGTGTCGTGCGGGCGTCCTGCGTTGGGTGGCTTCCTTCTCCACGACTCTTCCCCGCCTACTGCCTCTCAGCCGCGTCGCTGAATGGTTGCTCCGTGCTCCGGCCGCGCTCGGCCTCCTCCACCAGCCAGTCGTGGATCGCCCGGACGCGGCGGTCATCGAGGGCGCCCTGCTGATAGACCAGGCCGTAGCGTTTGCCGGTGGCGACCGAGCCGGCGAAGGGGGCGATCAGGCGCCCACTCTCCAGCTCGTCGCCGATCAGCGTACGCCGGGCGATCGCCACGCCCATGCCGGAGATCGCTGCCTCCACCGTGAGCTGGTTGCGGTTGAAGGTGTAACCCCGGCGGACATTGACGTGTTCGCCGCCGATCGCCGCCAGGTAGTGCTCCCACTCGGCGTAGTCGTGGCTGCCGCGCCAGGCGGTGACATCGTGCAGCAGCGGGTAGTAGCCCAACGCATCGGGGTGGGTCAGCGGTGGGCGCCGGCGCAGCAGCTGCGGCGAGCAGACCGCGAAGATGCGCTCGTCGATCAGCGGCGAGGTCTGCAGCCCGGGGTAGTGGCCGTCGTTGAGATCGATCGCCAGATCGAACCCGCCGTCGAGCAGTGACAGGTTGCTGTCCTCGGCGCTCAGGTGCAGTTCGATATCGGGAAAGCGCGCCTGCAGCCGCGGCAGGCGCGGCATCAGCCACTTGGCCAGGAACGAGGGCAGGCAGCGCAGACGCAGCACGCCGCTCATCACACCGCCGCGCAGGCGATCGATCTCCAGCCCCACCGCATCGTAGGCCTGGGACACCACCCCGGCCAGGCGCTCGCCCTCCTCGGTGAGCGCCAGCTGTCGCGGCAGGCGTCGAAACAGCCGGAAGCCCAGGCGCTCCTCCAACTGCTTGATCTGCTGACTGACCGCACCGGTGGTCACGTGCAACTCCTCCGCCGCACGGGTGAAGGAGAGGTGCCTGGCGCTGACGGCGAAGACCTTCAGCCAGGCGTGGGTCTGAGCATTGAGTGACTGGGCCATGATTTAGCCTGACTAAAACCCTGGACAGATATATTCGATTGAGACCGGTGTAACCGGCGAGCACACTGAAGTCAAACTACATCAAGCATCGGTTCTCGCAACGACGCTTTCTGACTCCAGTGCGACGCTCCCAGGGGAGACGACCATGACCTTCAGCGTGTTTGACCTGTTCAAGATCGGCATCGGGCCCTCCAGCTCACACACCGTGGGCCCGATGCAGGCCGCACACACCTTCGTCACCACGCTGCGCGAGCATGCGCTGCTGCAGCCGGTCAAACGTGTGCAGGTCACCCTCTATGGCTCGCTCAGTGCCACCGGCAAGGGCCACAACACCGACAGCGCGGTGCTCGGCGGGCTGATGGGCGAGCAGCCGGTGAGCGTCGATCCCGACGAGTTGGCGCTCAAGCTCGCTGCCGTCGAGCGTGATCACCGTCTATCGCTGGCCGGCGTGCATGCTATCGATTTCGACCCCGCCCGCGACGTCGAGTGGTGCGACGAGATCCTCGACTACCACACCAACGCGCTGCGCCTGGTGGCCAGCGATCGTCGCGGCGCGACGATCTACGCCAACACCTACTACTCGGTCGGCGGTGGCTTCGTGGTCGACGAGGAGCAGGCCGAACACGGCGAGAGTGCCACCCGCGGCGTGCGCCTGCCGTTCCCGTTCCGCAATGCCGTGGAGCTGCTCGAGATCTGTCGCCGCGAAGAACTTTCGATCAGCGACGTGATGCTCGCCAACGAGAGCGCCTGGCGCAGCGAGGCCGAGACCCGCGCCGGGCTATGGCGCATCTGGGAAGCGATGAAGGCCTGCGTCGACAGCGGCCTGGATCAGCAGGGCGTGCTGCCGGGTGGTCTCAACGTGCGCCGGCGTGCGCCCAATCTGCACCGACGCTTGATGGCCCTGGACGACGACAAGGGGCTGATCGCCAGCACCTTCTCGGCGATGGACTGGGTCAACCTCTTCGCCCTGGCGGTCAACGAGGAGAACGCCGCCGGGCGGCGCATGGTCACCGCGCCCACCAACGGGGCTGCGGGCATCGTCCCGGCGGTGCTGCACTACTACATGAAGTTCCAGCCCGGGGCGTGCGAGAAGGATGTGGTGCGCTTCCTACTGGCGGCCGCGGCGATCGGTATCCTGTGCAAGACCAACGCTTCGATCTCCGGCGCCGAGGTCGGCTGTCAGGGAGAGGTCGGGTCGGCCTGCGCGATGGCCGCGGCAGGGCTGGCCGAGCTGCTCGGCGGAACCCCGGCACAGGTCGAGAACGCCGCCGAGATCGGCCTCGAGCACAACCTCGGGCTGACCTGCGATCCGATCGCCGGGCTGGTTCAGGTGCCGTGCATCGAGCGTAATGCGATCGCCTCGGTCAAAGCGATCAACGCCGCCCAGATGGCGCTACGCGGCGACGGCGAGCACTTCGTCTCGCTGGACAAGGTAATCCGTACCATGCGCGACACCGGTCGCGACATGCAGGACAAGTACAAGGAAACCTCGCGCGGTGGCCTGGCGGTCAACACCATCGAGTGTTGAGCCCCGGACCCTGCCAACGTCGGTAAATGCGATATCAACGGTGATAAGGAAATTGAGCTAGAGCTGTGCCACTATCAAATCCCTGAATCCAGGAGTCCCTGCAGCGAGTGCGTCGGCACGGTCACAGGCCGTGCCTGGGGCTTCTCGGGGCAGTCTGGTGTGCGTCGCGCGATCCGTGATGATGGCGTTGTGTCGTCACGGCAGCGCAGGCGCGCGCCACGTTGCGGGTTAGACCACAAGGCCAAGGGAAATGAGCAAAGACAGCTGCATCATTCGTCACTTCAAGCACTACGGTGAGATTTCCGAGAACGACGAGGCGCTGCTGGCGGATCTGGAGAAGAGCCCGAGCGAGGTCAAGGCCGATCAGATCCTGTGGCAGGAGGGCGACAGCGCGCGTGAGTTCTGCACCTTAAGCCGCGGCTGGGCCTACTCCTTCCGGCATATGGAGGATGGCTCGCGGCAGATTCTCGAGATCTATCTGCCCGGCGACATCATCGGCCTGCGCGAGTTCGCCTTCAAGGATCGCCTGACCGGCGTCGCCATGCTCGAGGATGGTGTCATCTGCCACTTTCCGCACCGTCGCCTGATCAACGTCTTTCGCGAATCGCTGACCCTCTCGGCGATCTTCTTCGCCATCTCGTCACATCAGCAGGCGCTGCTCACCGAGCGCCTGGTCAATCTGGCCCGGCGCAGCGCGCGCCAGCGCCTGGCGCATCTGATCTACGAGATGTTCGTGCGCCTGGAGCGCACCAAAGCGCGCGACGGCAACAGTATCCGCCTGCCGCTGTCGCAGCAGCATCTCGGCGACGCGCTGGGACTGTCGTCGGTGCACGTCAGCCGCACTCTGACGACCTTCCGCGAGGAGGGTCTGGTGCTACGCTCGCGCCAGCGCATCGAGCTGCCCGACCCGGCGGCGCTGGCGCGCGAGGCGGAGTTCGGCGATGCCTACCTCAACGACGGTATCGATCACTTCTTCAATCACTGATGCCGCTGTCCGACCGGGGGGCTTTGCTGACGTCGGAGCCCCCGCCGGCCGCCCAGCCGGCGATGGTCGTGGGTAGTCGCGCGACCAGGAAGTCGACCAGCAAACGAATCTTCGACGACAGTTGGCGATGGCGCGGATAGACCGCCCATACCGCGGTATCGGTGAACTGGTAGCGGTCCAGTACCGAGATCAGTTCACCGCGCCCCAGTGCCGGCTCGACATAGTAGTCCGGCAGCTGGGCCAGGCCGATGCCGCGACGCGCCGCGTCCAGCAGCGCCGGCCCCGAGTTGCCGCGCCAGTTGCCGGAGACGCGAATCTCGCGCTGTGCGCCTTCGACCTGGAACAGCCAGCTGTCGCGAGAACCGCTCAGGCAGTTGTGATGGGAAAGTTCCGACAGGCTGTGCGGAGGGGAGACGCGCTGGAAGTAGGCCGGTGAGCCGACCACGTATTCGCGACGCTCGCACAGGCGTCGTGCCAGCAGGCTGGAGTCCTTGAGCACCCCCATGCGAATGGCGATATCGAAGCCCTCGTCGATCAGCGCCACGGCGCGATTGGTGAAGTGCAGCTGGACGTCGAGCTGAGGGTGGCGGCAGTGAAACTCGTTGACCAACGGTGCGATATAGCGTTCGCCGAAGGTGGTGGCGCAGCTGATCGCCAGGCGCCCCTGGGGCAGCGACTGCAGCGCGTTGAGCGCATCCTCGGCTTCACGAAAGCCATCGAGCAGCGAGCGGCAGTGCTCGTAGTAGATTGCACCGCCGTCGGTCAGGCGTATCTGGCGGGTGGTGCGGTAGAGCAGCGGTGCGCCGAGGCTTTGCTCCAACTGGCTGACCAGCCGGCTGACATGCGAGCTGGAGACCTTCAGCGACTCCGCGGCACGGGTGAAGGTCCCCAGTCTGACCACGGCGACGAACGCTTCGATCCCTTCCCAGCGCGACATGACGCTTCCTCGATTATTGCTGTATGGCAATGATTATGTGCCTTTGGCCAGGTTTATTGCCAGCCAGCGAGCGCCTAGACTGAGTTCAAAGCAGAAATGCTGGGTTCAAACCAAAATGATCGCCAGGCCTCGCCCCTGTGAGGTGAGCGAATCGACATCCTAAAAGGAGACCAGAAGATGAAATCGCGTGCTGCCGTAGCCTGGGAAGCGGGCAAACCCCTCTCCCTCGAAGAGATCGACGTCCAGGACCCTAAAGCGGGCGAAGTGCTGGTGCGCATGGTCGCCACCAGTGTCTGTCACACCGATGCCTACACGCTCTCGGGCAAGGATCCGGAAGGGCTGTTCCCCTCGGTGCTGGGCCACGAGGGTGCGGGTATCGTCGAAGCGGTGGGCGAAGGCGTGACCGGGCTGGTGCCGGGCGACCATGTCATTCCGCTCTATACCGCCGAGTGCGGCAAGTGCAAGTTCTGCCTCTCGGGCAAGACCAACCTGTGCAGCTCGGTGCGCGCCACCCAGGGCAAGGGCCTGATGCCCGACGGCACCTCACGCTTCTCCCTCGACGGCAAGCCGATCCATCACTATATGGGTTGCTCGACCTTCTCCGAGTACACCGTGCTGCCCGAGGTGTCGCTGGCCAAGGTCTCCAAGGAAGCGCCGTTGGACAAGATCTGTCTGCTCGGCTGTGGTGTCACCACGGGCATCGGCGCGGTGCTCAACACTGCCAAGGTCGAGCCGGGTGCCACGGTCGCGGTGTTCGGTCTGGGCGCGATCGGCCTGGCGGTGATCCAGGGCGCGCAGATGGCCAAGGCGTCGCGCATCATCGCCATCGACGTCAACCCGGACAAGTTCGAGCTGGCGCGCCAGTTCGGTGCCACCGAGTTCGTCAACCCGAAGGATTACAGCGATCCGATCCAGCAGGTCATTGTCGACCTGACCGATGGCGGCGTCGACTACTCCTTCGAGTGCATCGGCAACGTCAACGTGATGCGCTCGGCGCTGGAGTGCTGCCACAAGGGCTGGGGCGAATCGATCATCATCGGCGTCGCCGGGGCCGGCGAGGAGATCTCGACGCGTCCGTTCCAGCTGGTGACCGGTCGGGTCTGGAAGGGCTCCGCCTTCGGTGGCGTCAAGGGCCGCAGCGAGCTGCCGGGCTATGTCCAGCGCTATATGGATGGCGAGATCAAGATCGACGAGTTCGTCACCCATGACATGGCCTTCGACCAGATCAACGAGGCGTTCGAGCTGCTGCATGCGGGCAAGAGCATCCGCACCGTACTGCACTTTTAATACGGGCCCGAAACTGCCCGAGTGAAACGCGCCCGAAGCCGCGCGCAAAGCGCTCGATACGTGCCCGGAACTGCCCGAGTGATACGGGCCCGAAGCCGCGCGCAAGGCGTTCGATACGGGCCCGAAACTGCCCGAGTGATACGCGCTCGAAGCCGCGCGCAAGGCGTTCGACACGGGCCCGAAACTGCCCGAGTGATACGCGCCCAAGCTCAACCCACCGGCGGTGATACCGCCGGTGCTGCCAGGAGAAAACCATGTCGATGAGCGAGCAGTTGGAGCTGGTCTCTGCCACCAAGAGCTTCGGTGGCTGGGTCAAGCGCTACAAGCACTACTCGCGGGCGCTGGATTGCGACATGATCTTCGCGATCTATCTTCCGCCGCAGGCCGAAGAGAGCCGTGTGCCGCTGATGTGGTGGCTCTCCGGGCTCACCTGCACCGATGAGAATTTCATGCAGAAAGCGGGGGCGCAGAAAACCGCCGCCGAGCTGGGCATCGCGATCGTCTGTCCGGACACCAGCCCGCGCGGGCTGGACCTGCCCGGCGAGCACGACAGCTACGATTTCGGCTCCGGCGCCGGGTTCTATCTCAACGCCAAGCGCGAGCCGTGGTCGCGCCACTACCGCATGTACGACTACGTCACCGAGGAGCTGCCCTCGGTGGTACGGCTGCACTTTCCGGTCAATGGCCGCGAATCGATCAGCGGCCACTCCATGGGGGGCCACGGCGCGCTGGTACTGGCGCTGCGTCAGCCCGGGCGCTACGCCGCGGTGTCGGCGTTCGCGCCGATCGTCAACCCGACGCAGGTGCCCTGGGGTCAGAAGGCGTTCGAGCACTATCTCGGCGAGGATGTCGGCCTGCGTACCCAGTACGATGCCTGCGAACTGGTGGCCAAGGGGTCGTCGCGCCAGCCGCTGTTCATCGATCAGGGTGAGGCCGACAACTTCCTCGACGAGCAGCTCAAGCCGGAGCGCCTGGAAGCCGTCTGTGAAGAGCACGATCACCCGCTGACGCTACGTCGTCATCCGGGATACGATCATAGCTATTTCTTCATCGCCAGCTTCATCGATGACCACCTGCATTACCACGCCGAGCGGCTCCACGCCAAGCGTTGAGCGAGGCGAGCGTGTCTACATAGTCCAGCCCTAGCGCGAGCGGCCCCTTCCGGGGCCGCTTCTCTGTCCGTGGCCTTGTGCTAGTGGGCCCTGCGGCGACCGCCCTTGCCGTCTCGTCTCGCTGGCGCTGCGTTCACCGGGTGGTGGCGACGCTCTCGGTAGAACGCGCCCACTTGGCCGTGCTGACGTCGACCTCTCTCGGGATCAGGCCGATGTCGTGGAAGGTATCGGCCAGCATCTGCTGCTCGGCGAGGACGTCGTCGTCGACCGGCGCCAGACCGTAGTGGGTACGCGCGATGGCGCGCTGCCAGATCGACACCGGTAGAGCGGTTGCGCGGGACAAGATCTGCGCGGCATCGTCGGGATGCGCCGCGGCCCAGCGGCTGACCGCTGCGATCTGCTGGTTGAACAGATCGACGATCTCCGGGTGAGTCTCGGCGAAGTCACGGCTCGAGAGATAGAAGCTGTAGTGCGGTACCAGGTCAGTGGCATCGGTCAGCAGTCGCGCGCCGGCATTTACTTGTGCTTCGGCGTAGTAGGGATCCCAGATCGCCCAGGCATCGACCGCCCCCTGCTGGAAGGCGGCACGGGCATCCGCCGGCTTCAGATAGCGCGGCGTGACCTGTGAATAGTCGAGACCGGCGGCGGCGAGTGCTTTCACCAGCAGATAGTTGACGTCAGACCCCTTGTTGAGCGCCACGGCTCTACCCGCGAGATCGGCAACGCTGTGCAGTGGTGAATCCTGCGGGACCACAATGGCTTCGGTCTTGGGGTTGGCTGGTGTCCGCGATACGTAGACCAGGTCGGCGCCGGCGGCCTGAGCGAAGATCGGTGGCGCATCGCCCACCGTGGCGAAGTCGATGCTGCCCAGGTTCAGCGCTTCGAGCATCTGCGGGCCGGCGGGGAATTCGATCCAGCGGGCGCCGATACCGCGCGCCTTCAGCGCCTCGTCGAGCGTGCCGCGCGCTTTCAGCAGGGTGAGGATGCTGCCTTTCTGAAAGCCGATCTGCACGCGTGTCGGCGGTTCGTCGGCCGCAGCCAGGCTGGCGAAAGCGGCAGCCAGAGCGGCGAATAGCAGCACCCAGAGGCGGGCGAGGAGACGCCGGTAGCTCCCGGCGCAGAAAGACATCGCGAGAGCGTCGATCCAACGGCCGGTGATCGAGAGACGCGTGATCGTGGCGTGGGAGCGGTGATCATAAAGATAGGGCTGGAGCATATTGAGTCCTTCGTCTGAAAGAGGGCAGTCGTGTCGATATGACGAGTTGGCGTGCTCAGCGCCGGCTGGCTACCGCCGCGGGCGGGCGTTCGCTGTTGGCAATGGTCTCGCCGAAGGGGCCCATGTCGACCGCCGCGGCGGATCTCTCGGTGGTGTCCTCGAGTGACAGCAGGGGGAGGACGGACTCACCGAATCGCCAGGCCTCCTCCAGATGCGGATAGCCGGAGAGAATGAAGGTGTCGATCCCCAGTGCCTGATACTCGCGCATGCGTTCCGCCACCGTCTCCGGACTTCCGACCAGGGCGGTACCGGCACCACCGCGTACCAGCCCGACGCCGGCCCACAGGTTGGGGCTGATCTCGAGCTGGCTGCGGTCGCCGCCGTGCAATTGCGACATGCGTGACTGGCCTACCGAATCCATACGCGAGAACACTTTCTGGGCGGCAGCGATGGTGTCGTCGTCGAGATGGGAAATCAGCTTGTCGGCGGCGTGCCACGCCTCCTCGTCGGTCTCTCTGACGATGACGTGCAGACGAATGCCGAAAGTCACATCGCGGCCAACCTTGGCTGCCGCCTCGCGCACGCTGGCGATCTTCTCGGCGACCTGTGCCGGAGGCTCGCCCCAGGTCAGATACTTGTCGATCGTGCTGGCGGCAACGTCGATCGCCGGCTGGGAAGAACCGCCGAAGTAGAGCGGCGGGCCACTGGGCGTCACCGGCCGGAAGATCAGCTTGCCGTCTTCGATATGCAGATGCTCGCCAGCGTGGTTGACGGTCTCGCCGGCCAGCAGGCGCTGGTAGACGTCGAGAAACTCGCGGGTCACTGCGTAGCGCTCGGCGTGGTCGAGGAAGATGCCATCGCCGCGGTTCTCGACCGGATCGCCGCCGGTCACCACATTGATCAGCAGGCGCCCGCCGGAAATGCGATCCAGCGTCGCGGTCATCCGTGCGGCAACGGCGGGGGACTGCAGCCCTGGGCGAACAGCGACCAGAAAGCGCAACCGCTGCGTGAGGGGGGCCAGCGCCGAGGCTACCACCCAGGCGTCCTCGCAGCTTCTTCCGGTTGGCAGCAGCACGCCGTAGTAGCCGAGCTGGTCGGCGGACTGGGCGATCTGGCGCAGGTAATGAATATCCACATTGCGTCCACCCGCCGAGGTGCCGAGATAGTGGCCGTCGCCGTGAGTGGGCAGAAACCACAGCACCTTGAGGCGTGTCGTATCGCTGGGGGACAGTGTCGTCATGCAGGTCTCTCCATGAGCCTAGGGGGTTGGGGGGCGAGAAGCGTGAGGTGACGCCTCATCGCCGTCGGGCTCGCTGCGTCCGAGGACGCGATGCAGAATTCGCGTCTCCAGAGCCGATACCCCGGGTGAGGCCGGCTGCCGCGGACGTGGCAGCGGTATTGTCAGATCCAGGCCGATGCGGCCGTCCTCCAGCACGATGACTCGGTCAGCGAGCTGCACGGCCTCGGCGACATCGTGGGTGACCAGCAGCAGCGTGAAAGCGTGGCGCTGCCACAGCTTCTCGATCAGCGCGTGCATCTCCAGCCGGGTCAGCGCGTCCAGTGCCCCGAGCGGCTCGTCGAGCAGCAGCAGACGCGGCTGATGAATCAGTGCCCGAGCCAGGGCGACGCGCTGACGCTGTCCCCCTGAGAGCTGCGCCGGCCACATGGCCGCCTTGTCCCCGAGTCCTACCTCGCGTAGCGCCTCCAGCGCACGTGGGCGCCAGTCCCCCGCGAGGCCGAGTGCGACGTTGTCGATCACGCGCTTCCACGGCAGCAGACGTGCCTCCTGGAACATCAGCCGGGTGTCATCGCGGTGGGCCGAAAGTGGCTGGTCATCGGCGCTCAGCTGGCCGCTGTCGAGCGTTTCCAGCCCTGCGATCAGCTTCAGCAGGGTGCTCTTGCCGCAGCCGCTGCGGCCGACGATGGCGACTAGCTGGCCGCCAGGGATTTCCAGGTCGAGACGGTCGAGCACGGCCAGCTTGCCGAAGCGTTTGGCGATGCCTTCGAGCTTCAGATGGCTGCCCGCCCGGGGGCGGCTCGTTGCCGAGATCTCACGGTAGATTGCGCTGTCGTGGGTCTCGGCATGGGGCTCGGGAAAGCCGTCGCGAGGATGAAAGAGAGTGGATGGACTCATTGGACCTGACCTCCGCGATAGGCGGGATTCCAGCGCAGCCAGCGGCGCTCGAGAAAGCGTGCGGATTCATCGGCGAGCTTGCCGAGAATGGCGTAGAGCACGATGGTGAGAACCACGACATCGGTCTGCAGGAATTCACGCGCATTCATCGCCAGATAACCGATTCCCGAACTGGCCGAGATGGTCTCGGCAACGATCAATGTCAGCCACATCAGTCCCAGCGAGTAGCGCACGCCGACCAGAATGGAGGGCATCGCGCCGGGTAGAACGACATGAGTGAAAAGTGCCCGGCCCGAGAGCCCGTAACTTCTGGCCATCTCCATGAGATCGGCATCGATCCCACGAATGCCATGAAAGGTATTCAGATAGATGGGAAAAGCGGTGCCCAGCGCGACGAGAAAGATCTTCGCGGTTTCGTCGATGCCGAACCACAGGATCACCATTGGAATCAGCGCCAGATGGGGCACGTTACGCACCATCTGTACGCTGCTGTCGAGCAGCTTCTCGCCCCACCAGGAGAGTCCGCTGAGCGTGCCGAGCAGCAGGCCGATGCTGGCGCCGATCAGAAAGCCCAGCGCGGCGCGTTGGAAACTGATCAGCAGATGATGCGGCAGCTCGCCGCTGGCGCTGAGACGCCAACCTGCCTCGAGAACGGATAGCGGAGTGGGCAGTAGGCGGCTGGCAATCCAGCCGTCGCTGACCAGCCACTGCCAGAACAGGACGATGAGCAGTGGCACCAACCAGGGAAGCCAGCGGTCCAGAGTGCGTCTTCTAGCAGGTGACATCGATATTTTCTCCCTCGCCATGGCCGATGAAATAGCTGTCTGCAAATAACGCTAACAGCGACAGGGAGGGCGCGAGAAATGAGAAATAATGCATTGGTTATGGGCTGAAAGGGAAAGCATGTTCATCGGCATTTCATGCTTATAGATATGCCGTTTTCCGGTTTCCATGTGCCTGTCGCCAGACGTATGAAAAGAAGGTTTTCAAAAATCGAGCGGGACTCAGGTGATTAGGTTGGTGGATGTGTTCCGGTACGTGTAAAGGGGATAATGGGGTAGGAGAAAGTTTGAAGGGTAGTAAAAGGGGGGTGAA
Source organism: Gammaproteobacteria bacterium MFB021 (assembly GCA_000737985.1). GTDB lineage: Bacteria > Pseudomonadota > Gammaproteobacteria > Pseudomonadales > Halomonadaceae > Salinicola. The sequence goes on along the minus strand of JNVT01000093.1, from coordinate 12,391 downwards.
GGGTGCTTCAGAAAGAGAAGGGGAATCCCGTGGGAAGAGGGCGTGACAATGGAGTGCGTAAAGAGGTCATGAGAGACATCATCGGAGCGTGCTCTCAAAATACCGATCACCGACGGTGACTCGACACATACGCGCGAACAGGCAGCGGCATCGGCTGAGATACGCTGCCTCCACTGGGTGCTATGCCGGCGCGCTGAACGTCGTCCATCGAATCGAAGATCGACACCGGCTGGCCGAGTGCGGCCACTAACGATCCGCGTCTAGACCATCGCTGCCGCGCGTGCCGGGTGGCGTGGGCGGTGCTGTGCCATCACACTCTCGTGGAGTTCGTCGAAGGCTTCGTTCAGACGTGTATGCAGCTCGCCGCCGAGGTGGTATTCGCCGTCTTCGTCGCGGCTGAGCTGGACCGCGTTGGCGTAGACGCCGGCGAGCTGACGGCGGGCGCCGAGACTGGCCAGGACCGGTTTGAGGGCATAGTCGAGCATCAGCAGGTGACGGTCGCTGCCGCCGCTGGCCAGCGCCAGCGAGGTGGTGTGCGCCAGGGCATTCTGCGGCAGCAGGTCGAGCAGCAGCTTGAGACCGCCGCTGAAGCAGGCCTGATAGACCGGCGTGGCCACGATCAGTGCGTCGGCATCTGCCACTGCCGCGCGTAGTGCGGCGACGGCAGGATTGTCCCAACGCCCCTCGACCAGCACGGCAGGATCGAAATCCGCCAGACCGAAAGCGCGGCAGTGCGCCCCCACGGCGCGCGCTCGCTGGGTAACGTGGGTCAGCATGCGCGTCGAGCGTGAGTGGTTGCCGGGGCTACCGGCAAGGGTGACGAGATGCATGGCGATCCTCTCTGGTCCGGGGCGTATGGGGGTTGGCGAATCGGCTTCGACGCTAGCAGGGGCTCGTTGGCGCGGTGAAATAAGAAATCCTGCCGTGCTTATAGGGCTGCCCGCGGATCGGCGGCACTCAGTCGCGGCGGCCGCCGAGCGCACGCTGTACCGTATCCTCGTCGAGATCATCGCTGCACAGCTTGAGAAACGCGTAGGCGAAGGCGTGCAGGAAGTGGCCACGACGCAGCGCGAGGTAGGTGGTGTTGCGGGGAAACAGCGCTTGGCCCGAGAGCAGGGTCAAGTCGCGATCGCGCTCGTCGCTGTAGGCCAGCGAGGCGATCACCCCAATGCCCAGGCCGAGCTCGACGTAGGTCTTGATCACGTCCGCATCCAGTGCCGTGAGCACCACGTTGGGTACCAGCCCCGCGGCCTGGAACGCCTGGTCGATACGCGCCCGTCCGGTGAACCCTTCGTGGTAGGTGACGATGGGATAGCCGGCGATATCCTCGAGCCGCAGCTCCTGCGCCTGCGATAGCGCATGGCCCGCGGGAACGACGATGCTGTGATGCCAGTGGTGGAAGGGGAAGCGCACGAACGACGATCCTTCGTCGTTGACGCCCTCGGTGGCGATGCCGATATCCACACGCCCGCTCTTGAGTAGCGAGACGATCTCCGACGGGCTGCACTGGTGGAGCTCCAGGTTCACCTTGGGAAAGCGCTCCTTGAACTGGGCCACGATCGGCGGCAGCGCGTAGCGGGCCTGGGTATGGGTGGTGGCGATCGCCAGCCGGCCCTGGTCCTGGTTGGCCAGCTGCTGCGCCGAGCGTTTCAGGTTCTCGGCGTCGAGCAGAATGCGCTCGATCGTCTCCAGCAGGGTTCCCCCGGCGGTGGTCAGGCCGAGAATGCGCTTGCCACGCCGCTCGAACAGTTCGACCCCGAGCTCCTCCTCGAGATCGCGAATATGCTTGCTGGCACCGGACTGGGAGGTGAAGAGCGCGTTCGAGGCGTCGGTCAGATTGAAGCGCTGGCGCACGGTCTCGCGCACGATGCGTAGCTGCTGGAAATTCATGGCGGGCTCGATGGCGGTCTATTTCCGCGAGGATAGAGCGAGTCTTTCAGCCGGATAAATAGATTATCTTCATAACCATATCGGCTTTCGGATTCATCTTTTATTCGTTCGGGGTCTATGAGAAGCGATCAAGCGTGGTGAGAGTGGACTCGGCGACCCATCGTCTCCGACGCGCTCGACCGCGCATCTCGTGTTCCGTGTCCGTTAACGCTTATTACCTGTCGCTTGGCGTCAAGTCGTGGCGCCCGATTGCGTCACAGTAAGCCGGTAACCGACAACAAAACCGAGGAACGCCCGCATGCGAAGATTCACGCTGCCGCAATACGGCTTGACGCTCACCACCCTGGCTCTGCTCGCCGCTGGCCCGGCGCACGCCGATCTCGACCAGGTGCGCTTCGGCGTCTCGCCCTGGCCCGGGGTCACGGTCAAGACCGAGATCGCCGCTCAGCTGCTCGACGCCATGGGCTACCGCACCGAGCAGAAGGAGCTGGCGGTGGGAGTGATCCTCAACGGATTGGCCAACGGTCAGCTGGATGCCTACCTGGGCAACTGGTATCCGGTGCAGCAGGAGATGACCGAGCCGCTGCTCGACTCGGGGCGCCTGGCCCACGCCGCGGCCAATATCAGCAACGCCAACTCGGGGCTGGTGGTGCCCGCCTACGTGCACGAGGCGGGGGTCGACAGCGTGGCCGATCTCGACCGCTACCGCGATCGTTTCGGTGGCAAGATCCAGGGCATCGAAGCGGGGACCGGCATCAACGACGCCATCTTGAAGGCGATCGCCGAGGACAAGGCCGGGCTTGGTGACTGGCAGCTGCAGGAGAGCTCCACCGCGGCGATGCTGGCCTATGCCGGGCAGAAGATCGCCGATCATGAGTGGGTGACGTTCGTCGGCTGGGAGCCGCACTGGATGAACGTCAACTACGACCTCTACTACCTGAAGGATGCCGACGACAGCGGTGTCGCCGATATCGTCAGCACGGTGTGGACCCTGGTGCCGGGAGGGCTCGAGCAGCAGGATGCCAATCTCTATCGCTTCTTCTCCCAGTACCGGGTCGACATCGCCGACCAGAACGACTGGGTCTACCAGTACAGCCACGAGGAGCGCCCCGCGAACGAGGTGGCCAGCGAATGGATCCAGAGCCACGAGGCGACCGTGGCCCAGTGGCTCGAGGGTGTCACCGCCAAGAACGGCAAGCCGGCGAGCGAGGTGGTCAGGGCTGAGTTCGCGAACTGAATGGCATTCGCTTACGGATCGGCATGCGCGTTCAGCGGAGGCGTGCGGCCAGCGCCTGGCAGAACGCTTGCCAGGCCTCGCGCATCGCCGGCAGCTCGGCGTGGCCGTGCAGCGCCGAGTGGACCATCTCCGGTGCGCAGCGATAGCCCACCTCGGCCCCGGCCTGGCGCCACGCCTCGACTGCCGCCTCCAGCGGCCGGGTGAGCGGGTCGCGCGCGACCGCCAGCACCTCGATGGTCGGTGTCGGCACTCGCTCGGCGGGGATCGCCGGCACCGCGGTGGCCACGCTCTGCCATAGCGCCAGGATATCCGCGCGCGACAGTAGCGGGGCGTCTTCGCCCAGTGTCTCCGGCGTGGGCGCGCCCACCACCGGATAGATCAGCCCCAGCACTCCCTGCCAGCCGCGGTGGGCGACATCGATCGCCAGGCGCCCGCCGGCGCTGTCACCCACCACTGCCAGCGGCGTACAGGCGTTGACCACCGCCACACAGTCGGCCAGTGCGGTGGCATAGCTCGCTTCGGGCACACGGCGATAATCCACGCTCACCACCTCGCGGCCGAGACGCGCGGCCAGATCGGCGGTGATGCCGTGGTGGCTCGCCGTCGAACCGATGATCCAGCCGCCGCCATGCAGATAGACCACGCAGCCGCTCTGCGCGTCGCGGGGCGTGAAGCGGCGCACCGCCACCCCCGCGATGTGTGCATCCTCGACTCGCAGGCCCGCCGGGTCGGGCGGCCGCCGCTCGCGGTGCAAGCGCTCGTAGGCTGCGCGGCGCTCGGCGAGCGGAGCGTCGGGTTCGGCATCCAGGCGCTCGAGGCGACGGATGAAGGCGTCGATCGACATGCGGCTACTCCTCTGGGCGGGGGGGGGGGGGGGCCCACGATAAGGCGCCGCCACCCCCTGCGCTAGCCACACGTTGCTATACTGTGCGCCTTTGACCGACGTGAGCCACACGCATGCAGACAGGCTGGCCCCGCAAACTGTTGCGCTACTTGTTGATCGCCATTGCCGCTTTCGTCGGCCTGTCGGTGTTCTTCGTCCTGGTGTTCCGTTTCGTGCCGGTATTCGGCTCGATGGTGATGGTCGAGCGCAAGGTGGGCTCCTGGCTGCACGGCGACAATCTCGAGATCCAGCAGCAGTGGACGCCCTGGTCGCGACTCTCCGACAACGCCAAGCTGGCGGTAATGGCAGGCGAGGATCAGCGCTTCCCCGATCACTGGGGCTTCGATACCGACCAGATTCGCCGCGCGCTCACCTCGTGGTCGGATGGTGGCGACCTGCGTGGCGCCAGCACCCTCAGCCAGCAGACCGCACGCAACCTGTTCCTGTGGACCGGCCGCAGCTGGGTGCGCAAGGGGCTGGAGGCGTGGTTCACCCTGTTACTCGAGGCGCTGTGGCCCAAGCAGCGCATTCTCGAGGTCTATCTCAATATCGCCGAATGGGACACCGGGGTGTTCGGCCTGCAAGCCGCCGCCGAGCACTACTTCGGCACCTCCGCGGCCGATCTGAGTGTCACCCAGGCCAGCCGGCTGGCAGCGATCCTGCCCAATCCGCGCGGCTGGAGCGCGTCGCGACCCTCGCCCTATGTGCTCCAGCGCGCGGCCTGGATCCAGCGCCAGATGCGCAACCTCGGCGGCACCGCCTTCCTGCAGCGGATCGAGTGAGCCACCGGCAGCGCGGAGATCGTTTGGCTTCGCTGCTGCCAGGGCCGCAAGCGAAAGCGCTCGATCGAAAGCTCTCGATCAAAAGCTCCCGGCCGAAAGCTCTCAACCAAGAGGTGATTGGAGCGGATGGCCGAGGATGTCATGATCGGCAGCGCCGGGCCGTTGCGAAGGTGACGCGTGGCCACTGGCATGTCAGATAGCGTCCGGGCCTCGGGTCCGGAAAGCAGCGCGCCGGCGTCGGGCGCGCTGGATATCGTCCACGCATCACGTCAGCGGGAGAGTTGCACGCCATGGATACCATTCGCCTCGCCATTGTCGGGTACGGCAAGATCGCCCGCGATCAGCACCACCCAGCGATCGACGCCAACCCCGCCTATCGGCTGAGTGCGGTCGCCAGCCGCAACGCCGCCGTGCCCGGGGTCGCGCATTTCGAGACGCTGGAGGCGCTGCTCAAGGAGGGGCCGACGGTCGACGCCGTCGCCCTGTGTACCCCGGCCGGCGTGCGCACCGCCCAGGCGCGGCTGGCAATGTCCCACGGCAAGCATGTGATGCTCGAGAAGCCGCCGGGGGCGACCCTGGCCGAGATCGAGACCCTGCGCGAAGACGCCGCGCGCAGCGGCGTCACCCTGTTCGCCAGCTGGCACTCGCGCCACGCCCACTGTGTCGCCCCGGCGCGGCGCTGGCTGTCGACGCGCAAGATTCAGCGAGTCGATATCGAGTGGAAGGAGGACGTGCGCGAGTGGCATCCCGGGCAGGCGTGGATCTGGCAGCCGGGCGGCATGGGCGTGTTCGACCCCGGCATCAATGCGCTGTCTATTGCCACCGCCATTCTGCCGCGGCCGTTCCATCTGATCGATGCCCAGCTGCAGGTGCCGGGCAACTGCCAGACACCGATCGCCGCCTCGCTCGATTTCGTCGACGGGCTCAAGGTGCCGATTCACGCCGAGTTCGACTTCCGTCAGGTCGGCACGCCGCCGATCTGGGAGATCCACGTCGAGACCGATGATGGCCGCCTCACCCTCGAGGCCGGCGGCAGCCGCATGCGGGTCGACGGCGAGCTGCTCGAAGAGGGCCCGGATGCCGAATACGCCGGGCTCTACGAGCGCTTCGCCGGGCTGATCGGCCGCGGCCAGTCGGATGTCGATGTCAGCCCCTTCCGCCATGTCGCCGATGCCCTGATGCTGGGGTATCGCCATTCGGTCGAGGATTTCATCGAGTAGCTCGCCCGGCGGGGCGGCGGCCTATCGCCGGACGCATGATAAAAGCGCCCCCTGCGGCCAGGTCGCAGGGGGCGCTTTGCGTCACGGCTTGTCGATGGCTACCGTGCCAAGAGGGTCAACGGTTCATTGCCTGGGGCAGATAGAGCACGATCTCCGGGAACAGCCGCAGCAGCAGAATCGCCAGCAGCATCAGCAGGAAGAACGGCAGCGTCGCCTTGGCGATGGTGAAGATGTTCTTGCCGGTCAGCCCCTGGATCACGAACAGATTGAAGCCCACCGGCGGCGTGATCTGCGAGATCTCCACCACGATCACCAGATAGATGCCGAACCAGATCGGGTCGATGCCGGCGGCATTGATCAGCGGCATGATGATCGCGGTCACCAGCAGGATCAGCGAGATACCGTCGAGAAAGCAGCCCAGCACCAGCAGGAACAGCGTCAGCACCACCAGCAGCAGGTTGGGCGAGAGCCCCATGTCGGCGATGGCGGTGGCCAGCTGCGTGGGCAACTGGGTGAAGCTCATCGCCGAGGAGAGGAACGAGGCGCCGGCGATGATGAAGGCGATCATGCACGAGGTACGCAGCCCGGCGAACATCGAGTCGAGGAAGATCCGCCGGTCGAAGTGGCCGTTGAGCCGCGCGATCAGCATCGACAGCACCACGCCCACCGCCGCGGCCTCGGTGGGCGAGGCGACGCCGCCGTAGATGCTGCCGAGAATGCCGCCGATCAGCGCCAGCAGCGGCAGCAGGCGCCAGCTGTTGCGCAGCTTCTCGCCCAGCGGCATGGCGGGCTCGGCGTGGCCGGCACCGCCGCGGCGGCCGGCGCTGAGCGACCACACCACCAGATAGAGCATGAACAGCGCCAGCAGCAGTAGCCCCGGGCCGATACCGGCCATGAACAGCCGCGAGATCGACTGCTCGGTGACCACGCCGTAGACGATCATCATGATCGAGGGCGGGATCAACAGGCCAAGCGTCGAGGCGCTGGCGAGCGTGCCCACCGCCAGGGTATCGCTATAGCCGCGGCGCTCGAGCTCCGGCAGGGTCATCTTGCCGACCGTGGCGCAGGTCGCGGCGGAGGAGCCGCACACCGCGGCGAACAGGCCGCTGCCGATGATATTGGCGTGCAAGAGCCGGCCCGGCAGCCGGTTGAGCCAGGGCGACAGCGCGCGGAACATGTTGTCGGCGAGTCCCGAGCGAAACAGGATCTCGCCCATCCACACGAACATCGGCAGCGCGGTCAGATCCCAGCCGTAGCTGGCGCCCCAGAAATCCGAGGCGAGAATCGGCCCGACCTCGAAGCTGGAGAAGCCGGTCAGCGCCAGCCAGCCGGTACCGAGCAGGGCGAAGGCGATCCAGACGCCGCCGCCGAGCAGCAGCGCCAGGGTGAACAGCGTAGCGAGGCTGAGCGTCAGCATGCGAGGCCCTCGAAGTCAGCGAACGAAGCGGTGGCGGGAGTCAGCAATGGCATTCTGTGTCACTCCCCGCCGTGGGCGTCGTCGCCCGGCGCCACATAGGCCGCCGGGGCGGTGATAGCCTGACGCAGGGTCGCCAGCAGCGCTTCGGCCAGCGCCAGGCACAGCAGCACGATGCCGCTCACCAGCACGCTCTGCGGAATCCACAGCGGGATCGCCATCAGCCCCGAAGAGACATCGCCGTAGTCGAGACTCTCCCGGACCAGGCCGATCAGTTGCCACACCAGCAGGCCGCTCAGCGCCAGCGAGATGGTCAGGCAGGCCGCCTCGAACCACACCCGTAGTGCCGGCGGCAGGCGTCCGATCAGCAGGGTGACGCGAATGTGCGCGTGGTGGGTGAAGGTGTAGGCCAGGCTCAGAAAGGTCGCGCCGACCAGCAGATAGGCGGCGATCTCGGAGACGCCGCTGATCTCCAGGCCCAGGCGGTTGGCGCCTACGGCGTTGAGCAGGGCATCCAGACAGCGCAGCAGCACCTGAATGGTGACCAGGGCACAGATCGAGATCATGCAGGCGGCGGCGCCCCAGGCGCCGAGACGGTAGAGCGGATCGAGTCGGAACGTCATCGCGCTAGCTCAAGCAGTGGGGTGATAACAAGGACCCATCGGGAGATGGGTCCTGAGGGGGCTTACTGGGACTGCTGGGCCTGGCGCTCGCGGTAGCGTGCCACCAGCTCCTTGGCCTGATCGCCGGCGCGGGCCTGCCAATCCTCGAACAGCTGCTGACCGGCGGCCTTGAGCTCCTGCTGGAGCTTGTCACTGGGCTGGCTGATGGTGATGCCGTGGGACTCCAGCGCCTTGGCGCTCTTGGCGGCATCCGCCTTGCTCATCATCCAGCCGCGCTGCTCGGCCTTGGCGGCGGCGTCGAGCACGGCCTGGCGGGTATCCGCATCGAGACGGTCGAAGGCGCGCTTGTTGACGAACACGATGTTCTTGGGCAGCCACAGCTTGGCGTCGTTGTAGTTCGAGACGTAGTCCCACGCCGACATCGAGTTACCGGTGGAGACCGAGGTGATCATGGCGTCGACCCGACCGGTGCTGAAGGCGGTGGGGATGTCCGCCTCTTCGGTCTGGGTGGGAATGCCGCCGAGGTTCTCGACGAAGCGCTGGGTGTTGATGTTGGGCGCGCGCACGCGCAGGCCCTGGAACTGCGAGGCGTCGGTCAGGGTGAAATCGGTATAGATCCCCTGGGCCGGCCACGGCACCGCGTAGAGCGGCATCAGCCCCTCCTTGGCGAACAGCTCGGTGATGATCGGCTTGGACGCCTGCCACAGGTCGAAGGCGTCCTGATAGCTGGTGGCGAGGCCGGGCAGGGTATCGACCTCGTAGATCGGCGATTCGTTGGAGAGAATGGAGAGGAACACCTCACCTGCCTGCACCGTACCGCGGCGCACCGACGGCTTGATCTCGGCATGACTGATCAGCGAGCCGCCACTGTGGACATTGATGGTCAGTTTGCCGTCGGTGGCGGCGGCGACATCCTCGGCGAACGCCTTGGTGTTCTGGGTATGGAAGCTGGCATCGCCGTACGGCGTGGCGAGGTTCCACTGCTCGGCGAAAGCCGGCGTCGACAGGCTCAGGGCGCCGGCGGTGGCCAGCATGCAGAGGGAAAAGACGCGATTGGGCATGGTGCAGTCCTGATTATTATTGAATGAACGACATCCGAATCATTCTTCAAGCAGGCCGCCGATGGCGTCAAATCGTTAATTCTTATCCGCAGTATCGGTCCAGACTTTCACTCTCGGCAGCGGCGTCTGGGGCTGCTCGGCGTCCGCCCGGAAGTAGTCGGCGGCGCAGGCCTGGGCCAGCTGCGATACCCGGCGGCAGAAGCTGGGGTAGTTGCTGGTGCGCCAAGTCGCGTCGTAGTACATCGCCGGTAGCGGGCTCGGTAGGTCCAGCCGCAGCAGCTCGCCACGCGCGCAGGCCTCGGCCACGGTGGCGACCGGCAGCGAGCCGATGCCGACACCGTCGACGCTCATGCGCACGATGGTCATCAGCGTGGTCGAGCAGTGGATCTTGGGATCCTCGATGCCCTGTTCGGCGAGATAAGTCACCAGCTCGCCGTAGGGGCGGGCGAGCTTGCTGAACGAGACGAAGGGAAAGCGCGACAGCGCCGCGTTACCGCCGCCCTCCAGTGCGGCGCGGTGCTGCGGGGCGACGAACAGGCCCATCTCGTAGGTCGCCAGCGGTAGCTGCTCCACCGCCAGGTTGGGTGCCACCCCATCCATGGCGAAGATCATGTCGAGATCGTTGTCGGCCAGGCGCTGCTGCAGGAACGGCGAGATGTCCACGGTCAGCTCGATGGTCAACTGCGGGTGGCGCTCCGCCAGACGGTTCAAGAAAGCGTTGAACCAGCTATGAGCGATGGTCTCGATCACCCCCAGGCGCAGCGTGCCGGAGAAGTCTTCCTGGTTCTGGAACAGGCGCAGGGCCTCCTCGCGGCTCTCCAGCAGGCGCTCGGCGTGGGCGTAGAACTCGCGTCCGCGCAGGGTCGGTTGCACCGGCCGCGCCGAGCGGTCGAGCAGCGACTCGCCCACCGAGGCTTCCAGCCGCGTGATGCGGTCGGAGATGGAGGGCTGGGTCAGATGCAGGCGCGTGGCGACCTTGCGAAAGGAGCCCAGTCTGACCACCCAGACGAAGGCTTCCAGCTCCTTGAAATCGAACATGCGGGGCCCTCGAACAGACGTAAAAGGTGATCGATTCTTGGGCGGCGGGGCGCAGGCGTCAACCGAGAGGGGTATCGGCGCGTCAACCACCCGCTAGGCCCGGGCATGAAAGGTTGCGCCGATACTGCGCATCGCGAAAAACGATTGGACCCTGACGTGAGCGCTTTCTTACAGTGCCATCAGGCAGCACTACCCAGCGTGATCACGCAAAGTCATCACCGCTAGCCATAACGACAAGCCATAACGACAAGCCATAACAACAAGTCACGACAGCGAGTCATGACGACAGCCAAGAGGTGATTCGATGCGCGTCCCCCTGCTCAATTGCGACATGGGCGAGAGCTTCGGCAACTGGTCCCTGGGGCTCGACGAACAGGCGATGCCCTACGTCGACTGTGCCAATATCGCCTGCGGCTTCCACGCCTCCGACCCGGATGTGATGCGCCGCACGGTGGCGCTGGCGATCGCCCATGACGTGCGCATCGGCGCGCATCCCGGCTATCCCGATCTGGTCGGCTTCGGCCGCCGCTCGCTGGCCTGCTCGGCGGCGGAGGTGGAGAACCTGATGCTCTATCAGATCGGCGCCCTGGAAGGGCTGTGCCGGGCCGAGGGCGGGCGGGTCAGCTACGTCAAGCCGCACGGCGCGCTCTACAACGACATGGCCCGGGACCCCGAACTGCTGCGCGCGGCGATGCGCGCCATCGTGCGCTACGACCGCGAGCTGCCGCTGCTGGTGATGTCCACCGCCGACCCCGCTCCGGCGCGGGCGCTGGCGGCAGAGATGGGCGTGACGCTGTGGTTCGAGACCTTCGCCGACCGTGCCTACGACGCCGATGGCCATCTGGTCTCGCGGCGCCAGCCCGGTGCGGTCCACCATGCGCGCGAGACGATCGTCGCCCAGGCGGTGACCCTGGCCCGGGGCGAGGCGCTCACCGCCAGCGATGGCAGCGCCCTGACCCTGGCCGCGGATACCCTCTGCGTGCATGGCGACAACGCCGAGTCGGTGGCCGCGGTCAAGGCGATCCGCGAGGCGTTCCAGGCGCTGGAGGACGCATGAGCCAGGCACCCACGCCGCGTCTCGAGACCGTCGCCATGGACGCGCTGATGGTGCGTCTGTTCTCGCGCATCGACGAAGCCAACATGCCCTGGACCCTGGCCGCCGACAGCGCCCTGCGCGAGCGTTTCGGGGCCGCGCTGATCGATCTGGTGCCCTCCTATACCACGCTGCTGATCCACTACGACGTCGCGCGGCTCACCCACGCCGAGGCGCGTGAGCTGGCGCTGTCGGCCCTCGACGGTCTCGCCCCGGCGGCGGCGAGCACAGCACGCGAGCACGTGATTCCGGTGTGGTACGACCCCAGCGTCGGCCCGGAACTCGAGACCATCGCCGCGCGGCTCGACATCTCCCCGCAGGAGGTGGTGCGCCGCCACTGCGCGCGGGACTACTGCGCCTTCGCCCTGGGCTTCGCGCCGGGCTACGCCTTCATGGGGCTGGTCGAGGAGTCGCTGGCCACGCCGCGGCTCGAGACGCCGCGCCAGCGCGTGCCGGCGGGCAGCGTCGGCGTCGCCGAGCGCCAGACCGCGATCTACCCGATGCGCTCACCGGGGGGCTGGAACATCCTGGGGCGTACCGCGGTCAAGCTGTTCGACCGTGAGCGCGAGGAGATCAGCCTGTTCCAACCCGGCGACCGGGTGCGTTTCGAAGCGATCGATCGCGCTACCTTCATCGATCAGGGCGGCGATGTCACGCCGATGGAGGAGCGCTGATGGCCGGGTCGCACAACACCGCCGGTCGGCAGACGAGTGCACAGCCGACCGCCGGGCAGCAGACAGGAGCGCACATGACGCAGGAAGCGAAGGGCGGTGCGCTGGTAGTGGCCGAAGCCGGGCCCCAGGCGCTGGTGCAGGATCACGGGCGTTTCGGCGTGCGCCATCTGGGCGTGACCCAGGGCGGCGCGCTCGACTGGGTATCGCTGGGCTGGGCCAACTGGCTGCTCGGCAACGCACCCGCCGCCGCGGGTCTGGAGATCGCGGTCGGCGGGCTGACCCTGGAGGCACAGTCGCGGCTGACGCTGGCCCTGGCGGGGGCGGACCTGGGCGCGCGGCTCGACGACACCCCGGTCGAGCCCTACACCGTTTTCGTCATCGAGCCCGGCCAGCGGCTGGTGTTCGAACGGCCCGTCCACGGTCTGCGGGCGTATCTGGCGCTGCCCGGCGGCATCGCCGCCGCGCGCCGCAAGAGG
>JNVT01000092.1 GCA_000737985.1 Gammaproteobacteria bacterium MFB021 | reverse complement strand
GATCGACGAGATCGCCTTCCAGACCAACCTGCTCGCCCTCAACGCCTCGGTGGAGGCCGCACGTGCCGGCGAACAGGGCCGCGGTTTCGCCGTGGTCGCCCAGGAAGTGCGCCAGCTCGCCAGCCGCAGCGCCGACGCCGCCGGCGAGATCAAGCAGCTGGTCTCCGAGAGCGCGCAGCGCGTGGCGCGTGGCTCCGAGCTGGTCAATCGCTCCGGCGAGACCCTGGCGCAGATCGTCACCAGCGTCGAGAAGGTCACCGATCTGGTCTCGGAGATCGCCGTGGCCAGCCGCGAGCAGTCCACCGGTATCCAGCAGATCAACCTGGCGGTGGGCGAGATGGACAGCGTGACCCAGCAGAACGCCACCCTGGTCGAAGAGTCGACCACCGTGACCTCCAGCCTGCAATCCCAGGCCGAGCTGCTGGCGCAAGAAGTACGCTTTTTCCGTGGCTATGGCGATAACGAAGCACGTTCGCACCGCACCCCCGCGCCTCTCGCCTCGCCCACGCCGCAGTCGCATCAGCCGCAGCGCCAGTCCCAGCCCACCCGTTCTCATCAGAATGCGGATGAGTGGGAAAGCTTCTAACCTCGTCTTTCAGCTCACCCCGCCCCCAAGGCGCAGCGTTCGATCGACGAATGATGCGCCTCATCTTCCCGCTACAGCATTGGCCGCATCGTGTGCAGGGTCGCCTGCCGCGGGTAGACATCTGGGTATCCAAAGTTACGAAAAATTTCATAGATTCACGAAAAAAATCGAATCATCCTAATTTTACTAAACCCGCCGCCGCCCACGCCGATAGCGTTAGTTGGAGCGTGCCGTCTGCCCTGACCAGATGGCATCCACGGAAGGCACTACACCAGCGAGGAAGCACAGATGTTAAGAATCGCAAAAAGCGTCAAGGCCCGACTCGTCGTGGCCCTGGGCATATTGATCGCGCTGTTGATCGCGGTCGGCGTACAGGGCGTTCTCAGCAATGGCCAGACCCAGGAGGCCATGCGCTCGATCGTCGACGAGAACGTCCAGGCGATGATCGAACTCTCCACGGTTCGGGCCGCCACCGGCGACAATCGCACGATCTTCGCCAAGGTCGATGGCAATGATTTCTCAGACGCCCAGCGCCAGGAGATCCAGAAGAACCGCCAGCGCGCCGACGACGCCTGGGACCGCTACTCCCCCGAGCTAGTCTCCGGCGACGCCGAGCGCAAGCTGGCCGCAACCTACGTGCAGCAGCGCCAAGCGCTGCGTAATCTGCTCGATAGCGGTAGCGCCAGCGATGCGCAGGTCGACACCAATTACGCGAGCCTCTACGACACCATTACCCAGCTCTATCGTTCGTCGCGCGAGCAGACGCTGGCAGGCTATCAACAGAGCGTGGCTGACTACCAGATCAGCCGTACGATCATCATCGCTGCCATCCTGGTGGCCCTGGTGATCGCCATCGTCATCGGCTGGTGGCTGGCCCGCGGTATCCTGCGCCCACTGAAGGAGGCCACCGACTTCTCCACCGCGCTGGCCGAGGGCAATCTGGGCGTGCGCCTGAGCACCCGCTATCGCGACGAGTTCGGCAGCCTGCTCGATGCCATGGCCGCCATGCGTGACAGGCTCACCGGGGTCATCCGCGAAGTCGCGCACAATGCGCGCACCGTGGAGTCTATCTCCGGTGAACTGGCCGCGAGCAACGAGAACCTGAGCCAGCGCACCCAGGAGCAGGCCGCCAGCCTGCAGCAGACCGCCTCGGCGCTGGAGCAGATCACCAATACCGTCAGCCAGAACGCCGACAACGCCGGCCAGGCCGATACCCTTGCCAGCGAAGTGAGCACCCAGGCCAAGCAGGGTGGCGAGGTGGTCGACGAGGCGATCGGCGCCATGCGCGAGATCGATGCCTCCAGCAAGGAGATCTCCAATATCATCGGCATGATCGACGAGATCGCCTTCCAGACCAACCTGCTCGCCCTCAACGCCTCGGTGGAGGCCGCACGTGCCGGCGAACAGGGCCGCGGTTTCGCCGTGGTCGCCCAGGAAGTGCGCCAGCTCGCCAGCCGCAGCGCCGACGCCGCCGGCGAGATCAAGCAGCTGGTCTCCGAGAGCGCCCAGCGCGTGGCACGTGGCTCCGAGCTGGTCAATCGCTCCGGCGAGACCCTGGCGCAGATCGTCACCAGCGTCGAGAAGGTCACCGATCTGGTCTCGGAGATCGCCGTCGCCAGCCGCGAGCAGTCCACCGGCATCCAGCAGATCAACCTGGCGGTGGGCGAGATGGACAGCGTCACCCAGCAGAACGCCACCCTGGTCGAGGAGTCGACCACCGTGACCTCCAGCCTGCAATCCCAGGCCGAGCTGCTGGCGCAAGAAGTGCGCTTCTTCCGCGGCTATGACGATGGCGCGCAAAGCCCAGCCAAGCGCGCCGTCAGCAAAGCCACTGCCAGCCTGGCTTCACCGCAGCCCCAACCGGCATCCGCCAAGCCTCAGCCCAAGCGCCAGGCCTCCGAAGACGTTGAAGAGTGGACCAGCTTCTGACATCCCGCTGGCGTCTCGATGAGCCGCCAGCGCGTTGGACGCTATAGACAGTGACACCACCGACAACGGTGCTAAAGACAAGAGCACCATAAGCAAGAGCACCATAGACAACGGCCCCGTCCATCAGGACGGGGCCGTTGTGCTTGCTATGCGAGATTCGTGCTATGCGAGATTCGTGCTACACGAGATTCATATTACGCGAGATTCATACTACGCGAGGTTCACGCCGGCGCGGCGCAAGCCACGCCCCGGGGGCGTCGGTTCAGCGTCCGCGATTGGCCTTCACGCCCACCTCCACGCGCTCGCCGATCTTGGCATCGACGTTTTTCCAGTACTCGAATACCCGCGACAGTACCGGCTCTTCGACACCGTTGGACACATGGCCGACGATATTGTCGACGAGACGATCACGCGCGGCGTCGTCCATCACCTTGTTGACCAGGTCGTTGGCCTGACTCCAGTCGTCGTCGGCCGGGCGCAGCGTATAAGCCGTACGCACGAATTCACCGTCGGCGGACCACACCGCATCTTCCGGGTAACGCTGCGGATCAGCTTTGGCGCCACCCTTGCTGTTGGGCGCGTAGACCGGGTCGCTGGCGTTGTGCATGCGCATGGCCCCGCCCTTGCTGTAGCTGTTCACCGGACAGCGCGGCGTATTGACCGGAATGTGCTTGTAGTTCACCCCCAGCCTGGCGCGGTGGGCATCGGCGTAGGAGATCGAACGCGCCAGCAGCATCTTGTCCGGCGATAGCCCAGTGCCAGGCACCATGTTGTTGGGCTCGAAGGCGGCCTGCTCGATCTCGCTGTGGAAATCGGTCGGATTGCGATCGAGCGTCATCTTGCCGACTTCCATCAGCGGGTAGTCGCTGTGGGGCCAGATCTTGGTCAGGTCGAACGGGTTGATGTGGTAATCCTTGGCCTCCTCGAACGGCATCACCTGCACGTGCAGGGTCCAGGTCGGGTAGTCGCCGCGCTTGATCGCCTCGAACAGATCGCGGCGGTGGTAGTCGGCATCGCTGCCGGCCATCTGATCCGCCTGCTCCTGGGTCATGCACTTGATGCCCTGGTCGGTCTTGAAGTGATACTTGACCCAGAAGCGCTCGCCTTCGGCATTGACCCACATGTAGGTATGGCTGGAGTAGCCGTTCATGTGGCGCCAGGTGGCGGGCACGCCGCGGTCACCCATCAGCCAGGTCACTTGGTGAGCCGATTCCGGCGCCAGGGTCCAGAAATCCCACTGCATGTCGTGATCGCGCAGGCCGTTGTCGGCACGGCGCTTCTGCGAGTGAATGAAGTGCTGGAACTTCATCGGATCGCGTACGAAGAACACGGGGGTATTGTTACCCACCATGTCGAAGTTGCCTTCCTCGGTATAGAACTTCAGCGCGAAGCCGCGCGGGTCGCGCCAGGTATCGGGGCTACCGCTCTCCCCTGCCACGGTGGAAAAACGCGCCACCATGTCGGTCTTCTTGCCTGGCTGCAGAAACTTGGCCTTGGTATAGCGGCTGACGTCCTGGGTCACCTCGAAGTGACCGAAGGCGCCACCGCCCTTGGCGTGGGGCTGGCGGTCCGGGATCATCTCGCGGTTGAACGCCGCCATCTGCTCCATCAGATAATGGTCATGCATGACGATGGGGCCATCCGGGCCCACCGAGAGCGCATTCTCTTCGCTCGCGACGGGGATGCCGGCATCCGTCGTCGTCGGTTTGCGGTTGTCGCTGGTCACGGTGATCTCTCCCTCGTTCGACGCGGCGACGCGAGGATCGCATCGCCTCACATCTCCACCACGCGCTATCGGCTCGGCGCGGACTCTGGGTCAGGTCCAGAAGACATTCATCGTGACGCCGGGGCGATACAACGCGGGGACAGCTTGAAGGTATAGAACCCCGCGCGCCGGACTGTCCAACCCTCGGCACCAATTTGATCCCGCACAAGTGCAGACTTCGCGATCCCTTCTATAGTTAACCCACTCCATCCAGTCACCATGCCGATACATAACGAAACAAGGATGTTTCAGTGAGGTTTTCGTGATCCAAGTTCCAGGGTGCAGGCCACCATGGTGGAGACTTCCACGTCTGCCCGCATGGTCAGTACTGCCACTGCTCGCGGGCTGCGGCGATGCGCATCTTTCCTTTCTCGATCCTCAGGGGCCGATCGCCGCAGCGCAGCGCCAGCATTTCTGGTGGGTCATCGTCATTACCCTGACGGTGGTGCTGCCGGTGCTGGTACTGACGCCGCTCATCCTGTGGCGCTATCGCTACGGCGGCCACGCTCGCTACCGGCCGCACTGGGCGTTTTCCAAGCTCGCCGACCTGGCGATCTGGGGGATTCCGCTGGTGGTGGTGGCCGTCCTGGGCTCGTTGACCTGGCGCAGCACGCTCGCGCTCGACCCCTATCGGCCACTGCCCAGCGATCAGCCACCGCTGGAAGTCGAGGTCGTAGGATTCGACTGGAAGTGGCTATTCATCTATCCCGAGCAGGGTATCGCCACGCTCGACGAACTGGTGATCCCCGCCGGGCGGCCGATCTCGCTGCGGCTGACCTCGGCCAGCGTGATGCAGGGGTTCTTCGTGCCCGCCCTGGGTAGCCAGATCGATGTGATGAACCGCATGGTGACCCGGCTGCACCTGGAAGCCGACGCGCCGGGCGTGTTTCCCGGGCGCAACATGCAGTACAGCGGCAGGGAATTCTATCGCCAGCGCTTCGTCACCCGTGCGCTCAGCGCCGATGACTTCGCTGCGTTCACCACCCGGGCCCATGCCCAAGGGCGGGCATTCACCCCCGAGGTCCTCGACCGGCTGATGGCGCAGAACACTCATGCCGCCCTGGCACGCGCACTCGGCGGCCACACCGAAGACAGCCACGCCGACGATGGCGCCACGGGTGACACAAGCGGCGTGAGTGACGAGCACACGGTGCCTGCCACGCTCGGCGCGCTGGATCGAGCACCGCTACATTTCACGCGTTTGCCGTCGGATCTCTTCGCCGCCATCGTCGCGCACCGTGCCCCCGACTGGGACCACGCCATCGCGCCTCGCCCTGCCAACCCGCCACTTTCCGCCGACGCGACCCCGGGGGCCACACCGTGAACGATTCGACCCACTGGCTGCTCGGCCGGCTCGACGCCAGCGCCCTGCCCTTCTGGGATGCGCTCCAGCACCCGACGACGAAGAGCGTGGTCAACGCCGTGATCGCCTCGGGGGCGGCATCGCTGGTCATTATCGGCGCCCTCGTCGTGGTGTTCGGCTTGACCTGGCTGCGGCGCTGGGGCTGGCTGTGGCGAGAATGGCTGACCAGCCCCGACCACAAGAAAATCGGCATCATGTTCATCGCGCTGGCACTGGTAATGCTGGCACGCGCGGTGATCGAAGCGGTGTTCATGCGGCTGCAGCAGGCCCTCGGTCTGGACGGCGGCTTTCTCACCGCGGACCATTTCGGCCAGCTCTTCACCACCCACGGCACCATCATGGTGTTCTTCATGGCCATGCCGTTTCTCACCGGCATCATCAACTACGTGATGCCGCTGCAGATCGGCACGCGCGATCTATCGTTCCCGGTGATGAACCAGATCAGCCTCGGCCTGACCGCCGCCGGCGCCGCGCTGGTGATGATCTCGCTGGTGTTGGCACCCTTCTCCACTGGCGGCTGGACCGGCTACCCCTCGTTCACCGAGCGCGCCGCCAACCCCGGCGCCGGCGTCGACTACTGGATCTGGGCGGTGACCCTCTCGACTCTGTCATCGACCCTCAGCGGGATCAATTTCGCCGTCACCATCTATAAGCGCCGTGCGCCGGGAATGCGCTGGATGCGCCTGCCGCTGTTCACCTGGACGGCACTGTGCACCGCCATCCTGATGGTCTTCGCCATGCCGCCGCTGACCGTGGCCACTGCGTTGCTGGCGCTCGACCGCTATCTCGATTTCCATCTGTTCACCGCCGACCTGGGCGGCAACATGATGAACTACATCAACCTGTTCTGGGCCTTCGGCCACCCCGAGGTCTATATTCTGATCCTGCCCGCCTTCGGCATCTTCTCGGAAGTCTTCTCGACCTTCGCCGGCAAGACACTCTACGGCTATACCGCTCTGGTGATTGCCACTCTGGCGATCGCCGTGCTCTCCTTCACGGTCTGGCTGCATCACTTCTTCACCATGGGCCAGAGCGCCCATATCAACGCCATTTTCGGCATCGCGACCATGCTGATCGGTATCCCTACCGGGGTGAAGATCTACGACTGGATGCTGACGCTGTTCCGCGGCCGCATCCGTCTGTCGGTGCCGATGATCTACGCCAGCGGCTTTATCATGCTGTTCGTGCTGGGTGGGCTGACCGGGATCGTGCTGGCGGTGCCCAGCGTCGACTATCAGGTGCACAACACGCTGTTCCTGGTCGCTCACTTCCACAACATGCTGATACCGGGCCTGCTGTTCGGCATGCTCGCCGGCACCAACTTCTGGTTCCCCAAGGCCTTCGGCTTCCGTCTCGAGGAGCGCTGGGGGCGCCGCGCCGCCTACGCCTGGATCGTCGGCTTCATGCTCGCCTTCTTCCCGCTCTACGCGCTCGGCGTACTCGGCATGCCGCGCCGCACGGTGGCCTTCTTCACTCCGGCCTACCTGCCGTGGACGCTGACGGCGATGGTTGGCGCCGTGATCATCCTGCTGGCCATGACCTGCCTGCTGGTCCAGCTCTGGGTGAGCGTGCGCGACCGCCATCTCAACGCGGTACCGATCGGCGACCCCTGGGATGGGCGTAGCCTGGAGTGGGCGGTGAGCTCACCGCCGCCGGAGTACAACTTTCCGGTCATTCCAGAGATCCACGGGCGCGATGCCTTCATGCTCGAAAAGGAGCGCGGCAAGGCCTATCAGGTGCCGGACGAGTATCCCGACATCGTGCTGCCGGCCAACAGCGCCATGGGGGTGATCGTCGCCGTCACCGGCACCGCCATCGCCTTCGGCCTGACCTGGTATCAGTGGTGGCTGGTGCTGCTCGCCGCCGGCATCACGCTGGCCGCCGTGATCACCCGCGGTTTCTGCCGCGATACCACCCGCACCCTGCCGGGTGAAGAGGTGCGTCGCACGCACCTGAATTGGCTCGCCCAGGTGCGCGCCACGGTACCGATCGATCGTTCGCAGGAGCAGTCTTGCGCTAACCGGGGCCTGCCCCTGCCACCAGTGGAGGGCGCCATCCAATGAGTGCACTCACCGCTCGCCAGACTGCCGCAACCGACGCGCCGGCACGCCATCCGGGGATCAACCTGGGTCACGCCCACCGCGAGGGCGAAGAGAGCCGTGAGGAGATGGTCTTCGGCTTCTGGGTCTTCATGATGAGCGACATGATCCTGTTCGGCCTGCTCTTCGCCACCTACGTGACCATGCTCGGCGGC
Source organism: Gammaproteobacteria bacterium MFB021 (assembly GCA_000737985.1). GTDB lineage: Bacteria > Pseudomonadota > Gammaproteobacteria > Pseudomonadales > Halomonadaceae > Salinicola. The sequence goes on along the minus strand of JNVT01000092.1, from coordinate 79,359 downwards.
ACCGCGGGTGGCCCGGGGCCGAAAGAGCTGTTCGACATGCGGGGCGCCTTCTTCGAGACCATGCTGCTGCTGGTGAGCAGCTTCACCTTCGGCATGGCGTCGCTGGCGCTCAAGTATCGCGACGACCGCCGCGCGCTGGTCGGTTGGCTACTGATCACGCTGCTGCTGGGGCTCGGCTTCGTGGCCCATGAGCTGTATGACTTCCACAAGATGTTCGAGGCCGGCGGCGTGCCCAGCCGCAGCGGCTTCCTTTCAGCCTTTTTCTCGCTGGTGCCACTGCACGGGCTACACGTGAGTGTCGCCTGCGTGTGGCTGATCGCACTGCTCGGTCAACTCGCCGTGCACGGCCTGGATGCTCAGACCAAGAACGGCCTGATCCGCCTGGCGATCCTGTGGCACTTCCTCGATATCGTCTGGATCGGGATCTTCTCGCTCGTCTATCTGGGGGGACTGGCATGAGTCGACGCATGCTCAGCAACGCCGAGGCGCAGGAGCGCGCCAGCGAGCAGCGCAACTATCTGTGGGGGTTCGCGCTGGCCCTGATTCTGACACTGATCCCCTTCGGCGTCGCCGCCTACGCCGACTGGCAGCCGCTACATCTCTATCTGCTCATCGGGGCGTGCGCTCTGGTGCAGGTGGTCGTGCACTTTCGCTGCTTCCTGCATATCACGCTGTCGCGCAACAAGCGTGAAGATCTGCAGCTGATCCTGTTCACCGTGCTGATCCTGTCGATCATGGTCGGCGGCACGCTATGGATACTGTTCAATCTCTACTACCGCATGATGCCGGATATGCTGCCATGAGCGACGCCGCGACCGTCATTGGCGCTGGCCCGACCGGCCGCGACTGGCGCGATCACGCCTGGGAGGACGGTTCGGACGACTCCGGCTCCAACCCGCTGGCGCGGGCAAAGGTGAGAATGACCTGGCGCAGGAGCTGGCGCTGCTCATCGGGCAAGCCGCGGTAGACCCGCAGCACCTCGTCCTCCTCGCCACCGACCGCGATCGCCCAGGTCGCCTGGGGCGGCTGCGAGCCGTCGCCGGCCCGGGCACCATAGCGCAGATAGTGCGGCTCCAGACCGAGCCATCCTGCCAGCACCTGGAGCTTGTCCTGGGCCGGGACCGACTCACCGCGCAGCCAGCGCCTGACGCCCTGAAACGTCATCGGCGCGCCCCAGTAGCGCAGATTGAACTCCCGCTCCAGCACCGAGGGGCGTGGCTCGTATCCGGCCGCAATCAATGCCGTTTTCAAGCGCTCGGCAAACAAGGTTTTTTCATCCATGTGGTATAACTTGAACCGTTAATTAAAATTCAGTTGCATCTCTGTTTAACCCGTTATTGAAGTGTCGATTAAACGAAGACGCGCCTTTACGCGCGCTACCCGGCACCGGTTGGCGCGCCGAGGTCGCGACGCGAACGCGTTCGTCAGCTTAGAGAGGTTTGACGTAGACACCACAAATCCGCGGCTCTCGTCGCGACAAGCCTCAGATAAGCCCCAGGGAGGCGTGAAGGCTCGAGCGCGCGCTCACCCGATCGCCAAGCTAGAGAGCCGAAGGGCCATCAAGGCTCATCGGCCGCAGGAGGGAATGACTTCAGTCGTATCGGGCCGGCAGATCGCCGGCCCGAGGAAAAGCATGGCCGTTAGTGGCCGTGACGACGCTGATGCAGCGCACGTACCTGCTGGTCGAACCCGGCCACGGGCCCCTCGACTTGGAGCCCAGGGACCACCGCGGTGATCGGCAGCGGCGCCACCGGTGGCACCGCCTGGCCCAGCTCGCCGAGCCAAGTCATCAGCTGCGCTGCCGAACTGGCGTAGACGATCCGCCCCAGCCCCACCCAGCCGTGCGCCGCGGCGCACATCGGGCAGTGCTCGCCGGAGGTGTAGACGGTGGCCGCGGCGCGCGCTTCGGGGGAGAGATGCTCCGCCGCCCAGCGCGCCAGAGCGAACTCCGGATGGCGGGTAGCATCGCCACCGGAGATGCGATTGCGATCCTCGGCCAGTATTTCGCCGGCGTCACTCACCAGTACGCTGCCAAAGGGCTCGTCGCCGGCCTCCAGCGCGGCCTCGGCCAGGGCCACCGCGCGCGCCAGGAAGCGCGCCTGATCTATATCACTATCACTCATGCGTTCTCCTCACTGGGGATGGAAAAGCGTGCCAGCCCGAAGGCGGCGAGTTCGGGTGCTCGCGTACCGCGTGATAGCCACTCGCCGAGCACCTCGCCCATCACGCTCGCGAACTTGAAGCCGTGGCCGGAGAAACCGCCAGCGACCACCAGCCCCGGTAGCGGCTCGTCGATCAGGAAGTGCTCGTCGGGAGTCCGAATGTACTGACATACGGCGCCGTGGCGCAGCGCCCCGACGCCGGGCAGGTAGCGCGCGATCACCTGCGCCAGCTCGGGGATGTCATCCGGGTGCTCGCCGAACGCCAGCAGCGACTCCCCCGGCGCCAGCGGCTGGCCCGCGTCATGACGGCCGATCTTGAATCCAGCACCGTCGATATCGGGAAAACCGTAATAGATGCCCAGTTCGTCGTCGGTGAGGCTGAAGCCCGGGAAGCGCTCACTGTGATAGCGCGCATCCGCGGCGTACCAGGCGAAGGTCTTGCGCACCCGGGTCAGCGGCAGCGCCACCCCCAACGGTTGCAATAGACCGGCCAGGTGCTGGCCGCAGGCCGCCAGCACGCGCCGGGCGCCGAAGCAGCGGCCATCGGCACAGCGAGCCAGATAGCCACCCGCCGGCAGCGCCTCGAGGGCGATCACCCGGGCGCCGGTGGCCAGGGCCACGCCGGTTTGACGCGCGAGACGCTGGCGCCAGCAGGCGAGGATACGCTCGACCCGCAGCACCCCGGCACGCGCCTCGAAGGCGCCGACATGGGTCTCGCTCAGTGCCTCATGACCGCCGCGCCAGCCGGGCCAGCGGCGCGCCACGCCAGGGCCATCGAGCTGCTCCAGCGGCAGCGCGTGGTCGCGCGCGCTGGCCGCGACCTGACGCATGAAGGGCGCGGTCGCCGGGCCGAGGTTGAGCACTCCGGTCGGTAACAGCAGCGACTCGCCGGTCTCGCGCTCGAGCCGCTGCCAGCCCGCCCAGGCGCGCTGGGCCAGCGCCACGTAGCCACCGCCTTCGCCATAGGCGAGCCGGATCAGCCGCGTCTCGCCGTGGTGGGCGCCTTGATCGTGGGGCGGGTCGTGGGCATCCAGCACCTGTATCGATTCTGCACCGCTGGCGGCCAGATGATCGGCCGCTGCCAGCCCCATGCTACCGCCGCCGATGATCAGCAGTTCCGAGTGTGTCACCTGTGTCATGCCTTATCTTGTCCTTTCACAACCGGGGAACGGCGTGGGCCTATCCGACGTCAGGCCGCCGGCTCCTGAGCCCCCGCCGCGTCGCTCGAGCGCGCTTCGCTACGCGCGATGATCGCACTGCCGGTCAGGTCACCGGTGACATTGAGCGCGGTGCAGCCCATGCCCACCAGCGCATCGATCGAGGTCAGCAGCGCTACCGTCTCGATCGGCAGGCCGACCTGGGCGAACACCGTGGCGATCATCACGATGCCCGCCCCGGGCACACCCGCGGTACCGATCGAGGTCAGCGTGCCGATCAGCACGATCTCGAGCATGCTGGTGAGATCGAGCGGGATACCCGCCACGTTGGCGGCGAACACCGCCGAGATCGCGATACGGATCGCGGCACCGTCCATGTTGACGGTCGCCCCCAGCGGCAGGCTGAAGGCGTAGAGACTGCGCGGCAGCCCCAGGCGCTGCGCCGCGTTGAGCGTCAGTGGCAGCGTACCGCTGCTGCTCTGGGTGGCGAAGGCGGTCGCCATCGGCGTGCGCGCCTCGCGGAAGAAGGCGCCGAGACGCACCCCGAAACTCTTCATCAGCACGCAGTAGAGCAGCAGATGTACGGCCAGCGCCAGGTAGAGCACCAGCACCATGCTGCCGAGGGAGAGAATCGTCCCCAACCCCTGCTTGGCCACGGTGCCGGTGACGATGGCGAAGACTCCGATCGGCACGAACTGCAGCACCCCGGCCATCACCTTCATGGTCACCGCGTTGAGCCCTTCGATCACGCCATAGAGCTTCTCCGCCAGCTCGCCCTGGGTCTTTTCATCGGACCGGGCCTGTTCATCGAATTGAGGCTTTGAATCCGAATGAGCAGCGCCGTCGGCCTGGGCCGCATCCTTGAGAGCCGCATCTTTGAAAGCCGCCCCGCGCTGGCGCAGCTTGAGCAGCGCGATCCCGAACACGAAGGCGGTGAAGATGATCCCCAGCAGATTGGGCTCCGCCAGCGCAGCGACGATATTGCTGGGCACGATCGACAGCAGCACGCTGACGATGCCGGGGTTCTCCGGGACCGCGACGCTGGCACTGTCATCGAGGGTCATACCGCTGCCCGGCGAGAGCAGCGAGGCGACGGCCAGGCCGACCACGATCGCCAACGCCGAGGTCGCCACGTAGTAGACGAATACCTTGCCGCCCATGCGCCCGAGCCGCCCCAGCTCGGCCTGATTGATCCCCACGATCAGCGTGAACAGCACGATGGGGACGATCAGGAACTTGAGCAGACGCAGCAGCAGCTCGCCCAGCGGCGCCACCCAGGCGGCCAGGGTCTCGCCGCCCAGCAGGCCGGCAACCAGGCCCAGCACCAGGGCGATGGTGACACGCAGAATCAGAGAAGCATCGAGATAGGCGCGAAAGAGTGACTTCATGAGCAAGCCTTGATGGTGGAATGACGAGCGTCCCGCGAGAGGCGGAGCGCAGCGGCGCGCGACATCCAGGCCGCTGACCGAATGGATACATTATCGACGTATATTCCACCCGGCCGCCAACGCCGACCGCCAATCTAGGCAGCCAACACTGGCCGGCCTCGGGATCGCGGCCCTGGCAACGCAAAACCCGGCCAGATGGCCGGGTCGTCAGCGAACACGCGGCGGGTTCAGCCGCCGAGCTTGTCCTGGGTGCGGGTATCGAAATCGCTGGCATCGTGCCGCTCGTGGAGCTGGCTCGAGGGCTCACCGAAGGTACGGTTGACCATCCGCCCACGCTGTACCGCCGGGCGTGCGTCGATCTCCTTGGCCCAGCGCTGCACGTGGGTGTAGCTCTCGACCTGCAGGAACTCCGCTGCGTCGTAGAGCCGCCCCAGGGCGAGCTGGCCATACCAGGACCAGTTGGCGATATCGGCAATGGTGTACTCGTCACCGGCCAGATAGCGCGACTCGGCCAGACGCCGGTCGAGCACGTCGAGCTGGCGCTTGGTCTCCATGGTGAAGCGGTCGATCGGATACTCCAGCTTTTCCGGCGCGTAGGCGTAGAAGTGGCCGAAACCGCCACCCAGGTAGGGCGCGCTGCCCATCTGCCAGAACAGCCAGTTGAGGGTCTCCACCCGCGTGGCAGTGTCTTGGGGCAGGAAGGCGCCGAACTTTTCCGCCAGGTGCAGCAGGATCGAACCGGATTCGAAGACCCGCAGCGGTTTGTCACCGCTGTAGTCCATCAGCGCCGGGATCTTGGAGTTGGGGTTGACCTCGACGAAGCCGCTGCCGAACTGATCCCCTTCACCGATATTGATCAGCCAGGCGTCGTACTCGGCGTCCTTGCCCAGCGCCAGCAGCTCCTCGAACATCACCCCGGCCTTGACCCCGTTGGGGGTGGCCAGTGAGTAGAGCTGGAACGGATGCTTGCCCACCGGCAGTGCTTTCTCGTGGGTGGGCCCGGCCACCGGGCGGTTGATGCTGGCGAACTTGCCGCCGCTCTCTTTGGGTTCCCAGACTTTGGGGGGGGTATAGTCGCTCATCACAGCTCCTTGACAGCAAGGGATCTCGACGAAGCCGTCATCACGGCCTCGCCATCGTGTGATAAAAACATAGCGTGTTAAAGGTTTCTCGGCGAGCCCGTGAGCGTGGGCCAGACACTACCAGGCGAGCACCTCACCCTCGAAATCGACGAAACGCTGCTCACTACGCCCCAGCGATTCTTCGATGACTGCCACCAACCCCTGAACGCTCTGCGCCACCGTTACTGGCGCACGCTCGCCCCCCATATCGGTCTTGACCCAGCCGGGATGAAGATTCAGCACCCCGATTCCGGCGGGAAGTGCCTCGTTGACAGCGAAGCCTCGAGTCAAGCTGTTCAACGCCGCCTTGCTGGCACGGTAAAGCTCGATATCGCCGCGATCATTGAGCGCGACACTACCCATGCGCGAGCTAATGAACGCCATGACTCCCTGCCCCGGTTCGAGCGCTGACAGCAGAGCGCGGGCACAGCGCAGCGGTGCCATGGCATTGATGTCGAACAGTGCCGCCGTCTCGTCACGAGTCGCACGCTCGGCACGCTGGTGATCGGGACCCATGACACCACCGCAGATCAGCACCAGATCGAGTGATCCCGAGCGCTGACGCTGAGCCAGAGTGGAGATCTGCTCATCGCTGGCGAGATCCAGGGTTGTCAGGATAAGTCGCGATTCACGCGCGGCCAATGCGGCTAGGCCGTCGGAGGGCGATCGCTGGGTTGCCGTCACCATCCATCCTCGCTGCAGCAGCCGGTCGACCAGACCGAGGCCAATACCTCGCGAGGCACCGATGATCAATGCTCGACGTGGGGTAGCGTGTGCCGATGTCGGCATGGGTCTCTCCTGATATCAGAACATCGTGTTGTCGTTGGCCGATTCCGCGGGCACAGGCTGGATCACATCCCAGTGCTCGACGATCAGGCCATGCTCGACGCGAAAGATATCCACCACCGCCTCGCCGCGATCATTCTCGCCGTGGCTAGCATGAACATGGAGCCAGACCAGGTCACCATCGGCGGCGCTACGCTCGATCTCGCTCCTATCGTCGGGGTGCTCCCGAAAATAGTCGGTGAAATAGTCGACGAATGCGGCCTTGCCATCGGGTACACCAGGATTATGCTGAATATAGTTATCGGCCAGCACCTCGGTACTGCGCTCGGTTTCGTGAGCGTTGAAGAACTGGTTGTAGAAATTCACCACCAGCTCACGATTCTGCGCTTCCTGCGTGCGCTCTGCCGCCTGCGCGAGCAGCGGCGGCACCAGAGCCAGCACGAGACCAGCGATCATCAGGGATGGGATTCTGAGCATGGATCAATATCCCACCGTGAAGCGCTGACGTAGATGGCGCGGGGTTTCCAGCTCGTCCACCAGGGCGATGGCATAGTCCTCGAACGAAATGCGTGAGCCCTCCGCGTAGGTCAGCAGCGTATCCTGCCCCAGCCGGAAGCGGCCGGTACGCTCGCCGGGCACGAATTCGGCGGACGGCGAGAGGAAGGTCCAGTCGAGATCCGTCACCGCCTGCAGCCGCTCGAGGAATTCACCACCCCGGGCCGCCTCGGCGCGGTAGGCTTCGGGGAAGTCCGGCTGATCGATCAGCCGCTGCCCGGGCGCCACCTCCAGGCTACCGGCGCCGCCAACCACGAGATAGCGCTTGACGCCGGCATCGCGAACCGCGCCGAGTAGCGTCTCGACATCGCTGGCGACAAAATGCACCGCACTGATCACTGCATCGTGCCCGGCGAGCAGCGCCGCCAGCGCCTGGCGATCGTTGGCATCGCCGGCGACCGGCGAGACACCCTCGTGCTGGGCGATCTTCTCGGGGTGGCGGGCGATCGCCGTCACCTGATGGCCGCGGGCGGCGAGTTCGGCGAGGATGCGCGATCCGGCATTACCAGAGGCACCGATCAGAGCAATCTTGGCCATGGGTTCTTCCTTCGATGAGTCGAGTAGAGGACATGGGTCTACAAACTGGACCGTGAAGCAGAATCTATGCGAGTTTTACCCCTCTCACAAGAAGTCACGCCGGCCTGACCCGGTCACACCCGACTGACCCACGATCACCGCCATGGCCGCCACTATCGCGATTCCGGTCGCCATCCCGATCACGAGGAGACAACCCATGAGCGACCGAGCGCTCCCGTCACATACGCCTTCACCCGACGCCTCCGAGCCGCAGACGTTCGCCCAGCCCTGCCCGATCCGCGACGTGCTCGACCGGATCGGCGATCAGTGGAGCCTACTGGTGCTGGAGTGCCTGGCCCCCGGCACCCGCCGCTTCAATGCGCTGCTGCGGGAGATCGGCGATATCTCCAAGCAGATGCTGTCGCGTACGCTCAAGCAGCTCGAGCAGGATGGCCTGGTGACGCGAACGGTGTATCCGGAGGTACCTCCTCGGGTCGAATACACCCTGACCGATCTCGGCCGCTCGCTGCTGACGCCGGTCGCCGCCCTGGTCGCCTGGGCCGAACAGCATCAGCCTGAAGTGAACGCAGCGCGCGAGCGCTACCAGCGAGCTATCGAGCGCTGAGTACGCGGTGGTGAGAGCAGTAGTAGGAGCGAAAGCTCCCCGCGGTGATGCCATCCGACCCGGGTGACAGCGCGATCGCGACGCAGGCGCCTCAGTCGCCGAGCACCTCGCGCCGGTTGGGCGGGATGAGCCCATGGCGGCGCATGCGCCGGTAGAGCGTCGGCCGCGACACACCCAACTGGCGCGCCACCTGGCTGACGTTCCAGCCTGCCTGGGCCAGGGCACGCGCCAGTGACTCGGCCTCGGCCGGCGCGTCGTCGCTGTCATGCCTCAGCTGGGTCGTCGTGGGTGTCGCTGATGTCGCAGAGCGGGGTGACGCTGCGACCCGATCAGCGCGGCAGCCCGCGGGCAGGTCATGCACGGTGATCGCTTCCCCCTCGCGGGTGGCGAGGGCGAACGCCAGGGCACTCTTGAGCTGGCGCACATTGCCCGGCCAGGGGGCGTCGAGCAGCGCGTTCATGGCGTCGCCACGCAGAGGTGCCGAGACGCCCTGCTCGGCGGCCAGCGCGGCGAGCAGACGCTGGATCAGATAGCGACGGTCGGCGCGCTCGCGCAGCGGTGGCAGCACCAGCTCGGCGCCGTTGAGGCGGTAGTAGAGATCCTCGCGGAAGCGGCCCTCGGCGATCAGCGCGGCGAGGTCGCGATGGGTAGCGGTGACCACCCGCAGCGCCACCTTGACCGGCCGCTCGGCACCCAGCGGCATCACCTCCTGCTCCGCCAGCACCCTTAATAGACGGCTCTGCAGCGCCAGTGGCATGTCACCGATCTCGTCGAGGAACAGCGTGCCGCCATCGGCCTGCGGGATCAGACCACGCATGCCCTTGGGGTTGCCGCCGGTAAAGGCCCCAGGCAGATAGCCGAACAGCTCACTCTCGATCAGTGACTCGGGAATCGCCGCACAGTTGACCGCGATGAAGGGGCCTCCGGCACGGTCGCCGCTGGCGTGCAGCGCGCGCGCCAGCAGCTCCTTGCCGGTGCCGGTCTCGCCTCGGATCAGCACATTGAGCGGCTGCCGGCAGAGCCGCCGGGCCAGACTCAACAGCCGCTGCATCGCCGGGTCGTCCCCCGCCAGACGATCCAGCGCCGGCGTCGAGGTGGGCGCCACCGGATCGTGGGACGCGGTGACGGCGTCACTCGCGATGTCCGTCGCGTTATCAGTCGCAACGCCACTCGCCATCTCTTTCGTATTGCCGGTCGCCGCGTCACGCTGCCGCGCACGCCCACCGCGCGGCTCGACCAGCGCAGCGAAGCGGATATCACCGCTGGCACGCAGGCGCAGGGCGCGCAGCTGGTCCGGCTCGCAGCGCGGCAGCGCCAGCAGATCGTCGAGTTCGGCCTCGAACAGCTGGGTCACCCAGGTCGGTGCCGGCGGCGTGCGCCGGGCATGGGCGTCGATCAGCGCCCGGCCCTCGCCGTTGGCGGCGAGCACCCGCCCCTGTGAGTCGAAGGCGAGCAGCCCGCGGCCGTTGAAATGGACGAAGGCGCGGGTGGTATCGAAGCGCAGGATGGTGGTGTCGCGGTAGCGATGCAGGAAGTAGGCGTCCTCGATCATCCGCGCGTAGAGCGTGACCAGCGGCAGGGCAAAGCTCTGGCTCTCCAGGCCACGCGGTGACTGCAGCGCCGAGATATCGAGCACCGCGATGGGCCGCCCCTCTGGGTCATGGATCGGCGCCGCGGTACAGGTGAGCGCGATATGAGTAGCATCGAAGTGCTCGCGCTGATGGCAGGTCAGGGCGCGCGACTCATGAATGCAGGTGCCTACGGCGCAGGTGCCGGCATGGCGCTCGTCCCAGTCGGCGCCGAGATAGAGCCCGGCGCGACGCAGCACGGCATCCTGCGCCGGCTGACCGCGAAAGTCGACGGTGACCCCGTGCCGGTCGGTCAGCAGCAGGACATAGCCCATCGGCGCGACCTGGGCGAAGAGCTGGTCGACCCCGGCCCGGGCCACATACAGGAGTTCATCCACCGGCTCGCGCGAGTCGACCAGCGCCTCGTGGGTCAGCACGCGTACCGGACGCGGGCGGCTGGGGTCGAGCCGGTAGTCATCGACGCAGCGCCGCCAGGAGCGCTGGATGATCTCGCGCCCCGCCAGCGCCTCGCGCCCCTCACCCAAGCGCGCCACCGCCGCAATGTGCTGGCGCTGCGCCTGTTCGAACCTGCCCGCCTTGGTCAAGCCGAGTTCCATACCGACGCCTCCTGCCGATGGCCTGCTGCCAGTCTGGGATGTGGACGAAAAGCCGGCGAGCGACGGCCGGTCTGAACTTCAGACTACGCTCTCGCGGCTGGCTGACGCCCTTGTCCGTTGGTCGCAGCGGCGCTATTCGACGTGACAGCTGTCACAGGCGACGTTACAGCTGTGACGCCCCGGTGTTACACCCGCGCCATCGGTGCGCTCATGCCGCGCCCTCGACCTGACCGCCCTTCCCGCAAAACGCCTTGTTATCAGCCACTTGAGTCATAAGACCAAAGCACTAGCACGGTCTGGCACGCACGCTGCAAAGCGTTGAGCCGAGCGCCCTGTGCGCCACATCCCATAGCAATAACAGGAGCAGCCCATGCCCGCATCCACCCCGACCCAGCAGGCCGCACAGTGGCTGGCGGATTTCGACGCCGCCCTGCGCGCCGGCGACATTCCGCGCGCCACCGCGCTATTTCGTGACGACGGCTACTGGCGCGATCTGGTCGCCTTTACCTGGAACCTGAAGACCCTGGAGGGCCACGCCGAGATCGCCGCGATGCTCGAGGCCACCCTGGCGCGTACCGCCCCCAGCCAGTGGCAGCTCGACGGCGAAGCCAGCGAGAGCGACGGTGTGATCGAAGCCTGGTTCACCTTTGCCACCGGGGTCGCCACTGGCAAGGGGCTGCTGCGCCTCAAGGAGGGCCAGTGCTGGACCCTGCTGACCACGATGCAGGCGCTCGAGGCGTACCCCGAGCCGCGCGGCCGCAACCGTCCCAAGGGTGCCGAGCACGGCGCCAACAAGACGCGCGAGACCTGGCGCGAGGCGCGTGAGCGCGAAATCGCCGAGCTGGGTATCACCCGCCAGCCCTACTGTCTGATCATCGGCGGCGGCCAGGGTGGCATCGGCCTCGCCGCGCGCCTGCGCCAGATGAACGTGCCGACCTTGGTGGTCGACAAGCACGAACGCCCCGGAGACGCCTGGCGCAAGCGCTACAAGTCGCTGTGTCTGCACGACCCGGTGTGGTATGACCACCTGCCCTATCTGCCCTTCCCGGACAACTGGCCGGTGTTCGCGCCCAAGGACAAGATCGGCGACTGGCTGGAGATGTACACCCGGGTAATGGAGCTCAACTACTGGTCCAGTACCGAGTGCGAGAGCGCCAGCTTCGACGAAGCCAGCGGTGAATGGACAGTGAAGGTAATGCGCGACGGTGAGCCGTTGACGCTCAGGCCCAAGCAGTTGGTGCTCGCCACCGGCATGTCCGGCGTCCCCAACGTGCCGCACTTTCCCGGGGCCGAGGACTTCGCCGGCGAGCAGCACCACTCTAGCCAGCACCCGGGGCCGGATGCCTACCGCGGCAAAAAGGTCGTCGTAGTGGGTGCCAACAACTCGGCCCACGACATCTGCGCCGCGCTGTGGGAGAACGACGCCGACGTCACCATGGTGCAGCGCTCCTCGACCCATATCGTCAAATCCGACTCGCTGATGCAGCACGCCCTCGGCCCGCTCTATTCCGAGGAGGCGCTGGCCAACGGCATCACCACCGACAAGGCGGACCTGATCTTCGCCTCGATCCCCTACCGCCTGCTGCCCGACTTCCAGCGTCCCGCCTTCGACGCCATCCGCGAGCAGGACGCCGACTTCTACCGGCGTCTCGAACGCGCGGGCTTCCTGCTCGACTTCGGCACCGACGACTCGGGCCTGTTTCTCAAATACCTGCGCCGCGGTTCCGGCTACTACATCGACGTCGGCGCCAGCGAACTGGTCGCCAGCGGCGAGATCAAGCTCTGCAGCGGGGTCGACGTGGCCCGGATCAACCGCCACTCGGTGAGCCTGAGCGACGGCCGCGAGCTGCCCGCCGATCTGATCGTCTACGCCACCGGCTACGGCTCGATGAACGGCTGGGCGGCCAAGATCATCTCGCAGGAGGTCGCCGACAAGGTCGGCAAGTGCTGGGGAATGGGCTCGGACACCCCCAAGGACCCCGGCCCCTGGGAGGGCGAGCTGCGCAACATGTGGAAGCCGACCCAGCAGCCGGCGCTGTGGTTCCACGGCGGCAACCTGCACCAGTCACGCCACTATTCGCACTATCTGGCGCTGCAGTTGAAGGCCCGTCTCGAAGGTATCGAGACACCGGTCTACGGATTGCAGCCGGTCCACCATCTGGCGTGATCGCCAACCCACAGCAGCAGGAGAGACGACATGAGTGAACAGCACATGAAGGCGGCCCGCTGGTACCAGGCGCGCGATATTCGCGTCGAGCAGATCGAGGTTCCGATCCTGGACGACCCGCACCAGGTCAAGGTGAAGGTCGCCGCCTGTGGTATCTGCGGCAGCGACCTGCACGAGTACGCCGCCGGGCCGATCTTCATCCCGATGGGCTCGCCACACCCGTTGAGCCACGACCAGGCGCCCATCGTCATGGGCCACGAATTCGCCGGCGAGGTGGTCGAGGTGGGCAGCGCGGTGACCCGGGTGGCGGTGGGCGACCGCGTGGCGATCGAGCCGATTCTCTCGCCCCACCGCGACGGCGCCTATCTGATGGAGCGCTACAACTTGAGTCCGCAGCTGGGCTTCCACGGGCTCTCCGGCGGTGGCGGCGGCTTCGCCGAGTACACCGTGGTCGGCGAGCACATGGTGCATCGGCTACCCGATGGGCTCTCCTTCGAGCAGGGCGCGCTGGTCGAGCCTGCCGCGGTCGGCCTGCACGCGGTGCGTCAGAGTTCGCTCAAGGCGGGTGACAGCGCGGTAGTGTTCGGCGCCGGGCCGATCGGGCTGATGGTGATCGAGTCGCTCAAGGCCGCTGGCGCGGCGTCGATTCACGCGGTCGAGGTCTCCGCCGCGCGCAAGCAGCGCGCCAGCGACTTGGGCGCGGTTGTCCACGATCCCACGGAAGGCGACATCGTCGAGCGGCTCATGGCGGCTAGTAACGGCGGCTTCGACATCGCCTTCGAGGTCACCGGCCTGCCCGCGGTGCTCAACCAGGCGATCGCCAGCACCCACGCCGGCGGCGAGACGGTGATCGTCAGCATCTGGGAGTCGGAGGCGTCGATCCATCCCAACCAGCTGGTGATCCAAGAGCGTACGCTCAAGGGCATCATCGCCTATCGCCATATCTACCCCGCGGTGATCGCGCTGATGCAGCAGGGCTACTACCGCGCCGAGGATCTAGTGACCGCACGCATCGCGCTGGATGACGTGGTCAGCCAGGGGTTCGAGGCGCTACTCGCCGACAAGGCCCAGGTAAAAATTCTGGTCGACCCTGGCACCTGAATCGCACTCATGGCAGAGCGCGGCTGCCTCGCGGCCGATCTGATAAGCTGAAGTGAGGATCTGTAAAAAGAGCGTCTGCTCCGGCGGCCGGCATCGCCGGTCGCCGCCTCGGATACAGTGACGTGTCCGGGTTCGTGAACGACAAGGAGTGCCATACCATCCTCATCCCCGTATCGGGCCGGCCGGCCTCGACTATCCATCCCGCCCACATAAACCGGCGCATGCCACGGCGCGGCGCGCATGAGGTCCGTTCATGAGCGATAAACGGCTGTTCCGGTCGCTCAGGGTTTATAACTACCGCCTGTGGGCCGCCGGCGCACTGATCTCCAACACCGGCACCTGGATGCAGCGCGTCGCCCAGGACTGGCTGGTGCTCACCGTGCTGACCCAGCACAACGCCAGCGCCGTGGGGATCACCATGGCGCTGCAGTTCGGCCCCCAGCTACTGCTGCTGCCGCTCACCGGTTACGCCGCCGACCGCTGCAACCGGCGCCGCCTGATCCTGCTCACCCAAGCGCTGCTCGGCCTGCTCGCGCTGGGGCTTGGTGTGGTCACCCTCACCGGCGTGGTCACACTGTGGCAGGTCTACGCCTTCGCCCTGGGGCTGGGCTGCGTCAGCGCCTTCGATGCCCCGGCACGCCAGACCTTCGTCAACGACCTGGTCGGCGAGAAGTACCTCTCCAACGCGGTGGCGCTAAACTCCACCTCGTTCAACGCCGCACGCATGGTGGGCCCAGCGGTGGCCGGCTTGCTGATTGCAGCGATCGGCACCGGCTGGGTGTTCATCGTCAACGCCATCTCGTTTGCCGTGGTGCTGGGGTCGCTATGCTTGCTGCGCGTGGGCGAGCTCTACCCGACCCCGCGTCCACCGCGCCAGGCCGGCGGCCTGACCGAGGGGTTTCGCTACGTGTGGCGGCGCCGGGACCTGATGGCGATCCTGCTGATGCTGTTCTTGATCGGCACCTTCGGCTTCAACTTCCCGATCTACATCTCGACCATGTCGGTCAGCGTCTTCCACGGCGATGCCGGCCAGTATGGGCTTCTGACCTCCTGCCTGGCGGTCGGCTCGGTGGTGGGCGCGCTGCTCGCCGCCCGGCGCGAGCGCCCGCGGATACGCCTGCTGTGCATCGCTACCCTGAGCTTCGGCCTCTTCTGCGGCGTGGCGGCGTTCGCCCCCAACGTCTATCTGTTCGCCGCGGCGTTGACGCTCATCGGCCTCTCCGCGCTGACCTTCATGACCGCGGCCACCGCGCTGATGCAGCTCGCCACCGAGCCGATGATGCGCGGGCGCATCATGGCGCTGCGGATCGCGGTGACCATGGGCGGCACGCCGGTCGGCGCACCCATCGTCGGCGCCATCGCCGATCACGCCGGCCCGCGCTGGGCCCTTGGCGTGGGCGCCGTGTCAGGGCTCGTCGCCGCGGCGATCGGCGCACGCCTGATGCTCGAAACGCGCCGCCGTCGCCAGCGTCAGCCCACCCAAGAGACGACCTGAATCGCGCTCACACCATGCCGCCGTTGACGCGCAGGACCTGGCCATGCACCCAGCGCCCCTGGGGCCCGGCGAGGAAGGCCACGACATCGGCGATCTCCTCGGGCTGACCCAGGCGCTCGAAAGGCGACAGCGCGGCGATGTTAGCGACCTGCTCGTCGCTCTTGCCGGCGAAGAACATCTCGGTGGCCACCGGCCCCGGCGCCACGGCGTTGACGCTGATCCCGCGCCCGCGCAGCTCGTTGGCGAGCACCCGCACCAGCCCTTCGACGCCGGCCTTGCTGGCGATATAGGCGCCATAGCCGGGGAACGACTTGCCCAGCACCGAGGAGGAGAAGGCGATGATGCGCCCGCCTTCACTGAGGCTCTCGGCGGCTCGGGCCATCACCAGCCAGCTGCCACGCAGATTGGTCGCCAGGGTACGGTCGAGAATCGCCAGGTTGTCGCTGGTCACCTGCCCCATCTCCAGCACACCAGCGCTATTGACCACCACATCGAGACGGCCGAACGCCTCCCACGCGGTCGTGAACAGCTGTTCCACCGCCACCGGGTCGGCGATATCGGCCTGTACCGCCAGCGCCCGGCCGCCCGCGGCTTCTATTTCTGCGACGGTCTCCTCGGCGCGCCGGGTATTGCCGGCATAGTTGACCACCACGGCGAAACCGTCGGCCGCCAGCTTCAGCGATACGGCGTGGCCGATGCCGCGGGAACCGCCGGTGACGATAGCCACCCGTTGATCGGTGTGCGGGGTATTGGCATGACTCATGATCTGGCTCCTTGGATAGCGATGTCAGGGACGTATGTCCGACAGGGGTATTGCCTGCGGCACCAGTATCGATATTCATCCTTGGGAAATAATCACCGCTATACTGGCAACACCATTCAATCTGAAATAACAATCACCATGGACCGCTTCGACGCCCTGACGCTGTTCACCCGTATCGTCGAGACCGGCAGCTTCACCCGCGCCGCCAACGGCCTCGACATCCCACGCGCCACCGCCACCCTGGCCATCCAGCAGCTCGAAGCGCGCCTGGGCGCCCGCCTGCTGGCGCGCACCACGCGTCAGGTGCACCCCACCCCGGAGGGCGCGGCCTTCTACGAACGCTGCGTGCATCTGCTGGCCGAACTCGAAGAGGCGGAGGCGGCGCTGGGCCCGGTCGCCGCAAGCCCAACTGGTACCCTGCGCGTCGAGATGCACGGCGTGCATGCGCGGCACATCGTGCTGCCCCATATCCAGACGTTTCGGGCACGCTACCCACGGCTCGACGTGGTGCTGACCAGCGGCGACCGCCGCGTCGATCTAGTGGGTGAAGGTATCGACTGCGCGCTACGCGCCGGCGAGCCGGCAGACTCCAGCCTGATCGGCCGCCGGCTCGCCGAGCTGCCCCAGGCGATCTGCGCCAGCCCCGCCTATCTGGACCGAGCCGGCCGGCCCCGCCGCCCGGAAGCGCTGGCACAGCACCAGGTGGTGCGTTTCTTCTCCGGCAGCAACGCCGCGGACGACACCCTCGATCTGCGCATCGACGGGCGAATACAAGGATTCGCCGCCGGCGGCTGGCTCACGGTTAACGACGCCGGCAGCTACGTGGAAGCCGCCCGCCAGGGCTGCGGGCTGATCCAGCTACCGCGCTTTCATATCGAGGAGCAACTGGCCCAGGGTGTGCTCGAAGAGGTACTGAGCGAGTGGGAGAAGCCGCGCCTGACGCTATGGGCGGTCTACCCGCAGCGGCGCCAGCTCGCCGCTCGGGTGCGGGTGTTCATCGACTGGGTGAGCGAACTCTACGCGACGCGCTTTCCCACCTGAGTGGCCGGCGGCACCCATCTCTCACGCATGTGCCATCGGTGGCGTCAGACGCGGCAAGCGTGTCTCCAGCAGACACGCCACCGCCATGACCCGATCATCACGATAGCGTGGCCCCACCAGTTGTAGCCCCACCGGCAGGCCCTGATCATCGAGCCCGCAGGGCATGGACGCTGCCGGCTGCTGGGTCAGGTTGAAGGGGTAGCTGAACGGGGTCCAATCCACCCAGTCGACGTAATCGCTTCCCGGTGGCACCTCGTGTCCGGCGGCGAAAGGGGCCAGCGGCAGCGTGGGTGTGACCAGCAGATCGAACCGGCGATGGAAATCGGCCATATGGGCGACCAGCGCCGCGCGCGCCTCGCGCGCGATCAGATAATCCGTCAGCGTGAGCCGCTTGCCATGCTCGGCGATCGCCCGCAGGCCCGGGTCGAGCAAATCACACTGTGCGGCACTCAGGCCATCGAGCAGACGCGACGCGCCGGCGTGCCAGAGCGTATCGAAGGTGGCCTTGGGCGAGGCGAAGCCGGGGTCGACCTCGATCATTTCCGCCCCCAGCGCGCGCAGCTCCTCCACGGCGGCATCGACCGCGCGCAGAATGTCCGGGGCCACCGAGACATAGCCAAGATCCCGGCTATAGGCGATACGCATGCCCGTCAGTTCGCTCGGCGGCGCAGCCAGCCAGTCGATCGGGCAGGCGGGCCCAGCATAGCCATCGCGTGTATCGGGGTGTGCGATGACCGAGAGCAGCAGTGCACTATCGGCGGCGCTACGAGTCATCGGTCCCAGATGAGAAAGCGTGCTCATGGCGCTGGCGGGCCACTGCGGCACCCAGCCGAAGGTCGGCTTGAGACCGAAAGTGCCGGTAAAGCTGCAGGGGATGCGAATCGAGCCCCCAGCGTCGCTGCCCTGATGCAGGAGTCCAAGGTTGAGCGCCGCCGCCGCGCCGGCCCCACCGGAGGAGCCACCGGGGGTCAGCTCGGGCTGCCAGGGATTGCGGGTGATGCCATGGAGCGGATTGTCGGTCACGCCTTTCCAACCGAACTCCGGTGTCGTGGTCTTGCCCAGTACAACGGCACCCGCCGCACGCATGCGCGCGGCGATGGGGGCATCGACACGCCACGGCCCTTCGGCGGAGGTCGTCTTCGAGCCCTTGCGGGTCGGCATCCCCGAGGTCAGTGTCAGGTCCTTGATCGTCACGGGAACACCATCCAGCGGCCCGATCGGCTCGCCGCGCAGCCAGCGCGCCTGAGAGGCGCGCGCCGCCGCCACTGCGCCATCCGCGTCGACATGGCAGAAGGCGTTGACCCGCGGATTGAACCGTTCGATGCGCGCCAGACAGTCGTGGGTCAGCTCCAGCGGCGATAGCTCACCACTGGCGAACAGTGCCAGGGCCGCATCGGCACTCAGGTCGGCCAGGGCCGAAGGGGGATTGACCTCGCTCATGCTCGAACTCCTCTATCGATGGTGTCGACTCACGCTGATCCGGCGCGCCGCAACACACGGTCAGCGACACCTGGCGTGCCACGGGCTACGCCGAGCCTCGGCAGATCCCGTTTCGTCAGGCGCCCTGGCTGTCGGGGCCGGGCTAGACAAACATCGCGGAAAACCACTCAGGAGCGCAAATCCCACGACTCGGCGACATCGATCAGCCGGTGAACGGCGGGCAGGCTGGCGTCCCGTCGCCACACCAGCATCAGCGGCAGCGCCATGTCGAGATCCTCGAGCGGATGCGAGACCACCCCGGCGGGCGCACCCGCCATGGTCATTTCGGGCAGGATGGTGCAGCCCATGCCGGCGGCGACCAGACAAAGCATGGTGGCGTTGTCGGTCCCCTCCTGGACCACGTGCGGCGTGAAACCGGCGCGTTGAAACGCGTGAATCAGCCGATCGTGATATGTCGGGGTCGCGCTGCGGTCGAACCAGATGAAATCCTCCCCGTTCAGCGCCGCCAGGCGACGCGGCGGCTGCTGAGCCAGGCGTGAGCCGGCCCGCGCTACCAGCACCAGACGATCTTCATACAGCGGGTGATAGCAGAGGCCAGGATCGTCTTCCGGCGGAAAGAACAGGATACCCGCATCCAGTTGATCACGACGCAGCGCCTCGATCTGCGGACCCGACAGCAGCGAGATCACCTTCAAGGTGACGGCGGGATACTGGTGACGAAAGTCATTCAGCAACTGGGTGATCCGGGGGACCCAGAGATGCATGACCGTCACCCCTAACCGCAGTTGCCCCATCTGCCCTTCGGACACCCGCTGAGCGTTGCGCTTGGCCTGTTCGAACTGGTTCAGCAGTCGACCCACATCACGGTGGAAGGCCTCGCCCGCCGCGGTCAGCGTCACCCCCCGGCGGGAGCGATGCAGCAAGGACGCCCCGACGCTCTCCTCGAGTAGCTGGAGCTGACGGGTCAGCGCCGGCTGCGCCAGTGGCAGGGAAATCGCCGCCGCGGAGATCGAGCCCTCCTCCACGACGGCCATGAAGTAACGCAGCTGCTTGAAGTCCATGGCTGACTCCGATGTGGCGAATCACGCCGCGGCTATCCTCGACGCGCCTGACGACGGCCATCGACGACAATCATCGACGACCACCATCTACGACAACCATCGGCGATTCTCGAGACCACCATAGACAGATTCAGTGATCGCCATCCAAAAAAAGTATGTAAAGGCGAGAATAATACGATTTTAACGATGGTTGCCGATACGCCACGATGAATCGACCCCAACAACAACAGACCACGGCTCATGGATCTCATCGATTCCCCCTTTTTCGAGCGCCATCACGCGCGCCTCACCGATCTGCGTCAGACGCTGCACCGCCATCCCGAGCTGGGTTTCCAGGAGCATGAAACCGCCCGGCTGATCGCTGAAGAGCTGACACGCCTGGAGATTCCTTTCGTCTCGGGCATTGGCCAGACCGGCATCGTCGCCACGCTCACCGGCCAGCGGCCAGACAACGGCCGGCGAGTCGGTCTACGCGCCGACATGGACGCCCTGCCCATCCACGAACTGTCGACGCATGCGTATGTCTCGCAGCGCCCTGGGGTCATGCACGCCTGCGGGCACGACGGCCACACCACCATGCTGCTGGGCGTCGCCGCCTATCTGGCCGAGTGGCGTGATTTCGCCGGCACAGTCTACCTGGTGTTCCAACCCGCCGAGGAAGGGCTCGGTGGCGGCCTGGCGATGGTCGAGGACGGTCTCTTCGAGCGTTTTCCCATGGATGCCATCTACGCCCTGCACAACTGGCCCACACTACCGGCCGGGCAGGTGGCGATTCGCAGCGGCGCGATCATGGCCGCTACCGACCGACTGGATATCAGCGTACGCGGCCATGGCGGCCACGGTGGTGTCGACCCGCACCTCGCCACAGACCCGGTACGCATGGCCGGCGCCCTGATCCAGGCCCTGCACAGTGTGGTGTCACGCGACATCGATCCGCTGTCACCTGCGGCGCTGAGCCTGTGCGGCATCCAGGGCGGCGAACTGGACGGCTTTGCCATCATTCCCGACGAGGTGCGCATCAGCGGCACCGCGCGAACCCTGGACGAAGCCACACGGCAGCGATTGGAAGAGGCCGTGCGCCGAACCTGCGCCGGCGTCGCCACCACCTATGGCGGCGAAATCGGTCTCGACTACCAGCGTATCTTCCCGGCCACGCGCAATGCCGAATCGGCGGTGCGCCACGTCGAGCGGGTGACCCGTGCCACCCTGGGCGACGCCGCGCTGATCTCGGACGTTGCCCCCAGCCTCGGTGGCGAGGATTTCGCTTTCATGCTCGAGCACTGCCCCGGTGCCTATTTCTTCCTCGGCACCGCCGAGGGTGAGGCGACAGCGCCGCTGCACAACGCACGCTTCGACTTCAACGATGCCCTGATACCCACCGGTTGCCGGCTACTCACGGCGATCGCGCTCGCCGCACTGGGAGCATCGACTTCCGGCAGCTGACCTCGGCGCCTGGTTCACACCACCAACGACGATTCAGGTTCACACCAACAACAATGAGGTGATCACGATGTCTCGAAAATCCCTGCCCAGTAAGGGCATGCTGATCTATTTTGGGGTCTGCACGCTGGCCATGGTGTGGCCCGGCGCGCTCATCGCCAACCGCATCGAGCCCATGATTCTGGGGCTGCCCTTCTTCATCTTCTGGTACGTCGCCTGGGTCTTCGTGCTGTTCGTCGGTCTGGTGATCGCCTACCGCCAGGAAGCCGGCGAGGAGGTGGACGATGAGTGATTCCGTCATCATCACCGGCCTGACACTGGGCTATCTGCTACTGGTCCTGATCGTCGGGCTGCGCGCCAACGCCGGCCAGAGCTCCTCCCTCGAGGGCTATGTCGCCGGTGGCCGCCACGTCGGGCTGCTGGTGCTGTTCTTCATCCTCGGCGCCGAGATCTTCTCCGCCTTCGCCTTTCTCGGCGCCCCGGGCTGGGCCTACGGCAAAGGCGTACCGGCCCTCTACATCATTGCCTACCTGACCCTCGCGGTGATCGTGTGGTGGCTCATCGCGCCCTATATCTCGCGGCTCGGGCGTCGTCACGGCTTCCTGACCCAGGCCGAGTTTCTCGCCGCCTGCTACCCCACCCGCGGCAACCTGCTGGGGCTGTTCATCGGCATCATCAGCGTCCTGGCGATGATCCCCTACCTGACCATCCAAATCGCCGGCGCAGGGATGCTCTTCGAAGCCGCCACCTCGGGCATCGTGCCCTTCTGGCTGGGTAGCCTGCTGGCCTGCGGCGTGGTGGCCGCCTATGTTTACGCCAGCGGCCTGCACGGCATCGGCTGGACCAACCTGCTCCAGGGCGTGATGATGGTCTTCATCGCCTGGTTCCTGGGCCTGGCCACAGCTGATCAGTTCTTCGGCGGCGTCGGCGAGATGTTCCGTCAGATCCAGCAAGAGGCGCCGGAGTATCTGACCATGCCAGGTGCACAGGGCATGGGCTGGGGCGCCTTCTCCACCGCGATCCTGGTGAGCGCACTGGGCTGCGTGATGTGGCCGCATATCTTCATGAAGTTCTACAGCGCACGCAGCGAGCGCACGCTCAAGCGGGTCTTCGTGCTCTATCCGCTCTACAGCTATCTGCTGATTCCGCTGCTGTTCGTCGGCTTCGCAGGGATCGTGGTGCTCGCCGACCAACCGCTCGACTCGCCTGACGAAGTGCTGCTGACGCTGGTGGTGAAGATGGCCGACTTCCCCGCCTGGCTGATCGGCCTGGCACTCTCCGGGGCGCTCGCCGCCGCGATGTCGACGGCGGCCAACCTGGCCCACACGTCGGCCACGATTCTGATTCGCGATATCGGCCAGAACCTGCCCATCGGCCGCAATCTCCCCGAGGCGCGCGTGCTGAAGCTGACCCGTGGCGGCGTTATCGTCATCTCGCTGGCGGCCTATCTGCTGGCGCTGGCCAATCCCGCCTCGCTGGTGTCGCTGCTGCTCGGGGCCTACGGCATCGTGGTGCAGCTCCTGCCCATGCTGCTGGGCGCGCTGTTCTGGCGTCGCGCCTCCCGCGCTGCGGCCTTCATCGGCTTGGGGGTCGGCGCCGCGGTCACGCTGTACTATCAGTTCCTCGGCGGCTCCCCGTTCGGCTGGCACCCCGGCTTCTGCGGTCTGATCGTCAATTCAGCGCTGTTCGTCGCGGTCAGTTTCGCCTCGAAGCGCCAGGAGACACGCTCACCGGCAGACGCCCTCACCTCAGGCTAGGCAGCACGCCCGTAAACCGCGCCGACCCGAGATCCTCGACGGGTCGGCGTGGTGAGCGATCGCACGATCTAGCTGAGGGCTAGCACTCGCCCCGCGTCTGCGCCAGACACGCCTCGAGCTCTTCCAGAAAGCTCTCCAGCACCAGGTTGGGCGGGCGCCCCTTACGGGTGATCGCATAGTAGCGGGTGGAATATTCGTAGCGGGTAGCGTGCTCGGAAGTGTCCGGAACGAGGCGCCGCATGCGCCCCTGGTCGCGCCAGCGCTGGGCGTAGTGGGTGGGCAGAAAGCCGATATAGCTGCCGGTGAGCACCAGAAAGGCAACCCCTTCGCGGTCAGTGGCCGAGGCCATCGGCTTGAGCGCTTCGTGCACACGCTTGATCTCGGGCGTCTGGGCGTAGGAGGGCACCACTGCGTCGTGGCCGGCGATCTGGTCGACGCTCGGCGCCCCGCATGCGAACAGCGGATGCCGGTCGCTGCAGTAGAGCGCCGACTGCTCTTCGTACAGTGCCAGGTAGTCGAGCCCCGGCACGCGCTTGAGCTCTGGCACCACGCCCGCGTGCAGGCTGCCGCCGAGCACCGCCATCTCGATATCGTTGGGCGGGGCCATGCGGATATTGATGTGCACGTTGTCGCCGCGCGCCTTGAGTGCACGCAGCGCCTCGGTCACCTGCATGTCGGGCAGCGTGACCAGATTGTCGGTGATGCCGATGTTGAGCTCGCCGGTCAGGCGCGAGTGCAGGCCGTTGACCCGGGTACGGAAGTCTTCCACCGCGGCCAGCAGCTGCACCGTGGCCTCGTACACGTCGTGACCTTCGCTGGTCAGCCGGAAGCCGCTGCGTCCGCGCTGGCACAGGCGCATCGACAGCCGTGTCTCCAGGTCGCTCATCGCCATGCTGATCGCCGCGCGGCTGATATTGAGCTCGACCTCTGCCGACGAGAAGCCGCCGCACTCCACCACCTTGCGAAAGATCCGCAGCAGGCGCAGGTCGACGTCGCCCAGTTGCCCCATCAGCGTGATTCTGCGCTGGCTCATGCCCCGCTCCTCTCCTTTGTTCTTTTTCCCAGCCCCGCATTCCGCCGCCGCTGCGTCGGTGCCGACGCGCCAAAGGTTAACCAAATGCTTTAGTGACCTTAAGCATACCGGGATTGCTTGACGCTCCGCTCCTGCCGCAGGCTACTTCGCAGCACACTTTTCCGCCCCGTGCCGGCCGCCGCCCCCGTTGGCCGCACGCAGACCCATTGACTCACGCCCCGGAGATACTGCCCCATGTCTGCACCCATCACGCATTTCATCGATGGCCAGCGCGTCGCGCTGAATTCGACCCGCACCAGCCCGGTGTTCAATCCCTCCACCGGCGCCCAGTCCGGGGAGGTGCTGCTGGCCTCTCGCGATGACGTCGAGTACGCCATCAACGCCGCCAGCCGCGCCTTCGAGAGCTGGTCGACGCTCTCACCGCTGAAGCGCTCGCGCATCCTGTTCAACTACAAGACGCTGCTGGAGCAGCACAGCGACGAGCTGGCGCGGCTGATCTCCCAGGAGCACGGCAAGGTGTTCTCCGACGCCAAGGGCGAGCTGACCCGCGGCCTGGAAGTGGTCGAGTTCGCCTGCGGCATGCCCCACCTGCAGAAGGGCGAGCACTCGCTCAACGTCGGCCCCGGCATCGACTCCTTCTCGCTGATGCAGCCGCTCGGGGTGTGCGCCGGCATCACCCCGTTCAACTTCCCGGCCATGGTGCCGCTGTGGATGTTCCCGATCGCCATCGCCGCGGGTAACACCTTCATACTCAAGCCGTCGGAGAAGGACCCGTCCTCGACCCTGCGCATCGCCGAGCTGTTCAGTGAAGCGGGGCTGCCCGATGGCGTGCTCAACGTGGTCAACGGCGACAAGGAGGCAGTCGATACCCTGCTCACCGACCCGCGCGTGCAGGCGGTCAGCTTCGTCGGCTCGACCCCGATCGCCGAGTATGTCTACGCCACCGCCTCCGCCCACGGCAAGCGCGTGCAGGCCCTCGGCGGGGCCAAGAACCATATGGTGGTCATGCCCGACGCCGATCTCGATCAGGCCGCGGACGCGCTGATGGGCGCCGCCTACGGCAGTGCCGGTGAGCGCTGCATGGCGATCTCGGTGGCGATGCCGGTGGGCGACGAGACCGCCGAGAAGCTGCGCGAGAAGCTGCTGTCACGCCTGGACGAGCTGCGCGTGGGCGCGAGTATCACCGACGGACCGGACCACGACATGGGCCCGCTGGTCTCCCGCGCGCATCTGGAAAAGGTGAGCGGCTATATCGAGCAGGGCGTGCAGGAAGGCGCCGAGCTGGTGCGCGACGGCCGCCAGCTCCAGCACGACAGCGACGGTTTCTTCATCGGCGGCACCCTGTTCGACCACGTCAAGCCGGGCATGCGCATCTACGACGAGGAGATCTTCGGTCCGGTACTGGCGATCGCCCGTGCCGAAAGCTTCGATGCCGCGGTCAAGATGGTCAACGACCACGAGTTCGGCAACGGCACCGCCATCTTCACCCGTGACGGCGACAGCGCGCGGCAGTACTGCGAGCAGATCCAGGTCGGCATGGTCGGGGTCAACGTGCCGATCCCGGTGCCCATGGCGTTCCACAGCTTCGGCGGCTGGAAGCGTTCGCTGTTCGGCGCGCTGCACGTGCACGGTGCCGACGGCGTGCGCTTCTACACGCGCATGAAAACGGTCACCGCGCGCTGGCCCTCCGGTCTGCGGGAAGCGACCAATCAGTACACCATGCCAACGCTGTGAGCAGCGCTCCCCGGACACCATGTGACATGACAGGATTCCCCATGCACTCGATCGACAATCAGCAGGTGAAGGCGCTCGACCGCGCCCATGTGTTCCACTCCTGGTCGGCTCAGGGCGCGCTCGATCCGCTGGTGATCAAGAGCGGCGCTGGCTGCCGGCTGTGGGACTACGACGGCCGCGAGTACCTCGACTTCTCCAGCCAACTGGTCAACACCAATATCGGCCACCAGCACCCGCGGGTGATCGCGGCGATCAAGGCCCAGGCCGACGAGCTGACCACCATCGCCCCCGCCCACGCCAACTGGATGCGCGGGCGCGCCGCGGAGAAGATCCTCGAACGCGCCCCGGCCGGCTTCGCCAAGGTGTTCTTCACCAACGCCGGCGCCGATGCCAATGAGAACGCCATCCGCATGGCGCGCGCGGTCACCGGCCGCGACAAGATTCTTTCGGCCTACCGCTCCTACCATGGCGGCACCGGCTCGGCGATCGCCGCCACCGGGGATTTCCGCCGTGTGCCCAACGAGTACGCCCGCGGCCACGTGCACTTCTTCAACCCCTGGCTCTATCGCAGCGAGTTCTGGGCCGGTAACGAGGAGGAGGAGTGCCAGCGCGCGCTGCACCACCTGCGCCGGGTGATCGAGTGCGAGGGGCCGGCGAGCATCGCCGGGCTGCTGCTCGAGACCATCCCGGGCACCGCCGGCGTGCTGGTACCGCCGCCGGGCTATCTGGCCGGCGTGCGCGCACTGGCCGACGAGTTCGGCCTGGTGCTGATCTTCGACGAGGTGATGGCCGGCTTCGGCCGCACCGGCGCCTGGCTGGCGCTGGACCACTTCGGCGTGGTGCCGGACCTGATCACCTTCGCCAAGGGGGTCAACTCGGGCTACGTGCCCGCCGGCGGGGTGATCGTCAATCAGCGCATCGCCCACCACTTCGATGAAGAGATGTTCTACGGCGGCCTGACCTACTCCGGCCATCCGCTGGCCATGGCGGCGATCTGCGCCACCCTGGAGACGATGCAGGAAGAGGGTATCGTCGACAACGCCCGCCATATCGGCGAGACGGTACTCAGCCCCGGCCTCGCCCGCCTGGCCCAGCGCCATGCGCACGTCGGCGAGGTGCGCGGCCTAGGCGTGTTCCACGCCATCGAGCTGGTCGAAGATCGCGACAGCCGCACGCCGCTGGCCGCGGCCAAGGTCGGCAAGCTCAAGCAGGCGATGATGGAGCGTGGCCTGCTGGCATTCGTGGTCGCCAACCGCATCCACGTGGTGCCACCGTGCATCGTCACCGCCGGTGAGGCCGAACAGGGGTTGGCGATCATCGACGAGGCGCTGGGTACACTGGGCTGAGGGGAGGCCGGATCGAAAACCGGCCAGTCCCGGCGGGCGTAACGTCTATATCGGGGTAACGTCTATAGCGACATAGCGCCCAAGATGACGCGCCCGCTGCCACTCGCCCTATTCAAAAGGAGTTCTCCATGCAGATCGCCGCCTGGCAGGCACTGAGCACGCACGGCGATATCGCCACCAATCTTGAGCGCCTGGACGAGAGCGCCCGTCGCGCCGCGGCGGAAGGCGCGGCGCTGTTGATCACCCCGGAGATGTTCCTGACCGGCTATGTCCTCGGCGACGACACCCGGGCGCTGGCGCAGGCGGCACCGCTGGAGCGCGCCCGCGAGATCGCCGCACGCCACGCCATCGGCCTGGTGGTGGGCGGGCCGGAGATCGAGTCCGGCGCCTGCTTCAACGCCGCCCACCTGATCGGCGCCGACGGCCAGGTGCTCGCGCGCTACCACAAGGCGCACCTGTTCGGTGATGTCGACCGCGATCAGTTCACCGCCGGCGACCGCCCCACCTGCGTGGCGGACTATCACGGCGTGCGCATCGCCCTGATGATCTGCTATGACGTGGAGTTCCCGGAGAGCGTACGCGCCGCCGCGCGCCAGGGCGCCGAGTTGATCTGCGTGCCCACCGCCCAGATGCAGCCGTTCGCCCACGTCAACCAGCGGCTCATCCCCACCCGGGCCTGGGAGAACCAGGTCTATGTGGCCTATACCAACCAGCACGGCCGCGAGGCAGCGTTCGACTACGTCGGCCACAGCCTGATCGTGGCACCGAACGGCGAGCCCCTCGCCGAGGCGCCCAGCGCCGGCGAGGCGCTGATCCACGCCGAGGTCGACCCCGCCGTCGTCGCCGCAGGCCGCGCAGCCAACCCCTATCTCGATGATCTGCGCCAGGAGCTTTTCATCACCTAGACAGCCTCATAGCGACACCACATTTCTCACTACCCGTGTTTCCAACTACTCGTATTTCCAACCCCGAATTTCCAACCAATAACAACGAGGAAATCGTCTCATGGACACCACCGCCCCTGCGGACCCGACACGCCTTCACGGCAGTCTGGGTACCGGCAGTATCGTATTCATGGTCATCGCTGCCGCCGCGCCGCTCACCGTGATCGGCGGCAACGCCCCCATCGCTCTGGCCTCCGGCAACGGTGCCGGGGCGCCGGTGGGCTTTCTCATCGCCTCGCTGGTGATGCTGATCTTCTCGGTCGGTTTCGTGGCGATGACACCCCACGTCAAGGAGGCCGGCGCCTTCTTCTCCTACGTGACTCTCGGGCTCGGCCGGCGCCTGGGACTGGGCACCGCGTTCATGGCGCTGGTCGCCTACACCGCCATCCAGGCCGGTGTCTACGGCTACATGGGCTGGGCGGTCGGCGACTTCGTCCGCCACAGCGGCGGCCCCGCCATCCCCTGGTGGATCTACTCGCTGCTCACTGTCGCCATCGTCGCCTACCTCGGCTATCGCCATATCGAACTCAGCGCCAAGGTGCTGGGTGTGGCGCTGGTGCTGGAGATCGCCGTGGTGGTGATCATGAATCTGACCATCTTCGCCGACGGCGGCGCCCACGGCATCGAGTTTTCCTCCTTCACGCCGAGTGCCGCGCTCACCAGCGGCCTCGGCGTAGCGGTGCTGTTCGCGCTCACCGGCTTCATCGGCTTCGAGGCTACCGCGGTATTTCGCGACGAAGCCCGCCAGCCAGCGCGCACCATCCCCCGGGCGACCTATCTTGCGGTGCTGATCATCGGCGTGTTCTACACTCTCTCGGTGTGGGCCCTGGTGGTCGCCAATGGCGCCGGTGAAGTCGCCGGCATCGCCCAGAAGACCCTGGATGGCGACGCCAACCTGCTGCTCGACACCGCCGAACGCTATACCGGCGGCGTGATGCGCGATCTGATGCAGGTGCTGCTGCTCACCAGCCTCTTCGCCTGCGTGCTGAGCTTTCACAACGTGCTTGCCCGCTATCAGTTCACCCTGGCGCGTCAGGGTACGCTGCCGCGGCGGCTGGCGCGCATTCACCCACGACATCGCGCGCCTTCCCACGCATCGATGGTGCAGACACTCACCGCACTGGTGCTGATGCTGCTGTGTCTGGCGCTGGGACTGGACCCGCTGACGCAGGTCTTCGGCTACATGGCGGGCATTGCCACCGTGGGCATGATCGGTCTGATGCTGCTGACCACCCTGGCTTCGCTGGCGTTCTTCCGGCGCCATCCAGAACTCGCCGGGCAGCGCCGCTGGCAGACGCGGATAGCGCCGAGTCTCGCCGCCGTGCTGCTGCTCGCCAGCCTGGCCCTGGTGCTCTCCAACTTCACCCTGGTGACCGGCGGCAGCATCGGGATCAGCGCCCTGCTGGCCCTGATTCCGCTGCTCGCTCTGCTGGCGGGGGTACTGTTCGGTCGTGCGCGTGCGATGGCCGGCGACGCGCCGCTCTCGCCGCCCGGCGCCGGGGCTTACTGACCGGCTGATCGTCTTCAGATCGCCTCTCTCAGAGGCGCGGACTCTCGCTCAGGTGGTCTCACCGACCCTGAGCGAGAGTGCGAGTTTTTCGCGCTGGCGATAGAGGATGGGCAGGTGTCAGGTGGCACGCCTGGTCTGGACGACGGCCGATAGCGAGTTCCCGTCGGCGGTCAAGTTGGCCCCTGCGCACGCGGCAGCAGCTGCCAGGCGACTTCGACGAAACGCGACACGCCCGCATCGCGGAAGCTGAGCGCGGCGTCGAGCACGTCCTTGCGCGACAGCTCTGCGAATTCATGAGTGTCGGCGTAGTGGCGGGCAACCTCCGCCGGGAGTACCGGAAACGGTGGGCCCTCCTTCTCCGCCGGGTCGTACTCGAAGGTGATCAGCAACTGCGGTGCGGCACCGCTCAGCGCGAGCAGCTGGCTAGCGTAGGCGTCGCGCATCGGCGGCGGCAGCGCCACCAGGGCGGCGCGATCGTAGACCAGGTCGATCGCGCCCAGCGCCGCCGGGGTCAGCGCAAAGATATCGCCCTGATAGACGCTCAGCGCGCCGTGCTGCCAGCACTGGCCGCCTTCCCACTCGCTAACCGTCGGCTCGACCCCGAGTTCGGCGAACAGCTGCGCCACCGCCAGCTCGCTCAACTCGGCGCCGACCACCGCATACCCCTCACTCAGCAGCCAGCCGATATCCAGGGTCTTGCCGCACAGCGGCAGGAACACCCGCGCCCCCGGCGCGAGCGCATAGCGCGCCAGATGGCGCTTGAGAATGGGATGGACGAAGCTCAGATGAAAGCCGAGCTGTGCCTGCTCCCAGCGCTGCTGCCAGAATCGATGTTCCACCGGTTCTCTCCTTCTGAGTCAGTCACGCCAAGCCACCTGTCGACGCCGATCCCCAGCTTACCCCAGTCCAGCCCGGGATCGAGCAGCTAGACCTTGGTGGTATTCGAGCACCCTGCCATTCCTTCGAGAGCGTCCCGTCTGCGCTGCTCCACGTATCGCGTGACTCGCCGGTTTTTCGAGCGGAAATCGCTGGTTAGGGGGTACCTCGGCGGGGCTGGCGCAAGCCGCGCTGATACGATAGCGCCAAATTATCGATATTCGATAAAACTTAACACTTGCCGATAAATCAATGCTTGGATAGGCTCGAACAGGCAGGTGAATCGCTGAGTCGACATAACAACCCCACAAGACAGGTAGCCTCATGATCGATTACTCACCCACTCCCCGCACATCTTTGCGTTGGCTGGCTCGCCTCCGCCGCCACTGCCTCGTGGCCGCCGCTGCGCTGGGCCTGGCCACGGCAGGCGTCAGCGCCGTCCAGGCACAGGAGACGCTGGTCGCCGGCGCCACCCCCAGCGGTATCCCCTTCACCTTTCTGGATGTCTCCAGCGGCAAGATCACCGGCGCCATGGTCGATCTGATCGAGGCCGTGGGTCAGGACATGGGGGCCAAAGTCGAGATCAAGGAGTCGCCGTTCAATGCGCTGATCCCGTCGCTCACCTCGGGCAAGATCGACATCATCTCCGCGGCCATGCTGCGTACCCCCGAGCGCGCCAAGGTCGTCGCCTTCAGTGACGATGTCTATCCCTACGGTGAGGGCGTGATCGTCAAGCGTGATCATCAGGGCAACATTCATACACTCGACGATCTCAAGGGCCAGGTGGTCGGCGCCCAGGTGGGTACGACCTATGTGCGCCAGCTACAGGCGACCGGCCTGTTTCCCGAGATTCGCAACTACGACACCCTTGCCGACATGATGCGCGACGTCTCCCTGGGTCGCATCGTGGCGGGCATTGGTGACGCACCGGTGATGGCTTACCAGCTCAAGCAGGGCCGCTTCGCCGATCTCGAGCTGTCTCCCGACTACCAGCAGCAGATGGTGGGCGAGCTCGCGCTGGCCGTGGCCAAGGACAACACCGCGCTGCTCGAGCGCGTCAACGCCTCCCTGGCCAAGCTCAAGGCAAGCGGCAAGCTCGATGCCATCTTCGCCAAGTGGGGGCTGTAGTACGCCCCACCGTGCCACCACCAACACTCAGCCGCTCTCCCACCCTTCCCCGCTGACCGCCGCACGCCGGACCTCGCTGTCCGGCGCGCCCGGCCTCGGCCCAGGAGGACCCTATGGCGTACGCCGATATCGCCGCGTTTTTCCCGATCCTGCTCAAGGGTGCCGTCGTCACGGTGCAGATCACCCTGGGCGCCCTGCTGCTCAGCACCCTGCTGGGGCTGCTGCTGGCGCTGATGAAACGCTCGCCGCTGACGCCGGTCTCGGCGCTGGCCGGCACCTTCATCAACGTGATCCGCGGCCTGCCGATCATCGTGCAGCTTTTTTACATCTACTTCGTCATTCCCGAGTTGGGCATCGATCTGAGCGCCTTCCAGGCCAGCATCATCGGCCTGGGGATCGCCTATAGCGCCTATCAGGCAGAGAACTTCCGCGCCGGCATCGAGGCGATCGACTCGGGCCAGATCGAAGCGGCCAAGTCCATCGGCATGAAGAGTGCCCTGATCATGCGTCGTGTGGTCCTGCCCCAGGCGATACGCATCGCCCTGCCCCCCTACGGCAATACCGCGGTCATGATTCTCAAGGACTCCTCGCTCGCCTCGACCATCACCGTGGCGGAGATGACCCGGGCCGGGCAGCTGATCGCCGCTTCGACGTTCCAGAACACCACCGTCTACACCATGGTGGCGCTGATGTACCTGGCGCTCAGCCTGCCGCTGATCTTCGGCGTCAACCGCCTGGAGCGTTTCTTCGCTAAGTCGCGACAGGGAGCCGACCAATGATCGCCATCGACCATATCCACAAGGCCTTCGGCGCGACCCAGGTGCTCAAGGGCGTCAGTCTCGAGGTCGCCGCCGGCGAAGTGGTCTGTCTCATCGGTCCTTCCGGCTCGGGCAAGTCCACCGTGCTGCGCTGCATCAACGGTCTGGAGAGCTACGACAGCGGCGCGATCACCATCCACGGGCAGACAGTGGATGTCCGGCGCAGCGACATCCACGCGCTGCGCACCCGGGTCGGCATGGTGTTTCAGCGCTTCAATCTCTTTCCCCACCGCACGGTGCTCGAGAACGTGATGGAGGGCCCTGTCTTCGTCAAGGGGGAGTCGCGGGCCGAGGCGCGCCAGCACGCTCAGGCGCTGCTAGAGAAAGTCGGCCTGGCCGAGAAGCAGGCGGCCTATCCGACCCAGCTCTCCGGCGGCCAGCAGCAGCGGGTGGCGATCGCTCGGGCGCTGGCGATGCGTCCGGAGGCGATCCTGTTCGACGAGCCCACCTCGGCGCTCGACCCGGAACTGGTGGGCGATGTGCTGACGGTGATGCGCGACCTGGCGGCAGAGGGCATGACCATGGTCGTGGTCACCCACGAGATGAGTTTCGCCAAGGAGGTGGCCGATCGGGTCTGCTTTCTCTACGGCGGCCAGATCGTCGAGGAGGGGCCGGCGTCGCGCGTGCTCAGCGAGCCACAGAACGCGCGTACGCAGGATTTCCTGCGCCGCGTGCTCGACCACTGAACAGGAGAAGCATCGATGCCCACTTTACAGCCGATGCTGCGATCGCTCTGGGCCGAGAGTCAGCCGCCGGCGGCGCCGCTACCCGCACTCGAAGGTACCTGCCGCAGCGACGTGCTGATCGTCGGCGGCGGCTTCACCGGGGTCGCCGCGGCGCTGGCGCTGGCCGAACGCGGCATCTCGACACGCCTGCTGGAGGCCGACACGATCGGCTGGGGTGCCTCGGGACGCAACGGCGGCCAGGTCATTCCGGGGCTCAAGTACGACCCTGATCAGCTGATCGAGCGCTATGGTCAGGAGCGCGGCGAGCGCCTGATCGACACCAGCAGCCGCAACGCCGACGTGGTCTTCGAACTCATCCAGCGCCATGCCATCGAGTGCGACGCCCAGCGTCACGGTTGGCTGCAGCCCGCGGCCACCCAAGCCGGCATCCAGCGGATCGAGAACCGCGCCGCGCAGTGGGCCGCGCGTGGGGTCGAGGTCGAGTGGCTGACGCGGGAGGCCTGCGCCGAGCGCCTCGGCACCGCGGCCTATCTGGCCGGCTGGCGCGACCCGCGTGCGGGCAGCCTCAATCCCTTGGCCTTCGTGCGCGGCCTGGCCCGGGCGGCGAGCGCGGCGGGTGCACAGCTCCACGAGAGCTCGGCGGTGACCGGGCTGACCCGTCAGGCCGAGGGCTGGCGGGCGTCCACCGCCCGCGGAGAAGTGACGGCAGAGCAGGTGCTGCTGTGCACCAACGGCTATACCGACACCCTACAGCCCGGTCTGGCGCGCAGCGTGATCGCCGCCAACAGTTTTCAGATCGCTACCCGGCCGCTGAGCGCGGAGGAAGGCGCGACCATTCTGCCCCGGGGAGAGGTCGCCTCGGATGCGCGCAAGCTGCTGTTCTATTTCCGCCGCGATGCCGCCGGCCGGCTGCTGTTCGGCGGGCGTGGGCCTTTACATGACCCTCGCGATCCTGGCGACTTCCGCCATCTGATCAGTGGCATGACCAGACTCTATCCGGCGCTGAAGGGCATCGAGATCGACTATGCCTGGGGCGGGCGAGTGGCGCTGACCCAGGATGCCATGCCGCATGTGCACGAGCCCGCCCCCGGCTTGCACGTGGCGCTGGGTTACAACGGCCGCGGGGTGGGAATGGGCACGCATCTGGGCAGCCTGATCGGCCGCCATCTCGGTAGCCGGGCACTCGCCGACGCCCTGCCACTACCGGTCACCCCCATCGCGCCGATCCCGCTGCACGGCCTGCAGCGGCTCTACGTCGCGGCGGTGATCCAGTACTATCGGACCCAGGATTGGCTGGAGCGATGACAGGAGACCCGATGGCCGACTCAGCAAGCGCCGGTGCCCGCTCGGCGCTGTTCAACCAGTCGATCGAGAAGGCGTTCGTGGTGCTGGGACTGTTCGATGCTCACCATAGCGAGCTCAGCCTGTCGGAGATCGCCAGACTCACCGAGATGAGCATGGGCTCGGTACAGCGCATCACCCATACGCTGGAGCAGCTCGGTTACCTGGTGCGCGTGGCGCAGAGCCGCAAGTACCGGATCGGCATCGGCGTGCTCGGCGTGGGCGCACAGTATCTCGAGGCCAATCTGCTGATCGATTGCGCCAACCCGTATCTGTCGGATCTCAGCAATCGCTGCCTGGAGACGGTCTCGCTGACCGAGCCCTGCGGGCTCGACATGGTCTATGTGGCGCGCTTCACCAGCCGCCACTACATTCCGATCCACATGCCGATCGGCAGCCGCGTGCCGATGTTCTGCACTGCCTCCGGCCGCGCCTACCTCTCGGCGCTCGATGACGCCGCCCTGCGCGATCATCTAGAACGCAGCGAGCGCATCGCCCACACCGCCAACACCGTCACCGAGATCGAAGCCCTGGTGGAGATCGTGCAGCAGTGCCGCCAGCGCGGTCTGGCCTGGAACAACGCCGAGTACTTCCGCGGCGACATCAATATCGCCGCCCCCGTGATCAATGCCTCAGGGCAGCCAGTGGCGGCAGTGCACGTCACCGCGCCTGCCAGCCGCTGGCAGTTGGAAAACGCCATCGATACCCTCGGACCACCGCTGCTGGAGTGTGCGCGGGCCATCACCCAGGCGGCGCGCACCCGACGCTAGGCGCCTCTCGCCGAGTCTTCCAGCGGTGGCAGCCGCCGCCGGCGCAGATTGAGTGTCACCAGCGAGACGCCGACGATCACCACCAGCGCGCCGACCACCTGATTGAGCGTGATCGGCGCGCCGAGCATCAGATAGCCGAGCCCCATGGTCACCACCGGCAGCAGGTTGAGCGAGGTCGCGGTGTGGCTGGGGCCGACCAGCAGCAGCGCCCGGTTGTAGCAGATCAACGCGATCAGCGAAGGGCCAAGCCCCAGATAGAGAATGGCGGCAAGCGCATGACCGTCGAGCTGCCAGGCCTCGGCGAAGAAGACATTCTCGACCACCACCAACGGCGTGAGAAACAGCACCGCGATGCCGGTCATCGGCACCAGCGAGGCGTAGAACGGCACCCGGCTCAGCCAGTGGCGCGCCGCCATCGAGTAGACCACCCAGGCCAGCACCGCCGCTGCTACCAGCGCATCGCCGGTCTGCAACCGCGCCAGCGTGCGCACTATAGCCCCGTCCGAAACCACCCAGGCCGCACCGCCGGCGGAGAGCAGAATACCCAACCAGCGTATGCGCCCCAGACGCTCGCGGAAAAACAGCGCCATCAGCATGGCGGTGGCCGCCGGGGTCAGGCTCTCCAGTACCGCCACCGTGGTCGCATTGCTGACCCGCAGCGCCGAGTAGAGCAGCGCGGAGAACAGCGCCATGCCGTTGATCGACATGATCGCCAGCGCCTTGATCTCGCGCCCCAGCACCTGACGCTGGCGCCAGGCGGCGGAGCCGAAGATCAGCGTCACCGCGAGGAACACCACCAGCATGCGCGACCACGCCAGGGTCAGCGGCGGCAAGCTGGCGGTGGCGAACTTGCCGACCACCAGATTGCCGGAAAAGAGCAGCACGACGACCGCGAGATAGAACACGGCGATAAAAGGCACATGGCACCTGTCGATGACGATGAGAGTGAGGCGGCCAGCCGCCGACGCCGGAGCACGATAGCAACGCTGGCGCGCCGATGACATGCGCCTTCGGTACAACATGACGGCGCTCGCCCGGAGGCATACGCACCACGCCACGACAAGCCGGAGATGTCGGCTACACTTCAACCGAAAACCCTAATACACGCACTTCCTCAATAGGGCGCGTAGCGCTTCGCTGGCCACCGCAAAAGGACCTTGCCATGACCACCACTGCCGAATCGACCCGCGTCCGCGTGGTCCGTCGCGGAATCAATCCGCTGCACGGGCTGCTGCTGGCGGGCACCTTCCCGCTCTATCTGACCGCCGCGCTGAGCGACTACGCCTATGCCACCAGCTATCACATTCAGTGGTCGACCTTTGCCTCCTGGGCGATTGCCGGCGGCCTGGTGTTCAACGGCCTCGCCTGGCTGTTCGCGCTGGGCGGCATCGTGATGGCCAGCGGCCAGCGCGGTCGCGCCGCGCTGGAGTGCCTGCTGCTGCTGGTCACCTTCGTGCTCGGCTTCATCAATGCGCTGGTCCACGCCCGCGATGCCTGGGCGATGATGCCCACCGGCTTCGTGCTCTCGATCGTGATTGCCCTGCTCGCCCTGGTGGCGGCACTGATCGGACTTTCGCGCAACCGCGCTATCGCACAAGAGATGACGGGAGGCCGCGCCTGATGAAAACTCGCCCGCGTCAAACCGCCCCGCTCGCGTGTCTGTCACGCCTGACCCTGCTGCCACTGCTGCTGGTCGCCACCGGCGCCCTGGCCGCCGAGGCCCAGTATGGCGCCGACCCTCAGTTGCCCGAGCCGCAGCGCGGCCTGCTGCCCAACATGGGCGTGCCCGAGCAGACACCCTGGAACGAGCGCAAGCCCGAGGTCCCCAAGGGCTACACCATTACCGCCATCGCCACCGATCTGCAGGTGCCGCGCCAGACCCTGGTACTGCCCAACGGCGATATCCTGGTCGCCGAGGGCAAGGGCGGCGGCAATGCGCCCAAGGTCCGGCCGAAGGATTTCATTGCCGGGCTGATCCAGTCCAAGGGTACCACCGCGGTGAAAGGCGGTGATCGCCTCACCCTGCTGCGCGACGCCGATGGCGATGGCACCTACGAGCAGCAGACGGTGTTCGCCGACGGCCTGAACGCCCCCTACGGCCTGGCACTGGTGGGCAGCGACCTCTATGTCGCCAATCAGGATGCACTGGTGCGCTTCGACTATCAGCCGGGTCAGACCGCCGCCCGAGGCGCCCCCGAGACGCTGACGCCGCTGCCGGCACAGATCAACCACCACTGGACCAAGGCGCTGACCGCGAGCCCCGATGGCCAGCATCTCTACGTGGGGATCGGCTCCAACAGCAATATCACCGAGCGCGGCATGGCCGCCGAGGTCGACCGCGCCGAGATCTGGCAGATCGACACCGAGACCGGCGCCCATCGCACCTACGCCAGCGGCCTGCGCAACCCCACCGCGCTGACTTTCCAGCCCGGCACCGATACGCTGTGGGCAGTGGTCAACGAGCGTGACGAGCTGGGCCCCAACCTGGTGCCGGACTATCTCACCAGCGTGCAGGAAGGCGGCTTCTACGGCTGGCCCTACAGCTACTGGGGCCAGCACGTCGACCCGCGGGTGCGCCCGCAGGACCCGGCCAAGGTCGAGTCCGCCATCGCCCCCGACTACAGCCTCGGCTCCCACCGCGCGCCGCTCGGCGTCGCCTTCTCCAATGCCGCAGTCGGTGGCGAGTTCAGCGACGGCGTTTTCGTCAGCGAGCACGGCAGTTGGAACCGCGCCGATCCGGTCGGCTACAAGGTGGTTTTCATTCCGTTCGAGAATGGTAAGCCTGCCGGTGATCCGGTCGACTTCGTCTCCGGCTTCCTGGCCAGCGATGACACCACCCGCGGCCGTCCGGTGGGGGTCAGCGTGGCGCCCGACGGCGCGGTGATCATCGCCGACGACCTTACCAACGCGGTCTGGCGGGTGACCCGTGATGCCCCGGTCGATGCGGGCGGCGATACCGGCCCCAGTGATGGTATGGATAACGATGAAGGTGCCGGCGCCACCGGCGATGCATCACCGCCGCCGGCATCCGAGGCCGCACCCATCGACGGTGACAGCGACACCCGCAATACCTGATAGCGACAGACCGTACCAAACGCGTGCCCCGGTGGAGATATCCACAGGGGCACTTGCATATAGCGCCCATCGACCCAGCCTGCCTTCCACATCCTACCGCCGGTTCTGCCCCCAGCAGCCCCTCGATCAGCGACACATAACTCACCAAAATTCACCCTACATGCATCTATCGATACGCTGCGATTACAAATTCCTAATTAAAGTTTGCCTTTAGTAACGCCGATAGTCCCGACGGCAGCCAGCGAGAGCTGGAATAGAGACACCGTCGGGGTAGCTACGCAGGGACGAAAGATCCTGCGGTATCGACCAGCAAGACGGCTCGCGCCACACCGTCGCACACATGGCCGATCACCCAGAGATCCTCGAGATGAAAACTTTCAAGACCGTCAAGCGCTTCAGGACCGTTACCGGCATCGCGAGCCTTGCGCTCGTCGCCTCACTGCTCAGCGGCTGCGCGGGCACCCGTGGCCCGGGCCTGGGCACCACGCTGGACGCCGCCACCACCGCCTACGCGCTGGATCACGGCTATGACGAGGCCAACCCGCTGCTGTCGCCGATCGGTGACCCGTATCTCACCGCCCTGGCCTCCATTGGCCTCAAGCAGGGAGTGAAGTACGCGCTGCACGAATATGGCGGCGTCAATGAAGCCTGCGCCCACTACGGCGTCGAGACCGCCGGCATGACCGCGGGTAGCTGGAACCTGGCCATCGTCGCCGGTGCCGCCAGCGGTCCCGGCCTGATCATCGGCGCCCTGTTCGGCGTCGGCTACTGGCTGTGGGTGGATGGCGAGGAAGCCTGCCGCTAATACCCGCCCAGGCTCAGGGCCAAGCAACGGCACGGCGAGCCCGGGCGTCTCATGGCGCCAGCTCGCCAGCCTCGCCCGAGGTGTGCCCTCGGGCGATATCGCGATGGCTGAGCACCACCACGTCCCGGGGCCACCACTCGGGATGCTCGTCGCGAATGAACGCCAGCAGCTTCTCGCGGATGCTGACCTCGGCGGTCCATCCGGATAGCGGATCGACCGTCATCAGATAGCAGGTCACGGTCTGTGCCGGGCCGGTCTGGTCGGTCACGCAGCACAGCAGCTTGTGATGCTCGATCACGTTCTCCTCGGCCTTGGCGAAGGCGAGAAATTTCTCGCGCAGGATCGCGATGTCGGCGCTCAGGTGCAGCGTCAGCACGAGGCTGCGGTACTCCTTCGTGCTCTTGGAGGAGAGGTTCTCGAACGCCTTCGAGGCGAAGTAGGTGACCGGCACGATCAGGCGTCGCTCGTTCCATAGCCGCAGCCGGATATGCGTGTAGAAGATCCCTTCGACATAGGCCCACTGCCCTTCGAACATCACCAGATCGCCGACTCGGATCGGCTTGGCCAGCGAGAGCTGAAACGATGACAGGATGTTGCCGAGCACCGCCTGCCCCGCCACGCCCACCAGCACCGCCAATACGCTGGCCGAGGCCAGAATCGAGAGCCCCAGGGTTTCGAACAGCTGAACCTGCCCCAGAACATAGATCGATACCGCCGTCACCAGAATGAGAATGATGATGCGCCGCACCGCGTAGAGCGTGGTCAGCAGCTTGCGTTCGTCCCTGGGTTTGGAATCATCGATCTGTCCGGCGAGACGCCGCGTCATCTTCAGCATCATGGTATCGACCAGGCGCAGCCCGACGGCCCCGATCCCCCAGGCCAGGATGGCGATCAGCACCACGCGCAGGGTGGTCGTCGCCACCGCCGAGAAGGAGACGACGTAATCGAGCAGCGCCTGGGTCAGCAAGGACATCACGATCAGCGCTACCGGGCCGCGAATCTGCTTGGCGAAGATGCTCGGCGCACCGGAGGGCAACCAGCGCGTCAGCACCTCGATCAGGCGATAGACACCCAGGCCGATCAGTGCGACCGCCAGCAGCACCAGCGGAATCGCGATCCACTCCCAGATCCGCAGCGGCCCGAACGAGGTCTTGAAGCGCTCGGGAATGTGGCGCTCGAACGCCGTCGGGCCATATTCGCGATAGAGCGCGGGAATCGCCGCCACGCTCTCCGGCGTGATCAGCCAGACCGGATCCGCATTGCCGACGCGATAACGTCCCAGCCGGATATCATAGGTGTCGCCATCGGCCTCGAGCGAGGCCAGTTCGATATCGCGACGCGATTCGCCAGCGTGGGGGCTCTTGCCCGAGGGGTCCTCGATGGCGGCATCCTGACGTCCGGGAAGCCGGGAAATGCGGATCGACTTGCCGCGCTGGAAGATGGCGGCGAGCTCGCGCGCCAGCGCCGCGCCCTGCTCGCGCTGTTCCGCCGGAGAGAGATCGGCGAGGTTGAGGATATGCGCCGCCGCCGCGAAATCATCCTGGTCGGTCAAATCGCGGAAGGTACGCAGCGCCTCCCGCGGGGTTCTCAGCTTGACGGCGTCCGGCGCCGGCCCCAGGCCGCTATTCAGCGCATCGGTCGCGTACCACTCCTGGGCACCGCCGGCGTCCGGCGTCTGTGCCAGGCACAGGCTGGAGACCAGCCATATCGCTGCCGCCAGCCACCAGCGCGGCCATGAGCTCGTTCGTGTCATCCCTGAGTCTCGCTTGCGTGAATCGTGCGCCGAATCATCCGGCCTTCCCTGGGGCGCGTCCATCACGTGGGTCAATCCCGCCAGCGGGCAGTACCATCCGTATCTGGCGTGCCTACCTCGTGCATAACTGCCATTCATAACTGCCATTCATAACTGCCATTCATAACTGCCATGACAGCCATGACGACCCGAGACGCCGCCCCGGGCTCAGAACCTGGCGGCTTCCGGTGACGCCACCGCCGGGCGGTGTTCGCTCTCCAGCGACTTCACCATCGACTCCAAGTGGCTTGCATTGATATCCGCGGGCGCTTGCGCACCGATCAGCGTCATGGTCACGCGCAGGTCGGCCGCGATCAGCTCCAGCAGATGCGAGACGCCGCGCTCGCCGGCCGCCGCCAGCGCATAGGCGTAGGCGCGGCCGAGCAGCACGCCCTTCGCCCCCAGCGCCAGCATCCTGACCACATCCAGACCTGAGCGCACGCCGGAGTCCGCCAGCACGGTGAGCTCGTCACCCACGGCCTCGGCGATATGCGGCAACGCCCGCGCGGTAGGGATGGCACCATCGAGCTGCCGGCCGCCGTGGTTGGAAACGATGATGCCATCGGCGCCCATGCGCACGGCATCGCGGGCGTCCTCCTTGTCCAGCAGTCCCTTGATGATCAGGTTGCCCTTCCAGCTCTCGCGGATCCACTCCAGCTCGCTCCAACTGATGGAGGGATCGAAATTCTTGGCCAGGAATCCCATGTAGTCGTCCATGCTCATCTGGCGACCGGTATACGCCTCGATGTTGCCGAACGATAGCGGCTTGCCCTTGAGCGCGACGTCGAACGCCCACCAGGGGTGGGTCAGCGCCTGAGTGGCCTGGCGCAATTTGGCATGCGGGCCGGACATGCCGGAGTGGCGGTCGCGGTAGCGCGAACCCGGCAGCGGCA
This sequence comes from Gammaproteobacteria bacterium MFB021, assembly GCA_000737985.1. Classification (GTDB taxonomy): domain Bacteria; phylum Pseudomonadota; class Gammaproteobacteria; order Pseudomonadales; family Halomonadaceae; genus Salinicola. The sequence goes on along the minus strand of JNVT01000092.1, from coordinate 37,848 downwards.
TGTCGACGGTGAAGACCAGGGTCTTCATGCCCGCCGCCCAGGCGCGCTCCAGCGCGTTCTGCATGAAGCCGCGATCCTTGAGCACATAGAGCTGCGACCACAGCTCACCGCGGGCCCCCGCCGCCACCTCCTCGATGGAGCAGACCGACACCGTCGACAGCGTATAGGGGATACCGGCCTTCTCGGCGGCTCTGGCAGCCTGCACCTCGCCGCGGCGCGCGTACATGCCGGTCGCCCCGACCGGCGCCAGCGCCACCGGCAGTTTCCAGCGGCTGCCCAGCACCTCGGTGTCGAGCCGGGGATCACCGCCCCCTTGCAGCACTCGCTGGCGCAGCGGAATGCCCTGCAGGGCCTCGACGTTGCCGCGCATCGTGCTTTCGGTCACCGCGCCGCCATCGAGATAATCGAACAGAAAGCGGGGAATACGCCGCTTGGCGGCTCGGCGGTAATCGGTAGGGCCTGAGATGATCATGAGTTCGCCTTGAAGCTCGGCTAGCAAGCGGTGGAAAAGGAACTGACCGCAGACAGCCAGGGAAGATAGAAGCAGCGGCTAGCGTACCAACTCCCCTCGGCGAAAAGCGTTCCGGGCATTCAAGACTTTAGTCGCAGACACCAGTCGCTGTCGCTCCTCTCGCCTCACCCCGCTGGACCAAAGGTCTCGAAGGCGATGCGGTCTGCCGCCACGCCGTGCGCTTCCAGACCAGCGCTGAGGTCGGCGAGAAACCCGACGGGCCCGCAGAGCAGATAGTGGGCATCCTTCCCGGCCTTCAGCGCCAGCAGGTCCGCGGCGGTGAGCCGGCCTTCGGCGTCATAATCCTGGCCGAGGGTATCGTCTGCCCGCGGGGCGCTATAGAAGACGCGGCGCTCGACCCGGCGGGCGGCCGAACGTGCGCTGGCTCGAATCGCGGCCTCGACCTCCGCCCGGAAGGCATGGGCGTCACCGTTGCGGGTGGCGTGCACGAACCAGACATCGCGCGCGCCCTCCGCCACCGCCGCGTGCAGCATCGCCAGCATCGGCGTGATACCCACACCGGCACTGATCAGCACCAGCGGCCCCTGCCCGGCGGGCAACACGAAGTCACCAGCGGGGGCGTGGGCAGTAAGACAGTCGCCGGCCGCGACCCGGTCATGCAGAAAGCGTGACGCGACCCCATGCGCCTCGCGCTTGACGCTGATGCGGTAGGTCTCATCACCCAGCGACCCCGAGAGCGAATAGCTGCGCCGAACCCGTTCCGTCTGCCCCGGCATCGAGAGTTCGAGCGGCAGGTGCTGCCCGGACCGGAACGGGGGCAGCGCGCTGCCGTCGGCGCTGGCCAGCCGAAAGGACGTGACCAGGTCGCTCTCCCGGCGCTTTTCGATCACTTCGAGTCGCAGCGCCGGCGTCTCTCGCTGCCAGCGCAGGGCCAGCGCTTCGGGGCGCTCGACCACTCGCTCGATGCTGACCTCGACCCAGCGCTGGGCGCTCGGATCCTCGCTTTGCTCCGGCTGCCACTCGATGCGGGCACGCCCGCTGATCTGCAGCAGGCCGCCGGTCTCGAAATCGACGAACAGCAGACCCACGCGCGGGTTCTGAATCAGGTTGCCAAGGGTGTTGAAGAAGTTGTTGCCCGGATAGTCCGGGAAGCGCAGCGTGCCGGCCCCAGTGACCTGGACGAATCCCGGCTCGCCGCCACGGTGGGAGGCGTCGTAACCGCGCTTCGTACGCGGCTCCCTGACTGAATCTTGGGCCGAGTCGGGGGCGGCGGCGCCGGAAACGGAGCCGATAAAGAAGGTGTCCGCGGCGCTGATTTGCGCGCGCTGGCCGGCATCCAGCCGCGACGAGACAGTGGCAGCGGGCGCTGATGTGGGCTCGACGCGATGCCACGCCCGCTCGCGGATGTACTGCGGGCAGTTGCCGAAGCTCTGCTGCACCGCAACGACCAGTCCCCTCTGGGCCGCGCGGACCACCCCGTTGAGCCGGTTGCGGCGCCGCGTCGCCAGCTCGATCCCCAACAGGCCGACTTCGCCGCCCTCCTCCAGCGCCGTCGCCAGTGGATCCTCGCGCCCCGGCGCCGCCGCCACGCTCAGCGTTCGTGCATCGGGTGTGTCGATGAACCCCGGCTCTCCCGCGAGCAGCGTGACCCAGGGCCGGCCCTGGGCATCACCGGCGGCGAGGACAATGAACGGCAACTGGGCGAAGAACTCGCGATGCTGCTCGGGCATGTAATCGCGGATGAAGCGACCGGATGGCGCCACGCCGGCGCGGCGCTGCGCCTCTAGCTCACCCGCATGGAAGGGCGTCGTCTCGCGTGTCATGACCGACCTCCGTAGGCAATTCTCCGGTTCAGGCCAACCGCGGCGAGGACGCCATGGCGACGAAACGCGGCAGCGCCTCGATGCGCCCCAGCCAGGCGCGCACCTGCGGATAAGGATCGAGACTCACACCGCCCTCCGGCGCATGGGCGATGTAGCTGTAGCCGGCGATGTCGGCCAGCGTCGGATGATCGCTCGCCAGCCACGCACGGCCAGCGAGATGGGCGTTCATCATCTTGAGCAGGGTGTGCGAACTCGCCTTGGCGGCGTCATGATTTAGCGGCGCGCCGAACACCGTGACCAGCCGCGCAGCGCAAGGGCCGTGGGCGATCTCGCCGGCGGCGATGGAGAGCCAGCGCTGCACCCGGGCCTTCTCCAGCGGCGTGCTGCCGATCCAGCGGGCAGCATCCCCATAGCGCTCGACCAGATAGACGAGGATCGCATTGGAATCCGAAAGCGTGATGCCGTTGTCATCGATCGCCGGCACCTGCCCCAGCGGGCTGATCTTCAGATAGCCGGGCTCGCGGTGGGCGCCGTTGGCCATATCGAGATCGACGTTCTCATAAGGGATATCCAGTAGCGCCAGCATCAGTTCGACACGGTGGCAGTGGCCCGACTTGGGGTTGCGGTAGAGCTTGATGGGGGCGTCGCTAAGGGCGTTGGCATTCGCCATGACCAGACTCCTTCAGTGTTGGCACGGATCGGCGTGTTACGACTCATGAACGGCACGACTCATGGACGGCATGAGTCAGTGACAGCCGCGCGGCGCGTCCTGATGCCCACACTATTCGCCATCGTTTAATGAAAGAATGGGTCTATTCTGAAAGGGACCATTTTGTATTTTGAAATGCCAAGATGAATGCTGAAACGCCATCGACACCGGGAGCCCCGCCACCGCCATGGATCGCCTACAGGCCCTGAGCGTTTTCGTCGCCATCGCCGAGGCGGAAAGTTTCGCCCAGGGGGCGCGCGCCAGCGGGCTCAGCGCGCCCTCCGCGACCCGCGCCATCAATACGCTAGAAGCCCATCTGGGCGCCCGCCTGTTCACCCGCTCGACCCGCCGTGTGCGCTTGACCGAGGCGGGCCGGGCCTACCTCGGGGAGGTGCGCGAGGTCCTCGCCCAGCTGCAGGCTGCCGACGATGCCGCCTCGGGGGCAGCCAACACCCCGGTGGGTCAGCTGCGGATCACCTGCCCGCAGGAGTTCGGCCGCCTTCACGTCACCCCGCTGCTCACGGATTTCCTCGATCACTTCTCACAGGTCCGCGCGGACGTGGTGATGCTCGATCGCATCGTCAATCTGGTCGAGGAGGGCTTCGATATCGCCGTGCGTATCGGTCATCTGCCCGACTCCGAGCTCACCGCCGTGCGTATCGGTCAGGTGCGTCGCGTCATCTGCGCCTCGCCGGATTACCTCGCCCGCTGGGGGCATCCGCGCACGCCGGACGATCTCGCCCGGCATCACCTCGTCGCCCTGGCGGGCGGCGCCGCAGCGCGGGAGTGGCAGCTCGGCGCGGCGGCACCGCAGCGTGTCAGCGTGAACGCGCGACTCACGGTGAGCAGCGTGGCGGCGGCCATCGATGTCGCCAGGCTGGGCTGGGGGCTGTGCCGGGTACTCTCTTATCAGGTGGGGCCGGACCTCGACTCCGGGCAACTGGTGCGCGTGCTGCAAGACCATGAACCCGCTCCGCTGCCGGTGCATCTGGTTCATGTCGAAGGGCGCCGGGCGGCGGCCAAGGTGCGCGCCTTTCTCGACTTCGCGGTGCCGCGACTACGGGCGCTGCCCGTGCTTCGGGGCGACACCGAGCGCGACTAGGCTTTGTACGAAAACTACCTGCGCTCGGCAATACGGCGTTAAAAATCGGCTGGAGCGCCAGCCCGGTCAAAAATGCTCATTTACACCCCGTGAACTCCGCGTTTTCGCCGATTTTTGCCTTGTCTTGCCTTCGCTCGCTGACTTTTCGTACAGAACCTTGTGTCTCTCCGGGCCTGTTGATTAGCTACCAGCAGGCTCTGGCGTCAGGGTGAGCATCTGGAGATCGTGTCTGAAGATCGTCTGATGAGCGTCTGGTGAGCAGGGCGAGTCACCGGCCCAGCCCGCTCATCAGCACATACTTCACGTCGACGTACTCCTCGATACCGTAGTAGCTGCCCTCACGACCGTAGCCGGACTGCTTGACGCCGCCGAACGGGACCGACGCCGTCCCCACCGAACCGCTGTTGAGGATGACCATCCCCGCCTCGAGCGCTCGGGACAGGCGCAAAGACCGGCCCAGGTCGCGAGTGTAGGCGTAGGCGACCAAGCCATATTCGGTGGCGTTGGCGCGTGCGGTGACCTCCTCCTCGGTCTCGAAGCGATAGACGGCGAACACCGGGCCGAAGATCTCGGTCCGCGCCATCTCGGCATCGTCATCGAGCCCAGCGACGATGGTCGGCTCGTAGAACAACCCACCCTTCGCATGCGCCTGCCCACCGAGCACGATACGAGCGCCCTGCGCGCGAGCTTGGTCCACCAGCGACGCCACCTTGTCGAAACCGGCCCGATTGATCATCGGCCCGACGACGAAGTCCTCACGCATACCCTCGCCGACCTCGACTCGCGAGACGCGTTCGGTGAGCGCCTCGACGAAAGCATCGTGAATCGACGCGTGCACATAGAAGCGATTGGGCGAGATGCAGACCTGGCCCGAGTTGCGCAGCTTGGCACTCACCGCGCCCTCCACGGCGCCGTCGAGGTCGGCATCGTCGAAGACGATGAACGGCGCGTTGCCCCCCAGCTCCAGTGTCATGCGGGTCAGCGTCTGCCCGCTGGCACTGGCGAGCAGACGCCCCACTGCCGTCGATCCGGTGAACGAAAGCTTGCGGATTCGGGTGTCGCCGGTGAAGCATTCGCCGATCGCCTTGGGGTCTCCGGTGACCATCTCGAACACGCCTTCCGGAATACCGACTTCCCGCGCCGTTTCCAGCAGCTTGTAGGCGGTCAGCGGGGTTTCCTCGGAGGGCTTGATGATCATGGTGCAGCCCGCCGCCAGCGCGGTGGCGATCTTGCGCGTGATCATCATGAAGGGGAAGTTCCACGGCGTGATGGCCGCCGTCGGGCCGAGCGGTTCCTTGACGACCGTGATGGCCGAATCCAGCGCATGGCTGGGGATGGTATCGCCGTAGACGCGCTTGGCCTCTTCCGCGTACCACTCGATGAAACCGAGACCGTACTCGATCTCGCCGTAGGCTTCGGCGAGACACTTGCCGTTCTCCTTGACGATGAGCTCGGCGAAGGCCGCCTTGTCGTCGCGGATGCGCTCGAACCAGCGCCGCAGCAGATCGCTGCGCGCCTTCGCCAGTTTGCGTGACCAGGCGGGAAAGGCGGCGCAGGTTCGGTCGATCGCGGCGTTCACTTCACTCACGGACATGGCCGGCGCCTGGCCGACTGTTTGACCATTGGCGGGGTTCAGGACGTCGATCACAGCAGCACTCCTCACAAGTCATTCGAGAACAACACAGCACTCGTAAAACGACTTGCATGATAGAAATGCCGCCACTGACCGACGATGGCTCCCGCTCTCACATCATTGCCTAAAGCTCTTTCCAGCCCGCTCGATCCGACCAAACCATGCCAGACTCTAGCGGCCGCCACATCGAGCAGCGCACCATAACCATCCGTTGAAAAAGGCTGCCAGCATGCCCCCAGCAAACCAGCGGTATCGCGCCGAGCCGGACGCCCAGCAGCAGGCGATCGTCGCCCTGCTGGAAAGGCTCGCGCCCGATGAGGGCTACAACCTGACCGCGCTGCCGGACGTGAGGTTCCTGCGCTCGAACCGCCCGCTCGCGTCGACACCGGTACTCTACGACCCCGGTATCGTGATCGTCTGCCAGGGCCAGAAGCGGGGTTTCTTCGGCGGTCAGATCTATCGCTACGACGCTCAGCACTACCTGGCAGTCTCCGTGCCGGTCCCCTTCACCATGGAAACCGACGCCAGCGAGCGAGAGCCGCTGCTGGCGATCTACATGCACCTGGACTTCGAGCTCGCCGCGGAATTGATGCTGCAGATAGACACCTTCGGCGATGTGCCTGAGGCCACCCCGCGCGGGATGATCTCGACCCCCATGGAGGCGCCTCTACAAACCTCGGTATGGCGTTTTTTGGAAGCCATGAGCCGCCCGCTGGACGCTGCGGTTCTGGGGCCGGCGCTGGTGCGCGAGATCTATTTTCACGTGCTGACCGGGGCTCAAGGCCCCTCGATGCGGGCGGCGCTGGCGATGCAGGGCCAGTTCGGCAAGGTGGCGCGGGCACTGCGCTGCATTCACGCCGCTTACCAGGACGACCTCGATGTCGATCAGCTATCGCGGCGCGCCGGCATGAGCATCGCGACCTTTCATGCCCACTTCAAGGCCGTGACCGGCACCTCGCCGATGCAGTACCTGAAGTCCACCCGCCTGCATCAGGCCCGGCTACTGATGGTGAGAAACGGCATGACCGCCGCCGCCGCGAGCGCCCGGGTCGGCTACGAAAGCCCCTCGCAATTCAGTCGCGAGTTCAAGCGCCTGTTCGGCCGTACACCTGTGGCCGAGGTGAAACGGATGAAGGCGGCGTTCGCGGTCCCGCCGGCGCAGGCCGTGGCCACCTTCGTCTCGTCACACTAAATCGTCTCTTCGCACTGAAGACCCCAGCGCCCCATGAGACGACCGGAAATCCATCACTTCAGACTGTCTTCGGCACGCTTTTCGGCGTTTATCTCGGCGCAGGCCACGACCTGATCCCGGCCCTCGCGTTTGCCCGCGTAGAGCGCCCGATCCGCACGTGCGATCACGGTCTGCAGCGAGATTTCATCGCCACGGGCGACCGCGATACCGATGGTGATACTCAACTGCAGCTCACGCATCGCCTCCTCGAGGGGCAACGCAGCCACTTTTTTTCGCAAGCGCTCGGCGACGATCATGGCCTGCTCGGCGTCGGTATCGGGCAGCGCCACCACGAACTCCTCACCCCCGAAGCGGCCAATCACATCGGTGGGGCGCAGCGCCTGCGTGCAGATCTCGGCAATCTGGGTCAGCACCCAGTCACCCTGGCTATGGCCCCAGGTATCGTTGATACGCTTGAAGTGGTCCACGTCGATCATGAACAGGCTGAATGGTGTCTGGTCCTCGCGCGAGACCTGCAGCATCGCGTCGGCCAGCTTCATGAAATGACGCCTGCTGTTCAGCCCTGTCAGCGAGTCCCGTTCGGCAACCCGACGCAGCTGTTCTTCCAGCAGCTCGCGGTGGGCGATCTCCTTGAGCAGTTGACGATTCTGATCACGCTCATCGTGAAGCAGCGCGAACTGTCTGCGCTGTAGTTTCTCCAACCTCAGCAAGGCACAGAAACCCACGCCGTTGGCCATGATCAGCAGTAGGGCCATGCGCAGGAGCGCCTCGGAGGGCGCCTCTGCGAACAGCGCAGCGGCAGCGAGAAATCCGAGACTCAAATAGAGGCTGGCGAAAGCCACGACCGTCAGCAGATTGGGGATCAGCAGATAGAAGCCGATGATGGCCACGATCACCGCCATGACCTGGGTGGAGAGACTGTCCGGACGCAGGGGGACGATCAGGATGATCCCCGTCGCGAGCACCCAGAGTGGCATGGCGTGCAGCCATACACCATGGGAGACGTCCCCTCGCAGCAGCATGATCAAGGCCAGGAAGAGACAGAGGCCGACAACCACGATGCGCATGGCGACCAGCAGATAGTACGCTCGAGTCAGCCCCAATATCTGATAATCGGCAATCGCGAACATGCCGAATATCAGCGTGGCAATGGCCAAGGAAACAGGCGCCTCGAGGCGCATCCGAGACTGCATCGACTGCCGATAAACAGACTCTCTATCGACATCGCAGAACTGACCCGTCAGCCAATGCAGGCCGTATTTATTATGTAATGAAGACAAATGCCTACCACCCCCTGCTCAAGGTGCCGTGCAACCGCCACACCGGGCCGGAAGCCCCCTCGGCACTGCCTCGTCGGCGCATGTAGCCGATGCTATCGCCATTTTATTATGTAGTGAACTGTTATTCTTTGTGATGCTTAAACTCGGCGCTCCCAATCATCAACGCTAGCCGTCGACGCACACGCTGCCTGTCCTGCCAACTGAGCGAAGTCCACGAGTAAGTCGATATCACGGCGGCCATTCCCCCACCCCAATACCAGGGATGACTGAAGCGCACCGGCCCCTTCGCCGACCGGAGACAAAGGGCTCACGACCTCGGCTTCAACGGAGACTGGTATGTCGCGAACACCTCCTCCGCCGTAGCGATAAAAGCGTCGGTGCCGGGCGCCGGGGTATCGCCGCTGGCCAGTTCGAGCCCGAGCTGACGCCGGCAGGGGATCTCCAGCGCCAGCGCGCGCCAGCCCTGGCGCTGCCGGGGCAGATGTAGCGACGGCACCAGCGCGACACCCAGCCCCTCGCCGACCAGCGTCAGCGCACTGGTCCAGTCACGCACCTCGAGCTGTAGATCGTTGAGCGTAAACCCCGCCGCTTCGAACAGCGTGCGAGCATTGCTGGAACAGCCACCGGTGGCAAGCACGAACGGCTCGTCGGCCACCGCTGACAGCGCCACCCGCGAGAGGCCCTGACGCACCCAGCGATGGTGCGACGGTACCACCGCGAGCCATTCGTCCTGGCACAGCATCCCCCCGCCACGCTGCGGGGAGGGGTCACAGACCACGCCGATATCCACACGCCCCGCCGCCAGCCACGCCGCTACCTCGTCGTCGGTGCCCTCCACGGCGACCACTTGGATTCCCGGGTGGCGCTGGGCAAAGACCCGCAGCAGTTCCGGCAGCAGCGTGGCCGCAAACGACGGCAGGCACCCCAGCCGCAGACGGCCATGCGTGATGCCCTGGGCCGCGTCGACCAGCTGGCGAATGGTGGTCAGCCCGTCGACCACCCGGTGGGCCTGTTCGAGCACCTGCTGGCCCAGCCGAGTCAGCACGATGCCGCGTCGCTGCCGCGTGGCCAGGCACGCGCCGAGGTCGGCCTCCAGCGCGGTCAGCGCCTGGCTGGCGCCAGACTGGGTCATTCCCAGCCGGTCGGCGGCACGCGAGAGACTACCGGTCTCGCCCAGGGCGACCAATAAGCGAATCTGGTTCAGGTTCATGACATAAGCTGGCGTGATATCTGGATTCTTTCGCTGTAACGAGACTTATCTTCGCGCTACCCGCCAGACTGTGGCAAGTCCTGATCGAGCGCCGCCACGGCGCTCCCTAGACTCCACCCGTTTCGTGTTTTCTGGCCGAGGAGATAGCTCATGTCACGTCACGCTTCCGATCATCGGCCCACCCCTCGATTCCCGCACCAAACGGCTCAGACTGCCGCGGCCAACCTGCAAGACACGACACCCGGCGCGCTGTGGACACGCGGCGCGCCGCTGCTGTTTCTGCTGCTCTGGTCGCTGGGCTTCCCGGTCTCCAAGATCGGCATCGAGGCCGTCGATCCGCTGTTGTTCCTGGCGCTGCGCTTCGTATTGGTCCTCCTGGTGCTATTGCCGGCAGCGCTATGGCTGCGCCCGCCGCTGCCGCCCCGGGGTCGCGAGTGGGGGCATCAGATCGTGGTCGGGGCGCTGATCCAGACGTTCTACTTCGGGTTCTGCTATACCGGCTTCTCGCTAGGCGCCTCGGCGGCCACGGTGGCGCTGATCATTTCGCTGCAGCCGATTGTGGTCGCACTGCTGGCGCCACGTCTGCTGGAAGAGCGGGTCGACGCCCGACGCTGGCTGGGACTGGGTCTAGGCCTGGCGGGAGCAGCGCTGGTGATTGTGGCACGCGAGGCCCAGGGCGGTGACTCGGCGGCAGGGCTGGTCTGCGCCGTCGGCGCGCTGCTCGGCATCAGCGCGGCCACACTCTACGAGAAGCGCTTCGGCAGCCCGCTGCACCCGGTTACCGCCAATGCCATTCAGTACGCCACCGGGCTGGTCACCACGCTGCCGCTGGTGCTGCTGTTCGGCCAGTATCGGCTGGTGTGGTCCGTCGAGATGGTCGCCTCGCTGGGCTACCTAGTGGTGGGCAACTCGCTGATCGCGCTGACGCTGCTGCTGGCGATGATCCGCCGCGGCGCAGCGACGAAGGTCTCCGCGCTGTTCTATCTGATCCCGCCGACGGCGGCGCTACTGGCGTGGTTACTGATAGACGAGCCGATGCCCATGCTGGGCTGGGTCGGCATGGCCGTCGCGACGCTGGGCGTTATCCTCGCAGGCCGTGGCCAGACCAACCGCTGAGCGGCGTGACCCCAAGCTGTACTTCTCGTCGCTCAAGCTTCCGGCAACGCCTGGCGCCCGGCCCGGCGACAGCGCTCGGAGCAATAGACGACGTTGTCCCAGTCGCGCGCCCACTTCTTGCGCCAGGTGAAGGGACGCTGACAGACCGGGCAGGTCTTGGTCGGCAGATGAGGCTTGCGGTGGGCCATCGCGGTGGCTCCGTCTGCGGCCGCCAAGGCGGCCCGGGTGAGATTCAGCGGTGACGAGGCGGCTGGGCGGGTCTGATTCCGGCAAGCGCAATGCGCCACTCTCGTCCATGCTGAGCATAGCAAGCCATCGCCGACGCCGATCAGCCTATCGGCAACCTATCGACGACAATGCCGATAACCGTATCGATGACCATGTCGATCACACGCCAGGGAGCCGACAATGACCACCCCAGCCGACGCCACCCGCAAGACGCTCTACGCCGAGGCCCAGCAGCGCGGCATCGAGGGGCGCTCGACGATGACCAAGGCACAACTGGCGCAGGCGCTGGCGCGGCATGGTGACGCTGCCGCAGAGGCGCCTCAGGTCGCCACCCGTTACGCCACCTTCAAGCGCCTGGCGGAAGCGGTCGCCGCGGGCGAATTCGTGCTGCGCCCGCGCGCGCTCAGCGGCCACGAACGCCGCCGCCACGTGCGCCAGACGCTGCGCGAGGATCACCAGACGCGTATCGCCGACGGCTCAGAAGAGGCCAGCGCCAAGTTCGACAAGCTCGCCGATTCGTTCTTCTCGTTCTTCCGCGGCACGGCTCTGCTGTTCTATCGCGACATGGCCGGCGACGACGCCTGGATGCCCACGGTGCTCGCGCTGGGTGACGTTCATCCCAGCAATTTCGGCGTCATGCCCAACGCCGATAACGTGCCGATCTTCTCGGTCAATGATTTCGACGAGGCCTACTACGCCCCCTTCACCTGGGACCTCAAGCGCGGCGCGGTGGGCTTTCTGATCGCCGCCGAGACCGAGGGCGATCTCAAGCGCAAGCAGGCGCTCAAGGTCGTGCGCCACTTCGTCGAAGGCTATATCGATGCGATGCAGCGGCTGGCGCGGGAGGGCACCGAGCAGGACGAGGAGATGCGCCACGACAACGCGCCCAAGCTGATCAAGAAGCTGTTCGAGGATGCCGACGAGCCCCGCGACGAGTGGCTGGCAGACGACTATCTCGACGAGGGACGCCGCGGCTTCCGCCCGACCCAGAAGCTGGTGCCGATCTCCTCGCGGCGCGACGAGTTCCAGACGATCATGGATCGCCTGATCGCCGAGAACGACATCGAGATACCGGCCCGTGCCCGCGCGCAGGAGGGTAACGGCGTGCGGGTCAAGGACGTGGCGATCCGGCTCGGCCAGGGCACCGCCTCGCTCGGGCTGAACCGCTACTACGTACTGCTCGAAGGGCCCGGCGGCGAGGGCAAGGACGATCTGATCATCGAACTCAAGCAGGCCCGGCGCTCCGCCCTCTCCGGGCTGGTGCCGCCCTCCGCCTATACCCTGGACAGCCGCGCCGAGCGCATCAGCCATGCCCAGGCGGTGCACCTGGTGCGCGGCGACATCTTCTACGGTCACGTCGAATTCGAAGGCCACAGCTATCTCTCTCGCGAACGCGCGCCCTTCCGCGACGATATCGATCTCGACGACCTCTCCAAGAGCGAGTGGAAGACCTATGCCCGCCTCTGCGGCCAGGTGCTGGCTAGCGTGCACGCCCTCTCCGACGACTCCGGCCGAATCGACTACGACATCGAACCCGCGATCGTGAAGGCGGTGACACCCGCCGAGCTATTTATCTGTGACATGGTGGAGTTCGCTGCCGAAGCCGCCGACCGCCTGCGCCGGGATCACGAGATGTTCCGCGAGGACCACGCTCACGGCGCCTTCGAGCATCTGGACTGGGTGCATCGGTGAGTGGACGAGCAGGTGCATCGGCACCGCTTCGGTCGAAAGACAACTTAGGAGTCAGACAATGGACCATGTAACTGGCGGCTGTCTGTGCGGCAAAATCCGCGTCACGGCACATGGCGAGCCGCTTCGGGTGGGCATCTGCCACTGCATGGACTGCCGCAAGCATCACGGCGCACTCTTCTATGCCGCCGCCGACTACCCCACGGAGGCGGTCACTATCGTAGGCGAGCCACGTGAGTACCAGGGACGCCACTTCTGCCCGGTCTGTGGTTCGTCGGTCTTTGCGGTGAGCGACGGCGAAGTCGAGCTGCATCTGGGCGCACTCGACAACCCTGACCAATTCACGCCGACGTATGAGCTATGGACGATCCGACGCGAGAGCTGGCTACCGCCCTTTCCCGCTATGGCGCGCTTCGACCGAGATCGCAAGGAGTAGTTAGCTGCCCCTCGATGCGGGGCCGTCGACACGCGGGAACTCGCTTCAACCGAACGACCGGCTCTCCTCCGTGTCTCGCGTCTCGCGCCTCCCGCACGGCAGGTCTCTCGCCGATTCGCTCACGAGAACATGCTGCTACTGGGGCTTTCCCTGGCACTGCACATGCCCATCGACGCGCTCTCCTTTGCCGCCGGTCTGGTTGCCCTACTGAGTCTCGGGCTCAGCCTGTGGCTGCGGCGACGAGGTCAGATCCACGCCGTTGCATGACACATAGCTCGCCCAGCGAGTCGCAGCGGAGCAGCAACCCGCCCCTGCTTGCCGGTGACGTCTGCCAGCAACGCAATGGTCTTATTGACAAAACAAGCTCGGATAAATATGCGAACGCCAAGGCATTACGACCAACGTCGTATTGAAAAGCGTCTTGGCGATACTCTGAAAGAAAACTGATTGCGCCGGTAAGAATTATTCGCTTTAGCCAAGCCAGCAACTGCCTTTAACTGCGCTGACGCCGACCACGCATTGAAGGGCAAAAATCATGAGACTTAAAACAATTGCCGTCGCTGCTGCCTTCCTGATATCGGGCGGCCTGGCTTCTACCGCACTGGCGGACTACCCGGAAAAACGCATCGACATGATCGTCGGCTTTGCCGCAGGCGGCGGCACCGATGTCATGGCGCGTACCATCGCTCCTTATCTGGAAAAATATCTGGGTAATGACGTCTCGGTGGTGGTCAAAAACATGCCGGGGGCCAGTGGCCAGATCGGCGTGACCGCCGTCGCCGAGGCGGATCCCGACGGCTATACCCTGGGCACTTATAATCTGCCCGGCGCGATGGCGAGGACACTCGACCGTCATGCCGATTACAACGCCGATAGCTTCACTTATCTCGCCAATATCGTTAACGATCCCAATGTGATCGTGACGCCCAAGAACAGCGATATCGACTCCATGGACAAACTGGTCAAAGCGGCCAAGGCACGCGCTGGCGCCGTGACCGTGGCGATGTCCAGCCTTGGCGGCGACGATCATTTCTTCCTGCAGAAGCTGTCCGATGTCACCGATGCCGATTATACCGTGGTTCCCTTCTCGGGCTCTGCACCGGCTCGCAGCGCCCTGATGGGTGGCCATGTCACCATGGGCATCATCAACGTTTCCGAGGTGGTCGCCTTCAGAGACGAGCTGAACGTGCTGGGCATTGCTTCCGAGAAGCGCTCGCCCATGGCCGAGGACATTCCCACCTTCAAGGAGCAGGGGTTCGACCTGGTCAACGGCGCACTGCGCGGCTTCGTTGCCCCCGCCGGGCTACCGGATGATGTCGAGTCGAAACTGCTCGCGGCGTTTCAGAAGACCTACGACGACCCCGATTTCCAGAAGGCGATGCAGCGCTCGGGCAACCCGACCGAGCTTGCTCTGGGTGAGCAATTCAAGGAACTCAATGCCGAGCAGCTGGAACTCGCCAAGCGCATCTGGGAAACCCATCCCTGGAAGTGATGTTCGCCTTCCCACGCTGAAGTCGTCGTCATGACCCGCGGCGTGAGAGACAAACCATCGCGATGACCTCACCGGCATCGCGGTGGCCCGAGTCACCCCGGACCATCGCCTCTTCCTCGCTAGCCCTGCCAAGAGACATCGCATGAACAACGCGTCTTCTGCCAACACGCCGAGCGCCGCCCGTGGCATCGACCCGGATCTGGTCGCCGGCATCATCATCGTTCTGGGCGCCGGCGCGCTGCTGAGCCGAACCTCCGACATGCCGGGCATGACCGCGCTGCTGCCGGTCACCATGCTCTCGGCGCTGGTCGTACTGGGCCTGCTGATGATCGGGCGCTGCCTGCTACGCCGTCGACGTCGCGGCGACCCGGAGGCCACCGCGCCGGCACCGCTGAAGGTGTTCGACAACGCACGGCGCTTCTTCGGCATCGTCGTCGCCATTGCCGCCTATGTCGCCGGTGTAGCGCTGCTCGGCTTCTACACCACCACGGCGGTGATGATTCCGGTGGTGGCCTGGTGTTTCGGCTACCGCAGCCTCAAGGGCGTGCTGCTCGCGGACCTGATCTTTACCGGTGGCATCGCGATCATCTTCGTCGTGCTGATGGGGCAAGAGCTGCCCACTGAATTCTTCCTGCGCTAACGAGGACACACCATGTACGGCAACCTCATCGACGCGCTACCGGCAGTGCTCTCCCTGGGCAACCTGGCGGCGGTCGTCATCGGCGTCATTGCCGGTATCTGCGTCGGCGCCCTGCCGGGCCTGAGCGCGACCATGGCGATTTCAGTGCTGATTCCGTTCACCTTCGGAATGGACCCGCTGGTCGCACTGGGCATGATGGCGGGCATCTACAACGGCGCCATGTATGGCGGTTCGATCCCGGCCGTGCTGCTGCGGATTCCGGGCACCCCGGCCGCGGTCGCGACCAGCTTCGACGGCTACCCGATGGCCCAGCAGGGCCGCGGGGGCTACGCCCTGCAGGTCGCTGTGGTCTCCTCGGCGATCGGCGGCATCGTCTCGGCGCTGGTGCTGATGCTGCTGGCACCGCCGCTGGCCAAGGTAACGCTGCTGTTCGGCCCCACCGAGATCTTCTGGGTCGCGGTGTTCGGCATGTCGGCGATCGTGTTCCTGCTCGGTGGCGACGTGCTCAAGGGCTTGATCAGTGCCGCCTTCGGCGTCTTCGTATCGCTGGTCGGTGCCGACACCATCACCGGTGCCGAGCGTTACACCTTCGGCCATCTGGAGCTGCTCGACGGCATCAATATCGTGGTTCTGCTGGTGGGCCTCTACGCCCTGCCGCCCGCCATCGGGCTGCTCGAGGAAGTGCGCGATTTCGATACCCAGAATACCGGGCGCTTGAATACCACCAGCATCTGGAAAGCGATGCCCGGCATGCTGAGATACTGGAAGACCTGGGTGCGCTCTTCGGTGATCGGCGTCTTCGTGGGGATTCTGCCGGGTGCCGGTGGCTCGATGGCCGCCTTCCTCAGCTACAACGAGGCGCGCCGCGCTTCCAGGAACCCGGAGGAGTGGGGCAAGGGCGAGCCGGAGGGCGTCGCCGCCTCGGAAACCTCCAACAATGCCGACACCGCCGCCGCGCTGATCCCGGCGCTGACCCTGGGTATCCCCGGCACGGCCGTGGCCGCGGTCATGCTCGGCGGGCTGCTGATCCACGGGCTGCAGCCGGGGCCAATGCTGTTCCGCGACAATCCGGGAATCGTGTTCGGATTCATGTGGCAGTTCCTGTTCGCGGCGGTCCTGCTGATCTTCCTCGGCGGTGCCCTGGCGACCAACAGCTTTGCCCAGGTTCTGCGTCTGCCGCGGCCGCTGCTCGGCGCAATCATCATTGCCCTGGTATTCATCGGCGTCTACTCGATCAATGGGCGCCTGTTCGACGTCTATCTGATGCTCGGCTTCGGCTTGATCGGCTACTTCATGGACAAGTTGAAGTTCCCGCTACCGCCGGTGGTACTGGGCCTGATACTGGGTGGTTTCGCGGAACAGAACCTGCGTCTGGCGCTGCGTATCGGCGGCGGCGACTGGAGCATCCTCGCCGCCAGCCCGACCGCCAAGATCCTGATCGCGATGATTCTGCTGGTAGTGCTGGCACCACTGTTCTCGCGCTGGCTGCGCGCGCGCAAGACATCGCGAGCCGCCGCCTGATGACGCCCCACGCGCCGATCCGGGAGGCGTGGCTGGCACTGGCCGATGAGCCGGTGCTGGACCCAGCGCAGCCGATTCTCGACGCCCATCATCACCTCTGGGATCGCGACGAGAGCCGCTACCGCAGCGCCGAGTTCGTCGCCGATGTCGGCACGGGGCATGACGTGCGCGCCAGCCTCTATGTCCAGTGTCGCACCGGCTATCGCCGTTCCGGCCCCGAGTCGCTGCGCCCGCTGGGCGAGGTCGAGACGATCCTCGACTGGAGCGCGCAGACACCGCACTACCCGGCCGGCATCGTCGCCTTTGCCGACCTGATGAGGGGAAGTGAAGTCCGCGACACGCTCGAGGCGCTGCTCGCACTGGCACCCGGCCGGGTCCGCGGCATTCGCAATACCACGGCCTTTCATCCCGACCCCGCGGTGCGTTCCAACCCCAACCCGGCGCCGGATGGCCTGCTGCGCTCGGAGGCCTTTCGCCGGGGCGCCGCCGAGGTCGCCCGGGCGGGTCTGGTGCTCGACGTCTGGGCCTATCAGACCCAGCTCCATGAGGTCGAGTCGCTGGCACGCGCCTTACCCGATCTGACAGTGGTGATCGATCACTGCGGCGGCCCGCTGGGCGTCGGCCCGTTCAGCGCCAGAACGTCCGCCGATATCGCGGCCTGGCGCCGGGGGGTGGCTGCGCTGGCCAGGCTGCCCAACACCCGCATCAAGATCGGCGGCTTCGGCCTTGCCGTCTTCGGTAACACCTATCACCAGCGGCCGCTGCCGCCGCACTCCCGCCAGCTCGCCGCGGACTGGGCGCCCTGGGTCGAGAGTTGCCTGGAAGCCTTCGGGCCGCAGCGCGCGATGTTCGAGAGCAACTTCCCCGTGGACAAGGGGATGTTCTCCTATGTCGCGCTATGGAATGCCTTCAAGCGTCTCACCCGCGGCGCGAGCCAGGCAGAGCGGGAACAACTGTTCTGGCGCAGCGCTGCCGAGACCTACGGTGTGCCCTTCCCGCTGTGCCGCGCACGGACCAGCGATGCCTGAAGCATCCAGCACGCTGCGAGAACCGACGAGAACCGACGAGAAAAACAACGATCACCGCGACACGAGGAGTCACGCCATGTTGAAAACCCTAGATGCCGTCCGCGACGTCAGCACCCAGGCGACCCGGGCTCTGGCCGCCATCGCCCTGGCGACCCTGGCGCTGGCCGCTTCCAGCCTGCCGGCCTTCGCGGCCTTCCCCGACAAGCCGATCGAGGTGGTCGTCGGCTACTCCGCCGGCGGCGGCACCGACGTGCTCGCCCGGGTGGTGGGCAAGTATCTGGAGCGGGAGCTGGGCGAGGATGCCAGCGTCGTGGTCAAGAACCAGCCCGGCGCCGGCGGCCAGATCGGCTTCACCCGTGTCGCCACCGCCAAGGCCGACGGCTACACCCTGGGCACCTTCAACCTGCCGGCGGCGATGGCCATGACCTACGACCGCAAGGCGGCGTACGACGTCGATAGCTTCGACTATCTCGCCAACGTGGTGCACGACCCCAATACCCTGGTGGTCGGCAAGCAGTCGCCCTATCACACCCTGGATGACCTGATTGAGGCCGCACGGGCCCAGCCGGGCAGCCTCAGCGTGGCGCTCTCCGCCCTCGGCGGCAACGACCACTTCAGCGCCCTGCTGCTGGCCGCCGCCACCGACACCCAATTCAATCTGATTCCATTCAATGGCGCCTCGATGGCACGTACCGCCCTGCTCGGCGGCCACGTGGCGGTGGGCACCATGGCCTTGAGCCAGACCATCGGTTTCGACGACGAGCTCCGCGTGCTCGCCGTTCTCGACGACAAACGCTCTCCCTTCGCCCCCGACGTACCCACCGCCAAGGAGCAGGGTTACGCCATCGAGATGGGCTCCTATCGCGGCTTCGTCGCACCGAAAGGCCTGCCCGACGAGATCAAGACCCGGCTCAGAGCGGCATTCGCGGCGCTGGCCGACAACACAGCACTACGTGACGAACTCGCCGCCCAGGGCAATGCTCTGGATATCCGGGTAGGCGATGACTATCGCGCGCTGGCCAAGGTCCAGTCGGAAACCGCCAAAGCGCTCTGGCAGCAGCATCCGTGGAAATGAGATCGCTCACACCGCCGCCCGCCATGGGGCCATCACAGGAATACGCCGAACTCGCCGGACAGCTCGGCCAGCTTGTTGTGCATCGCCACCAGCAGCTCGGCCTTGGCCGAATTGGCCCGCTGCACGGTGCCGATCTGGCGGTAAACCTGGGGCCGGCCGAATGGCAGCTTGAGCATGTCGCGGCCGTTTTCACGCACCGCGATATCGGGCACCACAGCGGCGCCCAGCCCCGCTGCCACGCACTCGACGATGGCCGGAATGGTGTCGATCTCGGCGATGTGGGTGACCTTGATGCTCTGGTGGGTCAACTCGTTGTTGATCAGCGCCGCCAGCGGCACGTCGCTGGCGAAGTGCACGAACGGCAAGCGCTCCAGCAGCTCGCGCACCGGCAGCACTGGCGTTCCCGGTGGCGCGATGACCACCAGCGGCTCGCGCAGGAACGGAGCCCAGGTCAGATTGCGCGACACCCCGGCGTGCTCGGCGACCACGGCCAGATCCAGGCGGCCGGCGTTGACGTCGCTCAGAAGCCCCGACGACATGCCCACACGCAGATCGACGTGGAGCGCAGGAAACGCCTCGCGCAGCGCCACGATGGCACGCGGCAACAGGCCGATGGTGCTGGTGCGCACGGAACCGATGCTGAGCGTGCTGGAGACGCTGCTGCCCTTGATCGAGGCGCGGGTCTCCTCGACCAGCCCGAGGACCTTGCGCGCGGTTTCGAGCAACTGGAGGCCATGCAGATTGAGGCTGGGGGGGCGCGTCTCACGATTGAAAAGCTGGGTGTCGAGCTCCTGCTCGAGCGCCAGGATCTGCTGGCTGACGGCCGAAGGCGTCAGGCTCACCTCGCGCGCGGCCCCGGCGAAGGTACCGTGCTCGGCAATGGCGATCAGCGTGCGTAACTGGCGAGTGTCCACGGGCACCTCCACGGGTCGGGGTTGAGACTGTGTGGCGCGGTCGGCGTGCGCCCTTATCGTTAAGTTTTACTTCACTTACTGCCAAATATTAATCGCTTTAATACAGCAAAACTAGCTGTATTCTGAACAAAACATCCACACCGATCAGCACCATCGCCACGACGCGATCACCGCTGCAACGACATCTGGGAGAGACCCGCGTTGGCCAAGCAACCCGCCATACTCGTGACCGGCCCCTATCTCGCGGAAGAGGCCCGGCAGCACGCCGAAGCCGCAGGCTACGCCGTATTCCACACCCCGCCCTATCCGACACCCGAGGTGCTCATCGAGCACATCGAGCGCCACGACCCCCAGGGGGTCGTCGCCCGCATGGGCCAGTTCGGGGCCGAGGCGATCGCCGCCGGGCGTGCGCTGCGGGTGATCTCCAAGCATGGTGCCGGGGTCGACAACATCGACGTTGCCGCGGCCACGCGTCATGGGGTACAGGTGATCCGCGCAGCCGGCGGCAATGCCGTCTCCGTGGCGGAACACGCCGTCGCCCTGATGTTCGCCACGATCAAACGCCTGCTGCCGCTGGACAGCGGCATGCGCGCCGGCCGCTGGGACAAAGCCGAATTTCTCGGCCGCGAGCTGTGCGGCCTGCGTCTGGGCCTGGTGGGTGGCGGTGCCATCGCCGCCGCGGTGGTCAAGATCGTGCAGGGCCTGGGGCTGGAGGTCGCTATCTACGACCCTTACGCCTCGGACGCCGCGATCGCGGCACTCGGCGTTAGACGCAGCGAGACGCTGGAAGCACTGCTGTCACGCTCCGACATCGTCAGCCTGCACTGCCCGCTGACCGAGACCAACGCCCATCTCCTCAACGCCGAAACGCTGGCCTGCATGCCGGCGAACAGCTACGTCATCAACACCTCGCGCGGCGGACTGATCGATGAACAGGCGCTGCTGACCGCGCTCGACAGCGGCCATATCGCCGGCGCCGGTCTGGATACCTTCGAGCGTGAACCCCCGGAAGGCGTCAACCCGCTGGCCGCTTGCGACCGGGTCATTCTCACCCCCCATGTCGCTGGTGTAACCGCCGAGGCCGGCACGCGGGTCGGCGTGCTGGCGGTCAGCGGTATCGTCGACTTCCTCGCCGACAAATCGCTGCCGCCGGCACGCCTGGTCAACGACATCGCCACAGCGGCCTGCCCCTGAGCCGCGCCTATCCATCACGTCGGCCAGATAGCGCCGGCGCCTCTAGCAGGAGCCCTGTCATGCCCATCGGCAACCGAATTCTCCAACGCCAGCGTCGTATCGATGACGCCTTGATCCAGGCCTTCGCCGCGCTGCCCGTGGCGGTGGTCAGCGACAGCATGTCCCGGGTGTTCGCCGGCGGCGCCGATCTACGCCCGATGCACCGGGAAGGTTCGCTGGCCGGTGTCGCCCTCACCGTACGCACCCGCCCCGGCGACAACCTGATGCTGCACAAGGCGATCGACATGGCCGAACCCGGCGATGTCATCGTCTGCGATGCCGGCGGCGATACCACCAATGCGCTGATGGGCGAGCTGATGCTGGCCTATGCGGTCAACAAGGGGGTGGCGGGCTTCGTGCTCAACGGGGCGCTGCGCGACCTGGATGGCTTCCGCGATACCAACCTGCCCACCTTCGCCGCCGGCGTGACCCATCGCGGCCCGTACAAGAATGGCCCCGGCGAGATCAACACGCCGATCAACATCGGCGGCATGGTCATCGAACCCGGTGACCTGATTCTCGGCGATAACGACGGCCTGCTCTGTGTACCGTTCGAGGCGGCCCCTGCGGTACTCGAAGCGGCACAAGCGAAGCAGGCAGCGGAAGAGAAGCAGATGGCGGCGATCCATGCCGGAGAGAACGACCGACGCTGGGTCGACAACGCACTCAAGGCGGCAGGCTGCACGTTCGAATAACGGGATAGCGTTGGTGAAGGCCATTCGGCAGGAGATCATCTGAGAAAAGACTCTCTGACTCTCTGACCAAAGAGCATCCGACCAAAGCGCCCATTTCGTTGCAAAAACGCTTGACCCGGCCTCCACGAGGCCGGGCCTTTTCGCGTTCTCATCCCTCAGGGAATCCACTTGTTTTTTTCCGAACAATGAAACCCGATTTATCGATCAATTTAGACCAAAGTCCAATGAATAAAAATCACCATAAATCTTAAAATCACCCACGCCATTTTCACTTAATTCTCAGCGCTTCATCTCCAAGACGAGGTGAACCTTTGCCTCACCGGGAGAGCATCGATGTCATCGCTGCGACACCACCTTCTCTGGATACTCGCCGCGCTGCTGCTGGCGGTCTCGACATCAGCCTGGTCGGACGACTATCCCGCCCGCCCGATCACGCTGGTGGTGCCTTACGGCGCCGGCGGCACCACCGATATCTCGGCACGCCAACTGGCCAAGCTGGCAGAGCCGTTACTGGGTCAGCCGGTGGTGGTCGAAAATCGCCCCGGCGGCGGCGGCGTCAACGCCATGCGCGCGGTTTCCCGGGCCGACGCAGACGGCTATACCCTGATCGCCACCACCTCTTCGCCCACCTTCGTGACGCCCGCACTGCGCCGGGTCGGCTATGATCCGCTGCAGGATTTCCTGCCGCTGCTGAACTACTCCGGGCCTTACCATGGGGTGCTGGTGAGTGCAGACAGCCCCTATCACAGCCTCGATGCACTACTGGCCGCCACCCAGGATGGCAAGCGGCTCAGCTACGCCACCGCCGGCGCCCTGAGTGGCGCGCGCCTGGCGTTCACCCAGCTCGCCCGCGAAACCGGGGCCCAGCTCCAGCACGTCCCGTTCAACGGCGCTTCCGGCGCGACGGCGGCCCTGCTGGGCCAGCATGTCGATATCGCCCTGGTGCCCGCCTATCGCGATCTGGTCAAGGATGGGCAGCTACGCCTACTGGCGGTACTCGACGACCAACCCGATCCCGACTTCCCTGAGGTGCCGACGCTCGAGCAGGCGGGCTACGACATTCAATTTCCCTCGATCGTGGCCTTGATGCTGCCGCGTGGGGTGGCGGCGGAACGGGTCGAGACGCTGCGCCAAGCCTTCACCGAGGCGGCGGCCTCGCCCGCCTTCGCCAAGGTGATGACCAAGCTCAATCAGCCGGTACGGGTGCTGCCTGGTCCAGCGCTCGCGGCGGTGATCGAGAAGAATCTGCACGCCTACCAACGACTGGCCGAGGCATTGAAGCGATGAGCGTCGAACACTCCACGTCCACCCCGCCAGGCGCGTCTCGTCACGGTCTCCAGACCCTGGTCTGCAGCGTCATTCTGGGCCTCGCCGCCTGCGGGCTACTGACGCTCCAGGCGCAGGTCACGGTGTTCGATTTCGGCGACCCCGGCCCCGATGCGCGCTTCTTCCCCCGCATGGTGCTCTGGCTGCTGATCCTGGTCGCCGGGCTACGCCTATGGCGCTATCGCCGCACGCCCGACAGCGCACTCGGCGCCGCTGCGGGCTGGGCTCGAGCGCTGGCCGCCGCGCTGCTGGTGACCGCGGCGATCGCGGCGATGAATACCCTCGGCTTCGTCATTAGCGTGGCCGCGGTCGGCATCGTGCTGGCCTGGCTACTAGGGGAACGACGCCTGCGCTTCAGCGTACTTCTGCCACTGTTGGTAGCGCTGGCGATCGCCTGGGTCGCCCGCCACGGGCTGCACCTGCCGTTGCCCTGAAGGGCGCGGCAAGACATCTCTACAGCCCCTGACCGGCAAGCCCACGACCTGTACCCATAGACCCTTTCGAGAGACCCGGCCCATGCTGCTCGACGCTTTCCACGCGCTGCTCGATGTCTGGGTGCTGATCGCCGCCCTGTGTGGCGTCGCCATCGGCATCGTGATCGGGGCCATCCCCGGCCTCGGCCCCACCCTCGCCATTGCGCTGCTGATTCCGGTGACGTTCACCCTGTCGCCCATCCCCGCCATCATCCTGCTGCTGGGCGTCTATCAGGGCGCGATCTTCGGTGGCTCGATCTCGGCGATCCTGCTCAACGTGCCCGGCACGCCGTCCTCCGCCGCCACCGCACTGGATGGCCACGCCATGGCCCGCCAGGGGCGCGCCGGCGAGGCCCTGCGCATCGCCCTCTACGCCAGCGTGTTCGGCAACGTTTTCAGCTGTCTGGTGTTGATTCTGCTGGCCCAGCCGCTGGCGTCGCTGGCGCTGGATTTCGGCCCCGCGCAGATGACCGCACTGATGACCTTCGCCCTCGCCATCATCGTGCTGTTCGGCGGCGGCTCGATGCTCGATGCGGCGCTGATGACGCTGGTCGGCGTCGCCGCCGGCATCGTCGGGCTGGACCCGATCGAGGGCCTGCCGCGCTTCACCTTCGGCAGCTTCGCCGCCGAGGATGGCCTGGCCTTGATTCCGGTACTGATCGGCCTGTTCGCGATGTCCGAGGTCCTGCTGCAGGCCTTCGCCGGCAGGCAACAGGGCCCGGCCGAGCGCGGGATCGACGCCGTCTCGAGCCAGACCTCATCACCGCGTGCGGTGGGCTGGCTGAGCCTGTGGAAAATGCGCGTCACGCTGCTGATCTCGTCGGCGATCGGCACCTTCGTCGGCATCCTGCCGGGGATCGGTTCGACCGTGCCGGCGTTTGTCAGCTACGGCCTCGCCCGCTCGCGCTCGCGCCATGGTGCGCGTTTCGGCCACGGCGAACCCGAAGGCGTCGCCGCCCCCGAGGCCGCCAACAATGCCGTGACCGGCGGCGCCCTGGTACCCATGCTGGCGCTCGGCATCCCCGGTGATGCGGTGACCGCGGTGATTCTTGGGGCCTTCATGCTGCAGGGCCTGACACCCGGCCCGTTCCTGTTTCAGCAGCATGGCGTCGAGGTCTACGCGATCTTCGAAGCGCTGATCCTGCTGTCGATTCCCTGCATTCTGCTGGGTCTGGCGATGTTCCGTGGCGCGGTCCACGTGATCCGCATTCAGCCGCGCCATCTGTTCCCGATCATTGCCATGCTGGCGATCTTCGGCGCCTTCTCGGTCAACAACAGCCTGTTCGATGTCGCTGTCATGCTCGGGGCCGGCGTCGTCGGCTGCGTGCTGCGCCGGGCCGGTTTCCCGCTGCCACCGCTGCTGATCGGGCTGATCCTGGGGCCACCGCTGGAGCAGAGCCTGCGCCAGGCGCTTTTGACCAGCAGTGGCAGTACCGCCATCTTCGTGCACTCGCCCATCGTCATGGGGCTGGCCGCCGTCACGCTGCTGTGTGTGCTGGGAGCTGCGTACCAGCGGTATCGAGCCGCACGCCGGGAGAGAGCAGCATGAACCCAAACGTGAGGCAGGCGCCCTATTGCGATTGCCATATCCATGTCTTTCCCCGTGGCGAGTCTGCCTGCGATGCATCTTCTCCCAGGAACGCCTATGCCAAGGCGGCCTATCAGCCGCCGCGCAAGGATATCGCCGATTTCGCCATCGAAGGCGCGGTCGGCGGGATCGGCCGCGCCGTACTCATCCAGGCCTCCATCGACGGCACCGACAACCGCTTCCTGCTCGAGACACTGAAGCGTGCGCGACTCGCGGGTAACGGCCTCGCCGCCCCGCTCGAGCTGCGCGGCGTGGTCATGATCGACGAGCGCAGCGAGGGGCTGGCGGCGATGGCGGACGCTGGCGTGCGCGCCATTCGGGTGCAGGATCGCGCGCGCCTGGGCCACAGCGACCTGGCACGCCTGCCCGCGCTGGCCGCGCGTGCGGCCACCCAGGATTGGCATGTCGAGCTCAATACCGAGCCCGAACGCTACGCCGCGCTCGAAGCGCTGCTCCCCACTCTGCCCAGCGGGCAGGCGCTGGTGCTGGATCACCTGGGCCATGTGACACCCGGCGCCAGCGATAAGCAGAGTGGCCTCTATCGGCTGCTCGACAGCGGGCGGGTATGGATCAAGCTGGCACCGACTCGGGTCAGCCGCCATGTCGGGCGCTACGACGATCTCGGCGAGCTGGTACGCCAGCTCGCCGAGCGCTACCCGGAACGCTGCGTCTGGGGCAGCGACTGGCCCCATGTCATGACGTCGCCACCGCTCCCCGCCTCCCGCGACATGCTCGACTTTCTCGAGCGCGTTCTCACCCCCGCCCAGCGCGACGCCTGTCTCACGCACAACCCCGCCACGCTCTATCGCTTTTGAGTGTCTGCCAGCGCGACGACAGCGCGCTGGCCACGCTCCCTGTTGTCGCTACGACTACTGCTTTAGGGCTCATGTCCGAACCCTCTGATGATGGGCGCCAAGCAGTGAGCATCTGATAGACCAAAGCCGAATGGACACAGCACTGTTTCCGGAAATTCAAGGTGAAGCTTTTCTGCATCTATTCATCAGAATTACACGCTTTAGCCAGCAGTTATTTTCATGTTCACTTTCGCTACGAGCACACGCCATTGATCGGCATAGACAGACCATAAAACCGTAAAAACTCCGACGAAAGTCGAAACCATTCAACACCCATCAATGACGTCACACGAACGATATCGAGCATGACGTGGCGATGAATGGCGGGGCGATCAATGGCACTTTTTCTCCCGACGATTCACGAGGAACATGAGATGCCTTCTCTCAAGCATTATCTGCTTTCCGGCCTGATCATTCTCGGCAGCGCCGTCGCGGGCGGCGCGCAGGCCACCAACTGGACCGGGTATACCTATTCGTCGGTCTCCACCACTGCGGCGGTGAAAGGCATGGAGCGGATTGCCGACCGGGTCGACAAGGAGACGGACGGCGATCTGTCGATCACCCTGCACCTGGGCAAGACGCTGCAGATCGCTTCCAGCGACATCACCCAGGCGACCGGCGATGGCATCGTCGACTTCGCCGCGGACCTCTATTTTTCCGGCAATGTGCCCATCGCGCGCATTCTCAATTTGCCACTGCTGATCAACAACGACGAGGAGTGGAACAAGGCCTACGCGGTGATGGCGCCCTATCTACAAAAGGGCTTCGACGCTCAGGGGGTGACCTATCTAGGCAGCTATCGCTACCCCCAGCAGACCATTTTTACCACCTTCGAGATGACTGGCCTGGACGACCTGGCGGACCACAAGATTCGCGTCACCTCGCCGGAGCAGGGGGCATTCGTCGAGGCCTTCGGCGGCTCGCCGATCACGCTCTCCGGCTCCGAAGTGCCCACCGCGCTGGAACGCGGGGTCATCGACGGCGTGCTGACCGCCAGCGCCGGCGGTGCCAAGAACTGGCACGAGTTCCTGCCATACAACTACCGTCTGCCGGTCAACTACGCCTACAGCGCTGTCATCGCCAATACCTCGGCCCATGATGCCCTCGACGACGCCACCCGCCAGACGCTGGACCGCATCGTCAGCCAGGAGACGCAGCAGATCACGCAGGACTTCATCGGCGACGAGAAGACCCAGAAGCAGCAGCAGGCGGATGCCGGCATGACGATCATCGAAGCCGATCCGGCCGATATCGAGCGCGCCGAGCAGAAGATGGCGCCGTGGTGGCGCGAGTGGGCCAAACAGGCGGGGCCGGAGCATGAAAAAGCGCTCGCCGCGGTCCTGGAGGCGCTCGGCAAGTCACCCCGGAGTGGATCATGAGCGTCATCTCCTCGCCCTCCTCTGCTGAACCGGCCTCGGCCGGTTCCCTGTTCGATGTCATCGCCACCGGCGTGCGCTGTCTCGCCGGGCTGGGCCTGGTCGCGCTGGTCATTCTGGTCAGCGCCGAGATCGTGTCGCGCTTCTTCTTCGCTTACTCGCTGCGCGTGGTCGAGGAGCTCGCGGGGTATATCGTCGTGGGTCTGACGCTGTTCGGCGCCAGTCTGGCGGTGAGAAAGAACTCGCTATTCCAGGTCGGTTTTCTCTTCGACGCGCTGCCTCAGGGGGCAAGACGCCTCCTCGACCTGGTCTATCTGACGCTCTCTCTGGCGGTGTGCGGTGTCCTGATCCATTACACGCTACAGCTGGTCGCCAGCTCCTACACCCGCGGCAATGTCGCGCCGACCTTCCTGATGACTCCGCTGTGGATTCCCCAGCTGCTGATCCCGCTGGGGCTGACCTTCATCGCCGTGTTCCTCGTCGAGCGCATGATCGTCACGCTACGTCAGGGAGGTGCCGAGTGATGGATGCCTTGATCGCATTCGGCGTACTGCTGCTGTTGATCGTCGGCGGGCTGTGGGTGCAGTTCGCCGTGGGTGCCGCCGCCCTCGTCTATCTGTGGCTGATGAAGGGACTCGCCGGCTGGAAGGCGCTGGGGCTGGTGAGCTGGGGCGCGGCCAATAGCTTCACCCTGGCGGCGATTCCGCTATTCATCCTGATGGCCGAGATTCTGCTGGCGAGTGGGCTCAGCGCGCGGCTCTACAACGGTATCGCGCCCTTCGTACGCCGCCTGCCCGGCGGCCTGCTGCACACCAATATCGTCGGTAGTGGCGTCTTCGCGGCGGTGGCCGGTGGCAGCGCCCCCACCGCGGCGGCAATGTCCACCGTGGCGTTACCGGCGCTCTCGGCGCGCGGCTACAACCGCCGTTTCGTGGCGGGGTCACTGGCGGCCGGCGGCACCCTGGGCATCCTGATTCCGCCCTCGATCACCATGATCATCTACGCCACCTTCACCGAAACTTCCATCGCCCAGCTGTTTGCCGCTGGCCTGGTGCCCGGCATTCTGCTCGGCGCTTGCTACAGTCTGTTCATCATCGCGCGGGCGCTGGCCAAGCCTTCGCTGGTGCCCAGGGACACCCAGCCCCGCTCACTGGCCGATTATCTGCGCGCCGCCGCGGATGTGTTGCCCTTCACGATCTTGATCGTCTTCATTCTGGGCAGCATCTACGCCGGCATCGCCACACCGACCGAAGCCGGCGCGCTGGGCGTCGTCGGTGCCGTCGTGATCTCGGCGCTGTATCGCCGGCTCAATCTATCGATGCTCAAGGCGGCGCTGTCGCGCACCCTGACCATGAGCGGCAATGTGCTGTTCATCGTGTTCATTTCGATGATCTTCGCCTACGCCACTGCGCTCTCCGGCGTCGGCCAAGCGCTGGTCGATCGCGTCGCCGACGCCGGCCTGTCGCAGGTCTCGCTACTACTGATCCTGATGGTGGTATTCGCCATTCTGGGTTGCTTCATGGAAGGGCTCGGCATGATCGCGATCATCGTTCCGGTGATCTTCCCGACCCTGATGGCGATGGGCGTCGACCCGGTCTGGTTCGGCGTCTTCGTGGTCATTCTGGTCGAACTCGGCCAGTTGACCCCGCCGCTCGGGGTGATTCTGTTCGTGGTCGCCAGTTCCGATGCGCAGACCAAGGTCGAGGACGTGATCTTGGGCGTGCTGCCATTCTTCGCCATCATCCTGGCGTTTCTCGTCCTGCTCATCGCGCTGCCCGACATCGCGCTGTGGCTCCCCCATCTGACCGCCGGAGGTTGACCCATGGTCTTTCCGCATCCCGACCCCGTGCTGATCGAGGCGCAGATATTCACCACCCTGCCGGATTCACTGAGGCGCACCGGAGAGCCCTCGGACTGGGCGACCAAGAACCGCCGCGGCGCCGCCGTCGACAGCTTCATCGAAGGCCCCTCCTTCGATCGCGAAGGCAATCTGTGGTTCGTCGACATCCCCTTCGGGCGCATTCTGCGCGCCTCGCCCACCGGGGAGGTGGAACAGGTCGTCGTCTATGATGGCCAGCCCAACGGGCTCAAGATCGATGCCCAAGGGCGTATCTTCATCGCCGATTTCAAGCACGGCATCATGCAGCTCGACCCGAACACGGGCCGCATCAGCACGGCCCTGGGCGACGCCGACTCGGAAAGCTTCAAGGGCTGCAACGATCTGCATATCGGCCCCGACGGGGCGATCTACTTCACCGATCAGGGGCAGACCGGACTGCACGACCCCAGCGGGCGCGTCTACCGCTGGACACCCGCTGAGCAGCGGCTGGAGTGCCTGATCGACAACGTGCCCAGCCCCAACGGGCTGGTGCTGGACAGTGGCGGCCACACCCTCTATCTCGCGGTGACGCGCGCCAATGCGGTGTGGCGGCTGCCGCTGTCGCCGAGCCAGCGGGTGGTCAAGGCGGGGCTCTTCCTGCAGTTCTCCGGCGGCCGCGCCGGCCCGGACGGCCTGGCCCTGACACGCGACAATGGGGTCGTGGTGTGCCAGACCGGCATGGGGCTGGTGTG
Source organism: Gammaproteobacteria bacterium MFB021 (assembly GCA_000737985.1). Classification (GTDB taxonomy): domain Bacteria; phylum Pseudomonadota; class Gammaproteobacteria; order Pseudomonadales; family Halomonadaceae; genus Salinicola. The sequence continues at coordinate 8,172 of JNVT01000092.1, read as the reverse complement.
GGTCCACGACGCGCTCGGTGTGCCCATCGCTGTGGTCAAGTCGCCGACCGGGCTGGGAACCACCAACTGCGCCTTCGGAGGCCCCGAGGGGCGTACGCTCTATATCACCGAATCGGATTCCGGCTCGATCCTGCGCGCGGAGCTACCGGTGGCCGGCCACCCGATGGCCTCGGGCTGGGGTGAATAAGGCTGGGGTGGATAAGGTTGGTGAGGACAAGGCTGGGGTGGATAAGGTTGGTGAGGACAAGACTGGGCTGAATGGCGTTAGGGGCAGCTCACCCCAGCAGCAGATCACCCTCGATGGGAATGAACTGGCTCGCTGCGTTGATCAGCGAGTGCGCGGTGAGCTTGGGCACGCCGTAGACCTCGACCCGCTTGCCGTGGACCTCGCGGATCTTGCGCGCCAGCAGGTCGAAGTCGCCATCGCCGGAGACCAGCACCACCACGTCCGCCTGGGCCGCGTACTCGATGGCATCGAGGGTAATGCCAACGTCCCAGTCGCCCTTGGCGGAGCCGTCCGCGCGCTGAATGAACGGCTTCAGCTTCACCTTGAAGCCGATCGTGCGCAGGGTGTTCTGAAAGCCGCGCTGCTTGGGATCGCCGCGGTCGGTGGCGTAGCAGCGTGCGGTCAGCACCTCGCGGCCCGCCGTCGCTTTCGCCCAGAAGCGGCGATAGTCGAACTGCTTGGCGTAGGCGTCGCGGGTGGTGTAGTAGACGTTCTGGGTGTCGACGAAGATCGCGACCGTGGTCATGGGGCAGGGTTTCCAGAGGCGGCCGAGCGCCGGCGACTTTCTTACACACTCCAGCGAACCAAAACGCGTCGGCGAGCCATTAATGGCTCACCGACGTCGAACTCGCTGCAGCGGCCGAAACTAGGGTTTGCACGAAAAGTCAGCGAGCGAAGGCAAGACAAGGCAAAAATCGGCGAAAACGCGGAGTTTACGGGGTGTAAATGAGCATTTTTGACCGGGCTGGCGCTCCAGCCGATTTTTAACACCGTATTGCCGAGTGCAGGTAGTTTTCGTACAAAGCCTAGCGGGCGAGTTCATCGCGCAAGATTGCCGCACCAGCGCTCAAAGCCTTCAGCTTGCCCTGCGCGATCTGGCGAGACAAGGGCGTCATGCCGCAGTTGGTGCAGGGGTAGAGCTTGTCGGCATCGACGAACTTGAGCGCCTTGCGCAGAGTCGCGGCCACCTCTTCCGGCGTCTCGATGGTGTTGGTGGCCACGTCGATTGCCCCGACCATCACCTTCTTGCCCCGGATCAGCTCGATCAGCTCCATCGGCACGTGGGAGTTCTGGCACTCCAGCGAGACGATATCGATGTTCGACGCCTGCAGCTTGGGGAAGATCTCTTCGTACTGGCGCCACTCCGAGCCCAGGGTCTTCTTCCAGTCGGTGTTGGCCTTGATGCCGTAGCCGTAGCAGATATGCACGCCGGTTTCGCACTCGACCCCTTCGATGGCTTTCTCCAGAGCGGCGATGCCCCAGTCGTTCACCTCGTCGAAGAAGACGTTGAAGGCGGGCTCATCGAACTGAATGATATCCACGCCGGCCGCCGCCAGGTCGCGGGCTTCCTGGTTGAGGATCTTGGCGAACTCCCAGGCCAGCTTTTCGCGGCTCTTGTAGTGGCCGTCGAAGAGCGTATCGACCATGGTCATGGGCCCGGGCAGCGCCCACTTGATCGGCTGGTCGGTCTGCTGGCGCAGGAACTTGGCATCCTCGACGAAGACCGGCTTCTCCCGCGCCACGGGGCCGACCACCGAAGGTACGCTGGCGTCGTAGCGGTCGCGGATCTTGACGATCTCGCGCTGCTCGAAATCGACGCCGCTCAAGTGCTCGATGAAGGTGGTAACGAAGTGCTGGCGAGTCTGCTCGCCGTCACTGACGATATCGATACCCGCCCGCTGCTGATCGTGCAGCGAGACCCGCAGTGCATCCCGCTTGCCCTCGGCCAGCTCCTCATCCTGCAGTTTCCACGGTGACCAGAGCGTTTCGGGCTGGGCCAGCCAGGCGGGCTTGGGCAGGCTACCGGCGGTCGACGTGGGCAACAGAGTCTTCATGCAAAAATGACCTTCATAACGGGTTGATCAAAAAACGTCGCTGAAACGGATCGATCCATTGGCACGGGTCGATCAAAGAGAGTAGCTGGCCGACCACTGCTCGAGCACCTGGCGGTAGGGCTTGATGAAGTGCCGCTCGGTGAACTTGCCCTGCTCGACGGCGAGCTGGCTGCGCTCTTCACGGTCGTAGACGATGCGCGTCAGCGAGTAGTCCTGATGCTCCAGGCTCGGCTGGTAGATCTTGCCCGCGACCGAGTTGGCGTTGTAGATCTCGGGGCGGTAGATCTTCTGGAACGTCTCCATGGTGCTGATGGCGCTGATCAGTTCGAGATCGCTGTAGTCGGCCAGCAGATCGCCGGAGAAGTAAAACGCCAGCGGCGCTACGGCATGCGGCGGCATGAAGTAGCGCACCTCGAGCCCCATCTTGCCGAAGTAGAAGTCCGTCAGCGAGGAGTCGTCGTTTTCATACTCCACACCCAGCACCGGGTGGCGATTGTCGGTCTGGCGATAGACCTTGCTGCTGGAGACGCTGAGGCAGATGACCGGCGCCTTGCTGAAGGAAGCCCGGTAGGCGTCGGACTCGACGAAGCGCTTGAACAGCTTGCCGTGCAGATCGCCGAAGCCCTCGGGGATGCCGAACTCGGCACGATCGCGGTTGTGCTCCGACAACCACACGCTGAAGTCGTAGTCGCGCACGTAGGAGGAGAAGTTGTTCCCCACCATGCCCGGAAACCGCTTGCCGGTGTGCTTGTCGATGATCGTCGTCTTGAGCATTTCGATCGCCGGGAAGGTGTCGTCCTCGTCCTCGGCCCCCACGCTCAGCTCGCCGGTGATGATGTCCAGTTCGACGGCGTAGCGATCCGCCCTGGGGTTGTCCCAATGCGCCAGGGCATTGAAGCGGTTGTCGATCATCGTCAGCGCATTGCGCAGGTTCTCCTCGCGCCGCTCTCCACGCGCCAGGTTGGCGAAGTTGGTGGTGGTGCGCGTGTTCTCGGCCGGGCGATAGTTTTCGTCGAACCGCACGCTCTTGATATCGAATGTGAAATCGTGACTCATCGCGAAAGCACCCTGTTGGTCGAGATGTTGGTCGAGATACTGGTCAAGAGAGCCGCTGGCGCCCTGAGAAGGTCCAGCGTCCGTCGATGCCATTGTTGGTCAGCACGTGGTTTATCAGTACGGGTTGCCAATACGGATTGGCGACTAGCCTGTCTGGCGTCTCGGCGACAGGCACCCGGGCAACTGCCGCCGAAGCGGATGTGCTATTTATGCCAGAGCGGCTGGATGCATGAAAAGCGATAAGAATTCAGCTCAAGATGAATCCCACTCATGAAGGCCGTGGGAGCCGCCCGGGCAACCGGGGGCCCACGCCCGCGCGCCCGCCCGGGTACGTCACAAAGTCAGCAGGCCTGGCGCCGGCTCTCCACCGATGTGAGACCAGCCCCTGCGCTGACATCGGAGAACCGCCCTTCGGCGATCAGCCAGAAGCAAGGCGTCAAGTTCAGCCATCACGACGCCAAGGACTAGGGTTTGTACGAAAAGTCAGCGAGCGAAGGCAAGACAAGGCAAAAATCGGCGAAAACGCGGAGTTTACGAGGTGTAAATGAGCATTTTGAGCCGATTTTTAACGCCGTATTGCCGAGCGTAGGTAGTTTTCGTACAGAGCCTAAATTTCCCCGCGCCTTTCTCGTAGCCTACCCCCGCGGCAACTCTCTTCTCAATTCTTCGAAATAACAATCATCATCCATATTTATCTCCGAATAATCACGGCATTAACCCACATACCTCTTCGCTAAGAACCGAGCGCTAAAACCAGTAGCAATATCGCGAACACTTCGGGACCAATCGGTGCATTGAAAGACTAAAAATCCATCCTGACACTCGAGAAAATAGCGAGAATCGAGCCTACATAAGCCCACCAGGCACAGCGGTCAAGCACCGGACAGTCATGGGGTCAGTTATCCATCACTGATCGCCCAAGGCTCGCCCTGGATAGACGTCGATAGTCATCTCTCTTTTTGCTCTGGCAGCAGAAACTTGGAAATCTATTAACGGATTTTCGTCAATAATCCGATGGTCTTATGTGCCGGTCATGAACTCGCTTGACAACAAAAAAAGTGTGCCATAGGCTTCAGAAACTCGGTATTCCCGACCGGGAATAGAAAAGTGGGAGGTAGCCATGAGCAGCGCGATGACACGGCCATTCAGGGTGATAGGCGTCATGCGGCGACGGGCGAGCCTATCTGGCACCCGCTGGCTCAGATCACTAAAGCACAAAGCCACTAGTGGCTTTGGTGGGTCGCTCTCCAGCCCAGCCTCTCGTCCACGATTCTATCCAAGCAGGCTTCAGCAACCGCCCCCACCGCTCACGCGAAAACATTAGTGACTTACGAACCAATCATGAGGCACCGGCCAGCGCGCTTCATCGTTCGAGCGTGAGCGACGCCAGCAGGTGTCTTCTCGATATCAAGGCATCGCCCGCCCCATCACGCCACAGCCGCGTAAACGCGACCTTGAGCAACCGCGCCATACAGAATCATAAAAAGTCGAATACCGCACATAACAGTAATCACAATACCAAGCCCCGGAGGGCTAACAACTAAAATGAGCCGCCACGCCAAGCTTGAAAAGCGCCCCACGGGGGTAGCGAACGACGTAAAATCCTGCCCGCAGAGCCATGCACAAGACACACGCAATACCGTATCGGCCCAGGCCTACCGACACGTCTCGATAGGCATTGCCGTCACCGCCGCGCTGGCACTTCAGTCTTTCTCTAGCCCGGCCAGCGCGGACGGGAATGACCACGAGAATGGGCAACAGGATACGAAAACCAGCGCTTTCGCACCGTTACTAGGGCCCAGTTTCGATAAGTTCGACGAATATATGGAGCAAGGTCTCCTCGTCAAGATGCCGACGTCCAGAGATACGATACTGCAAGATGCGGGGGGTGTACGCAGCCAGCTCGCCAAGCATAACGTCGGCATTCAGCTGCTCAGCCTGAACAGCCTCACCTATGACCTGAACTCTCCCAGTTTTCATGGCAAGCAGACCTACAATGGTGAAAAGCTGACGAGCATGTCCACCGAACAGGCTCTGATGACCTACAACTTCGATCAGGAAGGTGTGGATCAAAAACAGCTCATTGTCGCCGTGGTCAACACCGCGACGAACTGGCAACCCCAGGGTCCGCGTGCGACCGCCAGCTTGAGCCGATTCGCTTATTATCAATCCTTCAATCAAAAGCAATGGGAAATGAAGGCGGGTTACTTGAGCAATGCGCTCGAGTACATCGGTATCTACACCGGTGGTTCAATCGCCGGAGGAACGCAGGGTATCAACTCCGTGATCCCCTTCCAGGTCGGTCTCAGCCGGCTGCCGTTTTCCTCGCCCGGCATCAACCTTACCTTCAACGCCGACAACGGCTTCTACAACAAACTGGGCGTACAGCGGAGCATGTCTCCGGAGGGCCCGGAAGTGGAGGCCGACCACAATTCGCACGGGTTCCGCTGGCGCACGCCCAGCGCAGGCACACTGTTCATCGATGAGCTCGGCCTGCAGCGCAAGCCTTCGGCCGATACGCGCTACATGTGGCTGCGCGCCGGCGCGATTCATAACTCTTCCGATTACGCCGAAATGGATGGCGACGGCAAGAGCAATGGCAATTACGCCTACTATGTCGCCGCAGATGTACAGCTGACCTCGCCCGGTGATCCCCAGGCCCACGGCCAGGGCTGGATTCTTGGCGGCAGTTACAACTATGCGCCTTCTGACAGGAACCTCTACACCGAATACCTCGAGGCCCGCCTTTACAAGCGCGGCATCATACCGTCGCGTCCTTACGACATGTTGTCCTTCAACATCAACCGGACCAAATTCAGCCCGGAAGCGAGGGACGCCTATGCCGCCAGGTCGATCGATACCGCACACCACTCGGATGCTGCCACGGTATCTTATATGACGCGAATTTATCCGGGCGCTTACTTGAGCACGGCGCTTAGCCATGTCTCTAACCCGAGCTTCGCCCCGACGAAAGACGATGCATTGAACCTTAGTTTCGGTCTCAACCTGTTCTTCTAATAGCGTTCGAGCCATTCACCCACGCTTAGACATCACTCCGGAGTGACCCAGCGATGAATAGAGTCTGGAGATGCACCGTATGTGGATTCGAGTATTCCGAAGAAGCGGGTCTCCCTGAAGAGGGTATTGCACCCGGTACCGCCTGGGATGACATCCCGGAAGATTGGGTATGCCCGGATTGTGGCATGGCCAAATCCGAGTTTGAAATGGTGGAGGTGTAAATAGCACGGCACCCATGACCGTGCTCCGCTGACGATACATCGGTTTTCCACGCTGAAGCACTTTTCAGCAAGATATGAGGTAAATGCAATGAGCTACGACCGTCATGAACTGCAACGGGTACTGGACCTGCAGCGCGCAGACTTCCTTCGATACGGAGGCGGGAGTGTCTCACAGCGACGTTCCCGCGTCAGTCGGATGGCGCTAGCGCTGCTGGAGAACATGGATGCCCTGGCAGACGCCCTTTCGTCCGACTTCGGATCGCGCCCGCCGGTCGTCTCCAAAGCCTTCGATGGGCTCAGCTGGGTCGACGATATCGAGCAGGCACTGTCCAATCTGCCGCAGTGGATGGAACCCCGTGACGTGCCTGGTGGTTTCGTGCAAGCCAAACCCAAGGGCGTCGTCGGTATCATGGGGGCTTGGAACTTTCCGTTGACACTCACCTTTCACCCGGCGATGCTCGCGCTGGCGGCGGGTAACCGGGTCATGCTGAACTTCCCCGAGCACCACCAGCGGACCGGTAAGCTGTTGCGGGAGATCTTCAGCGAACGGTTCGATGAAAGCGAAGTCTGTGTCTTCAATGGCGATCTCGGCACGGCCCAGGCTTTCTCGACGCTAGCGCTGGATCATCTGTTTTTCACGGGATCGCCAGCTATCGGCGAGCTGGTGGCTCAAAGCGCCGGTAAAAACCTGGTACCCGTCACCCTGGAGCTCGGCGGCAAGAACCCGGTCGTCATTGCTGACGATGCCGACATCGACCTAGCTGCCAGGCGAGTTGCTTCGAGCCGCCTCTTGAATGGCGGGCAGGTCTGCCTTTGCCCGGACTACGTTTTCGTGCCGGAGAAAAGGTTTGATGCCTTCGTGGACGCTCTGAAGCGCGTGCTACAAAACCTGAGCGGGGACCTGCTGAACAACCCCGCTATCATTCCCATCATCGACGACAAGAATATCGAGCGCATTACCTCACTGATCGACGATGCCGTTTCAAAGGGCGCTCAAAAAGTCGTCACGCTGGAAGAGGGTCAAACCGTGCCCTCAACCGACAGCACCGCGCGCAGAATGCCGCCGACCCTACTCATCGATACACCCGAGACGGCCAAGATCAACAGCGAAGAAATTTTTGGCCCGGTCCTGGTATTGAAGCGCTACGAGGACCTTTCCGAGGTGATCGGTTATATCAATGCCCGCCCGGCGCCATTAGCGGCCTATTGGTATGGCGAGGACAGCCAGGATTTTCGCCGCTTCCTCGATGCGACGACCAGCGGCGGCGTCACGCGTAACGATGGTTTCGCCCACGCCTCACTGCCGGGTGCTCCCTTTGGCGGTGTGGGGCGATCCGGCTCCGGCGCCTATCACGGCCGTGCCGGGTTCGATACCTTCACTCACTACCGCACCGTCGCCAATAGCCCAGGCGAGCAGGGAACCGCCGACGCTTTCGTCGACGGCACCATGCTCGACAGCAACGCCCAAGCCAGTATCGATGGTGCCGTTGCCGCGGCAGTCTCGGCGTTCAAGGAAAATATCACGCTCTGAGACACGCCATCTGATCTGACCACTGCCGCTCTCTCTACCGTGTGATAGGGAGAGCGGCTTTGCTTTGCATGAGAAGTCGGTGAGCGAACCAACGGGTACATCGCATGGCATAGCGGTGTGCGCTTCTATCATCCGCTAGCGTCAGGGAAGGAGGCTATGAGAGAGAAGAAGGAGGCAATAGCAGAGAGTCAGCCGTAGACGGGAAAAAAGAAACCGCTGGCATCAGCGGTTTCCTGGAAATTCTCGATGGTGCTTGCTGCAGATCACAGAGGCCAGCCGTTCATG
>JNVT01000091.1 GCA_000737985.1 Gammaproteobacteria bacterium MFB021 | reverse complement strand
GGCGAGCGCCTGGGGCTGGCCGCGCAGCGCTGGGACCCGCCGCTGCAGCCCAGCCGTCAGCCGCCGGCCGCCGATACCACCACGCCCTGGCTGGTGTGGCTGCCCGATGGCGAGATGGTGGGTGCGCATATCCAACTGGCCAGCGACGGCGCCACCCGCACCCTGGCGGTGGACGCACTCGGGGTCAGCGTGACAGGCAGCGGGCGATGAGTGCCAGGCCCGGCTACCACGAGGCCCCATGCCAGCAAGGTTTCACCCTGCTCGAGGTGATGGTGGCGCTGTTCATCCTGGCGCTGATCGCGGCGATCGTCGCCCAGGGGGTGCAGCAGCGCGTACGCATCGCCGAGAGTGCGGCGCGCCGCGCGCCCATGCTGCTGTGCGCGCGGGAGCTCGAAAGCCGTGCGGCGCTCGACCACTACTGGCCGCGCCTGGGCACCCAGCAGGGCGAGCTGAGCCAGGCGGGGCACACCTGCTGGTGGCGGCTGACGGTGAGCGCCACGCCGATCCAGCGGCTGCGTCAGGGCCGCCTGGCGCTCTACGACACCCCGGACCGAGCGCATCCGGTGCTTACCTTCACCCTCTATCTGGCACCGCCATGAGAGCGCCGGCCGCAACGTCGCCGCGCCAACGCGGCTTTACCCTGCTCGAGGTGATGATCGCCATCGCCCTGACCGCCCTGGTTGGCATCGGCGTGGCAACGCTGGTCAATCAACTGGTGAGTGCGCGCGAGCGCTTCGCCGAACCGGCGCCGCTGGACGCGGAGATCGATGTCAGCCGCCTGCTCTCACGGCGTCTGGAGGCGCTGGTGCAGCGCCCGATACACGAAGGGGGTCGTCGGCTGTTCAACCTGCCGCTGACCTATCGTGCCGACCTGGCACGGCTGGAGTGGGTCTCGCTGGGCGCGGTGGCGCTACCGGTGGGCGATTTCTATACCCGTCTGCGCCGCCAGCGCCTGCAGTGGGATCGCGACAGTGCCACCCTGACGCTCGATTCCAGCGGGCTGCTCGATGCCGCCGGGGAACCCGAGTGGCAGCGGGTGGCGGCACTCGACGGCGTCGATTCCCTGACGTTCGCGTTCTTCGCCGCCGGGCGTTGGCTCGCCGCGCCGCCGCCGAACGGCATCGCCCAGGGCGTACGCGTGCAGTGGCAGCGCCATGGGCGCCCGGTGACGCTGACCGTGGTCCTGCCGGAGCTGCTGCCATGAGCGTGTCGCCGCCAGCCCAGCGTGAGCCCGTGGGGGCGCCGCGCCAGCGCGGGGCGGCGCTATTGATGGTACTGCTGGCGCTGGCGCTGGTGAGCATCACCCTGAGTGCGCTGACGCTGCAGGGACGGCGCGAGCTGACCCGTCTCGAACTGCTGCAGCAGGAGACCCAGGCCGAGTTCTACGCCCGCGGCGCGGAGATCATCGCCCGCCGTGCGCTGACCGATGCCGCGGTGCGCCACGCCGACCTGTGGTGGCAGACCCTGGCCGGACGGCCGCTGCGCTACCCCACCGACGCCGGCGAGCTGCGTCTGGTAGTGCACGACCTGCGCACCTGCTTCAACCTCAACGCCCTGGGCGGCAGCCAGGCGGCGCTGGCACAGCAGCAGCTGCGCTACTGGGTGGCGACCTATGCCAGCGAGCGCCTCGTCGGCATGACCCCGGATACCTTCGTCGCCCGCCTCGCCGACTGGATCGATCCCGACAGCATCGCCCGCCTCGGCGGCATGGATGGCGCCGACTATGCGCGCCTCGACCCGCCCCGGACGAGCGCCGACACTTGGCTGCGCGATCCCAGCGAGATCAACTGGCTGGCGCCGCTGGACAGCCGCCGCGCCGGGCGTTTCGGTGAACTCTGTGCGCTGCCCGACGACGGCCCCTGGCGGCTCGATCTCAACGCCCTGGGCCCCGGCGATCTGCCGCTGCTGGATGCGCTGTTCGTCGGCCAGGTCGACCGTGGCGCCCTGGCCACGCTGCTGCGCGCCCGCCCGCCGGGGGGCTACACGGACCTCGACGCGGTGCGCCAGGTGCTGGGCGGCGATGCCCCATGGCTCGAACGCTACGGCAACCGCCTGCGCCTGACCCCGGACTATGTGGCGCTGGATATCCGCATCCGCCTGGCGGATCGCCACTACGACTTCCAGCGTCTGCTGCTGGCCGAGGGCACCAGCGCCTTCTATCCCCGCCAGCCGGCAGCGCGGGTGCGAGTGCTGAGTCGCCGCAGCGGCTATCCCAGCGCCCGGCTCGACGCTATTTCGAGCAACGCCATCTCCACCGACGCCGCCGAGCCGGCGGCGGACAACCTCTTCACCCAGGAGTCACCCTGATGCGCCGATCCGGACGCCCGGCGCGCGCCGCCACTCGCCTGCTCGTCACCCCGCGCCAGCGCCTCGCCCCCGGCGACGACACCCTGGCCTGTATCGACTGGTGCCTCGAAGGCGCCACCCCACAGACGCTGAGCGCCGCCAGCCCCCCCGAAGCGTGGCAGGCACTGACGCGGCTGGCCGCCAGCCACCCGGTCACCCTGCTGCTGGCGGCGGATGCGGTCAGCCACTTCCATCTCGCCGCGCCGCGCGGGCTCAAGCGCCGCGAGTGGCCGCTGCTGCTGGAAACGGTGACCAGTGAGGCGGTCGACCAGCTCCACCTGCATCCGCTGCAGCGTGGTCGCGGCCACCTGGAGCTGATCGCCCTGCCGCGGGCCGAACTCGCCGCCTGGCACGCCTG
>JNVT01000090.1 GCA_000737985.1 Gammaproteobacteria bacterium MFB021 | reverse complement strand
TGAAAGCGCCCTGGCTGCATATGGCCTCGCCCGCCGGTATTACGCTGAGCACGCCGGAATCGACTCACCTGGCCCAGGGCCGCTCGCTGAGTGTCTCCAGCGGCGAGGACGTCAACGTCGCCACCGGCAAGAGCCTGGTCGCCTCGATCTCCGAGAAGCTCTCGCTGTTCGTCTACCGCGCCGGCATGAAGCTGTTCGCCGCCCGCGGCAAGGTCGAGGTGCAGGCGCAGGATGGCGAGATGGCCTTCACCGCGGAGAAAGGCGTCCAGGTGACCTCCACCGAAGGGCGTATCGAAGTCCAGGCCGAGAACGGCATTCTGTTGCAGAGCGGTGGCGGCTATATCCGCATCGAGGGCGGCAATATCGAGGTTCACTGCCCAGGTGCTGCGGACTTCAAGGGGGCACAACACAACTTCGGTGGGCCGACGAGTCTTAGCCGGACCCAACCCGAGCTACCTGATGCGCAGGGGCCATTCGAGGAGTTCTTCACGCTGAAGGACAAGGAGTCGGGCAAACCTCTCGCCCATGCGCGTTATCGCGTGTCGACCGCCGAAGGGCGGGTCATGACAGGTCGCAGCGATAGCGAAGGAAAAACCCAGAAAATCTTCACGAGCAAACCTGAGGAAATCCAGGTGACAATACTGGATCGGTTCGACGACGCCGAGGGAGAACTGTCATGAGTCAGGGCGTTAAAGCCGACGGCAACACTCAGACCAGAAACAAGAGCAAAGGCCAGGATGCCTACCACGCGCCGGCGGATCAGCTTTTCTATATGGTCGGCAAAGGTACGATTCTCGCTGTGCCCCGCGAGGATATGCCGGATCTACTCGCTGAAATGCGTCTGCTCGAAAGTGTCGTCGAGTCTCAGCAGCAGGCGACGAGCCATCTCAAGAGCTGTCAGGACAAGTACATTCAGATTAAACAGGGCGACTACTTCAAGCCCGAAGACCGCGTCGTGCTGTCAGAATCGGATAGTGCCGAGAAGTTAGAGAGCGAAGTCGTCAAGGCGCAGTCTGCACTGGACGAAGCGAACAACGCGCTCATCGAGCAGATGACGCCGCTGACACAACTCAGTGACAACACCAACCACATCAGCGAACTCATCCCCATTCAGCGACGCGGCGGCCACGCCTCTGCCGTGGGCTTCAAGATGACCTACGTTCGCTCACAGAAAATCCAGAACCACTGGAGGAAGTATCGGCTGACCTCTCAAGCCGATACGACGGGCGGTGACGACAGCGTCATCACGCAGGGCAAGGTCGACTGGAAGAAGCTGAAGCAGCAGCTCACGGATATCAGTGGAAGCACCTCGATCAAAACCGACATTCCGTGGTTCGACGACTGGATGAAGCTGGAAGATCAGCACAAGGAGCTCTTCCAGTGGAGCGAACACATCAACGAAAACCTTCAGATCGCCCGCTCCTATCAGAGTGGCGGCGAGCATGACGTGGACAGCCTCAAAGTCGATCTCAGTGCGGAAGCGCAACTGATGCGATGGTCCTACGGGGCGAGCGGTCTCAGCGGTGAAGCCAACCCATTCAAGAAAAAAGGCGCCATCAAGGCCAGTGGACACGCAGAGCTGATGCTGGCGGAGGCCAAGGCGTCCATCGACTGCTACGAGCCGCCGGGCGGATACATGATGGCCTTTGCGGGCATGAATCTTGGCATGCTGCGCTCTCACACCATTCTGAGCGTGGCCGGCGGCATCGGCGCCAGTATCGCCGCAGAACTCAATATCGATGCGGAGTTCAGCGGCAGCGGCGCCAAGGTCAAGGTCAAGGGCGTCCGAGGCTCCTCTAGGGGTAAAGACGTCCCAGGAAAGCAAACCGTCGATATGTCGCTACCCGACAATAGCCAGGGTGGCGAGCTTGGTGCCTTTATCGGTGGTCAGCTCGAAGCCACCGTGGCAGGACAGGTTGAGTGGAAAAGCCCGGAGAGCGAGAAATTCGAGCCGTTTGCGAAAATTGCTCCGGCCATCGCAGGTCAGATCGGCATCGGTGGTGAGGCTACACTCAAGATATCTTATCAAGGTGGGAAGTTTCGAATATTTGCCAGGGCGGCGCTCTGCTATGGCGTTGGTGCCAAAGGCAAGCTAACACTAGAAGTTGATGCCACACTGATCTATGAATTTGCAAAGTGGGTAACCTACCAGCTAAAAAACATTAACTACAAGAAGCTGGATTTCATTGATGAAGTCACCTTTGAAGCCTTATCAAACATGCTAACCTTGGCGGTACAGACCGGAAAAGACATCAAAGAGTTTATGTATGACTCTGCATTAGAAATCCAAAACACTGCAACAGAAATGCTATCAGCCTTAGAGTCGAGCATTGAAGCGGCCAGCGAGCGAGGCGAGCTTGTTGAAAGAATCAATGCCAACCCCGATATATTGCGCTACACCACACCGGATTCCAAAGGGGCGCTCTTATACCGATTAATGCAAAGAAACGCCTTTGACAATCTAGACACTTCCAATCGCACCACTGACATTACAGACAGAAATTTTTGGCGCTTCGGCTACATGACCCAAAGAAAGCGAGCCATAATAAGAACGTTTACGTGGATACAATCACAAGAAGAATATCACAGCGTCATGAAGAGGATAAAACCTAGCCAAACCGAGAAAAACCTTACCATTGAAGAGGGGGAAGAAAAACTGTTGAGATTTCTGGCCCTTGGCGAAACGGGCTGGTGGTCTAGTCACTATGCAGACAACTTGAAAAGGTTCTACAACACTTTACGCCCAACGGCATCAAAGGGCGAGCCAATAGTTCGCAATGACATGACAGAATACCTGACGCAACTAGAGACATCCCCCAGCTTTGAAAGGCCTTGCTTTAACACCACTTTGTGCAAACCTTTGCAAGAAACATACCGGGCCTAATAAAAACTGCGAGCAGGCAGCAGCCTGCTCGCAAACTCAGCAGCTCAAACCTATTACTTTTCAGCGGAATTCAAAACGCACCTAAAAGTATTGGTAGAAACCGGCCCCTTAGATAAATAAGGATTGTTTTCAAGCTTCAAACCGGGATCAGCGGGACGCCTATTAACGGTCAAAAGAGCAGTATCACTTTCCCCAAGAGCTCCACCTCTACGCACCTTTTTCTCGCCCTTCTCAGGTCCCTTAGGGTTAAGCTCGGGAGAGTTAGCGTAATAATCTTTAGAATACCAATCCTGAACCCATTCAAAACCATTCAAACCCATTTGATAAACACCAAGCGGGTTTGGCGGATACTTACCAACAAAATAAGGAGAAAAATGGTCTCCCGCTGGTGTCGCACTCTCTCTTTCCTCAACAGTCGGATAATTCACACCGGGGCTTAGTGTCCCATCATTTGTGGCATAGGGCAAAAACTCGCCGCGACTCCGCGCAGCATACTCCCACTGTGCCTCTGTCGGCAAAGAGAAAGGCTCTCCGCTTTTTTCTGCAAGCCATTGGCAGTAATCATTAGCTTGATACCAGTCTACTCCTGCTGGAACATTGGGCGCTCGATACTTGGCGCTTGTGCCATCCTCGTTTATTTTCTTTTTGCCTGCCACTTGCGTATAGATGTCATAGTCGGCATAAGACACTTGACGCTCAGAGATATAGAAGCTATCAAGAGTCACTTTGTGCAATTTTTTATTGTCGTCGTAAACACTATAAGGTAGGCCATCTGTTTTCGGATCAATTGGACCAAAATCGCCCATCTGAAAGGTGCCCCCCTCGACACGGACGAGCTCGTCTTTCGTCTTCTTGATCAACGCATCGACAGACTCTTGGTTTTTCGAGTCAGCCTGACCATCGCCACAGGCAACCAAGCTCAAAGTCGATAGCGCCAACAAAATGAACCGAGACTTCATAGATAATTCCTTTTTTCGAAACCTTTAGCCATCACATGCCGCTCAAAACTCGTCACGTGAGCTTATGATCAATCCCATGCAGGTCAATTATAGCACCGTAGGAAGCCTTGCAAATCGAACATCAAAGCCAAACCGCCCCCCCATCATTTCAAGCTTTTGCCATTCAACACACAACGAAAAGTGTATGGTACCACCGTTTCCTTATCACCATCCCGCGCAATCAAATCAGGTTTTCGATGATATCTCTCCATTGTCAACCTGCCTCCTAAGCCTTCACCAGGAGCCAGTCCTCTTACAACTTTCTCATTTCCCGAGCTTGGACCTTGCGGATTCTTTCTGGGAGAATGTTGATAGTAGTCAGACTGATACCAATCAATAACCCATGCGTAACCATTATCACCCATTTGATATATCCCCAAACCGTTCGGCGAATACAGCCTAACTGGATAAGGGGCATAGATGCTATTATCACCAGCGCTCGTTGACTTATCGACGTCGGCTTGCGTGGGTATGCTCGTACCTTTTTCCAGAGTCCCGGTACTAGTACCATAAGGTATAAACTTCCCACCCGAACGCGCCGCGTATTCCCATTGCGCCTCTGTCGGCAGAGAAAATGGAAGTGAGGTTTCCTTGGCAAGCCAATCGCAATAATCCTTGGCCTGATACCAGTCCACACCCGCGGGGACGTTATCCTGTCGAAACTGCATCTCGAACTTATTAGTGCTATTGATCTTGTCTTTACCGGTCGCCTGAGTGTAGACATCGTAATCAGCGTAGGTCACCTTGGTCGGCGACATATAGAACGTATCCAGCGTGACCTCATGCAACGGCTTGTTGTCTTGATCCGCGCTATAGGGCAGCCCCTTGTCGCTGCCTTTAAGATTGGGATCGATCGGCCCGAAGTCCCCCATCTGGAAGGTGCCACCCTCGACACGGACGAGCTCGTCTTTGGTCTTCTTGATCAGTGCATCGACCGCCGCTTGGTTTTTCGAGTCAGCCTGACCATCGCCCCAGGCAACCAAGCTCAAAACCAATAGCGCGATCAGAACGAAGTATGCCCTCATAGCCCCCTCCAACATTCCCACACTTAAGAACCGCAGTAAACTGCCCAGCCGATTTAACAGAGTCTCAGATCGGCAAAAAACACGTACAACTCTCAGGCTTGACAACATTATAAGCATTCTTTTTATTAGGCACCAGACCGAGTTCTTACTGACTCGCACCAGAGCTTTCCAACGTGCAAAAAGCACTGCATGAAAACCAAACTCAAAGCTTACCACTTAACCGAACCATCATTCAGAACACAACGAAATGTATTAGGATACAACGGCTCGCTAGACAGTACTGGGTTATTGTCTATTGACAGATCGGGCTTTGCGTGACGACGGTTCACTGTTAACAAATCTCTTCTTTCACTGCCTAGCTCACCACCACGACGGACTTTTTCTAAACCATGCTCCGGCCCAGAAGGATTCATCTTTGGAGATTTTTTATAGTAATCTTTATCATACCAATCACTTACCCATTCAAATCCATTCAATCCCATCTGATAGATCCCAAGAGGATTGGGCGGGTAGCTGGCGATCACACCAGGTGAGAGTGAGTCTTTGGCAGATGTCGCCTCTTCACGCTCTTTCGGAGTAGAGTGATTCACACCGGGGTTTAGCGTTCCGTCGTCAGTTGCAAAAAGCCTAAACTCGCCGCGATTTCGAGCAGCGTATTCCCACTGCGCTTCTGTTGGCAGTGCAAATGCTTGGCCTGTCTTTTCTGATAGCCACTCGCAATAATCATGAGCTTGATACCAATCCACTCCCGCTGGTACGTTAGGTGCTCGATATTTTGACTCCGGCCCTTCATTGTTAATATTGGGATGGCCCGATGCATTTCTAAAGACATCGTAATCCGCGTAAGAAACCTGGCGGCTAGAGATGAAAAAGCCATCCAGCTCAACCTCGTGCAATACCTTGTTGTCATCGTAAAAACTATAAGGCAGATTATTCGCTTTAGGGTCGATTTGGCCAAAATCGCCCATCTGAAAGCTACCACCTTTTACATAGACCAAATTTTCTTTGGTCTTCTTGATCAGTGCATCGACCGCCCGCTGGTTTTCCGGATCAGCATTGCTCTGCCCGCATGCTGTTAGAGAGAGCGATATTATCGCTGCCAGTATCGACCAAGGTTTCATGAGCGCCTCGCGCTTCCGATATCGCCAACATGATGCCATATAAGATGGCACGGTAGAGTGCAAAACTGTCAATACCGGTAACGGCGGGCGGTGACGGCCATGTCACCCGGTGATATGTTCAAGAAGCACTAAGTTTAATGAGCAGGCACCAAGGGAGCGGCAATGCCCTTGGGCACACCGGTGAGCGCAACGCCGCGGGTTCTAACGCTCTCACTGAGGCCGAGACGGCAGGGCGTTGCGCCCTGCCGCGCTTCCCTCAATCCCCCTTGAGGCGGCCGCCCATCTCCTGGGCGAGTTCGACCGCGTAGTGGTCGGTCATGCCGCCGATGAAGTCGAGCATGCGGCGGTAGCTGGCGTAGAGCGACCAGGAGGGTTTGGGGGTGTTCTCACCGATCAGCGCCAACACGCGCTGATGCTTGAAGGATGACTGGCCGGTGTGGTGCAGCTCGTGGGCGGCGCCGATAAAGGCTTCGAGCAGGATGCCCAGGGTGGTGTAGGCGCCGATTTCCAGCTTGGCCTTGCGCTCGTTCTGGAAGATGCGCTCACGCGCGAGCTGCTTGGCCGCGGACACGCCCCAGGCCAGGTCCGGGTGGCACAGTTCGAGCAGGTCGTCGGTCAGGGTACCGTTGAGCAGTGCCTGCTCGTGCTGTACGAAGACATCGCCGACCTCGTTGACCGCGCGCTCCATCGCCGCGCCGCGCAGGGCGGCGATACGGCGGCGCTGGGAGACCCCGGCTTCCTGCATGCCCGGGTAGCCCTTGGGCGGCTCTCCGGCGATCTGCAGCAGTACTTCCGCGACTTCGTCGAAGCGCAGAATGCCCATCTCCAGACCATCTTCCAGGTCGAGCAGCGCGTAGCAGATATCGTCGGCGGCCTCGACCAGATAGGCCAGCGGGTGGCGGCACCATTTGGACTCCCCGGCCGGCTTCATGCCGAGCCGGTCGACCACCTCGGAGAGCAGGTGCTTCTCCGACTGATAGCAGCCGAACTTGCCCATCTTGCCGCCGTGCTCGACCGTCCACGGATACTTGAGCAGCGTGCCCAGGGTCGCTGCCGAGAGCCGCATGCCGCCGCGGAACTGGTTGTACTCGATCTGGGTGACGATGCGGAAGCCCTGGGCGTTGCCTTCGTAGGTGAGCAGGTCGGCACGCTCGGCCTCGTCCAGCCCATCGAGCAGGCCACCGCCCTGCTGCTCGGTCCACTTGAACCAGTCGCGGATGGCGTACTCGCCGGCGTGGCCGAACGGCGGGTTGCCGATGTCGTGCCCCAGGCAGGCCGCCTGCACGATCACCCCCAGGTCCGCCGGGCTGACCCACTCGGGCAGCCGCTCGCGAAGCTGTTCGCCGACGATCATCCCTAGGCTGCGACCGACACAGCCGACCTCCAGCGAGTGGGTCAACCGGGTGTGGATATGATCGTTGTCGGTGAGCGGGTGCACCTGGGTCTTGCGCCCCAGGCGCCGGAACGAGCCGGAGAAGACGATGCGGTCGAAGTCCTTGTGGAAAGGACTACGCCCCACCTCGCCGCGCGAGGTGCGGGCGTCGTGTAGACGCACGGGGTCGAGCAGGCGCTCCCAGTGCATGGTGGTCATCGGTATCTCCGTTCGAAAGGACAGCGGCTCACTGCCGAGAGCCACAAAAGGGGGCTAGGTATTCCCCTCGACACCTAGCATGCCGATCGCTCGGGACGAAGAAAAGCGCTCGCCCCGGCATCGCGCCTCGTCGACGCTGGGGCTTACTCCTTGACGTCCATGTATTCGCGCGCCCAGATGCGGTACTCCTCCAGGGTGGAGTAGCGCGTCGAGAGACGCGAGGCGTCGAGGTCGTTGGTGGCGATGTCGCGCTGCTCGCGCAGGCAGTCGTAGGTCGCTTTGATCGCGGCGAAGTAGGCGGCGTGGCCGTTGACCACGATGCGCACGCCGAGCTTGGCCAAGCGCGCACGGTCACGCAGGGCCGGATTGTCGTAGGTGACCAGCATCAGCGGTACGGTCAGCACCGAGGCCAGCGTCTCGAGATGGTCGAAATCGCGCACGCCGACCAGGCAGATGGCGTCCACGCCGGCGGCCTGATAGGCACGAATCCGTGCGACTGCGGCGTCGTCATCGAGCTGCCCGGCGTTGGTGCGGGCGATGATCGCCATCGCCGGGTCGATGCGCGCTTCGAGGGCGGCGCGCATCTTGCCCACGCCCTCTTCGACCGGAATCAGGTCGGTGGATTTGTGCCCGTACTGCGCCGGCAGCAGGGTGTCTTCGATGGTCAGGGCAGCGACCCCGGCGCGCTCCAGCTCGGTGATCGTGCGCATGACGTTGAGCGCGTTACCGTAGCCGTGGTCGGCGTCGGCGATCACCGGCAGCCGCGCCACGCGGCCGATCCGGGTCGCCTGTTCGACGAACTCGCTCAGCGTGATCAGCGCGAAGTCGGGCGCCGCCAGCACCTGCAGCGAGGCCACCGAACCGCCGAGAATGCCCACCTCGAAGCCCAGATCGGCGGCGATACGCGCCGACATCGGGTCGAACACCGAGGCGGTGTAGTAGCACTCGTCGTTGGCCAACAGTTGGCGGAAGGCGTTGCGCAGATCGTGCTGAGAAGGTGTCGCCACGGAAGACTCCTGTGATGTCGCCCCGCGCCTTGCGTCACGCGCGGTGATGAATGAGATGATGAAAAACGAACGCGAGCCGGCGCGCGCTGGCGCGACGGGTTGAGTCAGAATGCCGACGATTCTACCACTAAAGTCTTATCGCCAAACGTCAGCGCCGATGAAGGCTCGGCGGTCTCGAGCGCCAAGGTGAGCGCCGTGCATGATCTGCGTGAAGCGCCTTCATTGGTGTCGATCGTACTCATCACGCACTATTAGCAACCTCAGCATGCCGTCGCATTACTACCGGAGAAAACTGCCATGTCACAAGCGCATCCCCCATTCCGAGCCGATATCGTCGGTAGCTTTCTGCGTCCGGCGGCACTCAAGGCGGCCCGCGCCCGCTATCAGCAGGGCGAGATCGATGCGGCCGCACTCGCCGCGGTGGAGGATCGCGAAATCCGTCGGGTAGTCGAGCAGCAGGAGGCGGCCGGCCTTGCGGTGGTCACCGATGGTGAATTCCGGCGTGCCTGGTGGCACTTCGATTTTCTCGAACAGCTAAACGGCGTCACCGGCTTCGTCGGTGAGCAGGGTATCCAGTTCCAGGGCATGCAGACCGGGGCCAAGCAGATCCGGGTCGACGGCAAGGTCGGCTTCAACCCCGACCATCCGATGCTCGGGCACTTCCGCTATCTGGCCGAGGTGGCCACGGCGATGCCCAAGATGACCATTCCCAGCCCCAGCGTGCTGCACTTCCGCGGTGGCCGCAAGAAGATCGACAGCGATGTCTATCCGAGCCTGGACGCCTTCTTCGCCGACACCGCCGACGCCTATCGCGAGGCGATCCGCGCCTTCTACGCGGCCGGCTGCCGCTATCTGCAGCTCGATGACACCGTGTGGGCCTATCTGTGCTCGGAGAAGGAGCGCGAAGCCGCCCGCGCCCGGGGCGACGACCCCGACCGGCTGCAGGCGATCTACGCCGAGATGCTCAACCATGCCCTCGCCGACAAGCCCGATGACCTGTTCGTCTCGCTGCACGTCTGCCGTGGCAACTTCCGCTCCACCTGGATCAGCGAAGGCGGCTACGAGCCGGTGGCCGAGACGCTGTTCGGCCAGGTCGGCGTCGATGCCTGGTTCCTGGAGTACGACAGTGATCGTGCCGGCAGCTTCGACCCGCTGCGCTTCATTCCCGAAGGCCATCAGCAGGCGGTGCTCGGTCTGGTCACCACCAAGGTGGGCGACCTCGAAGACCCCGCCGGCGTGCGTGCGCGGCTCGACGAGGCCAGCCGTTTCGTCGCCAAGTCGCAGCTCTGCCTGAGCCCGCAGTGCGGCTTCGCCTCCACCGAGGAGGGCAACGACCTGGCCGAGCAGGCCCAGTGGGACAAGATCCGGCTGGTGGTGGATCTGGCTCGCGATTACTGGGGCGCGTAACGCGTCACGCCCCGGCCTTACCCGGCCGAATCCGGCGACGCGCGGCCTCAGCTCGGCCGCGTGCCGCCCTCCTCCTGCCCCATCAGCGAGCCCAGCAGACGGCTCAGGAAGCCCTTGCGCTCGAGATCCGGCTCCTGCTCGATCAGCGCCCGCGGGTCGATGCTGGCACGGTCGATCTCGATGAACGCCGCCTGGAACGGCGGCAGCGTCAGTTGCCCCTCCACCAGCTCGGGGCTGAAGCCCTGACGATAGACGATCTCCCCGGCGCCCTCGGGCAGCCCGGTGGTGCGGGTCTCGGCGGTCAGGTTGAACACCGCGAGGATCGCCTGATCGCGGGAGACGCGCAGCCAGCCCAGCAGTTCGTCGTCGAAGTCGGAGAGAATCAGGGTGCCGTCGACCATCGCCGACTGCGCCTTGCGCCAGTGCAAAAAGGCGCGGGTCACGTTCAGGGTGCTGTCGGCGTCGGCGAGCTGACGATCCACGCACAGACGGCGATGGTGGACATCCACCGGCAGCCAGGGCTCGACGCTGGAGAAGCCGCCACGGTCGCCCTCGCTCCACGGCATCGGCGTGCGGCAGCCATCGCGCCCCTTGTACTCCGGCCACAGCGCCAGGCCGTAGGGATCGACCAGCCGCTCGTAGGGCACATCGGCTTCGGGTAGCCCCAGCTCCTCGCCCTGATAGAGACACACGCTGCCATAGAGCGAGCAGAGCATCACCGTGGCCAGCCGCGCCACCAGCGGCCCGTGCTGCTCCAGATGCTCGTGGTCGGTCCAGCGCGAGACCACGCGCATCACGTCATGGTTGGAGAGCGCCCAGCACGGCCAGGCATCGACGGCGTAGTACTGGAAGTGCTCGATCACATCGCGCAGCTGCTTGGCCTCGAAGCGCGCATCGAATAGATCGAAGGTGTAGGCCATGTGCAGGCGGTCGTGGCCGGTGGTGTACTCGACCATCCGCTCCAGCGGGCGGTCGTCGGAGATCTCGCCCACCGTGGTGGTGCCGGGGTACTCCTCCATCAGCTCACGCAGCTCGCGCAGAAAGCCCAGGTTCTCGGGCTGGCTGATGTCGAACTGGTGGCGCTGCATGGCGTAGGGGTTGGACGCAGGCACGCTGGGCGTCTTGAGTTCGCCGCTGCCCAGCGCCGGGTTGTTCTCGAGCCCCTGGCTATGGAAGTAGAAGTTGGAGGTATCGAGGCGAAAGCCGTCGACGCCCATATCGAGCCAGAAGCGCGCGTTGTCGAGCTGCGCCCGGCGCACCGCCGGGTTGTGGAAGTTGAGATCCGGCTGGCACGACAGAAAGTTGTGTAGATAGTACTGGCGCCGCCGGCTATCGAAGGTCCAGGCGCTGCCGGTGAAGAACGACAGCCAGTTGTTGGGCGGCGTGCCGTCGGGCTTGGGGTCGGCCCAGACGTACCAGTCGGCCTTCTGGTTGTCGCGCGAGCTGCGGCTCTGCACGAACCAGTGGTGCTGATCGGAGGTGTGGCTGAGCACCAGGTCGATGATCACCTTGAGCCCCAGCTCGTGGGCGCGCTCGAGCAGCATCTGGAAGTCGTGGAAGGAGCCGAACATCGGATCGACGCCGCGATAGTCGGTGACGTCGTAGCCGAAGTCCTTCATCGGCGAGGGAAAGAACGGCGAGATCCAGATCGCATCGACCCCCAGCTCGGCGACGTAATCGAGCTTCGAGGTGATCCCCGGCAGATCGCCGATCCCGTCACCGCGGGCATCCATGAAGCTGCGCGGGTAGATCTGATAGATGACGCTGCCACGCCACCAGGCGGTGTTCTCGATCATGGCATCCCCTGGGTGATGGATTGACGCCCGGTCACAACACCGGGCGTCGTGTCAGACTAGCCGCTTTTATGATCGAGGTTAAATTCGGTTTCAATCGTCAGCCAGCGCCGGCAACAACACCTTCAACTTGCGCGTCAGAGTGTTGCGCCCCCAGCCCAGCAGCTCGGAGGCTTCGCCGGTCTTGTGGAGAGCGCCCGCCGGTGTGCTTGGGCGCGGTTTCGACCAGGATACGCGCGTCAGCCCTGGCAAGACCTCCGGCCCTCAGTCATCCGCCAGCGCCGGCAACAACACCTTCAACTTGCGCGTCAGGGTGTTGCGCCCCCAGCCCAGCAGCTCTGCGGCCTCGCCCTTGCGCCCGCCGGTGTGCTTGAGCGCGGTCTCGATCAGGATACGTTCGAAGTCCGGCACCGCCTCTTCGAGCAGATGCGTGTGGCCCGCGGCCAGGGCGCGATCCGCCCATTCGCGGAAGGCCGCGCGCCAGTCGCCGCTGGGCGCTTCCACGCCGTCGAGATCGCGCAGCTCCAGCGGCAGATCGTCGACCAGCACCTCGCGCCCCGAGGCCATCACGGTGAGCCAGCGGCAGGTGTTCTCGAGCTGGCGCACGTTGCCCGGCCACGGCAGCCGGGTGAGATGCGCGGTCGCCTCCTGGGTCAGCACCTTGGGTTCGGTCGCGAGCTCCTTGGCGGCCTCGGCGAGGAAGTGCTGGGCCAGCCGCGGGATATCTTCGCGCCGCTCGGCCAGCCGCGGCAGGTGCACGCGGATCACGTTGAGACGGTGGAACAGATCCTCGCGGAAGCGCCCGTCGGCGACCAGGGTCTCCAGATTCTGGTGGGTCGCGGCGATGATCCGCACATCGACCTTGACCGGGGTGTGCCCGCCGACCCGATAGAACTCGCCATCGGCGAGCACGCGCAGCAGCCGAGTCTGGGTATCGGCGGGCATATCGCCGATCTCGTCGAGGAACAGGGTGCCGCCGTCCGCCTGCTCGAAGCGTCCGCGACGTTGGGAAGTGGCACCGGTGAAGGCGCCCTTCTCGTGGCCGAACAGCTCCGACTCCATCAGATCCTTGGGGATCGCCGCCATGTTGAGGGCGATGAACGGCTGACCGCGACGCGGGCTGTGCTGGTGCAGGGCCTGGGCCACCCGCTCCTTGCCGGTGCCCGACTCGCCGTTGATCAGCACGGTGATGTGCGACTGCGACAGCCGGCCGATGGCGCGGAACACCTCCTGCATCGCCGGGGCCTCGCCGATGATCTCCGCCGAGAGCCCCTCCGGCAGCGCCGCCGGCGAGCGCCGCTCGCGGGCGTGGGCGACCCCACGGCGCACCAGCGCCAGGGCGTCGTCGACATCGAAAGGCTTGGGCAGATACTCGAAGGCGCCACCCTGATAGGAGGCCACCGCGCTGTCGAGGTCCGAGTGCGCGGTCATCACGATCACCGGCAGGTCCGGGTGCTTTTCGCGCACCTTGGCCATCAGGTCGAGCCCGTCGATCCCCGGCATGCGGATATCGGTCAACAGCACTTCCGGCGGCTGGCGCTCGATCGCCTCCAGCGCGGCGTCGGCACGCTCGAAGGATTTCACTTCCAGATCCGGCTGCGCCAGCGCCCGCTCCAGGACCCAGCGGATGGCACGATCGTCGTCGACGATCACGATACGGGCGACATCGCTCATGACACTCCTCCTTCATTCAGATGAATCGCGCTCGCGGCGATGGCGGCAGAGCGCGTCCTTGCGCGCCCGCGGGGATAGCGAGAGACGCTCAAACCGGCGCCTCGAACGGAATCAGCAGACGGAACTCGGTGGCCCCGGGCCGAGACTCACACTCGATCAAGCCCTGGTGCTGGTGCAGGATCGACTGCGCGATGGAGAGCCCCAGGCCGCTGCCCTCGGCGCGCCCGGAAACCATGGGGAAGAACAGCGTCTCGCGGATCGGCTCGGGAATCCCCGGGCCGTTGTCGAGAATCGCCATCTCGCACACCAGACGATGACGCTCTGCGCCCAGGGTGAACTGGCGCCGCACCCGGGTGCGCAGAGTCAGCCGCGGCTCAGGGGTGGCGTGTTCGGTCATCGCCTGCACCGCATTGCGCGCCACGTTGAGCGTGGCCTGGATCAGCTGCGCTTCGTCGCCGATCAGATCCGGCACGCTGGGGTCGTAGTCGCGCTCGAAGGCGAGCCTGGGATGCTCCGCCTCCAGCAGCGCGCGCACCCGCTCCAGTACCTTGTGCACGTTGAGCGGCTCGTGACGCACCAGGGTGTTAGGGCCGAGCATGCGGTCGACCAGATCGCGCAGGCGGTCGGCCTCCTCGACGATGACGCGGGTGAATTCCGCCAGCTGCGGGTCGGGCAGGTCGCGCTCCAGCAGCTGAGCCGCGCCGCGAATGCCACCCAGTGGATTCTTGACCTCGTGGGCCAGTCCGCGGGTCAGCACCTTGACCGTCTCCTGACGCGCGATCAGCGCCTCTTCACGGGAGATACGCAACAGCCGGTCGCGCGGCTCGATCTCCAGCAGCAGCTCACGGCTGGTGATCGGCGTCGCGGTGAAATCGACGGTGATCGTCTCGCCGCCGGGCAGCGACAGCGACGCCTCGCGCTGGGTGTAGGGATGGAATTCTTGCATCGCCTTGCTCAACACTTCACGTACCCGCCCCGACTCGCCCTCCAGGCACTCCAGCCACTGCCCCACTACCCGCGGACGACTGGCCGCCAGCAGCGCCTCGGCGGCGGGGTTGAGCCAGCGCACCTGGAGCCGCTCGTCGAGCAGCACGACCGCCGTCGTCAGATGTTCCAGCAAGCGTTGATACATACGTCGTTCCATCGTGGTGATCCGCCATGTCCTGATTCAGTGCAAGAACCGCGCCACCTCCACGCTGGCGGGCTTTGGTGGCCTGGGGGCCGCGCTATCCTATCGCCAATGCACCAAAATGGCGCACTGGATTCAAGGCGAGTCGGTCCAGGAGCGGATCACTTCGAACCGCTGGCGCGATTCGGGTTGGCGGGCAGATTCACGCTGGCGCGCTGGACGTAGAGCGTGACCGGTGGCGTGGCCAGCTGCACCTTACCCTGGGCATCGACGATCTCCGCCAGCAGTTGGTGCTCGCCGCGCGCCAGGCCGCTCACCGCGAACACCTGGGTGCGCATCGGCGACTGGCGCACCTCGCCATCGACGCGCAGCTGCACGCGGTCGGCGTCCGCCAGCGGCGGCTGGATCTCCAGACGCACCTGCACGTCGCCGGCGCGACCGGTGGGCAGAGTCGTGCCATCGGCGGGGCTGGCGATCTCGAAGCGCGTGTAAGCCGCTGCCGCATCGGGCGTCGACGCCCCGCGCGATGGCGACGACGGCACCACCCCTGATGCTCCCTCAGCCCCCTCTTGAGGGTCGACCACACTGATCGGGGCCAGCTCGACCCGCTCGCCGCTGGCCGGGCGGTCGCTGTAGACCACGTTGCCCTGGGCATCGATATGCCGGTAGACCGGTGCCGCCAGCGCCGCACCGGTGGCCATCACCGCAACCGTCACACCCGCGATGACGCGCGCCAGCGCGCGCCTTTCGAACCGCCCAAGACGGCGCCGCCCGCGCCGGGTCTCACAATGGGTATCGCTGCGCATCCGCGTGTCTCCTGCTTGCCGTTTCGACGCTCCATTTCCGCTCTCTATCGGCCGCAGACGAAAAAGCCCCACCGAAGTGGGGCTTGTCGTCGTGCGCGAAGGCCGCCGTTCAAAGGCTGTCGTTCAGAGGCTGTAGTAGAGCTCGAACTCGACCGGATGCGTGGTCATGCGCAGACGCTCGACATCTTCGCCCTTCAGCTCGATGTAGGCATCGATCATGGAGTCGGTGAAGACGCCACCTTCGGTCAGGAAGGCGCGATCCTTGTCCAGCGCTTCCAGCGCCTGATCCAGGCTGTTGGCGACGGTCGGAACCTTCTTGCCCTCTTCCGGCGGCAGGTCGTAGAGGTTCTTGTCCATGGCATCGCCAGGATGGATCTTGTTCTTGATGCCGTCGATACCGGCCATCAGCATCGCCGAGAACGCCAGGTACGGGTTGGCGGTCGGATCGGGGAAGCGCGTCTCGACCCGCTTGGCCTTCGGGTTGGAGGTGTACGGAATACGGATCGAGGCAGAACGGTTACGCGCGCTGTAGGCGAGCATGACCGGCGCTTCGAAGCCCGGCACCAGACGCTTGTAGGAGTTGGTCGAAGCGTTGGTGAAGGCGTTCAGGGCACGCGCGTGCTTGATGATGCCGCCGATGTAGTAAAGCGCCATCTCGGACAGGCCGGCGTACTCGTCACCCGCGAACTGGTTTTGGCCGTCTTTCCAGAACGACTGGTGGACGTGCATCCCGGAGCCGTTGTCACCGACCAGCGGCTTGGGCATGAAGGTCGCGGTCTTGCCGTAGGCGTGCGCCACGTTGTGAACCACGTACTTCAGTTCCTGAACTTCGTCGGCCTTCTTCACCAGGGTGTTGAACTTGACGCCGATCTCGTTCTGGCCAGCGTTGGCGACCTCGTGGTGGTGCACTTCGACCGACTGGCCGATCGCCTGCAGCGTGTTGCACATGGCGCTGCGGATGTCGTGGAAGCTGTCGACCGGCGGTACCGGGAAGTAGCCACCCTTGACCCGCGGACGGTGCGCCAGGTTGCCGCCTTCGATCTGACGATCGGTGGCCCAGGCACCCTCTTCCGAGGTGATCTTGTACATCGAGCCTTCGATATCGGACTTGAAGTGGACCTCGTCGAAGATGAAGAACTCGGGCTCCGGGCCGAAGAAGGCAGTGTCGCCCAGGCCGGTGCTGTTCAGATAGGCTTCGGCGCGCTTGGCGATGGAGCGCGGATCACGCTCGTAGCCCTGCATGGTGGCCGGCTCGATGATGTCACAGCGCAGGATCAGCGTGGCGTCTTCGGTGAACGGGTCGAGGAAGCCGGTGCCGTCTTCCGGACGCAGGATCATGTCCGATTCGTTGATGCCCTTCCAGCCTTCGATGGAAGAACCGTCGAACATCTGACCATCTTCGAAGAACTCGGCGTTGACGACGCTGGCCGGGATGGTGACGTGCTGCTCCTTGCCCTTGGTATCGGTAAAGCGCAGATCGATCCACTTGACGTCGTGTTCTTCGATAAGGGCGAGGGTTTTCTCAGACATGTTGTCCTCCACTGTGAGCCATGGCTCGATTCGTTGGCGAATGTCCAACACCGCTTTTTAGCATGTGACCCGGGCGCTTGCCCATGCGTGCAATCACTGCCCGCGGATCGATAAAGCGTGTTACGAAACAAGAGCAAGTAATGTGCCAAAATGAGGCACACGCGCCCGCCGCAATAATAAGACCCTGTAATATGGAGTTTTTTTGCTGCCACCCCGATGCACTAAAATCGCCGAAGAAGCGTCGAGGGTTCATACTGGTGCGTCATACGCAGATGAATGCACCAAAAAGGCAAGCCAAAACCCTTGCGCGCACCAATTTGATGCACGACTCGCTCGTGCAAGTTTGCGCCAAGCCCTTTTCCACGGCGGAAAGGACGGAGATACTGGGGCAACGGGCGCCTTCGCCGCCACCGTCGCTCCCTGATCACGGAAGGCTACACATGCCCAGGCTGGATCGCCCACAGGACGTGGTACAACGCTTGCGCGGCCATTGGCGGCGCAGCCTGAGTGAGCCGCTATGGGGGCGCAGCGCGATTCTGGCGCTCAACCGCGTGCTCGACAGCGAAGACGAAGCACGGTTACCGCATCGCCGCGATACCTGCCTGGGGCCAGAGAGCCTGGCGCATCTCGTTGCCACCCTCACCGAGAGCGCCCAGATCGTCAGTCTCGAGAGTGCCCTGCAGTTGCATCACGACCAGTTGCCGCGCATCGCGCTGACCATCGACGGCGGTTGGCGCGATGTCGCCACGCGGCTGCATCCGCTGCTCGAACGGCTGGCCTTCCCCGCTAGTGTCTTTCTTCCCGACCCCAGCGTCCGCCAGCCCTGGATGCCGGATCGCACGCTGATCGCCGAAGCGCTGTGGCACGACGAGAGCGACGACGGTCGCGTCGCGACCCGGCTGGCCGAACTCGATCTGCCGGGCGCACCCCGCGGCGGACAGGACGAGCGCAAGAGCCAGGCGATCGCGGACTATCTGCAGGCCCAGCCGGCGGCACAGGCGCCGCGCCTCAAGGAGATCGCCCAGACGCTGTGGCGGGAAGAGCTGGCAGGCAAAGACCAGATGGAGCCGGCACTCGATGCCTTCAGCGTGCGCCGGCTCGATCAGGCAGGGCTGTTGCGCTTCGGCCAGTTGACCGACGTCGCCGCCCTCGGCGCCAGCGCCGATGCCCGGCGCGCCCTGCAGACCGGGCGTCAGCGGCTGTCACGGCTGTGTCGCGAGCCGTTGAGCATCCGCGCCTGCACCGACCCCGGCGATATTGCCACCCTCGACCGCTTCACCCGGCTCGACGCCGATGCCCGCTGGCTGACGCGCACGCCCGGCTGGCTGGAACCCGGCAGCGACACCCGGCGGCTGCCACGCTTCGTCATCGGCCAACCGCTGGCCAGCAGCACCGGCAAGCTGTTTGATTGGCTGCTGGGGCATCTGCCGCACTAGGGGCTTTCTTCTTATCCGGAGGCTGTCTGGCCCCGAACGCTGTGATGAACCCGGACGCTGTGATGAACCCGGACGCTGTGATGAAAAGGAGCGCGCTCGGCTCGCCCGCCTCAGGCCGGCATGACCTTCAGTCGAGGCCACTGCTCTCGCCAGCGTTTCTCGGCGACACGCCGATGGAACACCGTGACATCGCCGTGGCGCGGGTTGTGTGACAGCCGCCCCGCCAGCAGCGAGTCGAGACCCAACGGGGCGCTCAGACGCAGTGCCCCGGACGCCTCCAGACGCACCCCCAGTGCGGTCTCGCGCTCGACCCAGTAGCGCATCGCATCGCTCGCCGAGACGTAGGGTACGTGGCCATGGCGCCGGTGCATGCGCGCCTGGTTCTTGACCGACCACGGCAGCCCGCTGGCCGCACGCAGCCACTCGCTCAGCGCCCGGTCGCGGGCTTCGCGGGTGTCGTTGGGGTCGTGATAGATCAGATCGATATCGTTGAGCGGGGTGGGCGCCGCGTAGCCGTGCAGCCGGTCCCACACGCAGTTGCGCACGAAGCCGGCGGCCAGCCAGGCATCCGGCAGCGCCAGCTCACGCGCCTGATGGAGCGCGGCCAGGCGCCGGGAGTCCTGCGCGATCCACACCAGCAGGCACGCGGTGGCGGGCGCCACCGCGTGCCCGGCACTCACTCGGGCTGGGCCAGACACAGCCTCACCCGGCGGATGCGATGGCGCTCGACATCGCGCACCTCGATCTGCCAGCGCTCGATCGCCACCCGCGCGCCGATATAGGGCAGGGTCTCGAGGCGGTCGACCACCAGGCCGCCGAGGCTGGTGTAGTTGCGCCCCAGCGGCAGCGGCTCGGGCAACTGCTGATTGACGTCGACCACATCCTCGCTGGCGTCGATCTCGTAGCAATCCGCCGAGACCCGGCGGATCTTGGCCTGGGCGCCCTGGGTCTGGGGGTCCTCCTCGGCGATGTCCATGAGGATATCGAACAGCGTGACCACGCCCTCCAGGGTGCCGAACTCGTCGACCACGAAGGCGATCAGCGCGCCGCTACGCTGGAACTGGCGCAGCGCCTCGACCAGGCTGGTGTTCTCGAGCAGCACCAGCGGCTGTTCGACCAGCGTCTCCAGCGCCAGCGGCGCCTGGGTCAGCAGCGTGTCGATCAGGCGCTTCTTGTGCACCACGCCGAGCGGGGCGTCGCGCTCACCGCCCCGAATCGCCACCAGGGTGGCGTGGGTGCTCTCGCGCAGCTGCGTCTGCTGCACGCTGAGCGGTTCGTCCAGATCGACGCAGTCGAGATCCCGGCGCAGAGTCATCACCGCGCTGATCGGCTTGTCCGCCATCGACAGCACGCCGCGCACCATGCGTCGCTCGTCGGCACCGAAGACCGCCGCATCGGCGTCATCGCCTTCCTCGCGCGGCGCCTCGCCGGCACGCTGCTCCAGGCTCATGTCGCCCCCGCTGATCAGGCGCATCACCGCATCCGCGGTCCGCGCCCGGCGCGCGCCCAGGCGGGCACCGGCGCGATCCTCGTTGCGCCGGCGCCACTCGTGCATCAGCTCGATCAGGATCGAGAAGCCGATGGCGCCATATAGAT
The DNA here is from genome assembly GCA_000737985.1 of Gammaproteobacteria bacterium MFB021. GTDB lineage: Bacteria > Pseudomonadota > Gammaproteobacteria > Pseudomonadales > Halomonadaceae > Salinicola. The sequence goes on along the minus strand of JNVT01000090.1, from coordinate 13,183 downwards.
AGCCCTTGGGAATGTGCAGCCCCATGCCCTCGGCGACCAGGCTGAAGCCGATCATCAGCAGAAAGCCGAGACACAGCAGGATCACCGTGGGGTGCTCGCCGACGAAGCGCGTCAGCGGCTTGCTCGCCAGCAGCATCAATCCCACCGCGATGATCACCGCAATCATCATCACCATCAGATGGTCGACCATGCCGACGGCGGTGATCACCGAGTCGATCGAGAACACCGCATCGAGCGCCACGATCTGCGCCACCACCACCGAGAAGGCGGCGTAGTGGCCGCGGTTGCGCCCCTGGTGGGCAGTGGCGGCATTGAGATGGTCGTGCAGCTCGCTGGTAGCCTTGTAGATCAGGAACAGCCCGCCGCCGATCAGGATCAGATCACGCCCGCTGAAGCCGTGCTCGAAGAGCCGGAACAGTGGCCGCGTCAGCCCCATCAGCCAGGAGATCGCCGCCAGCAGCACCAGGCGCATGACCAGTGCCAGCGACAGCCCCAAGACGCGTGCGCGGTCGCGCTGCGCCGGTGGCAGCTTGTCGGCGAGAATGGCGATGAACACCAGATTGTCGATCCCCAGTACGATCTCGATGATCACCAGGGTCAGCAGCCCCGCCCAGGCGGCGGGCTCGAGCATCCAGGAGAATTCGAACCAGGGCATCATCGCCGTTCACCCGTAGCGGTGAAGCACGTCGGTGCCGCGACACGCGCCGCCCCTGGGGGCCGGCCGGGTCGCCGGGGGCGAGCACACGGGCGGGGTCGGAAGTGCGCCGGAAAACACGGCGGCGCGGAAAGAAAAAGCGCGGTGGAGCGACGACAACCGTCGTCGTTAGACGTGGACAAGCCAGGTCCCTCGTTGACTATGGAGCGGCCAGTCTAGGACCGGCAGCGGCCAAAGGGAATCCCGTCGCGTGATGGCATCGGCGGCGATCGCCATCGAAATGTCATCGCCCACGCGGGAAACTGCCATCAAGACCAGCGACTTGCGATCTCTACGCCACGGTCTACACGACGAAAGTAGCCAGTCTCGCGCCCTTGCCTGTACAATGCGCGGCCGACCTTCCTACCCGTGCCCAGGGTCATTCGTCGATCCCGTGCCAAAAGGCGATCGACAGCCAACGTGGGCGCACACATTTATATGGATACCGCCCCATGAGTGACACTGACGCTCGCATCGAGAGCATCCGCAACATTGCCATCATCGCGCACGTCGACCATGGCAAGACCACGCTCGTCGACAAGCTGCTGAGCCAATCCGGCACCCTGGACCGTAAAGCGGAAGGCCAGGAGCGGATCATGGACTCCAACGACCAGGAAAAGGAACGCGGCATCACCATCCTGGCCAAGAACACCGCGATCCAGTGGAACGACGGCAAAGGCCGTGACTACCACATCAACATCGTCGACACCCCGGGACACGCCGACTTCGGTGGCGAGGTCGAGCGCGTGATGTCGATGGTCGACTCGGTACTGCTGCTGGTCGACGCGGTCGACGGCCCCATGCCGCAGACCCGCTTCGTGACCCAGAAGGCGTTCGCCCAGGGCCTCAAGCCGATCGTTGTGGTCAACAAGATCGACCGCCCCGGCGCACGCCCGGACTGGGTCATCGACCAGATCTTCGATCTGTTCGACAACCTCGGTGCCAGCGATGATCAGCTCGACTTCCCGATCATCTACTGCTCGGCACTCAACGGCATCGCCGGCATGGAGCCGGACCAGCTGGCCGACGACATGACGCCGATGTTCCAGTCGATCGTCGATATCGTCGAGCCGCCCAAGGTCGAACTCGACGGCCCCTTCCAGATGCAGATCTCGGCGCTCGACTACAACAGCTACGTCGGCGTCATCGGCCTGGGCCGAATCAAGCGCGGCAGCGTCCAGCCCAACCAGCAGATCACCGTGATCACCAAGGAGGGCAACACCCGCCGTGGCAAGATCGGCCAGGTGATGACCCACATGGGTCTGGAGCGGGTGCAGACCCAGCAGGCCACCGCCGGTGACATCGTCTGCATCACCGGGATCGAGGATCTGGCGATCTCCGACACCCTGTGCGACACCGCCGCGGTCGAGGCGCTGCCGGCGCTGACCGTCGACGAGCCCACCGTCTCCATGACCTTCCAGGTCAACGACTCGCCGTTCGCCGGCAAGGACGGCAAGTTCGTCACCAGCCGCAACATCAAGGAGCGTCTGGACCAGGAGCTGATCCACAACGTGGCGCTGCGCGTCGAGCAGGGCGACAGCCCGGAGAAGTTCAAGGTCTCCGGCCGCGGCGAACTGCACCTCTCGGTCCTGATCGAGACCATGCGGCGTGAAGGCTTCGAGATGGCCGTGGGCCGCCCCGAGGTGATCATCCGCGAGATCGACGGCGTCAAGCAGGAGCCGTACGAAGAGGTGATCATCGACTGCGAAGAGCAGCACCAGGGCTCGGTGATGGAAGAACTCGGCTACCGCAAGGGCGAGCTCTCCAACATGAACCCGGATGGCAAGGGCCGTGTGCGCCTGGACTTCATCATCCCCGCGCGCGGGCTGATCGGCTTCCGTGGCCAGTTCCTGACCCTGACCTCCGGCACCGGCATCCTGACCAGCCGCTTCGACCATTACGGCCCGCTCAAGCCCGACGCCATGATCAAGCGCCGCAACGGCGTGCTGGTGTCGATGGTGTCCGGCAAGGCGCTGGCCTATGCGCTCTACGCCCTGCAGGAGCGCGGCAAGCTGATCGTCGAGCACGGCACCGAAGTCTACGAAGGCATGCTGATCGGCATCAACAACCGCGCCGAAGACATGGTGGTCAACCCGACCAAGGCCAAGAAACTCGACAACATGCGCGCCTCCGGCAACGACGAGAACATCGTCCTGACCCCGCCGGTACGCTTCTCGCTGGAGCAGGCGATCGAGTTCCTCGATGACGACGAGCTGGTGGAAGTCACTCCCAACCACATCCGTCTGCGCAAGAAGTATCTGACCGAGAACGAGCGCAAGCGCGCCAAGAAGAATTGATGAAGGGCTGATACCCGCTCCGAAATCGGATTAAGATGGGCGGCACTCGCACCCATCGCCACCGCGCCGGCAGGCCTGGACCTGCCCACCCGCGGCGGCGATGATCGGGCGAGTTGCCGCCTTTTTGCGTTTGAACGATCAAAAAAGCGGCAAGTGCCGACCCAACACCTAACCTCAAAGCGACAGGAAACAGGACAGCAGCACGCGAACCAGGCTCTCTAGACAAGTCATCTAGACAGGTTCTCTAGACAAGCGCTCTAGATGGACACTCGGGCCAGGTTCTTGAGGCAGGTTCTCGAGACAGGCATTCGAGCCAGAAGCGCTAGCCCAAGACCAAGACCAAGACCAAGACCAAGACCAAGACCAAGACCAAGCACATCCAGTACGCCAGCAACAGCACAATATCAACAACGCTGCAGGGGAGACGCGATGACTCCGATCATCGATGTCCGCAACATCAAGAAGTCGTTCGGCGGTCTGACCGTCATCGACGACTGCTCCATCCAGGTCGCCCGCGGTTCGATCACCGGCATGATCGGCCCTAACGGCGCCGGTAAGTCGACGCTGTTCAACATCATCGCCGGCAGCCTCATGCCCGACAGTGGCGAGGTCCTGCTCGACGGCGAGCCGATCACCCATCTCACTGCCAACCATCGCTTCCACAAGGGGCTGTTGCGCACCTTCCAGATCGCCCACGAGTTCAGCCACCTGAGCGCGCTGGAGAATCTGATGATGGTGCCGCCGGGCCAGGAGGGCGAGAACCTCTTCAGCACCTGGTTCAAGCCGGGCGAGGTGCGCCGCCAGGAGGCCGAGACCCGCCGCCGTGCGCTCGAGGTGCTCGACTTCGTCGGCCTCGCCCACGTGCGCAACGAGCTGGCCGGCAATCTCTCCGGCGGGCAGAAGAAGCTGCTCGAACTGGGTCGCACCATGATGACCGATGCCCGCGTGGTGCTGCTCGACGAGATCGCCGCTGGGGTCAACCGCACCCTGCTGGGCGATCTCATGGGCAACATCGAACGGCTCAATCGGGAACTCGGCTACACCTTCCTGGTGATCGAACACGACATGGACATGATCGCGCGGCTGTGCGATCCGGTGATCGTGCTCGCCCAGGGCCAGGTGATGATGGAGGGCCCGATCGCGCAGATCCAGAACGACCCGACGGTCATCGAGGCCTACTTCGGGGCCACCACGGCCTGACGCCTCACGGCCGGCGTGCTGGGCAGCCCGGTGCGCCAACCGCTTCAATAACAAACGAGCTCACCATGCCACTACTCGAAGCGATCGACGTTCATGGCGGCTACGGCGGCATGAACATTCTCAACGGCGTCGACATGGCGATCGAAGCCGATGAGATCGGGGTCATCGTCGGCCCCAACGGCGCCGGCAAGTCGACCATGCTCAAAGCCGTGTTCGGCCTGCTCACCATCACCGGCGGCGAGATTCGCCTGCGCGGCGACCCGATCACCAACCTGCCGCCGCACAAGCTGGTGGAGCGCGGGATGGGCTTCGTGCCCCAGGAGAAGAACATCTTCCCCAGCCTCACGGTGGCGGAAAACCTGGAGATGGGCGCCTTTCTCAAGCCGGCCACGGTGACGCGGCTCAAGCGCCAGATCTACGACATCTTCCCGCCGCTCTACGACAAGCGCCACCAGCCCGCGGGCGAACTCTCCGGCGGCCAGCGCCAGATGGTGGCGATGGGCCGGGCGCTGATGAACGAACCCAGCGTGCTGCTGCTCGACGAGCCCACCGCCGGTCTCTCGCCGCGCTACATGAACGAGATCTTCGAGCAGGTGAAGCGCATCAGCGCCACCGGGGTCGGGGTGCTGATGGTAGAGCAGAACGCCAAGCAGGCGCTGCGTATCGCCCACCGGGGCTTCGTGCTCGCCGCCGGACAGAACCGCTTCACCGACAGCGGCGAGGCGCTGCTCGCCGACCCGCAGGTAGCCAAGAGTTTCCTCGGCGGTTGAGAGCGCCGCTGCCATGCCGACAGGACAAGAGATTTCGCCGTGAATGAGCTGATCTACTTCTTCAACTACGTGGTGGTGGCCGGGAGCGTGACCGGCTGCATCTACGCCATGGGCGCGATCGGGGTGACGCTGATCTACAGCATCCTGCGTTTCGCCCACTTCGCCCACGCCGACATGATGACCCTGGGGGCCTTCGTGGTGCTGCTGCTGACCCTGGCCTTTCCCCACGCCGGTGACGCCCTGGGGCTGCCCACCGCGATCGTGATGCTGCCGCTGGCGATGATCTTCACCTCGCTGGTGGCGGTGGGCATCGACCGCGTGTTCTACCAGCCGCTGCGTGCCCACGGGGTCAAGCCGATCGTGATGGTGATCGCCTCGCTGGGGGTCACGCTGATGCTGCAGGGGCTGATCCGACTGTTCTCCGGCACCGGCGCGGAGAGCCTCTACGTCGAGGCGCGCAAGGCGATCTTTCGCATCGAACTGCCCGGCGTGACGCGCCCGATCATCATCACCGAGCCGCAGGTGATCCTGTTCGTGGTCACCCTGGTGGCGGTGATCGGGCTGCATCTGTTCCTGACCCGGGCGCGTCTGGGCAAGGCGATGCGAGCGATGTCGGACAACCCCGACCTGGCCCGCGCCTCGGGCATCAATACCAAGCTGATCATCACCCTGACCTGGGTGATCGCCGGCTCGCTGGCGACCCTGGCGGGGACGCTGCTGTCGCTGGATGTGGCGTTCAAGCCGGACCTGAGTTTCTTCCTGCTGCTGCCGATCTTCGCCGCGGCGATCGTCGGCGGCGTCGGCCACCCCTACGGCGCCATCGCCGGCGGCTTCCTGGTCGGTTTCGCCGAGACTCTGGCGGTATTCAACTGGTCGGTGCTGCTGCGCCCGCTGCGCGATAGCCTGCCGAGCTGGATCGAGCTACCCAACAACCTGGCGCTGGTGGGCACCGAGTACAAGATCGTGGTGCCCTTCTTCATTCTGATCGCGGTGCTGATCTGGCGCCCGACCGGCCTGTTCAAAGGGAAGGTGATCTAATGAATCCGTCCACCCAACAGACGCCGTCCCAGCGCCCTTTCCCCCGCCGCGAGATCCTGCTGTTCGGCGGCCTGGCGCTGGTGGTGCTCGCCGTCTTCGCCAGCATGGGGCCGGCCTACGCCACGCGCATGATGGTCGAGGCCGCCTGCTACGCCATCCTGGCCCTCGGCCTGACCATCCAGTGGGGCTACGCCGGCCAGTTCAACGCTGGCATCATGGGCTTCGTCGCCCTCGGCGGCTTCTCCGCCACCTTCTTCAGCATTCCGGTCAATCACGCCTTCTGGGCCAGCGACCTGCCGGGCCGGCTGGGCTGGGTGCTGCTGGCGATCGTCGCCGCGGTCGCGCTGGTCTTCGCCGTCAGCCGCATCGACCGGCTCGGTGTGCCGCGCTGGCTGCGCACGCTGATCACCGTGATCGTCGCGCTCATCGCCTACCTGGTGGTGATCAGCTGGTTGCGCAGCGTCACCGGCGATATCGAGTCCCAGGTGGAGTTCATCGGCGGCCTGGGGCTACCGGTATGGCTCGGCTGGATCGTCGGCGGCGTGCTCGCCGGGGGGATCGGCTATGTCATCGGGCATATCTGCCTGGGGCTGCGCAGCGACTATCTGGTCATCGCCACCCTGGGCATCGCCGAGATCATCAAGGCGTTTCTCAAGAACTCGGACTGGCTGACCCGCGGCACCGCCACCATCTCCCCGCTGCCGTGGCCGGTGCCCGACCCCGGTGAGGTCGGCTTCGTCACCGCCCGCGCGCTCTACTTCTGCGTGACCGCCGTGCTGATCGCGGTGATCTTCTTCCTGCTCCACCGCGCCTACCACGCGCCCTGGGGGCGGATGATCCGCGCCATCCGCGACAACGAAGTCTCCGCCGCGGCAATGGGCAAGTCGATCAACCGCCGGCGCCAGGAGATCTTCGTCTTCGGCTGTATCCTGATGGGGCTGGGCGGCGCGGTGCTGACCAGCTTCACCGGGATCTTCGACCCCCAGGGCTACCTGCCGCTCAACCACACCTTCCTGGTACTGGTGATGGTGATTCTGGGCGGGCCGGGCAACAACCTGGGCACCCTGTTCGGCGCGGTACTGGTCTATGTGATCTGGATCATGTCCGGCCCGCTGGCGCTGGCGCTGATGCATCTGGTGACCGCTCTGGGCGGCGACTGGTTCGGCTGGCAGCCGGGCAACCTCGATAGCCGCGCACTGCAGGCGCGAGTCTTCGTGATCGGGCTGCTGATCCTGATGGTGCTGCGCTTTGCCCCGCGCGGGATGATCCCGGAGCGGGTCGCCCAGCACGATTGACGTTCACGGCGGCGGGCGTCCACCCAATGGGCGCTCATCGCGACGAGCGCCCATCGCACCGAACACTTCGGACTGAGAGGGTGTTTACAAATTCGACGAGCGAAGGCGAGACAAGGCGAAATCGGCCGAAAAGACGGAGTTTACGCGGTGTAAATGAGTACTTTGAGGTCGATTTCAACGCCGTATCGTCGAGCGCAGGCATTTTGTAAACACCCTCTGACGTGGAAACCAAAAACCCCGAGCCAGCAGCCGCCGACTCGGGGTTTTTCCTGTCCCGGATTTTTCTATTCCGGGTGGCGCCGGCGCGATGACTCGCTAACCGGCCCCTTGATAACGCTATTTATTCACCAATCGGCTTATTCACCCACCGGCCCCTTGGTGACGCTATTTATTCATCGATCGGTTCATTCACCCACCGGCCCCTTGGTGACGAACTTGCCATTCTCCACCGCCATCTCGACCACCACGCCCGGCACGTCGCCGTTCTTGTCAAACTCGGCGTCACCGGCGGCCCCTTCGTAGTCCACGTCTTTACCGGCGTCGATCAGCTTCTTGGCCTTCGCCCACTCGCCCGGCAGGATCTTCTCGCCCGGCGCGCCAGCGACCTCGCGCAGCGCCTTGGAGAGCCCTTCGCGATCCGCGCTGCCGTTCTTCTCGATCGCCATGGCGAGCAGGAAGGCGGCGTCGTAGGACTGGGCAGCGAACACCGCGGTGGGGTCGATGCCGGCCTTTTCTGCCAGCTTGGTGAAGGTCTCGGTGCCCGGCGACTGCGGCGACCCGGGGCGGGTGGCGATCATGCCCTCGAGCACGTCGGCGCCCACCGCATCCACCAGCGAGTTGCCAACCATGCCATCGCCACCCGCGAACTGGGTAAAGGCACCGCTTTCGTAGGCCTGACGCAGGATCGTCTGGCCCGAGGTGTCGGCGTAGGCGAGCACCACCAGGGTCGGCGCACCGCTGGCCGCGAGCTGCCCGATCTCGGAGCGGTAGTCGGCCCGGTTGTCTTCATGCGCCAGGTTGGCGGCAACGGTACCGCCCTCGGCTTCGAAAGTCTTGGTGAAGGCGCCGTCGAGGCCCTGGCCATAGTCATTGTTGACGTAAGTCACGGCGACATTGTCGATCCCCTTGGAAAGCAGCAGCTTGGCGAGCTGTTCCCCCTGGAAGGCATCGGAAGGCACGGTACGGAAGACCAGATCGTTGTCGGCGAGATCGGTCACCGCCGGCGCGGTGGAGGCCGGCGAGACCATCACCACCCCACCCGGAATCGCCGCGTTGTTGGCCGCCGCGATGGTCGCCCCGGTGCACAGCGCGCCGACGATCGCGGTCACCTTCTCGCTGTTGACCAGGCGGTCGGCGGCGTTGGAGGCCGCGGCCGCATCCGAGCAGGTGGTATCGCCGGACGGCATCACCATCTTCTCGCCATCCAGCAGCCCGCCCTGCTCGTTGACCTCGGCCACCGCCAACTTGGCACCGTCGAAGATCGGCGGCGTCAGACTCTCGATACCGCCGGTGAAACCGCCGAGAAAGCCTACCTTGACGTCCGCCTGCGCCGCGATGCTGCACACCGAGGCCGCCGCGACCGCCAGTGCCATGACTGTCTTTTTCATCGTTGTTGTCACTCATTGTTGGGTTACGAAAGACCTTTCAACTGTGCTGCCGGCGCGGGCAAAAGACAAGCGTTGCGCTCACCCGTGGCGTGCGTCTTTTGGCGAGGTCACCACGCGGCAGACGCGGGCAAAGCGCGCTACGCTAGGAGCACATGAACCTCTTGGACAAGGAGAAACGCATGCACAAGCATGTCGAGTGGGACGCCCCGGGCGGTGCCAGTGTCGACGCCCACTACGCCAAGGATGAACAGCACCGGGTCGAGCCGCAGCCCGGAATGATCCTCACCGCGCGCTACCACGGTGCCACCGTGCGCATTCAGGTCGAGGCCTACAAGGACGGCGTCAGCATCGGCAAGGTCGCCGCCCTGATCGGCGACGACGGCGAACGCCACGACAGCCACGGAGACCTCAACCTGGGCGACATGGTGCGCCTGCCCGATGACAAGCGCGCCTTCCAATCCCCCCGCGACGAAGACGACTGAACCAAACGCGGCGGCTCAGGGCCGCCGCGTTCTTGTCCAAGGCGCCAGCGCCGCGCCTTTCCCGCAATCTCTTCTGACAGTCTCTTCTCACGCCTTTTCATCACGACCTCTTTGGTCACCCTCGGCCAGCCTCATCACCCACTCGCGCACAGCACGAATAGCGGGCTCGTCACGCCGTGCCGGCGGGTAGACCAGATGGAACGGCTCGCCTGGCAGTTCGGGGCCGAACGGCGCTACCAGGCGCCCATCGGCCAGCTCCTCGGCGATCAGCGTGCGGCTCATCAGCGCAATGCCCTGGCCACCCAGGGCGGCAGCGATGGTGTGGGTTTCATCCGAGAACACCAGCCCCTGGCCGATCTCCAGTTCGGGGACGCGCGCCAGCGTCTGCCAAGCACCCCAACTGAGCAGCGCGCCCTTGTGATTGGGCGGCTCGTAGTGAATCAGCGTGGCGTGGTGCAAATCCGCATGGCTGCGCACACCCAGGCTCGGGCTACAGGCGGGCACGAAGGTATTGTCGAACAGCTTCTCGGCCTCGAGCCCTGGCCAGTGACCGGCGCCGTAGCGGATCGCCATATCCGCCGCGACACCATCCAGCGGCACCAGATGGTGGGAAATCTGCAGGTTGAGATTGATATCCGGATGGGCCTCGCGCAGCTCGCTCACCCGCGGCAGCAACCAGCGCGCGGCCACTGCTGGAATGGTCGAGAGGGTGACACTGAGATGCGCTGGTTCCGGGCGCAGGCGCGCCACCGTGGCCGCCAAGGTATCGAAAGCCTCGCTGGCAGCGGCAAGCAACTCCCGCCCCTGCACGGTGAGCTGTAGCTGCCGCGGCTGACGAATGAATAGCGTGATGCCGAGCTGCGCCTCCAACTGGCGAATCTGGTGGCTGATGGCGGTGGGCGTCACCGACAGCTCCGCAGCGGCGCGTTTGGCGCTGAGATGGCGCGCCGCCGCCTCGAAAGCGCGCAGCGCAGAGAGCGAGGGCAGTTTGCGAGGGCTCATGGCACGACCCTATGGATGAATTTTATTTTTCCATTATGGCAAGAAATGGTCGTTTGTCGCTGCGTTAGCGCTGATGTTCCATAGCCATGACGCCAACCACGGCTGAGGCAGGCTCATGCCTAATCCAGCCAAACGAACCTGGGCCAGCCAAAAGCGTCTGGCCCACCCAGCGACTCAGGAGAAACGCCATGACCCGCCTGCTCCATCTCGATGCCAGCCCGCGCCCGGGCCGCTCCGGCACCCACCAACATGGCTCACTGAGCCGCCGCCTGACGCATCACTTCGTCGAACAGTGGAAGGCCGGCCGGCCCGACGATCCGGTGACCCGTCGCGACCTGGGCGCCCAGCCGCCGGGCTATCTCGATGAAGCCTGGATCGCGGCAGCCTTTATCCCGCAGGAGAGCCGTACGCTGGCGATGCACCAGACGCTCGCCGAGAGCGACCGCCTGGTGGACGAAGTGATCGATGCCGACGTGCTGGTACTGGGAATACCGCTCTACAACTACAGCTACCCGGCCCCGTTCAAGGCATGGATAGACCAGATCGTCCGCCTGGGCCGCACGATCGGTTTCGACCCCAGCAACCTGGAACACCCGGTGCTCTCGCTGCTCAATGACCGACCGCGCCAGGCAGTGATTCTCTCTTCCCGCGGCGGCCACGGGCTGGGCCCCGGCGGGACGATGGCGCACATGAACCATCTGGAAGCCAGCGTACGCACCGCCCTGGAGTTGATCGGGATCGAACGGTTCCACGAGATCGCCATCGAGTACCAGGAAGAGGGTGGCGAACGTCTGCAGCGCTCCATCCGAGAGGCGATCGGGCAGGTAGAAAAACTGGTCGCACACTTGCAGACCGTAGAGGAACACTGCCCCGCCTGAGTGCGACAGCGGGATGCTATTGGGCCAGGATGCCAACCAATGGCGGCCTCATGGCGTACTAAGGCCGCTCATCGCCGGCGCCCAACAAAGGGGTGGGGATAAGTTAAGAGCAGCATGCCGGAGTCGCGTGGCGGGGAACGGCAACTACCCACAGGCGGTCGCGCTCGAAAACACCAAAGGAGGTGGGGATAAGTCAAAGCGCCCGAGATAGGCGAAGGGAGGTAGGTGCTGAAGATATCAACACCCAGAAACGAGTGAACCCCAGTCTCTGACGAGACTGGGGTTCGGTATAGGTGCCTGACGATGACCTACTCTCACATGGGGAGACCCCACACTACCATCGGCGCTAAGCGGTTTCACTTCTGAGTTCGGCATGGAATCAGGTGGTTCCCACTCGCTATGGTCGTCAGGCAAAACTGACGTCGACATGAACCTGTGACACGCTTTCACGCACCAGCTTCACATCGACCAATCTGGATCATGCTGATGATACGTCTCTTGCCTATCCGGCTATTGTCGCGATGTGATCGCCCGACCCAGACCCCTTGGGGTTATATGGTCAAGCCTCACGGGGCATTAGTACACGTTAGCTCAACGCCTTGCAGCGCTTCCACACCGTGCCTATCAACCAGCTCGTCTTGCTGGACCCTTTAGGAGACTCGAAGTCTCAGGGAGATCTCATCTTGAAGGGGGCTTCCCGCTTAGATGCTTTCAGCGGTTATCCCGTCCGCACATAGCTACCCGGCAGTGCCACTGGCGTGACAACCGGAACACCAGAGGTGCGTCCACTCCGGTCCTCTCGTACTAGGAGCAGCGCTTCTCAAATCTCCAACGCCCACGGCAGATAGGGACCGAACTGTCTCACGACGTTCTAAACCCAGCTCGCGTACCACTTTAAATGGCGAACAGCCATACCCTTGGGACCGACTTCAGCCCCAGGATGTGATGAGCCGACATCGAGGTGCCAAACACCGCCGTCGATGTGAACTCTTGGGCGGTATCAGCCTGTTATCCCCGGAGTACCTTTTATCCGTTGAGCGATGGCCCTTCCATACAGAACCACCGGATCACTAGAACCTACTTTCGTACCTGCTCGACGTGTCTGTCTCGCAGTTAAGCACCCTTATGCTCTTGCACTCAATGCACGATTTCCAACCGTGCTGAGGGTACCTTCGTGCTCCTCCGTTACGCTTTCGGAGGAGACCGCCCCAGTCAAACTACCCACCACACACTGTCCTTACACCGGATCACGGTGCGAAGTTAGAACGCCAATGATGCCAGGCTGGTATTTCAAGGTTGGCTCCACCGCAACTGGCGTCACGGTTTCCAAGCCTCCCAGCTATCCTACACAAGCAACATCAGCGTCCAGTGTGAAGCTATAGTAAAGGTTCACGGGGTCTTTCCGTCTAGCCGCGGGTACACAGCATCTTCACTGCGATTTCAATTTCACTGAGTCTCGGGTGGAGACAGCGTGGCCATCATTACGCCATTCGTGCAGGTCGGAACTTACCCGACAAGGAATTTCGCTACCTTAGGACCGTTATAGTTACGGCCGCCGTTTACCGGGGCTTCGATCAGGAGCTTCGCTTGCGCTAACACCATCAATTAACCTTCCGGCACCGGGCAGGCGTCACACCCTATACGTCCGCTTACGCGTTAGCAGAGTGCTGTGTTTTTAATAAACAGTTGCAGCCACCTGGTATCTTCGACCGGTTCGCGCTAGGAGAGCGAGTCTCTTCACGCTACGCCGGCGCACCTTCTCCCGAAGTTACGGTGCCATTTTGCCTAGTTCCTTCACCCGAGTTCTCTCAAGCGCCTTGGGATTCTCACCCTGACCACCTGTGTCGGTTTGGGGTACGGTCGCATGTGATCTGAAGCTTAGAGGCTTTTCCTGGAAGCGTGGCATCGATGACTTCCGGA
>JNVT01000089.1 GCA_000737985.1 Gammaproteobacteria bacterium MFB021 | reverse complement strand
CGTCAGTGGCCAGGTCAGGGCCAGCGTCGAGACGAAGACGAGGGCCACCGTCAGCCCCGTGACTAGCGTGCCCAGCACACCGATTGCGCGTCGCATCAGCGGCTCTCCGTCGCAGTCACGGTATTACCCAGCGGTGCCGACTCCGCCCCCGACGCTGGCTTAGATGCCGGCCCTGACTCTGGCCCCGAACCCGGCATTTCGAGCTGACTGCGCCAGTGTGCTGCCAGCGCCAGGCTCTGCCCCTCGCGGCGCTCGAGCTGCCAGGACACCGCCCACCAGCCATGCTGCGCCGCCCAGCGCGCGAAGTCGCCGAACGCCTCGGGCGAGGCCGCCTCGCCGCGGGTCGTGACGCCGTGCGCCGTCACCTCGATGTGGGTCAGCGCCAGACCCTGTTCCACCGCGGCGCTGCGCCAGGCCGCGGCGTCCACCGGGGTGATCGGCGGCAGCCGCAGCAGGTTCGGCACCGGCCTCGCCGCGATGAACGGCCCACTCGTAGTGGGCAGATACGAGAGCGCGGCGTGGCCGGCGTAGGCCAGCACGCCGACCAGTGCCAGCACCAGCAGTCCTTTCTCCCGCCCCGAGCGCGCCGCCCACAGCGGCGCCAAGCGAGCGGGTAGACGGGGGGCGAATCGGCTCATGGCGTGGGCTCCGGGGTGTCGGCGGCGAGGGGGAGGTTCAGGCTCAGCTCGCCCGACAGTGCCTGCCACTGCGCCTCGCCCACCGTGGCGAGGGCCTGGCGTGCCCGGTTCACCACCACCGGCGCCGGCGGCTCGGGGTAGCGCCAGGTCAGGCTCGCCCGGTTGCCGCTGACCGCCAGCCGTGACAGCTGCCAGGGTGTGGCGGCGAGCTGTGCCGTGGCCGTTGCCAGGGCCTCGCTGAGCTGATGATTG
>JNVT01000088.1 GCA_000737985.1 Gammaproteobacteria bacterium MFB021 | reverse complement strand
GCACTGGGCTTCGGCTTCCGCCTCGATGCCCACGGCGCCCATCCGGCCTGGGCGGGCTGGGGCCAGCTCGAGCTGGTGATCGACTGGCGCCTGCCGCGAGTCGTCACCGCCGCCGCCGCCGGGCTGCTGCTGGCCGCCGCCGGCACCCTGCTGCAGCGCATGACAGGCAACCCCATGGCGAGCCCGGAGGTGCTGGGGATCAGCGCCGGGGTGGCCATCGGGGTCATCGCACTGATGCTGCTGCCGCTGGGGATCGCGCCGCTGAGCGGCGGGGTCACCGGCTTTGCCGGCGCGGTGGCTGCGCTGCTGGTGCTGGTGGCGTGCAACCGCCGCAGCGGCTTCGTACCGGAGCGGCTGCTGCTCACTGGGATCGCGATCACCGCCCTGCTGGATGCCCTGCGCGCCATCGTACTGTCGAGCAATGACCCGCGGGCCCAGCAGCTGCTGGCGTGGCTGGGCGGTTCGACCTACTACGCCAGCCTCACCTCGGCGGGGGTGATCGCCGTCGTGGCACTGGTGCTGTTCGCACTCACCCTGCCGCTGGGGCGCTGGCTGACGCTACTCCCGCTCGGCGCCCCCACCGCCAGGGCGCTGGGCGTGGATGTCGATCGCAGCCGGCTGGTGCTGCTGGCGCTGGTGGCGCTGCTCACTGTCGCCGCCACCCTGGTGGTGGGGCCGCTCTCGTTCATCGGCCTGCTGGCACCGCACATGGCGCGGCTGATGGGCCTGCACCGGGCTCGCCATCAGCTGCTCGGGGCGGGACTGCTGGGCATCGTAGTGATGGTGCTGGCAGACTGGCTGGGACGTAATCTGTTCTTTCCCTACCAGCTACCGGCGGGGCTGATCGCGGCCCTGATCGGGGGGATGTATTTTATGTGGGGCTTACGCAAGATTTGAGCGCCCGCAGTGCCCGGCACGGACACTGCGAGGAGGGAAGAGCACTGCTCTTCAGTGCCCGTCGAAGGCAGGCAGCAGGTGCTGATCGATAGCGGTTTTCACCGACGGCAGAAGCATGTCGCTCTGCTCGGTCAGCTCGCGGATCGCCGCCGGCAGTTCGGGCACGCGTCCGGCGCGGTAGCAGCCCGCGGCCAGCCGGGCGCAGGTCTCCGGACAGGCGGCTTCGGGCACGTGGATGCCCAGCGCGACCAGCCGCTGGCGGAAATCCTCGCCGTCGACGAGATTGACGATCATCATGCAACACCTCCTCGGATCTGATCGGACTCATGCCCTGCCGATCTTGGCCCGGGCTCGGCCAGTGTTCGGCATAGCGCTCGCGGCGCGCCAACGCCGCATGAGTCGCGGTTTACGGCATTGATCTCTATTTACTGCACTCGACCACGACGGGTCGAGACGCGTATCGTCTGACTGTCGCTCCCGGGACAGTCGACGTCCGCCACGGAAATCTCCGCATGCCCTCTCGCGCTGCCAAGCCCAACCTCCGCCGGCGAGCGATCGCCCTCTCCCTGCTGCTGGGCGCCGCCATCGCCCCGGCGGCCAGCGCCGGCAGCTTCACCTACTGGGACGACCCCAGCGCCTCGGCGGTGACCCTCACGCGCGCCGCGTTCGTGGCCAATGCCCGGCAACTGCACGGTGAAAAACGGCTGATCTACGTCAACCGCGTGGTCAACAACGCCGCCCGCCAGCAGTTCGAAAAGGTGGATACCTGGAAGGGCTTCGACCGTCTGGTGAGCGACGGCTACGGCGACTGCGAGGACTTCGCCATCGCCAAGTATCAGATCCTGATCCAAGCGGGGACACCGCCTGCGCGGCTGGATTTCCTCGCCGCCGACGACACCCTCACCCCGACCTATCATGCGGTACTGCGCTACCGCCAGGACGACGGCAGCCATCTGATCCTCGACAACCTGACGCTGATGATGCTGCCGGAGTCGAAGCGTACCGACCTGAAGCCGCTGGTGACCTTCGACCGCACCCATGCCACCTACTTCCACGACGGTGCCTTCCAGCCGGTGGCGCCGAGCCGTATCGTGCTCGGCGGCCAGCCGCTCTCGGAAAGAATGCCGAAGCTGCTCGACTACTGAGGCAAACGCCGCTGGTGAGGCAAGCGCCGCTGGCGACGCCAGCGGCTGGCCGGATTCAGGCGGAAGATTGCCCCTCGTCCCCCGGCTGTACCGCCGGCAGCACCTTCTCGGCGCGCAGATAGTCGATCAGCTTCTGTGCGGCCTCGTCCGGCGTGAGATCGGTGAGCACCTGCCCTCCGGAAGCGGCCGACTTGGCCGCCGCCGCCTTGAAGCGGTCGCGGGCATTGGTCGACTTGACCACCTTGAGACGCTTGGGGCGGGCCCGCGCCGGCTGCCACTGCCACGCCGCCTGCAGCGTATCGGGCTCGGCCGTGATATTCGCCACCGCCTCCACCCGCCCGCGTCGGGAGGGGCCGAAGGCGCTCTGGCGCGGCATGGGTGCCACGCCGTCGACGCACAGCAGGCACGGCAGCCGCACCTCGAGACGCCGCCGCTGCCCTTGGGGCAGCGCCTGCAGCACGGTGACCCGGTCGCCCGCGTAGTGCTCGATCGCGGCGACGCCGGTGGCCACCGCCCAGCCCAGTCGTTCGGCCAATAGATAGGGCAGCAGGCCAGAGCCCTCGCCGCACTCGGCGCGCTGCCCGGTCAGCACCAGGTTGGCGCCATAGGCCTCGAGCCAGCTCGCCAGCAGCGGCACGGCGTCGTCACCGGCGGCCATTGGCAGCAGCGAGAGCTCGCCGGGCCCGCCGGCCCCCTCGAGTCCGTGGAACATGCCCAGGTACTCCGGCAGTGCCGCATCCTCGGCATCGCCGGCGTGGGCCAGATGCAGGGATGCCCCCGCCAGTGCCAGCCCCATCTCTACCGCGCGGGCATCCTCTCGCGCGCGTCCGGCGCGCCCGGAGACCGGATGCCGGCCGCTGGAGACCAGCGCGACGACCCTGGCCTCACCGGCCACGCTGGCGCTGCGCTCAGGCTGCGTCATGGTGCACCTCCTCGTGCCGGCTGTCGCCGCGCTCGGGTTGGGGTTGACCCAGCTGGGCGCAGACCGCCGCCAGCACCGCATCGCCATCGCCGATGATGGCGAAGTCGGCACGCTTGACCATGTCGCAGCTTGGGTCGCTGTTGATCGCGACCACGCGCTGACACTTGGTGATGCCCTGCAGATGCTGCACCGCGCCGGAGATCCCCACCGCGACATAGCAGCTGGCGCTGACGAAGGTGCCGGTGGCGCCGACCTGGCGCGCACGCGGCATGTAGCCGTCATCGACGGCCACCCGCGAGGCACCCTCGCTGGCACCCAGCACCTTGGCGGCGTGATGGTAGCCGTCCCAGTCGCTGACACCACGGCCGGCAGAGAGAATGAAAGGCGCCTGGGCCAGCGGAATCTGCTGCGGGTCCACCGCGACCCGGCCGCGGTCGATGACATCCGGCGCCGCCGGTGCCTCACTCACCGAGGCGTCGAGATCCAGCAGCGTCGCCGCATGGCGGGTCTCGCTGACCGGCTCGGCGCACTCCGGCAGCGCCAGCAGCACCCGCGCCAAGTCGCGCTGAATGTCCTGGCGATCACCGGCGCGTGAGAGCGTCTGGCCATCAGCGAACTGCCACACCCGGGTCGCTGCGCGAGCCGAGGCGTCGCCACTCGCGGTCGAGGCGAGCGCCAGCCGCGCGGCCAGGCGCCGGCCGAGATCGCCGCCACCGGGGAAGTCGTCGGCAAAGATCCAGTGCGCCGGGGCGAGTGCGGTTTCCACCGCCGCGAGCGCCGCCAGACGCGCTTCAGGCGCGTAGCTGTCGGCGTCGACCCGGGACGACAGATCGACCCGGCGGTCGGCGCCGGCTTCCTCGAGCCCGGCGACCTCGGCCTGGAAGGTGACCGCAACCACGGCCACCCCCGCCTCGGCACCGCCGCGGGCCTCGGCCAATTGGCGCGCCAGCCCGAGCAGGTCGCGGTCGTGATCACTCAAGCGCCCTTCCGGCAACTCCGGCACCACCGCGACATACGCCGTGGGCGTGTCGATAGTGATCTGGCGCCGGCTCGGCTCGGCGCTGGCCTGGGGGCCCCCAGCCGCAGCCGCCTCGACGCTGGCGCCGCTGCGGTCGATGCGCCGGATGCCGTTGGGACCGATCGCGCCCAGGGCGTGGGGGTTGATTCGGGTCACACCGTCGGCGCTGGTCCAGCGCCATGCCGGGCGCGCGAATTCGAGATGTCGCGGGTGCAGCCGATTGCGCCGGGCGCGTTCGGCGTGTGGGTCGAGTCGTCTGACACTCATGCCGGAACCTCCTCAGGGGCTTCGCTGCTGTTACGCGCGGTCGGTGCCGCCGCCGGCTCGACCAGTGCGGAGGCGACCAGTTCGGCGAGATCCTTGACCTGGGGCCGCGGTTCGACCACGCCCTCGAGCATCGCTGTGCACTGTGGGCAGGCCACGGCCACGGTGGTCGCTCCGGTCTCGCGCACGTCCTCCATGCGCATGTCGGGAATACGCGCCTTGCCGGGCACGTCGGAGAGCGCGGCGCCGCCGCCACCGCCACAGCAGCGCGAGCGATAGCCGGAGCGCTCCATCTCGGCGACTTCGACGCCGAGCGCGGCGAGCACCTGACGCGGTGCGGCGAACTCACCGTTGTAGCGGCCCAGATAGCAGGGGTCGTGGTAGGTCACCGTCTCCCCCGGTTCGGCGGCCTTGACGCTGAGCCGGCCGGCGTCGAACAGCTCGGCGATGAAGGTCGAGTGGTGCTTGACCACGTAGTTGCCGCCGAAGGCGCCATACTCGCGGCCCAGCACGTGGAAGCTGTGCGGGTCGGCGGTGACGATGCGCTGGAAGCGATAGCGCGACAGCGTAGCGATATTGCGCTCGGCGAGGCGCTGGAAGGTCGCCTCGTCGCCCAGGCGGCGGGCGACGTCGCCACTGTCGCGCTCTTCGTCACCCAGTACGGCGAAGTCGACCTCGGCGGCGTGCAGGATCTTGACCAGCGCGCGCAGGGTGCGCTGGTTGCGCATGTCGAAGGCACCGTCGCCCAGCCACAGCAACACGTCGACCCCTTCCGGGCGCTGCTGGATACGCGGAATGTCGAGATCCGCCGCCCAGTCCAGACGCGAAGCGTTGTCGAGCCCGCCGGGGTTGTCGGTGGCGATCAGATTGTCGATCGCTGCGGCGCCCTTCTCCGGGGTCTCGCCCCGCTCCAGGGTGATGAAGCGGCGCATGTCGACGATGGCATCGACGTGCTCGATCATCATCGGACACTCCTCGACGCAGGCGCGGCAGGTGGTGCACGCCCACAGCGTCTGCGCTTCGACCAGCTGCGGCACGATCGCATCCGAGGGCCCACCATGGTGCTTGCCGACCTCGATGCCGGGATAGCCGGAGCCGGCATAGCGGGCATCGCTGCCGCCGGCCATACCCACGACCATGTCCTGGATCAGCTTCTTGGGGTTGAGCGGTTGGCCGGCGGCATAGGCCGGGCAGACGTTCTGGCAACGGCCGCACTGGACGCAGGCATCGAACCCGAGCAGTTGCTCCCACTGGAAATCGGCGGGCTTCTCCACGCCCAGCGTCTTCGCCGTGAGATCGAGCGGGAATAGCGCGGTGGAGCGGCTGCCACGATGCACATCGTGCGCCACGTCACGGTGCTGATCGTCGAACCGCTCGGGGCGGCGATGGAAGGCCAGATGGAAGGTACCGGCGAAGGCGTGCTTCATCGGCCCGCCCCAGCCCATGCCGATCAGCATCTCGGCCAGGCCCCAGGCGACCAGTGCCAGCAGGATCAGAGCCAGCACGCCGCCACCCAGCACGGTCGGCGCCACGCCCACCAGTGGCAGGCTGACCAGGAACATGCCCACCGAGTAGGCCAGCAGGCTCTTCGACAGCCGCTGCCACGGCCCCTTGGAGAGCTTGGCCGGCGGATCGATACGCCGGCGGTTGACCGCCAGCGCGCCGATGAACATGCACAGGCTCGCTGCCAGCAGCAGCCCACCGAGAATCGGGTTGCGCCAGCCGAAGCCGTGAACCACCAGCGCCAGCGCCATGGCGGCGACGAAGCCCCCGGCGGTGGCCACGTGGGTGTGCGCGATCGCCTTGTCGCGGGCGACCACATGGTGCAGATCATTGAGATAGCGCTTGGGCATCAGCACGAGCCGATGCCAACGCATCGGCGTGCGCCGCCCCTGGCGCCACAGCCGGATGCGGCGCACAGCGCCCGCCGCACCCACCGCCAGCGCGGCAAAGATCAGAATGGGGAGTAGCGTCTGCAGCATCGGACTTCTCCGAAAAAGTCACTGACGTCAGCCATATCGACACGCTCTGTCATGAGAGCCCTGGCTCTCGCCGTCGGCTCGCGGAACGATGACGAGCGACGACGAGACCAGGCGAATGCCGAGGAGCCAGCGGAGTGGACGTGTTTGTCCATGAGCATGGCGACGAGGGATTCAACGCCGTCTCGTCGAGCGCAGTCCGTTCCTGCCTCAGAAGTGCATGCACAGCCGCAAGGCGTCGTATATCGCCGCATGCGTATTGCGCTGCGCCACGCAGTCCCCGATCCGGAACAGCGCGAACTCGCCGCTCTCGGCCAGGGTCGGCTGGGGCGCGATCGCATACAGCGCCTCGATATCGATCTGGCCGTGGTTGCGCGAACGCGGCTTGAGCGCGTAGTAGAGCGACTCGTCCGGACGCACGCCGTTCTCGATCACCACCTGATCGACCACCCGCTCCTCGTGCTCGCCGGTGTACTCGTTCTCGAACAGCGCCACCAGCTTGTCACCCTCGCGGTAGACCTTGTGCAGACCCAGGTCGCCGGTCATCACCACCGACTGCTGGTAGAGGCTGCGATAGTAGGTCGGGAAGGTGGTGCCGCCGACCGCCACACCGGGTTTGGTGTCGTCGGTGACGATCTCCACCGTGGCGCCCTTGCTGGCGAGATAGTCGGCGGTGGACATGCCGCTGAACTCGCACATGGTGTCATAGACCAGCACGTTCTTGCCCGGCTCGACCTTGCCGCTGAGGATGTCCCAGCTGCTGACCGCCAGACACTCCTCCGGGTTGTCCGAGTAGCCCCACTCGGGCACCTGCTCGAGGAACGGGTGACCGCCGTTGGCCAGCACCACCAGGTCGGGCTGCAGGTCGCGCACCATCGAGTCGTCGGCGCGGGTGTCGAGCTGGACATCGACGCCGAGGCGCGCAAGCTCCATCTCGTACCAGCGGGTGATACCGGCGATCTGGTCGCGCTGCGGCGCGCGGGCGGCGAGGGTGATCTGGCCGCCGAGCTGGGACTGGGCTTCGATCAGGGTCACGTCGTGGCCGCGCTCGGCGCTGACGCGGGCCGCCTCCATGCCGCCGGGGCCGCCGCCGACCACCACCACCTTGCGCTTGGGCCCGCTGGTTTTCTCGATGATGTGCGGCAGGCCCATGTACTCGCGCGAGGTCGCCGCGTTCTGGATGCAGAGCACATCGAGGCCCTGGTACTGGCGATCGATGCAGTAGTTGGCACCCACACACTGACGAATCTGGTCGGTCTGGCCGTTCTTGATCTTGGCGATGATGTGCGGGTCGGCGATATGCGCCCGGGTCATCCCCACCAGGTCGACGTAGCCGCCCTCGAGGATACGCTCGGCCTGGGTCGGGTCCTTGATGTTCTGGGCGTGGATGACCGGCACCGAGACCACTTCCTTGATGCCCGCGGCCAGATGCAGAAACGGCTCCGGCGGATAGGACATGTTGGGAATGACGTTGGCCAGGGTGTCGTGGGTATCGCAGCCGGAACCGATCACGCCGAAGAAGTCGACCATGCCGGTGGCATCGTAGTAGGCGGCGATCTGCTTCATGTCGTCGTGGGAGAGACCATCGGGATGGAACTCGTCGCCGCAGATGCGCATGCCGACGCAGAAGTCGTCACCGACTTCGGCACGCACCGCCTTGAGCACTTCCATGCCGAAGCGCATGCGGTTCTCGAAGCTGCCGCCCCACTGGTCGGTACGCTTGTTGACGCGCGGACTCCAGAACTGATCGATCAGGTGCTGGTGGACCGCGGAGAGTTCGCAGCCGTCGAGCCCGCCCTCCTTGACCCGGCGTGCGCCCTGGGCGAAATCACTGATGATGCGCCAGATCTCTTCCTCTTCGATGGTCTTGCAGGTGGCACGGTGGACCGGCTCACGGATCCCTGAGGGCGACACCAGGGTCGACCAGTTGTAGCCGTCCCAGCGTGAACGCCGCCCCATGTGGGTGATCTGGATCATGATCTTGCCGCCATGCTTGTGCACGGCATCGGCGAGATTCTGGAAGTGCGGAATGATGCGATCGGTGGAGACGTTGACCGAGCTCCACCACTGCTGCGGGCTGTCGATGGAGACCGGCGAGGAGCCGCCGCAGATGCAGAGCCCACAGCCGCCTTTCGACTTCTCTTCGTAATACTTGACGTAGCGATCGGTGGTCATGCCGCCGTCGGTGGCATGCACCTCGGCGTGGGCGGTACTGACCACACGGTTGCGGATCGTCAGCTTGCCGATTTGAATCGGCTTGAATAGCGCTTCATGGGCCATGGCCGGTCATCTCCTCGAACTCGCACCGCGCCGGGTGGGGCGCGGCCGCCAAGAGTTCTTCAGTACACGGAATTGCTTGAATTATGGGTCGCTGTCGCGGGGCGTGTCGGCGCCACCGTCAGCGTGGCGTCACTTCGAAATAGCCAACCTCGCAGCCCGCCTCGGCACCGCTCTGGGTCTGCTCGGCGCGGGTGCGCAGGCTGCTTCCGCGGGCCTTAAGAATCTGGTCCATGGCACCCGCGAACCAGCCGGTGAACATGTACTCTTCCTTCTTGCCGGTCTTGCCCAGCTGATAGACGAAGCAGGAGTGCTCCAGGCGTACCTTGGCGGTGCCGGCGTCGAGGTCGATCGCCTCGGTGATGAACAGCCCCCAGCCGCGCTGCGACAGGCGCTTCATGTAGTGTTCGAAGACCGCCACGCCCTCGAGTCCGTGCAGCTCGGCTTCCTTCTCGCACCAGTGCCAGGCGGACTTGTAGCCGGCGTCGTAGAGAATCTTGGCGTAGGCCTCGGCCCCCAGCGCCTCTTCGATGGCGACGTGGTTGTTGATGAAGAAGTGGCGCGGCACGTAGAGCATCGGCAGCGCATCGGTGGTCCAGATACCGGTGTCGCTATCGACGTTGATCGGCAGTTCGGGAGCCATCTGGGTCATATCGGTTACCTCTGAAGTTGTTCTTGGGCGGCGCTTCCAGCCGCGGGCTAAGCGCAGAATGATGGCTTGGGGACTCCAGCCGACTCCGCTATCACGTTCCAGGAGCCGAGCGAGCTAGCGAAGACAAGGCGAAGTCTGCCGGGCTCGCGCAGTGGACGAGGTTGTCCATGAGCAGAGAGCGGCAGACTTCAACGCCGTATTCGCGACGCGCAGCCGGCTCGGCACGGTTTACTCGCCCCAGACGTCTTTCAACGTCCGCACCCAGTTCTCCCCCATGATCTTGCGCACCACCGGCTCGGAGAGGCCGTGGTCCAGCAGCGCCTGGGTCAGGTTGGGGAACTCACCGATGGTGCGGATGCCCTTGGGATTGATGATCTCGCCGAAGCGGGTCAGGCGGCGGGCGTAACCCTTGTCATGGGTCAGCCACTCGAAGAAGGCTTCGTCCTGGCCCTGGGTGAAGTCGGTACCGATACCGATGGCATCCTCGCCGACGATGTTCATGATGTAGACGATCGCCTCGACGTAATCCTCGACGGTGGCGTTGACGCCCGCCTTGAGGAAGGGCGTGAACATGGTCACGCCGACGAAGCCGCCGTGGTCGGCGATGAACTTGAGCTCCTCGTCGGACTTGTTGCGCGGGTGCTCCTTGAGCCCGCTGGGCAGGCAGTGCGAGTAACAGACCGGCTTGCTCGATTCGAGGATGATCTCCTCGGAGGTCTTCGAGCCGACGTGGGAGAGATCGCACATCATGCCGACCCGATTCATCTCGGCGATCACTTCACGGCCGTAGCCGGAGAGACCACCGTCGCGCTCGTAGCAGCCGGTACCGACCAGGTTCTGGGTGTTGTAGCAGAGCTGGGTGATGCCCACGCCGAGCTTCTTGAAAATCTCGATGTAGCCCAGCTTGTCCTCGAAGGCGTAGGCGTTCTGGAAGCCGAGGATGATGCCGGTCTTGCCCTCTTCCTTGGCCCGGGTGATGTCGCGGGTGGTATGCACCGGGCGCACCAGCTCGGCGTTGTCGCGCATCAGCTGGTTGACGGCAACGATGTTGTCGACGGTGGATTCGAAATCCTCCCACACCGACACCGTGCAGTTGGCCGCGGTCAGGCCGCCCTTGCGCATGTCCTCGAACAGGGCGCGGTCCCATTTGGCAATGATCAGGCCGTCTATGATGATGGCATCGTCGTGCACGGATGACGTCGACATGCGGAAATCCTCCTCGGTTGCGCGCTCCCGGTTTGGCATCACGATGATGAAGCGGCGAGAGCGACTGTTCCGCGCAGCATATCCCTGCGCCCTGCCCGCTCGCCGACCGAAAGCGAATCCGAGTGTTCCGATTGCGTCACGCCCAACGTTCTCTCCACGACGCCCCGGCGCACGCTTTCCGAGGGCCGCTCACGTCCCGGTTTCGCGACTCGCTGTCGCGTTTTCCCGCCGCTATGCCTGGCAGCTGCGGCCGCAGCGCGCTTGACGCGTCAGCGTTCCTTTTGTAGAACGTTCTTTTAATAGAACGGCCGCACGTAACGCGATTCCAATCGCGACATGCCGCAACTGTTCTCAACGCAACGGCCTCACGGCACCACAGCGTTGAAATCTCGTAACGCCATAATGCCGCTCAGGAGCCTGCCGCCATGGATTCCGCCTCACGCCACACCCTCGGCCAGCATCTGCAGACACTGCGTCAGGCGCGCGGGCTGTCGCTGTCGCAGCTGGCCGCCGAGGCCAAGGTCGCCAAGTCGAACCTGTCGCGGCTGGAACAGGGCGACGGCAACCCCACTCTCGACACCCTGTGGCGGCTGGCACGCCAGCTCGGCGTGCCCTTCGGCACCCTGGTCGCACCGCTCGCCGCCGCGGTCGACGATGCCGGCGCCAGCGTGCAGTTGATCATGCAGAGCCGCAGCGACGTGCCGGTGGACGCCTACCTGATGCGCCTGGCCCCGGATCACCGGCGCGAGGCCGAGGCGCACACCGCCGGCACCCGTGAGACGGTCCAGCTGATCGAGGGCAGCCTGACGGTGGGGCCGCCGGCGGATAGCCGCCAGCTCGATGTCGGCGAGCTCTATACCTTCGCAAGCGACGTGCCCCACGCCTATCTCAGCGGCGACAGCGGTGCCGCGCTGCTGGTCACCATCGTCTATCTGCCGGAGCCTGACGCCCATGTCTGATCACGACAGCGCCCCCGCCGCCCCGGCCTGGCTGGGGGGCGTGCGCGACTCGCTGCCGCTGCTGAGTGGCTATATCCCGGTCGCCGTCTCGTTCGGGCTGGTCGCCACCCAGGCCGGCTTCAGCAGTCTGGAGACGTTGGCGATCTCGGGGCTGATCTACGCCGGTGCCTCGCAGTTCGTGTTCGTGGGCATGGTCGCCGGCGGCGCACCGCTGTGGCTGGCGGTCGCCATGACCCTGCTGATCAACCTGCGCCACGTCGTCTATGCGCCCAACCTCGCCCCTTGGTTACCACCGAGCCGGTGGTGGCCGTGGCTGATGCATGGCTTGACCGACCAGGTCTTCGCCCTGGCCCTCGCCCGCCTGCCGCAGCTCGCCGAACGCCAGCGGGTCGGCTGGTTCTGCGGCGCGGCGCTGCTCGCCTGGCTGAGCTGGATCGCCGGCTCGCTGCTCGGCGCCCTTGCCGGGGAGTGGCTGATGACACAGTGGCCGCTGCTCGGCGAGGTGATGCCCTTCGCCCTGCCGGCGCTGTTTCTGGTTCTGGTGGCACCGCGCTTCACCTCTCCGCGCTGGGCGCTGGCACTGTGCGTGTGCATCATCGCGGCACTGGCGTTCACCCTGGGCGGTCTGGCCAACGTCGGTATCCCCCTGGCGGCGGCGCTCGGCGGCCTGTGCTTCTTCACGCTGCGGGCGCCGCGCCTGCCGGGAGGTCAGCGATGAGCATCGAACTCTGGATCGCTCTGCTCGCCGGCGCCCTCGGCACCTACCTCATTCGGCTGCTGCCACTACTCTGGATGCAGCGCCGCCTGCGCCACTCCCGCGAGCGTGCGGGGACGGAGTCGATGCCGGCGTGGCTCGGTGTACTCGGGCCGATGATGATCGCCGCGGTGCTCGGGGTGTCGCTGGTGCCCAAAACCCTAGACAGCAGCGGCTGGTACGCCACCGGGTTAGGCCTGCTGGCGACCCTGCTGGTATGGCGGCGCACCCGTTCGTTGGGGCTGCCGGTGATTGTCGGGGTAGCGAGCTTTGCCGCGGTGATCCTGCTGCTGCGTTGATCCTGTTGCTGCGTTGGGCAGCACGGACAGGCGCCAGGGCAGGCAATCGATGGGAGTCAAAAACAACGCGGCGGCAGTGAGAACACTGCCGCCGCGATCTTTACCCCATGCCGAGAGCCTCGGCGCTAGTTCAGCGTGACGCTGGCATAGGTGGGCTCACCGCGGGCGTGATTGAGCGCGACGCTGGCGCTGCTGAACTGCATCAGCGCATCCTCTTCCGGCGTGGGCTGGCGCAGGATCGGCTCCAGACGCCGGATCTTGACCGACTCGCCGCGATCTTCCCGCGGCGGCGTACCGAAATACTCGCGATAGCACTTGGAGAAGTGCGGCGTGGAGACGAAGCCACAGGCGGAGGCGATCTCGATGATCGGCAGCGGGGTCTGCTTGAGCAACTGGCGTGCCCGCGTCAGGCGCAGCTTGAGATAGTAGCGCGACGGCGAACAGTGCAGATGGCGCTGGAACAGGCGCTCGAGCTGGCGACGCGAGACATCGACATAGCTGGCCAGCTCGTCGAGTTCGATCGGCTCCTCGATGTTGGCTTCCATCAGCGCCACGATCTCCAGCAGCTTGGGCTGGGTGGTGCCGAGTACATGCTTGAGCGGTACCCGCTGCTGGTCTTCTTCGCCGCGCACGCGCTCGCAGATGAACATCTCCGAGATCGCCGCCGACAGCTCGCGGCCATGATCGCGCCCGATCAGGTTGAGCATCATGTCCAGCGGCGCAGTGCCGCCGGAGGCGGTGAAGCGGTCGCGGTCGATCGAGAACAGGCGCGTGCTCCAGGCGGTGCGCGGATACGCCTCCTGCATCGCTGCCAGACACTCCCAGTGGATGCTCGCTTCGTAGCCATCCAGCAGGCCGGCCTGGGCCAGCGCCCAGCTCCCGGTACACACCGAGCCGACGCGCCGCAGCGAGCGCCCGCGACTCTGCAGCCAGTTCAGCAGCGCCGGCGATACCGCGCGCTGCGGCGCCACGCCGCCGCACACCACCAGCCAGTCGAGATTGAGAGGTGCCTGAGTGCTGGCATCGGGGGTCACCTGCATGCCGTCGCTGGCACGCACCGGGGCGCCGTCCAGGGTAATGATGTACCAGCGGTAGAGCTCGCGGCCGGCCAGCTGATTGGCCATGCGCAGGGGTTCGATCGCCGACGCCAGGGAGATCAGGGTGAAGTTGTCCAGCAACAGGAAGCCGAGGGTCTGGGGTTCGGATACCCCCAGATCCCGTTCGCGGGAAACGGGAGAGGAAATCGCCATGTCAGGTTACTCCATCACAGTGTCAGGTGGTTATTCTTATCGCGCGTCCCTGGCGTCGGTCGCTCCTGTGGGCGCATTGCGCCGTCAGCCCGTCACGGCGGGCGCCCTCAGGAGAGGCTGAAACTGGCCGTATCTTTGCACTTCCTGGATCGTTTTTCGGCCTTGAATCGACTCTAAATCGTGTGACAACGCGACGCATGCTTTTTTGCCTGTCTGCGACAGCATAACCGCCCACGGGACGAAAAACGTCGCTTCTGGAACACTTTCTGCGCCATGAGCGATGCCAAGGTCGCTCTTGGGCTCCCGATAGCGCCACCCCACCCTCATCTTCGCACCAGGATTTCCCGCCGCCAGTCAGCTTGCGCTTGCGCAACCGACAACAAACTGTTACCCCATGAAGTTGAAAACAAGTATCATTCGCGCAACGAAGTGTTTCTCTCTTATCATTCATCCTCTTCACCCGCGTCAGGTTCGACTCATGCTCATCCCCTTTCTCATCATGCTGCGTGAAGGCCTCGAGGCCGCGCTGGTCGTTGGCATCATCGCCACCTATCTGCATCAAACCCAGCGCCAGGCCTGGATGCCCGCCGTCTGGACCGGCATCTTTCTGGCGGTGGCGCTGGCCCTGCTGGTGGGCGCCGGCCTGCAGTTCGCCAGCGCCGAATTCCCCCAGCGCCAGCAGGAGCTGTTCGAGGCCGTGGTCGGCCTACTCGCGGTGGGCATGCTGACCTGGATGGTGCTGTGGATGCGCCGCGCAGCCGCCGGCATGAAGCGCGAGCTGACGTCGGCACTCGATCACGCCTTCCGCGGCGGCAGCCACACCTGGGCGCTGATCGGCATGGTCTTCCTGGCGGTGGCGCGGGAGGGGCTGGAGTCGATCTTCTTCCTGCTGGCGGTGTTTCAGCAGAGTACGAGCAGCGCCGCCCCGCTGGGGGCACTGCTGGGTATCGCCGTGGCGGTGATCGCCGGGCTGGCGATCTATCGTGGCAGCCTGCGCCTGCCGCTGGGCCATTTCTTCCGCGTCACCGGCGTGTTCATCCTGCTGGTTGCCGCCGGGCTGCTCGCCGGTTCGGTGCGCGCACTGCACGAGGCGGGGCTGTGGAACCACGCCCAGCAGGTGGTGTTCGATCTCAGCAACGTGCTGCCGCTGGATACCGCGCTGGGGTCGCTGTTCGCCGGGATCTTCGGCTATCAGCCTGCGCCCACGCTGAGTGAGGTCGTCGTCTACCTGGGCTACCTGCTGATCGCCCTGTGGCTGCTACGCCCGCGGCGCCGGACGCCTGCCCTGGCCACCGTGGGGAGTCAGGGATGAGAACCACCGACGCCACGCCGAGCACCGCCCACCAAGCCCCCTCGCCGCGCCTGTTGCGCCTGGGTCTGGTGGCCTCCTTCCTGCTCATGCTGATTGCCCTCGGGGTCTTCGCGCTGTCGCTGAGCGCCGTCGAGAGCGGCAGTGATGACGGCACGCTGATCACGATCAGCGCCAAGGGCTGCCAGCCGGCTCGGGTCGAGGTACCGGCCGGCGAGCGTACCTTCACCATCGCCAACCGCTCGGATCGCGCCATCGAGTGGGAGGTGATCGACGGCGTCATGGTGCTGGCCGAGCGCGAGAACATCGCCCCCGGGCTGCGCCAGCCGCTGCGCGTCGACCTGGCACCCGGCGACTACGCCATGACCTGCGGACTGCTGAGCAACCCCCACGGCGAGCTGCGGGTGACAGCGAGCGGCGATGCCGAGCCGGCCCGGGCGCTGGCGGCGCACGACTTCGTCGGCGCGCTGGCCGAGCTGCGCGTCTACACCACACTGCAGATGCGCAAGCTCGAGCGCGCCGGCGCGGCGCTCGCGCAGGCCATCGCCGCCGGCGACCTGAGCGCCGCGCGCACGGCCTATCTCCAGGCCCGGCGCATCGACCAGCGTCTGGCGATGCCGATCGGCCTGTTCGGCGATCTCGACCAGCGCCTCAACGCCCCCGCCGACTATTACGCCGGGCGCGAGAAGGATCCGGATTTCGGCGGCTTCCCGCGGCTAGCGCTGGGGCTGTTCGGCGCCGATACCACACCCGGGAATACCACCGCCGGGCTGGCGCCGGTGGCCAAGCAACTGGTGGCGGATCTCGACACCCTCTCCCAGCGCCTCGCCCAGGCGCCGGTGCCACCGGCGCAGCTGGCCAACGGCAGCGCCCGTGCGCTGCAGACCTGGCACGACCGCGCTGCCGACGGCGAGCTGACGCCGCTGGCGCTCAATGACCTGATCGGCCTCAGCGAGGGCAGCGCCAAGATCGTGTCGCTGATCGATCCGCTGCTGGCCAGTCAGGCACCGTCGATCCAAAGCCAGCTCGACCAGGCCCTGGACACACTGCAGCAAGCGCTGGCCGAGGCCACGCCGCCAGGCGCCGATGGCAGCCAGTCCACGGCGGAGTCAGCGGCCTCCGATGCGCCCCAGGCGCTGCTCGCCGCCGGCGCGCTGCCAGAGGCCACCGCGCAGCGTCTGCTCGCGGACAGCGAGGCGCTGGCCAAGGCGCTGGCGGCGGTCAATCACGCGCTCGCCCTGAGCGGATGAGTTCATCGTCAATCGTTACCGTATAGGGTCAAACAGCTATGAGTGACACGTCTTCTTCCCGCTGCCCGTTTGGATTCTCTAGCGCTAGCGACACCCGCCTGGACCGCCGCGGCTTTCTGCGCGGCGCTGGCGCCACCGGGCTCGGTCTGGGGCTCGCCGGGCTTTGCCCCGGCCAGGCGCTGGCCACGCCCGCCAGCGCGGACACCGCCGGCCACACCGCGCGCAGTGCCGAAGTCACCAGCGCCCCGCTGACTCAAGATCCCGAACTTGCCTACCCCTTCCATGGCGCGCATCAGCAGGGCGTGACCACGCCGCGCCAGGCCAGCGGCATGCTGGTCGCCTTCGACGTGCTGGCGCGCGACCGAGAGGGGCTGGATGCACTGCTACGCACGCTGACCGCGCGTATCGCCTTTCTGACCCAGGGCGGCGCCTATCCCCAGCGCGATCCGCGCTTCCCGCCGCCGGACTCCGGCATCCTCGGCCCGCGTATCGCACCGGACGGCCTGAGCGTGACAGTGGCACTGGGCGCATCCATGTTCGACGAGCGCTTCGGCCTCTCCGCCGCACGTCCGCGGCATCTCGAGCGCATGCAAGGGTTCCCCAATGACGCCCTCGACGCCGCGCGCTGCCACGGCGACCTGGCGCTGCAGATCTGCGCCAACACCCTGGATACCGCCTATCACGCGCTGCGCGACATCATCAAACACACCCCGGGTAGCCTGCTGGTGCGCTGGAAACAGGAGGGCAACGTACCGCTGCTGCCGCCCTCACCGGGCGATATCGACGGCAGCGCGCGCAACTTTCTCGGCTTCCGCGACGGGACCGCCAACCCCAGCGCCCAGGATCAGAAGCTGATGGACGAGCTGATCTGGGTCGATGCGCAGCGCGACGAACCCGACTGGGCGGTGGGCGGCAGCTACATGGCGGCGCGCATCATCCGCAACTACGTCGAGCGCTGGGACCGCACCCCGCTGGGCGAACAGGAGGCGATCTTCGGCCGCGAGAAGATGAGCGGTGCACCGCTCTCCGGCGGGGTCGAACAGGACGTGCCGGACTACGCCAGCGACCCCGAAGGCAAGATCACCCCGCTCGATGCGCATATCCGCCTGGCCAACCCGCGCACCCCGGCGACCGAGAAGAACCGTATCCTGCGCCGCCCGTTCAACTACTCCAACGGCGTCGAGCCCAACGGCCAGCTCGACATGGGCCTTTTGTTCATCTGCTTCCAGGCGGATCTGAAAGCGGGCTTCATCACGGTGCAGAAGCGCCTGGATGGCGAACCGCTGGAGGAGTACATCAAGCCGGTCGGCGGTGGCTACTTCTTCGTGCTGCCCGGCGCGCGGGATGACAAGGACTACCTGGGGCGCGGGCTGATGGCAGCCACCTTCTGACGGGGCTCGCGCGCTCACAGACCAGGCCCTTAACGCCCGTAAAGAAGGCCCGTAAAGAAGGCCCGTAAAGACAAGGCCCGCAAAGACGGGCCCAGGCCAGGACCACATGACTAGCAATACGGCATCGACCCGACGCTGCCCCAGGTAGTGTCCAGACAATCATCACCACGGATCATCGAAAGGAGCCTCACCATGCAACCGCTCTCCCGCTGGATCGGCGTCGGCGCCCTGGCGCTGATGGCCCTCAACGCCCCCGCCCAGGCCGCCGTGCCCGCCGATGCGCTGGTCGGCCCGGTCGCCGAGTACAAGCTCTACGTGCTCGACAACCTGGAACAGCTGGTCGCGCATACCCGCGAGTTCACCCAGGCGATCGAGCAGGGCGACCTGGACAAGGCCAAGGCGCTGTATGCCCCCACCCGCGTCTACTACGAGCGTATCGAGCCGATCGCCGAGCTGTTCGCCGATCTGGATGCCAGCATCGACGCGCGCGAGGACGACTACGAACACGGCGTCAAGGACCCCGACTTCACCGGTTTTCACCGCCTCGAGTACGGCCTTTTCCACGACGCCAGCACCGAGGGTCTTGCCCCCTACGCCAAGCGGCTGATGCACGACGTCGATGATCTCGACCAGCGCGTGCAAGGGCTTACCTTCCCGCCTTCGACCGTGGTGGGTGGCGCCGCGGCGCTGATGGAGGAGGTCGCGGCGACCAAGGTCTCCGGTGAAGAGGACCGCTACAGCCGCAGCGACCTGTGGGACTTCCAGGGCAATGTGGATGGTGCCCAGGAGATCTTCGAGCTGTTCAAGCCGCTGGCTGCCAAGGAAGACGCCGACTTCGTCAAGCGCGTACAGGCCAACTTCGATGACGTCGAGGCGATCCTGGCCGACTACCGCGTCGACCCGCAGGATCCCAAGAAGGGCTTCGTTTCCTACGACAAGGTCAGCGACGCCGACCGCCGTGCCATGACCGGCCCGGTCAATGTGCTGGCGGAGGACCTGTCGACCCTGCGAGGGCTGCTCGGTCTCAACTAGGCCATGCCTGAGCCAGGACATGCCTGAGCCAGGACATGCCTGAGCCAGGACATAGCTGAACCGCCACGGCCGCGGCGGGCACTCTCCACCCACCGCGGCCGATATCGTCTGCGCGCGGCCGGCCGCGAGTCAGCCATCAAGCAAGAGCACCCGGCTACAACAGTGCACGCACCCGCGCGCGATCCGCCTCCAGCGGCATGGCCTGCTCGCAGCGCGCCACCAGCTGCTGTCTATGCTCACGCGCCAGTGCCTGAATGCGCGCATCCCCCGCACCCGCCAGCGCGCGCAGCGCTTTCTGCAGGCGAATGCCGACCTCCACGCTGCCGGCACCATCCCGCCCCACCGGGGTAAAGAAGTCATCGAACAGATCCTGACTCGACAGCGCCTCGACATAGACATGGCGAATCGGCGGCGCGGGTTCGTCGACCCCGCCCTTGGCGTGCTCGACCCAGGGCGTCAGCACGCGCACCATGCAGCCAATCGCGTCGATCGCCGTGCCGGAGTCGTTGATGCCCGGGGAGAGCGCGCGCGAGGCGACCTCGGCCATCACGATCAGGCCGAAGCGCGGGTCCTGGTCGAAATGCCGCGACGGCCCGATGGTGAAGGCCGCCCGGATCGCGTCCGCGCGCGTCTCGTCGAGGTCGGGGCTGGCGGCCAGCACGCGATCGCGGTCGACGAAGCTGCCCGGCAGCACCTGCACGTAGATCGCGGTTTCCGCGTCCTCGGCCAGCGTACCGAGACGCGCGGTGTCGATATGCTGCACGTAGCCCACCTGCCGCGCCCTTACCTCGCAAAGCCCAGGGGGCAGGCTGGCGGGCATCGCCTCGCCGCCCAGATAGGGATTGTCGATCCGCGCCTGAAGGGCGGCGCTGGCGGCCCGCTCGACCTTGCCGATGGTGTCGCGAACGCGGCCCAGCCGGGTGAGATAGCCGGCCCACTTGATCAGCTGATAGACCACCAGCACGATCACCACCAGGGTGGCGGCGAACAGCAGCGTGCGCCCATCGGCGTCGTAAACGCCCGCCGCCAGCGCGACGATCCCCACCAGGCTGAACAGGAAGGCGCCGATGAAGGTGGCCAGGGTGTTCTGGGTGATCCGGTCCTCGATCAGCAGCAGGGTCGCCCGCGGGCTGACGTTACTGGTCGCCGAGCCGTAGGCGGTGACCATGGCGCTGAGCGAGAAGGTAGTCACCGCGAGCATGCTCGAGGCGATGATGTCGAGAATGCTGTCCACCGCCTTGGCACCGATGGTGAAGACCTCGGGCAGCGTCAGCCACGGCGTCAGTAACCAGGCG
Source organism: Gammaproteobacteria bacterium MFB021 (assembly GCA_000737985.1). GTDB lineage: Bacteria > Pseudomonadota > Gammaproteobacteria > Pseudomonadales > Halomonadaceae > Salinicola. The sequence continues at coordinate 21,152 of JNVT01000088.1, read as the reverse complement.
ACCAGGGCGGTCACCACCCCCGCCAGCGAATAGAGCGAGGCCCGATACCACAGCGAGCGGTGGAGCCGTCGCCAGATCCATTGAAAACGTCCCATCATGCGCGGCTACTCCTGGATATCGCCATTCCCCGGGCCGGGCTGCCGGCCAGGTCTGCGGCCAGCCGCGCCGTAGACGGCCGTTGGCTCTTAGGGTAGCCGAGACCTCCAGACGAAGCGCGTTAGACGTAGCGCGCCGGACTGAAGGCACCGCGCAGGGGATTCTCACGGCCGCGCCGACGCCGACTATCCTGTAAGCAGCGCGGTGATACAGCCGACAGGGAGTCGGCGCCATCCGCCCTGCCCTGCGCTCTCTTCCTCGGCAAAAGGAGCTTGCCATGCCCTCTTCGACCCCGCGGCGCGTCACTCGCCACCGCTGCGGCAAAGGCTTCAGCTATCGCACCCCCGACGGCACCACCCTCAAGGACAAGCGCTGGCGCGAATGGATCGCCGGGCTCGCCATCCCGCCGGCCTGGCGCGAGGTGGAGGTGTTCCTCGACAAGCGCCATCGCATCCACGCCACCGGCCGCGACAGTGCCGGACGCAAGCAGTACGTCTACAACGACGCCTGGCGCGAGCAGCGCGAACTCGAGAAGTTCGACCGCATGGTCGAGTTCGCCGGACGCCTGACCCGCATGCGCCGGGTCACCGGGCAGCATCTGACCCTCGACGGCATGCCCCGGGAGAAGGTGCTGGCGTGCATGGTACGTCTGATCGACAGCGCTTATTTCCGTCCCGGCAGCGAACGCTACCGCCAGGAGAACGACTCATACGGGCTCACCACCATGCGCTCGAAGCACCTCACCATCGACGGGGATGAACTCATCTTCGACTACCAGGGCAAGAGCGGTCAGCAGCAGCACCGGGTGGTCGAGGACGCGCGCCTGGCGGCGATCGTCGCCGAGCTCGACGACATCCCCGGCTACGAGATCTTCAAGTACTTCGACGATGCCGGCAGCAAGACCCGCGTCGACAGCCACGACCTCAACGACTATATCCACGAGGTGATGGGCGAGCGCTTCAGCGCCAAGGATTTCCGCACCTGGGCAGGCACCTCGATCGCCGCGCTGGCGCTCGACGAGCTGGGCCTGGGCGAGGATGACCAGAGCAGCGAGAAGAACGTGCGCGAGGCGGTGACGCGGGTGGCCGAGCGCCTCGGCAACACCCCCAGCATCGCCAAGGCGAGCTATATCGACCCGCGGGTAGTGGAGAGCTATCTCGACGGGCGCACGCTGTCGCACTTCCGCCAGCTGGTGGAGACCGAGATAGAACAGGACGAGACGCTGACCAGCCCCGACGAGCGTGCCATCCTCGAGCTACTGCGCAGCCGCCTGAAGCGCGAGGGGGCGTGAACGCCTCGCCCCCGCCGAGTCGCCAATCGACGTCGGGCATGCGCGATGCTAAAACAAGAACCCTTTTGCTTTCCCTTTCACCCATTCGAGGAGCGCGCATGTCGTCATCCGATTTCGACACCGTCGTCTACGTGGCCAACGCCGGCGACGGCACCATCGGCAGCTATCGCCTGCACCGCGAACACGGCCGGCTCGAACCGCTCACCACCACGCCGGCTGCGGAGAACGTGATGCCACTGGCGATCAGCCCGGACCGCCGCTGCCTATATGCCGCCATCCGTAGCCAGCCGCTGCGCGTGCTGAGCTACCGCATCGAAGACGACGGCGCACTCACGCCGCTGGGCAGCGGTCGGCTCGACGGCAGCATGGCGTATATCGCCACCGACCGCAGCGGGCGCCATCTGCTCGCCGCCTCCTACGGCGACAGCGTGGTCAGCGTCAGCCCGATCGGCGCCGACGGCGTGGCCGGCGATGCCAGCCAGACCTGCCCCACCGGCAGCCGCGCCCACGCCATTCTCGCCACCCCGGACGACCGTCATGTGCTCGCCACCAATCTCGGCGACGACCGCCTGGCGCAGTTCCGCTTCGATGGCCAGCTGACCTCGAACACCCCGGAAGCCGCCGCCACCGATGCCAACGTCGGCCCGCGCCACTTCGTGTTCTCGCCCTGTGGTCGCTTCGTCTACGTACTCGGTGAGTTCGATGCCAGCGTCACCACCTTCGCCCTGGATGCCGACAGCGGCACCCTGAGCCGGCTCGACGTGTGTGCCGGCCTGCCGCCGGAGAGCGAGTTGGCCCGCGGCATGCCGCGTGAAGAGATCCCGGCGGGCGACGATACCCCGCGGATCTGGGCCGCGGATATGCATATCAGCCCGGATGGCCGCCACCTCTATCTCTCGGAGCGCACCACCAGCACCCTGAGCATCCTGCGCGCCGACCCCGAGAGCGGCAGCCTGACCTTTATCGGCAACCAGCCCACGGTGGCCCAGCCGCGCGGCTTCGAGATCGACCCCCAGGGCGAGTTCCTGGTGGTCGCCGGCGAGCGCAGTGACCATCTCGCGCTCTATCGGGTGGATGCCGCCAGCGGCGAACTGACCCATGCCAGCGACGCCCCGGCCGGTAACAAGGCCAACTGGATCGAGATCGTCACCCTGGCACGCTGAGGCAAACCGGTGGCAGTCCGCGCCGACGCCGGGCGTGGACCCGCGCCCGTGTGAATGCGTCCGTCACCGGGCGCTGTTATACTCTGCCCCGATCCGCCAGGTTGTCGACAACTCCTGTGCGCGCCCTCACTCGTCATCCAGGGGCGCCCATCGACAGCCGGGGCCGCCGATTTTGCGCGCGTGGCATCGTCCGTATCGCGATGCCGGGTGCCTCGACGGGCTCTGGATCGCAGCGTAGCCGGCGCCTTCGCCCGCGCTCGACACCCCGTGCCATCGCCAACGTGCCATCGCCCACGTGCAATCGCCAAAGAGAGGTTAACGAACAGACATGTCCAATACGCCGAAGATCATCTATACCCTGACCGACGAAGCGCCGGCACTGGCCACCTACTCTCTGCTGCCGATCATCGAAGCCTTCACCGGCACCGCCGGCATCACCGTCGAGACCCGCGATATCTCGCTCGCCGGCCGCGTGCTGGCACAGTTCCCCGACCTGCTCGACGACGACCAGCGCGTCAGCGACGACCTCGCCGAGCTGGGCCAGTTGGCCAAGACGCCGGAAGCCAATATCATCAAGCTGCCCAACATCAGCGCCTCCGGCCCGCAGCTCAAGGCCACCATCAAGGAGCTGAAGAGCCAGGGCTACCCGCTGCCGGACTACCCGGATGAGCCCAAGAACGACGAAGAGAAAGCGATCAAGGCGGCCTACGACAAGGCCAAGGGCAGCGCGGTCAACCCGGTGCTGCGTGAAGGCAACTCGGACCGTCGCGCGCCCAAGTCGGTCAAGAACTACGCCCGCAAGTACCCGCACCGCATGGGTGAGTGGAGCAGTGACTCGCAGTCTCATGTCGCCCACATGAGCGACGGCGACTTCTACGGCAGCGAGCAGTCGGCGATCATCGAGACGGCCGGCAAGCTCAAGATCGAGCTCAAGCAGAAGGATGGCAGCAGCCAGGTGCTCAAGGAGGGCCTCGCGGTCCAGGCCGACGAAGTGGTCGACGCCGCGGTCATGAGCAGCCGCCAACTGCGCAACTTCATCGACAGCGAGATCAAGGACGCCAAGAAGCGCGGCGTGCTCTTCTCGCTGCACCTCAAGGCGACCATGATGAAGGTCTCCGATCCGATCATGTTCGGAATCGTGGTCGAGGAGTTCTACAAGGAAGCGCTGGAGAAGCACGCCGACGCCCTCAAGCTGGCCGGCTTCAACCCCAACAGCGGCATCGGCGATCTCTACAGCGCGATCGAGAAGCTGCCGAGCGAGCAGCAGGACGCGATCAAGGCCGACATCGACGCGCTCTACCAGGAGCGTCCGTCGCTGGCGATGGTCAACTCGCACAAGGGCATCACCAACCTGCACGTGCCCTCCGATGTGATTATCGACGCCTCGATGCCTGCTATGATCCGCGACTCGGGCAAGATGTGGGGCACCGATGACGCCCTGCACGACGCCAAGGCGGTGATCCCGGACCGCTGCTACGCCACCATCTACCAGACCGTGATCGAGGACTGCAAGCAGCACGGCGCCTTCGATCCGACCACCATGGGCAGCGTGCCCAACGTGGGCCTGATGGCGCAGAAGGCCGAGGAGTACGGCTCCCACGACAAGACCTTCCAAATCCCCGCCGACGGCACCGTGGTGGTCACCGACGAGCACGGCCATACCCTGTTCAGCCACGACGTCGAAACCGGCGACATCTGGCGCATGTGCCAGGCCAAGGACGCGCCGATCAAGGACTGGGTCAAGCTCGCGGTCACCCGCGCGCGCGCCAGCGACACCCCGGCGATCTTCTGGCTCGACGCCAACCGTGCGCACGACGCACGCCTGATCGAGAAGGTCGAGACCTACCTCAAGGAGCACGACACCAGCGGTCTGGATATCCGTATCCTCAGCCCGGTCGAGGCGATGAAAGTCTCGCTGGAACGCATCCGCAAGGGCGAAGACACCATCTCCGTCACCGGTAACGTGCTGCGCGACTACCTCACCGACCTGTTCCCGATCATGGAGCTGGGCACCAGCGCCAAGATGCTCTCGGTGGTCCCGCTGATGAACGGCGGCGGCCTGTTCGAGACCGGCGCCGGCGGTTCCGCGCCCAAGCACGTGCAGCAGTTCCTCGAAGAGAACCACCTGCGCTGGGATTCGCTGGGCGAGTTCCTGGCCCTGGCGGCGTCGCTCGAGCATCTCGGCAACACCTTCGACAACGCCCGCGCCAAGGTGCTCTCCGCGACCCTGGACAAGGCCAACGGTGAGTTCCTCGACGCCGACAAGTCGCCCAAGCGCAAGGTCGGCGAGCTCGACAACCGTGGCAGCCACTTCTACCTGGCGCTCTACTGGGCCAAGCAGCTCGCCGCCCAGAGCGAAGACGCCGAGCTGAAGTCGCTGTTCGCCGAGATCGCCAAGACCCTGGAAGAGAGCGAGAAGACCATCGTCGACGAGCTCAACGCAGTCCAGGGGCGTCCGGTCGACATCAAGGGCTACTACAACCCCAGCCGCGAACTGGCGAGCCAGGCGATGCGCCCGAGCCAGACCCTCAACGCCGCGCTGGACAAGCTCTACAAGGCCTCCTGAGGCGCGCGCCGGCAGCCCTGCTGCCGGCGCTCTCACCTCCGGGCCGACCGGCCACGCTCATTCAAGCCGGCCTCTCGGGATTCAGCCTTGCCCATAGCAACGGGCCCGTGCCAATGGCACGGGCCCGTTTTTCTGTGTCACGCTCGTCTGCGTTTCCCGCGTTCGAGCGCCTGTCTCGCCAGCTCTGGCACGAAGGCGCCAGGCGCGGCCCGGCTGGGCCGCGCCTCGGCTCAGTCGGTCGCCAGCTCGCCGAGCTGACCGTTGGCCTGGCGACGCGGCGTCTCCGGCTCGTCGACGGCGAAGATGCCGCCGCTCAGCCGGCGCACACGCTTCATGAACAGCGCCACGCAGATCAGCGTACCGATCGCCGCGACCACGTAGCTCACCTGCAGCGTCAGGCCGAAACCGATCGGCGCGTAGGCCAGATAGGTGAAGGTGGCCATGGTCATGAACAGCGCCGGGATCAGCGTGATCAGATACGGCTTGCGCGACAGCACCAGGTACATGGTGGCGACCCACAGCGCGATCACCGCGGTGGTCTGGTTGGCCCAGGAGAAGTAGCGCCACAGCAGAGTGAAGTCGATATGGGTCAGCGCGTAAGAGAGCACGAACAGCGGCGCGGCGATCAGCAGGCGGCGCACCAGCGGGCGCTGATCGATCTTGAGATAGTCGGCGATGATCATGCGCGCGCTGCGGAAGGCGGTGTCGCCGGAGGTGATCGGCAGTACGATGACCCCGAGCACCGCTAGGGTGCCACCGACAGCGCCGAGCATGGTGGTGGAGACCTGGCTGACCACGGCCGCAGGGCCGCCGGCGGCGAGCACGTCGGATAGGGTCTGGTCACCGTGGAACAGGCTCATCGCGGCGGCGGCCCAGATCATGGCGATGACCCCTTCGGTGATCATCATGCCGTAGAAGATCTTGCGCCCGCTGCCTTCGTTCTCGGTGGTACGCGAAATGATCGGAGTCTGGGTGGCGTGGAAGCCGGAGAGCGCACCGCAGGAGATGGTCAGGAACAGCAGCGGGAAGATCGGGGCATGCTGCGGATGCATGTTCTCGAACGACAGCTCCGGAATCGGCGCGCCGGTGAAGATCATGCCCAGGCCGATACCCAGGGCGCTGAACAGCAACAGCGCGCCGAAGTAGGGATAGATGCGACCGATGATCTTGTCGATCGGCAGCAGCGTCGCCAGCAGATAGTAGGCGAAGATCACCATGGTGATCAGGGTGATCGACAGCGGCGTCATGTTGGCCAGCAGCGCCGCCGGCGAGGTGACGAAGACCGTGCCCACCAGCAGCAGCAGCAGGATGGCGAAGCCGTTGACCACGTGCTTCATCGCCTTGCCCAGGAACTTGCCCGCCAGCTGCGGCAGGTGCGCGCCGTGGTTGCGGATCGAGATCATCCCGGTGAGATAGTCGTGGACGGCACCGGCGAAGATACAGCCGATGACGATCCAGACGAAGGCGACCGGCCCATAGAGCGCCCCCAGGATGGGCCCGAAGATCGGCCCCACCCCGGCGATGTTGAGCAGCTGAATCAGCGAGTTGCGCGTGGTGTTCATCGGCACGTAGTCGATGTTGTCACGCATGGTGAAGGCCGGCGTGCGCCGCTTGCGGTCAGCGACGAAGACCCGCTCCACGAATTTCCCATAGGTGAAGTAGCCCGCTATCAATAGCAGGATCGATGCGATGAATGTGATCATGTATGGCCCCTGGTACGGAAAGAACGCCTTGTGGGCGTCAGGCGGGAGACATGCGCAGCCCAATGCAGGCCACAGCCCGGTCGGGGCTCAATGTACTTAGGTAACTAAATGAAAGCAGCTAGACTTTAGTGGCAGCCAGGCCACGCAGAGCGCCGCGGCCGGCTTGTCTGATCGCCCCTTCTCGCGCATGCTGGCGCTTTCCGCGACCGCCCACGCTCCCCGCCGATGAAAATCTCGCTGACCGTCCTGCTGCTGGCGCTGCTGCCCTGTGCTCCCATTGCCCTCGCGGCGCCGGCGCCCGACCTGCTGGCCCGCGCCGCCGCCGTGCCCCAGCTCTCCGCCGAGACGCTCGCGCGCCTGGCCCCGGATGCCGACCCCGAGGTGCTGGCGCTGGGGCTCGCCACCATGCAGTGCGCCCAGCACCATGGGGTCGCCGAGGACGCCGCGCGGCTGGCGGTGATCGACTACAGCCGCTCGTCTCTCGAGCCACGGCTGTGGGTGTTCGATCTGGCCCACCGGCGCCTGCTCTATCGCGAGGTGGTGGCGCACGGCCAGGGTTCCGGCGGCGATGTCCCCGCGCACTTCTCCAACCGTGATGGCTCCCACGCCTCCAGCCTCGGCCTGTTCGTCACCCGCCACACCTATCAGGGCAAGAACGGCTACTCGCTGCGCCTGGACGGGCTCGAGCCCGGCTTCAACGACGCCGCCATGAGCCGCGCGATCGTGATGCACGGCGCCAGCTATGTGGACCCGACCCGCGACGCCGCCCAGGGCCGCCTGGGCCGCAGCTGGGGCTGCCCGGCGCTGTGTGCCGCCGTCGCCGGCGGCGAATTCGACGCGTTCAAGCAGGGCCAGTTCGCTTTCGCCTACTACCCCCAGCGCGACTGGCTGCTGCATGCCGCTCTGACCCGCTGCGGCCAGGCCCGGGTGGCCCGCAGCGAAAGCCGCGAGCGTTTGATCGGTTCACGCTGAGCGGGCACCGTCTCGCCCGAGTTGCGAGGCGCGCGCTGACGTAGCAGAGTGAAGATCGGAGCCTGAGTCACCCGTCACTGGTGTGGGAGTCACGACATGGGAAGGTACCGGAGCGCCACAGCGCTACCGCGCAGGATCAGCGCCGGGCTGCTGGTCGCCCTGCTCGCACTGCCCCTGCCCAGCCTGGCCGCGCCCTTCTGGGGTGAGCGCCAGTCGAGCCCGGTGGATACCCCACTGGACACTCTGGCGCCGGGGGCCTGGATCTGGGGCGGCGATGATGCCCGTGGCGGCCCCATGGCGGTGGTGGTGAGTCTCACCGAGCAGCGCGCCTACGTCTATCGTAACGGCGTGCTGATCGGGGTGAGCACGATCAGCAGCGGCCGCCCCGGCTATGAGACGCCCACCGGCGTGTTCACGGTACTGCAGAAGGACCGCGACCATCGCTCCAACCTCTACAACGATGCGCCGATGCCCTTCCAGCAGCGGCTGACCTGGGACGGTATCGCGCTGCACGCCGGCGGCCTGCCGGGCTACCCCGAATCCCACGGCTGCGTGCACCTGCCGAGCGCCTTCGCCCGCCACCTGTTCGATGCCTCCAATCTGGGCATGACGGTGGTGGTGGCCAAGGACGGCGAGGCGCCGGTAGCGCTGGTCCACCCCGGCCCCGCCAGCCCCATCGACCCGCATACCGGCGCCGATATCGACAGCCCGCCGCTGGCCAACGGCCAGCCCTGGGCGTGGGCACTCTCGCCCCCCAGCGAGGGGCCGATCTCGATGATCCTGAGCCGCAGTGACCGGCTGCTGGTGGTCTATCGCAACGGCATCGAGATCGGGCGTTCACGGGTCGAGCTGGCCCGCCCCGACGAGCGCGGCGGCACCCGCGCCTATATCGTCGAGGGCGCCACGACCGGCGTGTCGAACAGCACAGCGCCCTCGACTGCGACCGCCGCGAACACCGCGTCCGCGATGCCGAGCTGGATCGCGATCGGCGTGCCCGGCGCCGAGCAGTACGCCGGCCAGCGCGTCCCCGCCAGCGTGGCCAATCAGGTCAGCCTGCCGGACGCCTTCAAGGCACGCTTGCTGCCGCTGCTGGTGCCCGGCAGCGTACTGGTGGCCACCGATGCGCCGCTCAGTGCGCAAGGCAGCGGCGAGCATCTGCGGGTGATCGACAGTATCGGCCCCCGGGGCTGGCTCGATGAGGTCGATGCTGCCCGCCATCAGGGGGGCGCCTGATCTCTTGCCTCGATGGACCTGAGCGCCGTCGGCGTGCCCGCCGACCATTGACCCGTAGCGCCACGTACCATTGTCTCTCCGGCCTGCGCTCACGGGTGCGACAATCGCACACTGGGCGGGTGCGCCCGCCTGGCCTATCGTGGCTTTAGCGGATGCGGTCGCGGCAGCCGATCCACGGCGCCGGACCTGCCCCCGCCCGAGCCGATCGGGCCTGCCAGGAGGTCGTCATGTTCAAGTCACTGCTGATTCCCATCGATGGATCGCCGGATTCCCATATCGCGCTGAACGTCGCCTGCCAGCTGGCCGCGCCGGTCCAGGGCAAGCTGCATCTGCTCAACGTGCGCGAACCTTTTCCGCCGCTGCATCAGGGAGAGTTGATCAGCGTCGAGGCGGCGCTCAAGGCCGCCTCGGTGGAGACCGCGCAGCGCGAGGGGCGCGCGATACTCGACGCCGCCCTCGATACCCTGCCCTCCTTCCCCGGCTATAACGGCGAGTTCGACCTGCTGATCGAGCAAGGCTACCCGAGCCGGGTGATCGTCGCCGTGGCCGAGCGCCTGGGCGTCGACGCCATCGTCATGGGCAGCCGCGGCCTCGGCCAGCTACAGGGGCTGATGATGGGCAGCGTCTCGCACAAGGTGACCCATCTCGCCCCCTGCCGCGTACTCTGCGTGCACGAGCCGCCGCGGGAGCACGCCCGGCCGGCCGGCACCCAGTCGGTCTGATCTCGCCACCATGACCCACCCGCGGGCTTGTCGTCGGGGCGATTCGACGCCATCTTGTGATGAGACGGATCGGCAACGGGCCGGCAAGACAGCAGCGGGTCGCGAGAGAGGAGCACTATCATGGCCGGAGGCTGGGCACACGACGGCGCGGTACAGGATCAGATCGATAGTACCGTGAACGACGGCATCGACGAGGTACGCAGGCGACTCGAACGGCACGGTCCGAGCCTGACCCACTGCGAAGAATGCGAAGAACCGATCCCCCAGGCGCGACGCGACGCCGTGCCCGGCGTCAGGCTCTGCGTGGCGTGTCAGGCCGAAGCCGACAAGCGCCATACCCACCAGTCCGGGTACAACCGCCGCGGCAGCAAGGATAGCCAGCTGCGCTGACGCCTACCCACTCGACATGTCGATACGGCCGCCCCAAGAGGCGGCCGTGAGCTTTTCTTGTGACCGACTAAACAAGCATCGATATTCTTTTTTTCTTTCCGTGAAAACACTGTTAGCCTTGCGTCAATAAACGGGTGTTTGAGTGTGTTTTTCGCTCATTTACGCTCTTCATTATTGAGTAAATTGCAATACACGCGGCGCGGCATTCACGGCTTACACTTTTGTCGTATTTCGATACGCTCGTGACCGTCGCCCTACCAGGTTCATGGTCGCGATCTCGCGATCTTTCTGCCCGGCTGCAGGCAACTCCTGCTCCCGGGCGTTTTTTATGCTCGCCATCCCTGGCGAGCACCCTGCGGGCCGTCGCTGCGCGACGTTCAAAACCGCTCCCGGCTATTTTGTATGCTCGCCATCCCTGGCGAGCACCCTTCGGGCCGTCGCTGCGCGACGTTCAAAACCGCTCCCAGCTATTTTGTATGCTCGCCATCCCTGGCGAGCCGCCTCCCACCCGTCAGCTTCTCTCCCACCCTCGGCGCCACGAGCAAAAAAAGGGGCTCGACGCCTCAACTCCCGCAGGCCACGGCCGATAAGTCCAGGAAGCCGCAGAGATACACGGCGGCCTTGGGCGGTGCACCCAATAAAGCCCCGCCGGAGGCCGCCATGCGGGGCCGAGAAAGACCCGGCCCCATAATTTGGGTTGCTCCCTGCGACCGCCTCGACCCGACTGGTCGCACGGACAACCCCGTCGCCCTTATCGGGTCTTTTTTGTAGCGGATTCCGTCCGCTACGTAGCGCTTACAAAAGTCTTCAATTTAGCCCTTACTAATACTCAAGGATTGCGCCATCCTGAGACTGTGACTTGGCCAAGAAGTCACGTGTCTCCTATTTCCCCTCATTCGTGATGGGTAGCAATAGGCCCCTCTTTTTACCCGGCTTGGATGCTCACCTTTGGGTCTGCGTCAGCCGGGATTTTTTTGTTTCTTGCACGTTTCCTCACTCTGCATGCTGCGCGCAATGCGGCTACCACCCGCGTAGAAAAGCAGTGTTTCTGCGCCCCTGCCTTGCGAAAAGAGGCAAGAGAACATGCCCCGGTAGCACCACGTTAGGCTTACGCTATGGCATGAACTCTCTTCAACATGGCTGGAGATGCCGATGCGCCCAACGCTCACCGATGCCAGCGACCTGGACAGCCAGGATACGCTCGCGGACTTCAAGGCTCACTTCGCCCTGCCCGAGGGTGTGCTCTATCTGGATGGGAACTCGCTGGGGGCACAGCCGCGGGCCGCCCGCGACGCGCTGGATGCGACACGGGATCAGTGGCGCGATGCGCTGGTCGGCGGCTGGAACCAGGGCTGGTTCGATGCCCCCGAGCGCCTAGGTGAGTTGCTGGCCCCGCTGATCGGCGCCCGCGCGGGAGAGGTGCTGGTCAGCGACAGCATCACCCTTAATCTCTACAAGCTGCTCGGCTATATCACCGAGGGCCAGGGTCGAGCTCGAACGGTCATCCTCAGCGAAGGCGGCAACTTCCCTGCCGACGGCTATATCGCCGAGGGCTTTTGCCATAGCGCCGGTTTCACCCATCGCTTCCTGCCCGAGGGCGTGCCGCTGGAGTCGCATCTGGATGATCAGGTGGCAGTCGTGGTACTGAGCCAGGTCAACTATCGCACCGGCCAACTGCGTGACATGGCCGAGACCACTCGCCGTGTTCATGCCAGCGGCGCCGAGGTGATCTGGGACTTGGCCCACTCGGCGGGCGCGTTGGCGGTCGATCTCGCCGGCAGCGACGTGCGCTATGCGGTCGGCTGCACCTACAAGTATCTCAACGGCGGCCCGGGGGCACCCGGTTTCCTCTATGTCCGCGGCGATTGCCAGCGGGCGGCATGGCAGCCGCTCTCGGGCTGGCATGGTCATGCCCAACCCTTCGCTTTCGAGGCCGACTACGCCCCCGCCGCGGGGATGACGCGTTTTCGCACCGGCACCCATTCGGCGCTGGCCTACGCCCCGCTCGAAGCCTCGCTAAGACTATGGCAGCGGGTGGACATGAGCGCGCTGCGCGCCAAGAGCCTGGCGCTGGCCGACCTCTTCCGCGCCTGCCTCGAAGATCTGTTCGCACCCCATGGCATCGAGGATATAACCCCACCCCCGGGACAGCGCGGCAGCCAGGTCGGTCTGGTCCAGCGCGAGCACGGCTACGCCATCGTCCAGGCGCTGATCGCGCGCGGCGTGATCGGTGACTACCGCGAACCGGGGCTAATGCGCTTCGGCTTTACCCCGCTCTATCTCAGCCATGTCGATGTCTGGCACGCTGCTGAGCAGTTCCGCGAAGTGTTGGAAAGCGCCGAGTACCGCGACCCACGCTTTCAGACCCGTACGGAGGTGACCTGATGCCCGACACCCAGAGTCTCGAAGACCGCGAATACGCCCACTCGCCACGCCGCTGGGCGCGGGATGCCGAAGGTACCCTGGCCCATCAGGCCGAGCTGGGCCGCACGCTGCGTGAAGCGCACCCACCGCAAAGACTCGCCTATGGCGACGCCGACCACGCCTGGCTGCATCTTCACCGGCCGGCGGGCGATGGCCCCTTGCCGCTGATGATCTTTCTCCACGGCGGCTACTGGAAGGCGCTGGACGCCACCGCCACCGACTTCATGGCAAAGAGCTGGCTGGCGCGCGGCTGGGCCTTCGCTTCGCTGAACTACCCGCTGGCCCCCGCGGCCACGCTGGAGACACTGATCGCCGAGAGCACCCGGGGCGTGCGCTACCTGCTCGAGCGGTGCGAAGCGCTCGGCCTGAGCGGCCGCGTGCGCCTCGGCGGCCACAGCGCCGGCGCCCATCTGGCGCTGATGAGCTGCCTCGCCCCCGAGTGCGCGAAAGCGATCGAAGCGCTGTGGCTGATCAGCGGCGTCTATGATCTGCGCCCGCTGCTCGGCACCTCGATCGCCCAGCCGCTCGACCTGGACCAAGCCCGCGCCCGCCGCCTGAGCCCGCTGTGCCAGTCACTGGCCGGGCTGCCCCCGCTGGATCTGATCCACGGCGAGCAGGACCCACCGGTATTTCAGCGCCAGGGCGAAGCGCTCGCGGCCCAGGCCGAACGCGACGGCGTGCCGGCGACGGTCACCCTGATGCCGGGGTGCGACCATTTCGACATTCTCGAGCACGCCGACACGGCGCCGAGCCGGCACCTGTTATGACTCAATCGGCTGCACTCAGCCCCATGGCCTTGCCCAGATCGATGCCGAACTGCAGTGCCACGACGACTCCATCATCGTTGAGACGCGGGGCTGCCGGATTGAAGAAGTTGCTGGGGTTGATGACGTACTGCACCGACGGCTCGAGGAACATGCAAGCCGGCAGGCCGAGATGGTAATTCGTCTCGATGCGGAACACGTCTCGGGAACCCCGCTCGTCAGTGCCGCCATTGGCCACCCGGGCATCGCGCTGCGCCTCGATCTGGCGGCTGCCCAGGCGGGCGTAGCTCGCCTTGATGTTGGCCATGTCGGCCGACCTGTCGAAGGGCTTCAAGTAGGTAAGGCCGGTCTCGATGAACGCCTGGTAGGGTTGGTTGTCACCGGGCGCCGCCTCCACCGACCCGAACACCAGCAGCGCCTGGGGATCTGCGATGCCGCCCCTGCCGCCGTCCGGGCGCCAGACCGCCTGGCGGAACTTGAACATGGCGCCGGCGGTGCCACTGCCATCGCGCTCACCGCTGCGCGGGTCGTACTGATCACTGGTGTTGTAGAAGCCGATCAGCTCATAGCGGCCGGGATACGCCTCATCCGCGAAGGTCGTCTCATGCCCTATCGCGGCCAGAATGCTCTCCCCGGCCGAATCCGAGGGGTTCCAGTCGAAGCCGTGCCCCTTGTCCAGATACTGCTGCGGGTCGGATTCGAACACACCCAGCTTCAGGCTCTTGTGATTGCCGAGCTGAAGCTGCCCGAAGGCGCCCCAGGAAGCGTAGGGTGGCGGCAGTGAGCCGGTCGCGAAGTCCCAGATGGGGTCGTTGCAGGCCACGACACTGGAGCAGTTGTTCTCGAAGAAGTAGCGCCGGGCATTGGTGCGGCCCAGCACGGCTTTCAAGCGCCCGCCGAAGTAGTTCTGCTCATAGGAGAATTCGGAGAGATAGCCGCTGGAAATATCGTTGCGCGCCGGCGACCCACCAAAGTAGCTCCCCGCCGCCCCCGCATAGGCAGGCGGCGTCGGCTGCCCGACGTTATGGTTGCCGGGGAAGAAGGTATATTCCAGATGGAAGGTCGCATCGGGAATGTTCAGCATCTTCTGCAGGTCGAAGTCGGCGCCCGCGAAGATATCGTTGGTGATGGCGTGGCTCCCCTGCCTGGGGCCGGTCGACGGGTTGCCGACCCACAGCGACCAGAGTGAGAGATGCGGTGTGATGCCGGCAGCTTCCAGCCCGCTGCCCATATCCGCGAACAGGGGCTTACCTTGGGTGTAACGTGGCATCTTCTGATTATCGTCGAGCCGCGCCGAGACTTCTGACGTCTGAGCCCAGGCGTTGAGCGAGAAAGCCATGATCACGGCTGCCGAGAGCATCGGCTTGGCCAGCGTGATCATGCGGGATAGAGACGCGGGCCGAACGTTGAAGCCGCGCAGGTATTTGGCGTGAAGACGTGCATAACGTGAGGACATTATTATTATCCTTATCATCGATTGAGTTGCGCTGAGCGCAGGAATGACGAATGCCGCTTTTTTCGAATACAGCTCAGGTTTGAGACATGCCCTAGGTTCTAGATATGTCTCAGGCTTTGGATATGTCTCAGGCTTTGGATATGACTCAGGCTTTGGATACGCCTTAGGCGAGTGCAGCCTGTGACCGCCTGGCAACCACCACCGGCGCCGTCTCCTCGAGCCCCATGGCGAGAAAACCGGCCACCACGCAGATGACGCTCATCAGCCACAGCGGCGCCGCATGCCCGGCGAGATCCGCCGCTGCCCCGGCCACCGTGGGCAGGATGCCGCCCCCCAGCACTTCACCGACGCCACAGACGAACCCGAGAGCGGTGGCGATATAGCGCGGGTCTACCGTCTCGGAGGGGACGATGGCCATGAACAGCGGGAAGATGCCGTTCAGCGACCAGCCGAAGAAGAAGAGAATGGCCAGAATCACCGCACTGCCCTGGAAGTACATCGCGCCCAGGGTCAAGATCAGCCCCATGAACGGCGTGATGATCATCACCGGCTTGCGTCCGATCCGGTCGGAAATCCCGCTGACCACGAAACTCCCCACGGCCGCCGAGATCCCCAGCACCCCCATCAGCCAGCCCATCTCCTGCGGCGAGTAACCGCGCACGCTGGTGAGATAGATCGGCATGAAGGACCAGCAGACCACCAGGTAACCGATCAGCAGGATCGCCATCAGCGAGCAGATGAGCATGTTCCGATGGGCGAGCATCTCGCGGATACTCGGCCGGCGTGGCGCCGGCTGTTCGGCCACGGTGGCCGGCACCGATGCCGTGCCGGGTTCGCGCATCAGCCACCAGATCAGCCCGGCGGCGAGTAGCCCGGGCACCCCGGCGAGAAAGAACGCCTCACGCCAGCCGAAAGCCGTGGCGACGGCGACCAGCACCACCGGCGCGGCGAAGGAGCCGAGCAGGTTGGAGCCGAAGTTCTGCATTACCCCCATGGCCACACCACGACGCTTGGGCGCGACTTCTATCGCTGTCACCGTCTGCGAGATCGGCAGGATGGGCCCTTCGGCAATCCCCATGAGCAGCCGCGCACCGAGCAGCAGCAGAAAGGAGGTGGCAAGGCCGGTCAGAAAGGAGCAGAGCGAGAAGATGAGCGTGGCGATCACCAGAAAGATCTTGCGCCGCCCGCTGCGATCCGATATCGCGCCGAAGATCAGCCCGGAAATGGCCCAGGTGATCGAGAGCGCGGAGGCGGTCAGGCCGATTTCCGTATTCGACAGCCCGAGGTCGGGCTGGACGAAAGGCATCAGGAAATTGAGCGCATTCCTGTCGAAAAAGACGATACCGAAGTTCAAACTCAGCAGTGCCACCAGAAGGATCTGATAGCGTGAACTGCGGCGCGCCTTGGGTGTGACGTCGGCTGTCACGTCGGCTGTGGAATCAGTTGTCATGTCGGCTGCGGCGTTGGCTGTTACATCAGAGTTGTTGTTGTTCATGGCTGATGAGCACCTTGCATTGGCGAGTGCGGCTTTTGAGGGCCTCGAATACCGCTGGCACGTTGGCGAGCGGCACCATGTCGGTAATCAAATGGCGCGGTTCTACCGCGCCGGCATCGAGCACATCCAGAGCACTTTCGTATTCGCGTCGAGAGAAGAAGGCCGCGGTCTGCAGGCGTATCTCCTTCGAGAGGGCGGCGAAGGGCACGAACGCATCCGGCCGCGTGCACAGGCCGAGGAGCAGGATGGTGCCGTGGGGCCTGACCTGCTCGATGGCCTGGGCAATCAGACCCGGCACGCCGGCACACTCGAAGACGATATCCGCCTCGCCACCGAGCTGGCGTGTCGCTGCGGCCACCGGGTCATCCGGCGCACAGACGAAGCCGGTGGCACCCATGTCACCGGCCCGCGCCTCCTGATAGCGGGCAATATCCTGGACCACCACCTGCCTGGCGCCGAAGCGGCGCGCCCAGAACGCCACCGCCAGGCCGATAGGGCCGGCGCCGAGAATCAGCACGCGGTCACCGGGTCGCAGGCCGGAGAGCTGGACCCCGTGGAGCGCCACCGCCAGCGGCTCGACGATCGCCCCGTCACGCGTGCTCACGCCCTCGGGCAGCGGGATGCACTGGCGCGCGGCGGTGGCCGCGTACTCGCCGTAACCGCCGCCCTCGAGCACCATCTGCCGACACCAGGCCGGCTCCCCGGAGAGGCAGGAGAGACAGCGCCCGCAGCTACGAAACGGCATTACCGAGACCCGCTGCCCCGGACGCAGACTCGTCACCTCCTTGCCGCAGGCGACGATCTCACCGGCGTACTCATGACCCAGCACATCGCCGGGGCACAGGCCGAACACGGCATCTTCGGTCATGTGCAGGTCAGAGCCACAGATGCCGCAGCGCTCTACCTGGACGACCACCTCATCAGCCCCCGGCGTGGGGTCGGGAAGCTCGCGTACCTCCAGCGGCCGATGCAATTCGTTGAAGACGGCAGCACGCATCAGCCGACCCTCCCCAGCGAGGTTCCGCCATCGATGACCAGCTGCGCGCCGGTCATGTAGGCGGATGCATCCGAGGCCAGATAGAGCGCGAGCGCCTTGATCTGCTCAGGCTCCGCCAGCTGCCCCAGCGGCACCTTGGCATCCCAGCTCCGGCGCACGTCCGGATCCTTCAGCCAGCCGCCGCCGATATTGGTGACGAAACCACCCGGCGCGATGGTGTTGACGCGAATGCCGAACTCGGCGAGTTCCAGCGCCAACTGACGCACCATGTGGGACACACCGGCCTTGGCCGGCATGTACGGCAGCCCCACCACCGGCTCGGTGATGATGGCGGCATTCGACGAGGTGACCACGATGGCACCGCGGCGCTGGGGCTTCATATAGGAAGCCGCCAGGCGCAGGGTATTGAAGGTGCCGGTCAGATTGATCGCGATCGTGCGGTCCCAGCGCTCGGGATCGAGGGTATCGACCTGCCCTTCTTCGTTGCGCCAGCCGCCCGGGTTCCAGAACCCGGCGCCGGGGTCGATCCCCGCATTGGCGAAGACGATATCCAGCCCCGCATGACGGTCGACATGCGCCTCGAAGGCCTGGGCCATTTGCGCCCGGTCCGCCACATCGAGGGCCTGCGCTTGCACCGCGAAACCCTGCTCTCTCAGCCGCGCCGCTTCACGCTCGGCGGCGTCGATATCGATATCCGTCAGAGTGACGCTGGCGCCGTTCTCCGCCAGCACCTCGACATAGGCCAGCCCCAGACCCGAGGCGCCCCCCGTGACCAGTGCCGAACTCCCCTCGACGCTGAACTGCTCGAAAACATGCATGGGCATTCCCTCACAGAAACAGCTGTTCGTTGATGGGAATGCCGTGGGCTTCGCAGTGAGTCACGTAGTGATTGATGAACCAGAAAACGTCCAGGGTTTCTGCCCACTCGCCATTTTCGTCGAAGAACTCGTTGGCGCCCTGCATCCAGAATAGCGCCTTCATGCCGTTCGGTTCGTCGGTCACCAGGGTATGCGCCTGGCCGGGCATTTCGGTGATGAATTCGCCGGGGCCGCAGACCCAGTCGTACTCCAGATAGCGGAAAGTCCCCTCCATCCCCACTGCCCAGACCATGCCACGGTGACGGTGCGTACCGATCACGCCCGGGCCCTTGATCCACAGGATATTGCAGTAGACGTTGTTGCGAACATCGAAAGCGAGATGGCGTATGGCGGCGTTATCGCCAAAGGGAACCCACGGGCTTTCCGCCTCCGAGAGCCCGACATAGCTCCCCTCGCGCCCGAATCGATCCTGCATTGCCTTCATCGGCTCTGGCACCTCGACGATGCGATAAGCCGTACTGGCCGGTGCATTGGACATGGTCTTTCTCCTCTTGGATGGAATCGGTCTGCTTCCCATCAATACGGAGCAAGCCACATGCCATCGGCGTGTAGGCGTAGACCTATGTCTAAGCAAGGCGGCTAAGACACCGCCAAACCAGCAAAAAGTCATTCACCCGGAAGACCAAGGGATAACGGCAAGAGGGATCGTGTTTTATTAAAATTGATAAAATTCATAATTTTTATAAAAAACGACAGATAAAAAGCGGAAATGGCGCCCTTTTTTCTGCGACTTTGGTAGGGTAAATCCATGCCTGGAAAACTGCGTCTATCGGAAATAACGGCGAAGGCTGATCAAGCAAGATCTATAAAAGATGCGCTGCATGCTGGAGACCCGCCGACGCTGCACGATCTGACCGAAAGCCTGCGGTTCACGCCCAACGACGGGCGGATCTGGTTCGATACCCGCCGCATGCTGCTGTTCGGCGCCCACTCGTTCGGCGCCCTGCGACGCGAGCTGATCGAAACCCTGGGGCCCGCGGATGCGCGCGACCTGCTGATGCGCGTCGGCTTCTCGGCCGGCGCCTCGGATGCTGCCTTCGTGCGCAAGCACTGGCCGGACAGCGACGATGCCAGCGTCTTGAGTGCCGGTGAGCGTATACATGCGGTGATGGGCATGGTGAAGGTCGAGACCATCCGCCGCGATCATGACATCCCCAACGGCACCTTCGATGCCGAGTTCCTGTGGCACGACTCCGTCGAAGCCGCCGAGCATCTCAAGGCCCACGGACTCTCCCCCGAACCGGTGTGCTGGATGCAGCTCGGCTACGCCAGCGGCTATGCCAGCGCCTTCTACGGCAAGCGCGTGATCTATCGCGAAATCGAATGCGCCGGCTGCGGCGCCGCGCACTGCCGGATCGTGGGCGAAACGACCAGCGAGCGCATGGAAGCGGACGACGACCTCGACTGGCTGCAGCTCGACCGCCAGCGGCTTTCACCCGCCACGGCACAAGGGCGCACCACGCGTCGGCAACCCGTCGCGACGTCTGCCTCGCCACGTCATGACGCCAACAGAACCGACGCCACGAACGCCGGCGCCACAGGCATCGACGCCACCGGAATCGAGCCTCATGCAAGCAGCGCTCAGCGAATCGTGGGGGTCTCCGCTGCGGTCAGCATCGCCCTGCAGAAGATCGAGCGGGTCGCCCCTACGCCGGCCACGGTGCTGCTCAACGGTGAATCGGGGGTCGGCAAGGACCTCTTCGCCAATGCGCTGCACCGCAGCAGCCTGCTGGCCGAAGGTCCCTTCGTCGCGCTCAACTGCGCGGCGATACCCGATACGCTGATCGAAGCCGAGCTGTTCGGCGTGGAGAAAGGCGCCTTCACCGGCGCCGAGCGCAGCCGCCCCGGACGTTTCGAACGCGCCGACGGCGGCACTCTGTTTCTCGACGAGATCCCCTCGCTGAGCCTGGAAGCCCAGGGCAAGCTGCTGCGCACGCTGCAGGATGGCGAGATCGAGCGGGTCGGTGGCAGCCAGCCGATCCGGGTCGACGTGCGTATCGTCGCCGCCGCCAACAAGGATCTGTTCCAGGAGGTGCAGGCCGGGCGCTTCCGCGAGGACCTCTACTACCGTCTCAACGTCTTTCCGATCCGGCTGCCGCCACTACGGGAGCGACGCGACGATATTCCGCTGCTGGTCGAGCACTTCTCGCGCCACTACGCAGAGCGCTACCGAAAATCGATCACCGGGCTGACACGCAAAGCCTCCGATGCCCTGCTGGCCTACGACTACCCCGGCAATGTGCGCGAACTGCAGAACCTGGTGGAGCGCGGCGTGATCAACGCCCTGGACGGCGGGCCGATCGACGCCTTTCATCTGTTCGAGGACGCCGGCTTCTCCTCCAGCCCCGGCGCCAAGCTCAGAATCAACGCCGCGGGCGATCTCGAGACCGCCGAGCCCGAAGAGGTCTCACTATCCCGCACGATGGAAACCCATACCGCGAGCCACACCGAAGACACCGTGACCGAGCGGGAAAGGCAGATGCTCGAACGCGTACTCGGCAACGCCGAAGGCAACGTCTCCCAGGCCGCCCGCGACCTGGGCATCACCCGCGCCAAGCTGGCCTATCGGTTGCAGAAGTTGGGGCTGGAGCCCGGTCGGTATCGGTACCCCAATGACACATGAGTTGCGTTGGTATGGGCTTACGGAGCGATGAAGCGAATTGGCTCGGCATTGATTAACTGAGCTGCTGGGGTTGGTGAGTAGTTGTCGCTGGGTATGTAGCCTCACGCGCAGAACGGATATGTGATCTTACCCAGCAATCGTGGACACCGATCTAAGCGATCATTCGGGCCTCGAAGGCCTCCGGGCTGATCATCCCAATCGCACTGTGCCGACGCTGCCGGTTGTAGTCCATCTCGATATACTCGAACACGTGCCGCCGCATGGCGTCCCGGGTCTCGAATCGCTCGCCATGGATCGCCTCGACCTTGAGGCTATGGAAGAAGCTCTCGGCACAGGCATTGTCGTAGCAGTTGCCCCTGGCACTCATGCTGCACTTCAG
>JNVT01000087.1 GCA_000737985.1 Gammaproteobacteria bacterium MFB021 | reverse complement strand
GAGGTGCGCGCGACGCTGCAGCAGTGGGTCAGGCAGCAGGAGCTGGGGCTGGCGGTGGTCGCCTGGCAGGAGATCGCCCCGGAGTTCCAGCTGCAGGCCATCGCCCAGATTCGCCTGGCCAAGCCGAGTGCTCGCCGCGAGGCGGAAACATCGGCCCGGGCAGAGTGACGCCATGAGCATCACGCCAGCGCCATTGACATCGGCACGACGCGAGACACATGACACATAACGACAACCCGATCGAGGGAGTTTGGCCATGGGAGATATCACATGAGCGGGTGGCGGCAGACGTCATGACTTCGACCACGCGACATTCTTCGCTGGCTCAGTGGCCCGCGCATCCGGCACGGCTCACCGCGGCGCTGCTCCTGCTGTGCGCGCTGTGCCTTGGCCTGTCCAACGCGGCCCGGGGTGAGGTGACGGTGGATGGCGGCGACCGGGGGCTGGATCTCGAGACCGGCCAGGGCCGTATTCTGCGCTTCGAGCACGCAATCGCCTCGGTACTGGTCGCCAACCCCGAGGTGGCCGACGTCCAGGTCGTCTCACCCGGGGTGATCTATCTGTTCGGCAAGCGCGCCGGTGATACCAACCTGATCGCGCTCGATGCCGACGATCGCAGCCAGGCCTCGCTGCGCCTGCGGGTGCGTGACGCTGTCGAAGGTGCACGCGAGACGCTGCGCGGCAGCGGTGGCGAGGCGCAGATTCACCTGCGCATGGCCGGCGACCGGCTCGTCGCCGAGGGTCAGCAGCGCTCTCTCGACAGCGCCATGGCGACCCGCGCCACCCTCGACGCGGTGGCGCCGGATGGCGCCGGCCTGGACCGCACCACCTATGCCGGCGCGACCCAGATCAATATTCGCGTGCGTTTCGCCGAGGTCGCCCGGGACGAGCTGCTGCGCTATGGCATCAGCTGGAATGCGCTGATCAACAACGGCTCGTTCTCGTTCGGCGTGCTCACCAGCAATATTGCCAGCAACCCCAGCGCCGAGGGTGTCGATGGCCTGCTGCAGGCGCTGCAGCAGAACAACCTGCTGCAGATCCTGGCCGAACCCAATATCACCACGGTTTCGGGCCAGACCGCGAGCTTCCTGGCCGGCGGCGAGATTCCGATCCCGGTACCGGTCAACCGCGACCTGGTCGGCATTCAGTACAAGCAGTACGGGGTCTCGCTGCTGAGCACGCCGACGCTGCTGCCCAACGGCCGGATCTCGATGGAGGTGCGTCCCGAGGTGAGCAGTATCGCCAGCGAGAACGTGCAGATCGCCGGCTACGACGTGCCCTCGCTGCAGGTGCGCCGCGCCGACACCGTAGTCGAGGTCGGCAGCGGTCAGACCTTCGCCATTGCCGGGCTGTTCCAGCGTCAGGCCTCCAACCAGCTCGAACGCATTCCGGTACTCGGCGACATCCCGATCCTCGGCCAGCTATTCCGCTCGCGCCGCTTCCAGCGCAACGAGACCGAACTGGTGATCCTGATCACACCCTATCTGGTCGCACCCGCCTCGGCCCCGGTACCGCGCACGCCGCTCGACCAGGCGCGGGTAGCGAGCACACCGCGCCTCGCTGACGACCGCGCCCAGCATGCCCGCTCAGCCGGCGCCGACGATCCGTTCGGGTTCTATCTGCAATGAGGCGCGCCATGCTGACAACCCCACGCCCAGTCACACTCACGGCCATCCCCAGGCCCGCGGCGACAGCCGCGACGCTGCTGACGCTGGCACTGCTCGCCGGCTGTCAGTCGTCGCTGGGGCCGATGAGCTGGACCAGCGGCTATCGCGAGGTGACGCTCGCCACGCCCGACGGCCAGGGCACGACGACGCGCACCCTGGCGAATCTGTGTCAGAGCGACCCCGATCAGGCGGGGCTGATCCCCCTGCCACCCGGCTGCGCCAACGACCTCAACCTGCAGCTGATGGTGGTCGACCCGAGCGATCTGACCCGTGGCAGGGCAATGGGCCCGGCGCGGGCGGCACCGCTGGCGGCCGCGGCCAGCCAGCGGCTCGACAACCGCGGGCGCGCCAACGAGCGGCGCGTCAGGCTCGAAAACGAGGCGCGCCAGGCGATGGGCGACAGCGCGACCACCGATGGCCTCTAGACGACACCGGCCATCACACAGGCCGCGGGTCTTAGCCCGCGGCCGCCTGTGCCAGCTTCAGCGCACGGGCCCGCGCCGCGGGGGTGGGCAGCGCCGCGATGCGTTGCGCCTGGGCGATCAGGCGCGTGCGTTCGGTCGCACGCATATCGGGAATCGCGAGCCGCTCGGCCGCTGCCGCGCGCCCGGCCAGCACCAGTACCAGCAGGGCATTGCGGTAGTGGCGCGGCTCCGCCAGCGGCGAGTCGACGATCTGACGAATACCGTCGCTGGCGCGCTCGGCATCGCCGGCAAGAGCCTGCGCCAGGGCCAGGTTGGTGCGTACGTCGAGATCGTTCGGCGCCAGCGTAGCGGCCCGCGCGAAGGCCTCGACCGCCGCCTCGCTCTGCCCGGCCAGCGCGCGCGCGGCCCCCAAGCGGCTCCAGGCCGCGACGCTGTTCACCACCGGTGCGGCCGGGGTCAGGCTCTTCAGCGCCGCCTCCGGCTCGCCCAGCCGCAGTTGGGCGGTGCCCAGCCCGAGCAGCGCCGGCGCCAGCGTGATCTGCTCACGCAGGGCGTCGCGAAAAGCCTCGGCAGCGCCGGCGTCGTCACCGCTCGCCAGCCGCGCGTTGCCGAGCTTGAGTCGAACGTCGGCAGCGTCATCGCCCTGGTCGATCGCGCGCGCGTAGAGCTCGGCGGCGGTGGCCGGGTCGCCGCGCTGGGCGAGCGTATCGGCGAGCGGGATCAGACGCCCAGTGGCATCGCTCGGCGCCGAGGTGGGCGTCCCGGCGCAGGCGGTGAGCGTCAGGCCGAGCACCGCGGTGGCCAGTACCCGGGCCAGCGCGGGTGTCGAGGAGAGGGTCGATGACGACATGCAGCCAGGGCTCCAACGGTCGCGGAAGAAGAGCCACAGCCTACCCGAGATTGGCGCAGCTTGGGCAGCGGTGGCGGCCAGCGCAGCGCCTGGCGCTGCCGAGCGTAGCGTTGCTGATCGTGGTCCTGGCCCTGCTGGTCGCGGCGCCGGTGCGCGCCGCCGAAGCCTCCTGGGCCGGACGCGACTATCGCTACGTGGTGATCCAGCAGGACGTGCGCGAGGTGCTCGAGGAGTTCGGCCGCAATCTGTCACTGCCGGTGGCCGTGAGCGATGCCGTCACCGGCGAGGTCAACGGCGACATCGACGCCACCCGGGCCGGCGACTTTCTGCGCCAGGTGTGCGCCGCCAATGGCCTGGCCTGGTTCTACGACGGCTATGTGCTGCACGTGGCCACCCGCGGCGAGCTGAGCCAGCGCCTGTTCGATCTCGCCGGTATCGACCGCGAGCGGCTGCTGGCCGCCCTCGCGCGCAGCGAGATCGGCGCACCGCTCGACGCGACCCTGATCGACGACGGCGCACGCCTCGAAGTCTCCGGCCCCCCGGCCTGGATCACCAGCGTGGCGCGGCGTCTCGAGGGGTTGCGCCGGCCGGCACCGCCGGCAGCCCCCAGCGGCGGCGTCAAGATCTACCGCGGCAGCGTGGCCACGCCGCCGGCGACGAGCAAGTGAAGTACCCCGGCGGCTACGGCCAACGGGCAGGCGTGCAGCGGCGATGTCGCCCGCTGACACGCGCCATGACGACGATCCACGACAGGAGAAGCCAGATGGCAATCGACGCCATAGATAGCACCAACGCCAGCGGCGGGACACCGACTTCGCCCTCCTTCGATGACGCCCTCGACCAGGCCGAGTTCCAGGACGCCATGGTCAAGGGCATGGTCCAGGTCGGCGGGCAGCTGATTCTGATGCCGATGATGAAGGAGATGCTCGGCGAGGCGATGTCCGGCGGCGAGGGCTGAGCCAGCGCTGCCGCGGCTGGCCAGGTCTCGGCCTGGCCAGCCACTCACACTGCCGACGACGATCGCGGCGCTCCATTCAATCCATGCGTCAGGCACGCTTGCCACCGGCCGGCGTGACGCGCACAGAGGTGACCCATGACACCGGTGACTCCCCCCGGCGCCGGCACGCCCATGCCGCTGCCGACGCCCGACACCCAGATGCTCGAGTCGCAGAATCTGTTCGAGCACATGGCGAACCTGGCCGGCCAGCCAGCGCAGGGCCCCAGCCCCGGCCAGTTGGGCAGTGATCTGCTCGACAACCTCGATGGCTTCATCGAACGCGTCAACGCCTTCTCGCGCGATGCTCAGGTGCCCGCCGCCGAGGCCCCCGAGCGCCTGGCCTCCACGCTGCCGGGGGAGATACCCGACAGTGTGGCGCAGGCCACCGCCCCCGGGGATGCCGGCGACACGCCCTCGGCCCTCGACGACGACAGCGTGACCCGGGTCGCCGATACCCTGGCCCGGGTGTTCGATCACTCGATCGAGACCACCATGGTCGTGCGCGGCGCGACCCAGGTCTCGGGCTCGGCCAATACGCTGCTGCGGGGTCAATGACGCTTGCGCTACGAATCGCTGCTTCCCCGTTCATTCAGCGCCGCCCTGCGCCGTCCGGGTCGATGGCTGCTGCTGATCGCGCTGACGCTGCTGCTGCAGGCGTGCGACACCGAGCTCTACACCCATCTCGACGAGCGCGAGGCCAACGTGATCGTGGCCACGCTGGCGCGCCACGGCATCGCCGCCCAGCGGCACGCGGAAGAGTCGGGGCAGATGACGGTCAGCGTCGACGAAAGCCGTTTCGCCGATGCCGTGGCCATCCTCGACCGCGCGGGGCTGCCGACGCGCCAGTTCGCCAACCTCGGCGAGGTGTTCAAGGGCAACGGCCTGGTCTCCTCGCCGGTGCAGGAGCGCGCCCAGATGGTCTACGCGCTGAGCCAGGAGCTCTCCCACACGGTGTCGCAGATCGATGGCGTGCTCTCGGCGCGGGTCCATGTGGTGCTGCCGGACAACGACCTGCTGAAACGCAACAGCACGCCCTCGTCGGCCTCGGTGTTCGTCCGCTACCTGGCATCGCTGGACATCGATCCGCTGATCCCGCAGATCAAGACGCTGGTCGCCAATGGCATCGCCGGCCTCTCCTACGACAACGTCTCGGTGGTACCGGTCGCCTCGAAGCTCGCCGAAGCGCCGCAGGACAAGGCCCTCCCGACGATGGACGCCTTTCTGGGTATCGCCATGCCCGCCCCCAGCGCGACCCGGATCGCCTGGCTCGTCGGTACCTTGGTCGCCGCCCTGCTCGCACTCGCCACCGCCGTGATCTGGCTGGTGTGGCGTCAGCAGCGCCAGCGCCCCTACGCCCTGGCTACCCAGACAAGGCCACCCAGCGGCAAGGGGCACGAATCATGACACCTGCGCCCACCCCGACACCGCCCCTAGCGCCCGACGCGACGCTGCCGGTCACGCTCGGCGAACGCCACTGGCTCGACTGCCTGGATGCCATCGCCGACGCCGATCAACTACGCCCGTGGCTGGGGCAAGCGCGCTTCCGTCAGCGCCTGATCGCGCGCCTGAGGGCGCGTCACCGGCTGCCCGCAGCGGCCGAGCTGCCGCCGCTGGCAGCGCCAGATCGCGGCCTCTGCCGGCTCGACGCGACAGCGCTCGCGGCCTGCGCCCGAGCGGCCGGTGTCATCGTGCATGCCGACGTCTTCGCCCGCGCCATCGAGGCCCCGCGGGTCAGCGCGCTGCGGACACGCTTCGGCGAAGCCCTGCATCGGCTGGCACTAGAGCAGCGTGACCAGCCCCGCCCCGAGCCGCACACCGTAGCGCCCGCCAACGATCTCGAGGCGCTGGCAGCGGCGGTCGAGCGTGACGGCTGGCGCTGCATAGGCGCCTGGTACCACGCCCAGCCGCGCGGCTGGCAAGCCTGGCTCGCGCTGGCCTGGGACACCACACCCGCGGCCGCATTCGCTGACGCCA
>JNVT01000086.1 GCA_000737985.1 Gammaproteobacteria bacterium MFB021 | reverse complement strand
GATCGCCTACATCGCGCGCATGATGCGCGCCAGCATGATCGAGACTCTGGGCAGCCACTTCATCCGCACCGCCCGCGCCAAGGGGCTCTCCGAACGCGAGGTGATCTGGCGCCACGCCATCCGCCCGGCGATGCTGCCGGTGGTCTCCTACCTCGGCCCGGCGATCGCCGGGATCATCACCGGCTCGGTGGTGATCGAGCAGATCTTCGGCATCCCCGGCATCGGCCGTTACTTCGTGCAGGGGGCGCTCAACCGCGACTACACCCTGGTGATGGGCACCGTGGTCTTCTACGGCGTGCTGATCGTGCTGATGAACCTGATCGTCGATCTGCTCTATTCCGCGCTCGACCCGCAAATTCGTTACGACGACTGAGCCATGACCCTGTACGTCACAACCGCCCCTTCACGCCCACCCCATCACCACAATCACAGGGAGGCCGCCAATGACATCCGACGCCAAGCCCTATAGCGGCGCACAAGACAACGCCGCCCCGCTGCCCGCCGGCGGCCCCAACCCGCCGCCGGGCCCGGACCCCACGCCCGACCCACGCGCCGCAGACGCCCCGGTGGGCGAAAGCCTGGCCAAGGGATCCTGGCGCCGGCTGACCCGGCCGCGCGGCGATGGGCAGCCTCTCGGCCTGCTGATCGCCATCGTGGTGGTCTGCGTCGCCGGGCCCTGGTTTCTGCCGTGGGGCCTGGCCGAGGTCGACTGGAACGCCTTCGGTACCGGCCCGACGCTGGAGAACGCTCACTACCTGGGCACCGACGCCAACGGCCGCGACCTCTTGACCCGGGTGCTCTACGGCGGTCGTGTCTCGCTCTCGGTGGCGCTGGTGGCCTCGTTCGTCAGCCTGGTGATCGGGGTGCTCTACGGCGCCATCTCCGGCTATCTCGGCGGGCGGGTCGACAGCCTGATGATGCGCTTCGTCGACATCATGTACTCGCTGCCGTTCATGTTCCTGGTGATCCTGCTGATGGTGGTGTTCGGGCGCAATATCTTCTTGATCTACGCCGCCATCGGCGCGGTGGAGTGGCTCGACATGGCGCGCATCGTGCGCGGCCAGACCCTGGCCCTGAAGCGCCGCGAGTTCATCGAGGCGGCGCATGCCCTGGGCGTGCGCGACAGCAAGATCGTCACCCGCCATCTGATCCCCAACGCCATCGGCCCGGTGATCGTCTACGTCACGTTGACCGTGCCCAAGGTGATCCTGCTCGAGAGCTTCCTGTCGTTTCTGGGGCTCGGCGTGCAGGAGCCGCTGACCAGCTGGGGGGTACTGATCTCCGAAGGCGTCGACATGATGGAGAGCGCACCGTGGATGCTGCTGGTGCCGTCGTTCTTCCTCGCGGCCACGCTGTTCTGTCTCAACTTCCTGGGCGATGGGCTGCGTGACGCCCTCGATCCCAAGACCCGCTGAGGACGATTCGATGACGCACTCACTACTGGAAATCGACAAACTCAGCGTGACCTTCCAGCTCCCCACCGGCGCGGTGACGGCGGTCAAGGAGGTCAGCTTCAGTATCGCCGAGGGCGAGACCCTGGCGCTGGTGGGCGAATCGGGCTCGGGCAAGTCGGTCACCTCGACCGCCACCCTGCGCCTGCTGCCGGAGCTGGCCCAGACCCAGGGCGCGATCCGCTTCGACGGTGAGGACCTGCTCGCGGTCACGCCCCGACGCATGCGCCGCATCCGCGGCAACGACATCTCGATGATCTTTCAGGAGCCGATGACCTCGCTCAACCCGCTGCACCGGGTCGGGCGCCAGATCGGCGAGGTGCTGACCAAGCACAAGGGCCTGCACGGCAGCGCCAAGCGCCGCCGGGTGCTCGAGCTGCTCGAGCAGGTCGGCATCCCCGAACCCGAGCGGCGCATCGACAGCTACCCCTACGAGCTCTCCGGCGGCCAGCGCCAGCGGGTGATGATCGCCATGGCGCTGGCCTGCGAACCGCGCCTGCTGATCGCCGACGAGCCGACCACCGCCCTCGACGTGACCGTTCAGGCGCAGATCCTGGACCTGCTCAAGTCGCTGCAGGCCCAGTACGGCATGGCGATCCTGTTCATCACCCACGATCTGAGCATCGTGCGCCACTTCGCCGACAAGGTGTGCGTGATGCGCTACGGCGAGGTGGTCGAGAGCGGCCCCACCCAAGACGTGTTCGACGCCCCGAGCCACGACTACACGCGCATGCTGCTCGATGCCATCCCGCGCGGTCGCAAGACGCCCGCCCCGGCGGATGCGCCGGTGCTGCTGAGCGCGCGCGACGTCAAGGTGCGCTTCGCGCTCAAGAAGCGTCTGTTCGGCAAGAGCGACTACTTCGAAGCGGTGCGCGGCATCGACCTCAGCATCTGCCGCGGCGAGACGCTGGGCATCGTCGGCGAGTCCGGCTCGGGCAAGTCGACCCTGGGCCGGGCGCTGCTGCGCCTGCTCAAGTCCGAGGGCGATATCCGCCTCGGCGAGACCGACCTCTCGGCGCTGGACAAGTCCGGTATGCGCCCGCTGCGCTCGCGCCTCCAGGTGGTCTTCCAGGACCCCTTCGGCTCGCTGTCGCCGCGCATGACCGTCGGCGACATCATCAGCGAAGGGCTCAAGGTGCACCATCCGGAGATGAACCGCCGCCAGCGCGAGGCGGAAGTGATCGCCGCCCTCGAAGAGGTCGCCCTCGACCCGGGCATGCGCAACCGCTACCCCCACGAGTTCTCCGGCGGCCAGCGCCAGCGTATCGCCATCGCCCGCGCGCTGATCCTCAAGCCGGAACTGCTGCTGCTGGACGAGCCGACCTCGGCGCTGGACCGCTCGGTGCAGGTGCGGGTGATCGACCTGCTGCGCGATCTGCAGCAGAAGTACGGCCTCACCTACCTGTTCATCAGCCACGACCTCTCGGTGGTACGCGCGCTCTCCGACGACGTGCTGGTGATGAAGGAGGGGCAAGTGATCGAGCAGGGCCCGACGGAGCAGCTCTTCTCTGCCCCCCGCGAGGCCTATACCCAGGCGCTGATCAAGGCCGCCTTCCTCGACGACGACGCGGCCTGAGAGGGTGTTTACAAATTCGACGAGCGAAGCCGAGACAAGGCGAAATCGGCCGAAAAGACGGAGTTTACGCGGTGTAAATGAGTACTTTGAGGTCGATTTCAACGCCGTATCGTCGAGCGCAGGCATTTTGTAAACGCACTCTGAGGCGCCGCTGAGCGTTAGCGGCGGCGCCACGCAATAGGCGCCGCCGTTCGACCCGGGAGAGACACGCTGACAATAAAAGACGGTTCGCACCGGATCTAATTTACTCGAGACACCTGACAACGACTTTGGCCGCGCTTGCCCTGTGGCAGGCGTCACGGACAACTGCGGCCGAAAAACGGGGTTTTACCCCTTCATCCACTCCTTCAAGGGAGACATCCATGACCACGACACTAGGTCTTTTGAGCGCCGCCATCCTGGTGGCACTGGCGGGCTGCCAGAACACCCTTCCGTTCGGCGACGGCGCCGGCAGCTTCGAGCGCGCCAAGCTGGAGGGCAGCGCACCGCCGGCGCTGGCCGCGCAATTCCATCGGCTCGACAAGAACGGTGACGGCGTCATCGACCCGAGCGAGGCGCGCTCGGACGCCGATCTGATGGGCGCCTTCGGCACCGCCGACCGCGACGGCGATCGTCAGCTATCGCTCGAAGAGTTCCTCGACAGCCAGGCCACCGAGTCGCCCTGATCGCCGGCTCCGGTAATCCCCTGGCTCACCTGGGAACTCATTTTGCCTTCAACAACAAATAGGTAACGCTTCACCATGTACAACAAGACTCTCTTGGCGAGCCTTCTCGCCACCGGCACGCTGCTGGCCAGCCAAACGGCCTTCGCCCTGACGCTCTACGAGACCGCGCAGGACAAGCTCACTTTCAGCGGGCGTATTGCCGCCGGCAGCAGCTTCGTCGACGATACCCACGACGATCACGACCCGACCAATGCCGGCTCCCGCGTACGCCTGATCCACGAACACAACTTCGCCGACGGCTGGTCGTCGATCGCCCGCGCCGAGTGGGCCTTCGATCCTTTCTTCGAGGATGGCACCGACAACCACTACAAGCGTCTGCTCTATGCCGGTGTCAGCAACGATGACTACGGCACCATCCTGATCGGGAAGCAGTATTCGCTGTGGTACGACATGGTCGCCTACTGGACCGACTGGTTCTGGTACAACGGCGCCACCGCCCAGGGCAGCTTCAACGGCGCCTCCAGCGACGGCGGCTTCGACGGCAACGGCCGCCCCGACAACGCCATCTCCTATCAGAATCGCTTTGGCGACTGGACCCTGGGGGTGCTCTATCAGACCTCGCGCAACGACGTGCCACGCTCGGTGGGCTACAGCGGCAATCTCGTCGACCTTGAGCGCAAATACACCGCCCAGGGTGCCGCGGTCTATCAGCCGAGCGACGACTGGGCGTTCGGTTTGACCTATACCCACAGCGAGATCGACGGCGAGCTCCAGGGCGGCAGCGACCGCGACGAGAACGTCGACGCCGGCCTGCTCGCAGCGCGCTGGACCCCGGGTAACTGGTACTTCGCGCTGACCGCCGGCGAGTATCACAACCTGGTTCGCGACGGTGAGTTCAAGGGTGTCACCAACAGCGACGGGATCGTCGACGAGGCCCGCGGCTACGAGGGCGTGGCGCTCTACAACGTCAAGCAACAGGTTCCCGGCACCGTGCAGCTCTACACCGGATTCAACCGCCTCGAGGATCGCGACTCCGACGCGCGCAGCGCCTTCTATCTCGCCGGCGCGGCCTGGCTGCTGTTCGACGATAACCTGATCCTCGCCGTCGAGCGCAAGTTCGACGACTCGCGCCGGGCCGATGACAGCGATACCGGCCACGACGAGACCGATCTGCTGGTGCGCTACGACTTCTGAGCGACACCGGTTCCGGGAGCGGACGCTCCCACTGCACGATCGTTTGCCGCTGCCCCGCGCAGCGGCTTTTTCATGCGGCTCGTGTGGGAGTCAGAGACTCCTATCCTCTGTCCGCGGGGCGTGGGGCGTGGGGCGTGGGGCGTGGGGCGTGGGAATGAGAGTACGCCGCGCCAACGAAAAAACCCCGGCAGCGCAGTGCTGCCGGGGTCGTCGAGGGGGCATGCAGCCCGGGTATTACTCGTCGAGGAACGAGCGCAGCGGCTCGGAACGCGACGGATGACGCAGCTTGCGCAGCGCCTTGGCTTCGATCTGGCGGATACGCTCACGGGTGACGTCGAACTGCTTGCCGACCTCTTCCAGGGTGTGGTCGGTATTCATGTCGATGCCGAAGCGCATGCGCAGCACCTTGGCCTCACGCGCGGTGAGCCCACCGAGCACGTTGCGGGTGGCTTCGATCAGACCTTCGCCGGTGGCGGAATCGATCGGCAGCACCATGGTGCTGTCCTCGATGAAGTCGCCCAGGTGCGAGTCCTCGTCGTCGCCGATCGGGGTCTCCATGGAGATCGGCTCCTTGGCGATCTTGAGCACCTTGCGCACCTTGTCTTCCGGCATCTCCAGACGCTCGCCCAGCTCTTCCGGCGTCGGCTCCCGGCCCATCTCCTGGAGCATCTGACGCGAGACCCGGTTGAGCTTGTTGATCGTCTCGATCATGTGCACCGGGATACGGATGGTGCGCGCCTGATCGGCGATCGAGCGGGTGATCGCCTGGCGAATCCACCAGGTGGCGTAGGTCGAGAACTTGTAGCCGCGGCGGTATTCGAACTTGTCCACCGCCTTCATCAGGCCGATGTTGCCCTCCTGGATCAGGTCCAGGAACTGCAGCCCGCGGTTGGTGTACTTCTTGGCGATCGAGATGACCAGACGCAGGTTGGCCTCGACCATCTCCTTCTTGGCCCGGCGCGCCTTGGCCTCGCCGATCGAGAGGCGACGGTTGACCTCCTTGAGCTGGCTCACCTGGAGCTGAACCATCTCCTCCTCGAAGCCGATCTTGCGCTGGGCGCGCTGGACGTCGCCGCGGAACGGCGTGAGCCGATCGGCATACTTGGCGTGCTTGGCCACGAACTCGTCGAACCAGGCGTCGCTGGCCTCGTTGCCGAGGAAGGCGCTGATGAACGTCTTGCGCGGCACCTTACCCTGCTTGACGAACACCTGCATGATCGCCTTTTCCTGCTCGCGTACCTGCTCCACGCTGATGCGCACCTGGCCTACCAGGCGCTCGAAATGCTTGGGCGAGAGCTTGATCGGCGAGAACAGCTCGGCCAGACGCGCCAGCTCGGCCTTGGCCGCCTCGGCGTCGAAGCCGTGCTTGGCGACTGCCGCCTTGGCCGCCTCGTTCTGCTCGCGGATCTGCTCGAAGCGTACGCGCGCCTCTTCGGGATCGGGGCCGCCTTCGCTGGAGTTGTCGTCGCTGTCTTCTTCGTCTTCTTTGTCTTCATCGTCCTCGTCGTCGTCGTCACTCGCGGCGAGGCTGCTCTCTTCCACTTCCGGCATCTCGACTTCGGCGACGCCGGGGATGCCCTCGTCGGGGTCGATGAAACCGGAGAAGAGATCGGAGAGGCGGCCCGGGGCCTCCTCGTCCTGGGTCTGATCGTAGGCGGCAAGGATGGAGTCGACCGCGCCCGGCAGATAGGCCAGCGACGACATCACTTCGCGCAGGCCTTCTTCGATGCGCTTGGCGATCTCGATCTCGCCTTCCCGCGTCAGCAGTTCCACCGTCCCCATCTCGCGCATGTACATGCGCACCGGGTCGGTGGTCCGTCCGACATCGCTCTCCACCGCCGCCAGGGCCGCGACCGCTTCCTCCGCCGCCGACTCGTCGGTGGAGTTGTCGGACATCATGAGGGTGTCTTCGTCAGGCGCTTCCTCGACGACGTTGATCCCCATGTCATTGATCATGGCGATGATGTCTTCCACCTGATCGGGATCGGCGATATCTTCGGGGAGGTGATCGTTGACCTCGGCATAGGTCAGGTAGCCCTGCTCCTTGCCGCGTGCGATCAGCTCCTTCAAACGTGACTGCTGTGCGTGTCCAGCCATAGAAACCCTACTCGACGAAGAAGAATGAAGCACCTGGGGTGACAGCGCGACGCCCCAAAAGCCTGCTAGTATAGCGCGTACCGGCATTTTGCTGCCAGTATCTGTTTGCCTTGTCTGCCAGGTGTGCTAGTGTGTTTGGTTACCCTATCTGGAGGCTTTCGCCGCCATTTCAACCGCTTCGAAGCTCCTGCCGCGGTCGTTCACGCTTCCCTGTCGTATTGTCTGTGTACTTTTACTGACTACGTATTTTTGTTGGCTACGTACTTTTCATTGCGTCCAACGGCTCATTGCGGCCCGACGGCGCTGCCTGCCTGCTATATCGGCCTGTCTCTATCAATATATAGATCGCCCCAGTAGCCATGGCGACGTCACTCGTCTCATGCCGAGCCGCCGCCACTGGCGAGCATGCCGATCAGCTCACGCAGGCGCTGCTTCTCCTCGGCGCTCAGCGCGCCGGGCTGACGACTCTTCGCCAGCAGCTGCTGATACTCCTGGGCCGGCGTCAGACGCTCGCTCTGGCGCTCGAGATGGCGCACCCAACTGGCCAGCTCGCTGGCCCTGACCTCGCGCGGAATCGCCATCTCGCGCCGCGCCAGCTGATCCAACCGCTCCCCCTCGGGGGTACCGTGGAAGTGGGCCAGCAGCACCTGCGGGCTACGATAGCGACCGGCCCGCAGCAACTTGACCACCTCGCGGCACAGACGCCCGTCGGGCTCCGCCTCGGGGCACCAGTCGAGACGCTCCGGCAGCGTCTCGGCCAGCCCCGGCTCGTGCAGCAGCAGCTGCACGATACGCGCCGGCCAGCTCAGGGACAGCGTAGCAGTCCCGCTACGCGCCGCTGCCAGCCCGCGCCGAGGGCCGCCGCTGCCGGCGCGGCTCTCCCCATACCCGGGCCCATCGCCATATTCGGCCATGGGCGCCGACTCGACCTCGCCGGAGATCGCCATCATCGCCTCGAACCCGTCGTCGCCGGCCTCCGCCGTCGGCCGCGGCACGGGCGGCGCATGGGTCGCCAGCCAGCCGCTGAACTGCGAGGTTTCGATACCGCTGCGCGACGAGAGTTCCTTGAGCAGCAGCGACTTCAACACCCCGTCGGGCAGCTGCTTCAACGCTTCCAGCACGGCGCTGACGAAACGCTCGCGTCCTTCGACCTGCTTGAGATCGCGGCCCTCGGCAGCCTGCTCGAACAGGAACTCGGACAGCGGGCTGGCGCAGGTGACCCGATTCTCGAACGCCTCGCGCCCCTCCTGGCGCACCAGGGTATCCGGGTCCTCGCCCTCGGGCAGAAACAGAAAGCGCACCTGGCGGCCATCGATCATCGACGGCAGCGCCGTAGTCAACGAGCGCCGCGCCGCCTGGCGCCCGGCGTTGTCACCGTCGAAGCAGAACACCACCTCGTCGACCAGCCGGAACAGCCGCTGCAGGTGGTCCGCGGTGAGCGCGGTACCCAGGGTGGCACAGGCGTTGCGAATGCCGAACTGGGCCAGCGCCACCACGTCCATGTAGCCCTCGACCACCAGCACCCGGGAGAGCTGGCGATTGGCCTGACGCGCTTCGAAGAGCCCGTAGAGCTCGCGCCCCTTGTGGAAGACCGGCGTCTCCGGCGAGTTGAGGTACTTGGGCTTGGCATCGCCCAGCACGCGCCCGCCGAAGGCGATGGTGCGGCCTTTCCAGTCGCGGATCGGGAACATCACCCGATCGCGAAAACGGTCATAGGTGCGCCCGGTCTCTTCGCGATGGACCAGCAGACCGTACTCGACCTGTACCGCCTCGCTGATGCCCTGGGCGCTCAGATAGCGCTTGAGCGCTTCCCACTCGTCCTCGGCGTAGCCGATGCCGAAATCGCGGATCACCTCCTGGCTCAGGCCGCGCCGCTCGAGGTAGGCGCGCGCCGTCTTGCCCTGCCCTAGCGCCAGCCGCTCGCGGAAGAAGCGCGAGGCGAGCTCGAGCAGATTGACGCCCTCTTCGCGTTTCTGCTGGCGCTTCGCCGCACCCGGGTCATCGCCGCCCTCGCGCTCCACCTGCATGCCGGCACGCCCGGCCAGCTGCTCCACCGCCTCAGGGAAGCGCAGGTTGTCGTACTCCATCAGAAAACGCAGGGCATTACCGTGCGCGCCGCAGCCGAAGCAGTGGTAGAACTGCTTGTCGTGGCTGACCGTGAAGGAGGGCGAGTTCTCCTGATGGAAGGGGCAGAGACCGCTGTGGTTGCGCCCGCTCTTCTTGAGCTGCACGCGCTCGGAGACGACGTCGACGATATCGGTCCGCGCCAGCAGGTCATCGATGAAGCGCTGTGAAATCTGTCCGGCCATGACGTCAAACGCTCTCGTTGCGCCGGCCGCTGGCGCCCGGCGCCGACGGCCACTGTCTCGGGAATGGGACAGTCGAGGAGAGAGGGTCTACGCAGCGGACGACGCTGCGTGCGGGCCGCGTCTTGCGACCGCCGGCTGGGTAGACACCCTCCGGGGGCGAGGAACAAAAACAAACGGCCACCGAGGCGGCGGCCGTTTGGGCTATCCCTCTGGAGTGACTCGCGTCACCCCCAGTACGGATCAATACAAGCGTTCGAAACGCTTACGCTCACGCTGGAGCTTCTTGGCGTGACGCTTCACGGCCGCGGCAGCTTTACGCTTGCGCACGGAAGTGGGCTTTTCGTAAGTTTCGCGACGGCGGACTTCAGACAGGATTCCGGCTTTTTCGCAGGAACGTTTGAAGCGACGCAGCGCGACGTCGAACGGCTCGTTATCACGTACTTTGACAGAAGGCATTAAGCACTCACCTACCTTGGGAATTGAGTTCGGTTTGAACGCACGCCCATGATGATCCGAGGGGATTCAGACGGCGCTACGGCTCACCCTGAGGGCGTGCCGCGTCGCAATCCCGGATCCGCCTCTAGCACGGTATCGCACCGAAAAATCCGGCTTGACGACCGCTCGAGGGGCGTTAGAGCGCACGACCCAGTCCTGCAGAGCAGCGTATTCTAGTGCCGGCCTTCACGCTTTGCAAACGACTTTTCCTGACCGCCGCGCTGCCCGGCCGGCATCGGGCGCGCCCTGCCGCGACCCTTTCTGCCGCCGGCGCCTCCCGCGCCACCAACCTGCCGCAGGCTCAGTGGCAGGGAGACCATTCTTGAAGGCGCTCCGTGGGGGGCCTGATAGGGGCCATGCAAAGCCCACCGCCAGGGCGTAGAATAGTGCGCCTTGTCATTCCCCCTCCCCCTTTTGATTAGCGACGGAACCTTCGACCATGCGCGTGCTGGGCATCGAAACCTCCTGTGACGAAACCGGCGTGGCCCTCTACGACAGCGAGCAGGGCCTGCTGGCGGATACGCTCTACAGCCAGGTCGCGCTGCACGCGGAGTTCGGCGGCGTGGTGCCGGAGCTCGCCTCCCGCGACCACACCCGCAAGCTGCTGCCACTGATCGATCAGGTGCTGGCCGATGCCGGCCTGGAGAAGCGCGACATCGACGCCATCGCCTATACCGCCGGCCCGGGGCTGGTCGGCGCGCTGATGGTCGGCGCCTGCACCGCCCACGGCATGGCGCGGGCGCTCGCGGTGCCGATCCTCGGCGTGCACCATATGGAGGGGCATCTGCTGGCGCCGATGCTGGAGCCGGAGGCGCCGGAGTTCCCGTTCGTGGCGCTGCTGGTCTCCGGTGGCCACACCCAGCTGGTCGACGTGCGCGGGCTGGGCGACTACCGCCTGCTCGGCGAGTCGGTCGACGACGCCGCCGGCGAGGCCTTCGACAAGGTCGCCAAGATGCTCGAGCTACCCTACCCCGGCGGCCCCCAGGTGGCGGCCCTGGCCGAGCAGGGCGACAGCAGCCGGTTCCGCTTCCCGCGCCCGATGACCGACCGCCCGGGTCTCGATTTCAGTTTCTCCGGGCTCAAGACCCACACCCTGACCGCGCTGCGCAGCCTGGAACAGCAGGCGGCGCTGGATGCCCAGGCGCGCGCCGATGTCGCCCGCGCCTTCGAGGATGCGGTGGTCGACACCCTGGTGATCAAGTGCCGCCGCGCGCTGGAAGCGAGCGGACGCCAGCGCCTGGTGGTGGCGGGCGGCGTCAGCGCCAACCGCCGGCTGCGTGCGACCCTGGATCAGGCCCTGGCCAAGCGCGGCGCCCGCGCCTACTACCCGCGCGGACGCTTCTGTACCGACAACGGCGCGATGATCGCCTACGCCGGTGCCCAGCGCCTGCTGGCGGGCGAGCGCAGCGATACCCCCCAGCCGCGGCCGCGCTGGCCGCTGGCCGAGCTCACGCCGCCGCAGCCCTGAGCCTGTCGGCTGTCGCCGCTAGTCGCTATCGGGACGCTGCCCAAGCGTGCCGACGTCACGCCGATCCTCGAGCGCATCCTCCTCATCCAGCGGGTCGGCCAGCGCCGGCGCGACGGTCTCACGCCGGCGCTCGCGCCAGGTGCGGATATTGAAGGCGTGGCGGACGAGCACCAGGGTCGAGAACACGCAGATCACCCCGCTCATCGGTGGCACCAGCCAGTAACTCAGCAGCGGCGCGATCAGCGCCGTGGCCAGCGAAGCCACCGCTGCGGTACGCACCCGCCAGGCGAGCAGGAACCAGCACACCGCGCAGATCAGCGCGACCGGCGTGGCCAGCATCAGCAGCACGCCGAAAGCGCTGGCCACCGCCTTGCCACCACGGCCGCGATGCCAGACCGGGCAGCTGTGACCCAGCAGCACGCCCAGCCCCACCAGCCCCTGTGCCCACACCGACAGCGACGCATGGCCGGCCAGCCACAGCACCGGCATGCCCTTGCCCGCGTCGATCACCAGGGTCGCCAGCGCCGGGCGCCAGCCGAAGGCGCGCAGCACGTTGGAGAAGCCGGGGTTGCCGGAGCCGGCCCGGCGCGGGTCGCCCAGGCCCCACAGCCGGCAGACCCAGATCGCCCCCAGCAGCGAGCCGCTGAGATAGCCGGCTGAGGCCAGCGCGATGGTGATGAGCGTGGATGACGGCATCCGCCCTCCGGCAGTGGACGATCGGCATGGGTCGCGGACGACGCGAGCCCTGATTCTGCCACTCTCATGACGTACAATCGACGCTCGCGAGCGCAGCGCGTGGCGCGAATCAACCGGATGTGTACCGAATTTGGGTGGACTCAATCAGGATGGACCCGATCAAGATGGATCAAGTACTGATCGAAGGGCTGCGCGTCGAGACCGTCATCGGCGTCTACGAGTGGGAACGCCATGTGCAGCAGTCACTGGAGCTCGACCTCGAGCTCGCCACCGACATCCGCGCCGCGGCGCGCGACGACGACCTCACCCACACCCTGGACTACGCCGCCATCTGCGAGCGCCTCACCGCCTACGCCACCGACAATGCCCATGGCCTGGTCGAGACCTTTGCCGAGTGCGTGGCGCAGCTGGTGATCGCCGAGTTCGGCGTGCGCCGTCTGCGCCTGACCGTGCGCAAGCCCGGCGCCGTCGCCAGCGCCCGCGCGGTGGGCGTGCGCATCGAGCGCGAGGCCGGCTGATGCCGCTGGCGGTACTCGGACTCGGCAGCAGCATCGAGCGAGAGCGCCACCTGGTCGGCGCCCTGGATGCCCTGGCGGCACTCGCCTCCCCGGCCACGCTGCGCGTCTCGCGGGTGTTCGAGAGTCCGCCGGTGGGCTTCAGCGACCCGCGCGACTTCTACAACCTGGTGGTAGCGTTCGACACCTCGCTTGCGCCCGCCGCGCTCAACGCCCGCTGCAAGGCGATCGAGCAGGCCCACGGCCGCCCCGCCGGCCCCACCAAGCAGGTCGCGCGCACCCTGGACATCGACCTGCTGCTGTGGGGTGAGGCGTGCGGGCGCCACGGCGACACCACCCTGCCGCGGGCGGACATCGAGCGCTACGCCTTCGTGCTGCACCCGCTGGCGGAGCTGCTGCCGGATCACCGCCACCCCGCTCGGGGGCTCACCTTCGCCGAGCTGTGGGCACGCTTCGATGCCCGCGCCCAGCCGCACTGGGCGGTGGCCTTCACCTGGCACGACCGCGAGATATCGGCACCCGACTGATGCCACCGACACAGCCGGCGCTGGCGCCCGCCCGGATGCACGCCAGCGCCGGACAGGTCACAATCATCCTGACGCCCTGACCACCGCCCCCACCGGCGACAGCGATCTCCACGATCTTTACCCATTGCCTGGATCGTCGCTGCGCCCGGCGACGGCATACTGACGAGGTCTCCCCGGTTCGTGAAAAAAACCGACCCCATGGCGCTAACCCTCAAAAGCCCGCGCGACTGGCCGCGTCTGTCGCGACTCAGCCTCAAGCTGTTCGTCATCATCCTGCTGACCAACGTGCTGATCAGCGGTCTCGTCTTCGTGTTCGTCTCGCGCAGTCTCGACCAGGGCTTCGTCAGCTATCTCGAGCGCAGCCAGGCCTCCCGCGCCGAGACCCTGGCCAACGCCCTCGGTGAGCAGTGGGCGAGCCGCGGCAGCTGGCGCTGGCTGCGCGACAACCCGCGCGCCTGGCAGAGCCTGGTGCGCAGTCAGCTATGGTCGAGCGAGCGCCGCCCGCCCAGCGGTATCGACCGCGAGCTGAGCGATGCCCGCGGCTACGTGCTGCTCGACGAGCTGAGCAACCCGGTGATCGGCGAACCGCTGCTCGACCCGCCGCCGCAGCGCGATCCCAACCTGCCACCGCCGCCGGAGCCGCACTTCGTGCCCATCCGCAGCGGCGACAAGACCGTCGGCCAGCTCGGCTACCTGCCGCCGGAACGGCTGATGGCGCGCATGGACCAGATCTTTCTCGACCGCCAGCAGCGCAACCTGATGATCATCGTCGGCTCGCTGTTCCTCGCCTCGCTGCTGCTCGCCAGCGGGCTGGCCTGGTGGCTGGGGCGGCGCGCCCGCCACATGACCCTGGCCACCCGCCGGCTGACCCTGGGCGACTACAGCGTGCGCCTCTCCGAGCGCGGCCGGGACGAGCTCTCCAGCCTCTCCGCCGACTTCAACCAGCTGGCCGAGACGCTGGAGGCCAACCGCCGCGCGCGCCAGCGCTGGGTGGCCGATATCGCCCACGAGCTGCGCACCCCGCTGGCGGTGCTGCGCGGCGAGATCGAAGCGATGCAGGATGGCGTGCGCGAGCTGAGCGCGGACAATCTGGGCTCGCTGCAGCAGGAAGTGGATCAGCTCGGCCACCTGGTCGAGGACCTGCGCCTGCTGGCCCAGAGCGATGCCGGCGCGCTCGACATGCATCTGATCCCGCTGGATCTCGAGGATTCGCTGGTCCAGCGCCTCGAGGACAGCCGCCTGCGACTGGAGAGCCGCGGTCTGGCACTGACCCTGGAGACCGAGCCCGCGCTGGTGCGCGCCGATAGCCAGCGCCTGCGCCAGCTATGGGACAACCTGCTCTCCAATACCATCGCCTACACCGACAGCCCCGGCTCGCTGCGGGTGACCCTGAGGCGCCGGGCGCGCCACGCCGAAGTGGTCTGGGAGGATACCGCCCCGGGCGTGGCCGAGGGCGACCTGCCGCGGCTCACCGAGCGCCTCTACCGGGTGGAAGGCTCGCGTAACCGCCGCAGCGGCGGCAGCGGCCTGGGGCTGTCGATCGCCAGCGCCCTGATCGAAGCCCAGGGCGGCACCCTGGTACCCTCGCGCTCGCCCTTGGGCGGGCTGCGCTGGACCCTATCCTTTCCGCTGGAGATGGCGACCACACCATCCGACAAGGAACCGGCTTGATGAACGACACCATTCTGATCGTCGAGGACGAACCCAAGATCGCGCGACTGATCGCCGACTACCTCTCCAAGAGCGGCTACGCCTCGGACCATATCGACCACGGCAACGCGGTGATGGAGTGGCTCGCCGAGCAGACGCCGATGCTGGTGCTGCTCGACCTGATGCTGCCCGGCACCGACGGACTCACCCTGTGCCGGCAGATCCGCGAGCGCTACCCGGCGCTGCCGGTGATCATGCTCACCGCCCGGGTCGAGGAGGTCGACCGCCTGCTGGGACTGGAGCTGGGCGCGGACGACTATATCTGCAAGCCGTTCAGCCCACGCGAGGTGGTCGCCCGGGTCAAGGCGGTGCTGCGCCGCACCCACGGCGCCGCGGCAGGCGCCGAGAGCGAGCTTTCCGAAGAG
Organism: Gammaproteobacteria bacterium MFB021; assembly: GCA_000737985.1. GTDB lineage: Bacteria > Pseudomonadota > Gammaproteobacteria > Pseudomonadales > Halomonadaceae > Salinicola. Next base: position 2,437 of record JNVT01000086.1, on the reverse strand, counting down.
GAGCGCCTGGTGCTCGACGAGGATGGCTGGCGCGCCCTGGCCGGCGGCCACGACCTGGGCCTGACCGCGGTCGAATTCCAGCTGCTCAAGGTGATGATGCAGAGCCCCGGGCGGATCTTCTCCCGCGACCAGTTGATGGATCACATGTACCGCGACCACCGCATCGTCTCCGAGCGCACCGTCGACAGCCACGTCAAGAAACTGCGACGCAAGATCGCCGACATCTGGCCGGAGCGCGACATCATCCGCTCGGTCTACGGCGTCGGCTACAAGTACCAGCCGGAGGAGTGACGGCGGCGCGACAACGGCGCGACAACGGCCCTACCAGCCCGCCACCTGCACGAAGGCCTCGGCGTCCGCTGCGGAGAAGAACACCAAGGTGACCTCCAGACCCGGCAGTTGGGGTAGTCGCTCACGCATTACCTCGGCCACCACTGCCGCCGCCTCGGCGCTCGGGTAACCGTAGACCCCGGTGGAGATGGCGGGAAAGGCCAACCGCGTGAAGCCCTGTTCGTCAGCCAGCGCCAGGGCGTGGCGATAGCAGGCGGCGAGCTGCCCGCGCGGGTCCTCGGACTCGGCATACACCGGCCCCACGGTATGAATGACGTGACCGGCCGGCAGCCGAAAGCCCGGTGTCAGCGCCACCTCGCCCACCGGCAGGCCATCCGGCCAGTCGTGCTGGCGCAGGGCGCGGCACGCCTCGAGCAGTTGCGGCCCCGCCGCGCGGTGAATCGCGCCATCGACGCCGCCACCCCCCAGCAGGCTACGGTTGGCGGCATTGACGATGGCATCGCCGTCGAAACGGGTGATATCGCCCTCGGCGACCGTGAGGCCCGCCTGGCGGTAGTGAATCTGCATCGCGACCTCCTCTGACGGCTATCGCCTTCACTCTAGTGCCGCCAGCGGCGGGCGGCGAACGCTATCGCGACTCTTCCTTCTGGATATCCCGCCCTCTTCTGGATATCCCGCCCTCAACGCAAGACGCCGGCGCAGGGCGCCGGCGTCGATAGCGTGGAACGCGTCCGGTCTCAGCCGGCGCGCTGCTCGCTGGCAACGGCGCTGCTGCCCGCGTCGGCGACCGCCGGCAGCTCGCTCTCGCCGCGCTTGAGCAGCGCATAGCCGACCCCGGTGACCAGCGACCCGGCGGCGATGGCGACCAGATAGAGCAGCGCCATGTTGACCGCGTTGGGAATCAGCAGCACGAACAGGCCGCCATGGGGCGCCATCAGCTTGATCCCGAACCACATCGACAGCGCCCCGGTGACCGCGCCCCCGATCATCGCCAGCGGAATCACCCGCAGCGGGTCCTTGGCGGCGAACGGGATCGCCCCCTCGGTGATGAAGCACAGCCCCAGCACGAAGGAGGCCTTACCCGCTTCACGCTCCGGCTGCGAGAACTTGCCCCGCGCCAGCAGCGTGGCGATACCCATGGCGATCGGCGGCACCATGCCGGCGGCCATGATCGCCGCCATCGGCATGTAGGTCTCGGTAGAGAGCAGGCCGACCCCGAAGGTGTAGGCCGCCTTGTTGACCGGACCACCCATGTCGAAGCACATCATCGCGCCCAGCAGCAGGCCCAGCAGCACCGCGTTGGTGGAGCCCATATTGTTGAGGAACTGGGTCAGCCCGGCGAGGATCGCCGCCACCGGCGTGCCCACCACGTAGATCATCACCAGGCCAGTGAACAGGCTCGCCAGCAGCGGAATGATCAGGATCGGCTTGAGCGACTCGACGCTCGCCGGCAGCTTGACGTAGCGGGTCACCGCCGAAGCCGAGTAGCCGGCCAGGAAGCCGGCGAGAATCCCGCCGATGAAGCCGGCGCCCAGGGTCGAGGCCAGCATGCCGCCGATCATCCCCGGGGCGATGCCGGGACGATCGGCGATCGAGTAGGCGATATAGCCGGCCAGTACCGGCACCATCAGCTTGAACGCGGTGCCGCCGCCGATCTGCATCAGCGCCGCGGCCAGGGTGCCCTCCTGCTCGAAGGCCTTGATCCCGAACACGAACGAGAGCGCGATACACAGACCGCCCGCCACCACCATCGGCAGCATGAACGACACCCCGGTCAGCAGGTGCTTGTAGAGTCCGCGCTCCTTGGCGCTCTTGCGCGCCCCGCCGCTGGCCCCTGCACTGCCGCCCTGGGGCGCGCCGCTCGACTCCACCTGGGCCTCGGCCAGCGCCGTCTCCAGGGTCTGCTTGGGCTGCTTGAGTGCCGCGCCGGTAGAGGTGCGATAGATCGGTTTGCCAGCGAAGCGGGTGTCGTCGACCTCGATATCGCAGGCCAGCACCACCACGTCGGCGGCGGCGATGTCATCGGCGGTCAGCGCGTTCTGCGCCCCCACCGAGCCCTGGGTCTCGACGTGGATCGCGTGTCCCATCGCCTTGCCTGCCTGAGCCAGCGCCTCCGCCGCCATGAAGGTGTGCGCCACCCCGGTGG
>JNVT01000085.1 GCA_000737985.1 Gammaproteobacteria bacterium MFB021 | reverse complement strand
TGGAGCCCGCCAGCACAGACCAGCGGCAGCGGGTCGAGCCGCCACCGCGGCGGCGGCGGCAGGCCCAGGCGCGCGCAGCCTTCGGCGAGTCGCGCCAGATGCGCCTCCCACAGCAGCGCCTGGCCGTCACGCACCAGTACGGTCTCGAACAGCCCATCACCGTAGGCGAAGCCGCGGTCGTCCAGGGGGAGCATCAGATCCCGCATGCGCTCATCACACCCGCGTGAAGATCAGCGAGCCGTTGGTGCCACCGAACCCGAACGAGTTGGAGAGCGTGGTATCGATCTTCATCTCGCGCGCGGTGTGCGGCACGTAGTCGAGCACACAGCCCGCGTCGGGATTATCGAGATTGATCGTCGGCGGCGCGACCTGGTCGCGGATCGCCAGCACGCAGAAGATCGCCTCTACCGCCCCGGCCGCGCCCAGCAGGTGGCCGATCATCGATTTGGTCGAGCTCACCGCGACCTTGTTCGCTGCCTCTCCCATCACCCGCTCCACGGCGCGGCTTTCAGCGACGTCGCCTGCCGAAGTCGAGGTACCGTGGGCATTGATGTAGTGGATCGCCGAGGGATCGACAGCGGCATCGTTGATCGCATTCTGCATCGAGGCCGCAGCACCGCTGCCATCTTCCGGCGGCGAGGTCATGTGGAAGGCGTCATCGCTCATGCCGAAACCGGTCAACTCGGCGTAGATGGTGGCGCCGCGCCGCTTGGCGTGCTCGTACTCCTCGAGCACCATGACCCCGGCACCGTCGGAAAGCACGAAGCCGTCGCGATCGCGGTCCCACGGGCGGCTCGCCGCCTGCGGATCGTCATTACGCGTCGACAGCGCCCGCGCCGCCGAGAAACCGCCCAGGCCCAGCGGCGTGGTGGCCATCTCGGCACCGCCGCAGAACATCACGTCGGCATCGCCGTAAGCGATGGTGCGCGCGCTGTAGCCGATATTGTGGGTGCCGGTAGTGCAGGCGGTAGTGATGGCGATGTTGGGGCCCTTGAAGCCGTGCTGGATCGCCAAGCTCCCGGAAATCATGTTGATGATCGACCCGGGCACGAAGAACGGCGAGACCCGGCGCGGGCCGCCCTTGTTGAGCGCATCGTGGTTGCGCTCGATCATCGGCAACCCGCCGATGCCGGAGCCGATCGCCACGCCGATACGGTGGGCGTTCTCCTCGGTGCAGGCGATACCGGAGTCGCGCATGGCCTGGGTGGCGGCAGCCACGCCGTACTGGATGAACAGGTCCATCTTGCGCGCTTCCTTGGGATTCAAGTACTCGCCGATGTCGAAGTTCTTGACCGCCCCGCCGAAACGCGTATTGAAACCTGCCGTGTCGAAATGCTCGATCGGCGCGATGCCACTCTTCCCTGACAAGAGCTGCTGCCAGCTCTCCTCGACCGTGTTGCCGACCGGGGTCACCAGACCCAGACCGGTCACTACCACTCTTCTACGCGGCATCGAATCTCCTCCGAACTCCGTCATTGCCACGAGCCATGGCGGCGGCCCATCCAAGTCCCGCCGCCGGCCCGCACACCGAAACGCGCGAATTATACCCGATCCCCGTCGCCAATGGGCGACCCGCTGGCCGCGGACGGCAGGCTATCGGTGCCCTTCTCATGCCCACGGACACGTCGCCGCCCAGACTAACACAGCGAGCATGGCATGCCGGTGACCCCGGAAACGCAGAAAGCCGCTCTCATCGAGAGCGGCTTTCATAACATCGGCCGATCAGCCGGCAGCCTGGCTCCATCGAATGATGGAGATAACCGCCTTACTGGTGGGCGTTGATGTAGTCGATCGCTTCCTGAACGGTAGTGATCTTTTCTGCTTCTTCGTCGGGAATTTCGGTATCGAATTCCTCTTCGAGCGCCATCACCAGTTCGACGGTATCCAGCGAATCCGCGCCGAGGTCTTCGGTGAAGGAGGAGGAGTTCTGAATGTCCTCTTCCTTGACGTTCAGGCGTTCGGCAACAACCTTCTTAACGCGCTCTTCGATGGTGCTCATTATGTCGTTACTCCTAATGGTACGAATCCGCCAGCTAAAAAGCTGCGGCTAGTTTATAGACCACCCCCAGACGACGCAACCCGCGTCGCGGAGGGATTACCGCATGTTCATACCGCCATTGACCTGCAGCGTTTCACCGGTGATATAACCAGCAGCATCGCTGGTCAGAAAGCCGATGGCGGCAGCGATCTCTTCCGGCTGCCCCAGGCGCGCCAGCGGAATCTGACCCAGCAGCGCGTCGCGCTGGGCTTCCGGCAGTGCCTGGGTCATGTCGGTGTCGATGAAACCGGGCGCCACCGCGTTGACGGTGATGGCGCGCGAGGCGACTTCACGTGCCAGCGCGCGGGTAAAGCCCTCCAGACCCGCCTTGGCGGCAGCGTAGTTGGCCTGCCCCAAGTTGCCCATCATCGCCACCACCGAGCTCACGTTGACGATACGGCCGAAACGCGCCCGCGTCATCCCCTTGAGACTCGTCTTGCACACACGATAGACCGACTTCAGGTTGGTATCGAGCACCGCGTCCCACTCGTCTTCCTTCATCCGCATCAGCAGGTTGTCCCGCGTGATACCGGCATTGTTGACGACGATGGTGGGTGCAGCATAGGTCTCGGTGATGCGCTTGAAGACGGCCTCGACACTGGCTTGATCGGTGACGTCGAGCGCCAGGCCCAACCCCTCGATATCGTGGGCCTTGAGATCCTCGTCGATCCGCGCCGCACCGCTCTCGCTGGTGGCAGTGGCGATCACGATGCGCCCCTGACGCCCCAGCTCGCGGGCCACGGCGCGACCGATACCCCGACTGGCACCGGTCACCAACGCGACTCTACGTTCGGTCATGATGTCATCCTTTAAGGCTCTTGAACGTCCAACGCCTCGCGCGCCAGCTCGAGGGCGGAGGACAGCGTGTCGGGGTCATTGACGGCCAACCCCTTGATCTGACGCTGAATGCGCTTGTTGAGTCCGGTCAGGACCTTACCCGGCCCGCACTCGATGAAGACACCCGAGCCGGCGTCGAACATGGCGTTGACGCAGTCCGTCCAGCGCACTGGGCGGTAAAGCTGCTCGACCAGGCGCTGGCGCAGCGCCTCCACCGTCGCCGGCACTTCGGCATTGACGTTCTGGTAGACAGCGTAGCGCGGCAACTTGATATCGAGCTCAGCAATCGCCGCTTCGACGCGCGCCGCTGCAGGCTTCATCAGCGCACAGTGCGAGGGTACCGATACCGGCAGCGGCAGCGCGCGCTTGGCACCGGCCTCCTGACACAGCGCGATCGCACGATCCACCGCACCCTGATGTCCAGCGATGACCACCTGCCCCGGCGAGTTGTAGTTGACCGCAGCCACCACCTCATCGCCGGCGGCTTCGCGACAGGCCTGCTCCACTGCCGCATCGTCGAGCCCCAGGACCGCCGCCATGGCACCCACGCCTGCCGGCACCGCTTCCTGCATCGCTTCACCGCGCAGCCGTACCAGGCGGATACCTTCAGCGAAGCCCAGCGCCCCGGCGCACACCATGGCGCTGTACTCACCCAGGCTATGCCCGGCCATCATGCTCGGACGCGGCCCCTCGAGCTCCTGCCACACCCGCCACACGGCGACGCTCGACGCCAGCAGCGCAGGCTGGGTGCAGGCAGTGGCGTTGAGCTTGTCCTCGGGGCCTTCCTGGACGATATGCCACAGGTCGTAACCCAGCGCTTCGGAAGCCTCATCGAACGTGGTGCGAACCACGCTGTAGCGTTCGGCCAATTCCCGCAGCATTCCTTGCTGCTGAGAGCCCTGCCCGGGGAAGACCAGAGCCAGTGATTGCGTCATCGCGCTCACCCTTGAAGTGATGAATCGTCGGTTCCCGTCGTATCACGAGACCCGCTATCCACTCGACCGACATCGTCGACCGACGAGATAGCAGATGTCGCCGCCACTGCCGACCAGGCGCCCCGCAGGTGCTCCGGCAGCCCCACCGCGATCTCGCGAACCGCGCGGTCGATGGCGAAGGCGAAGGCTCGATCACTGGCGTTGCCGTGGCTCTTGACCACGATCCGATTGAGCCCCAGCAGGCTGGCACCGTTGTGACGCACCGGATCCAGCTGCGCCTTGAAGCGCATCAGCGCCGGGCGTGCCAGTGCACTGACCAGACGCGTACTCCAATGAGACTCGAAGGTCTCCTGCAAACGCTTGAGCAGCATCTGAGCAACTCCTTCGCTCGCCTTGAGCACTGCGTTGCCGACGAAACCATCACACACCACCACATCGGCCGCGCCGGAGAAGATGCCATCCCCTTCCAGATAGCCGATATAGTCGAAGGTATCAGTGTCGCGCCTGCGCAACTCGGCGTCGGCCTCGCGCACCCGGGCCACGCCCTTGCCCGCCTCGACACCGACGTTGAGCAGCGCCACTCGCGGGCACGCCACGTCGTCGACGGCGCGACACATCAGCGCGCCCATGTGGGCGAAATCGACCAGATGTCTGGCGTGGACCTCGACACTGGCACCCAGATCGAGCAGATAGCAGCGGCCGGCGTGGCGCGTGGGCACGGCGGTGCTGATGGCAGGCCGCGAGATCCCCGGCACGCTACCGAGCTCGCGCCGCGCCAGCGCCATCAGCGCACCGGTATTGCCACAGCTGACACCGGCCCGCGCTTCGCCCCGGGCCACCGCCTGCAGCATGCCGTACAGACTGGTCGCACCGGGGTTGTCGAGCACATCCATAGGTGCCATCGCCTGGGTCACCACGCGTGACGCATCGCTCAGCGCGATACGCTCGCGCGCCTCGCGAGAAGCGCCCAGCTGATTCAGCAGACCCTGCAGCTCGGCCCGCGGGCCGAACAGCGTCGGCTCGAGGGTCGGATGGCGCTGTAACGCCAGCAGCACCCCCCCGACAGTAGCGCGGGGACCGAAGTCCCCGCCCATGGCATCGATGGCGATGCGCATTGCCCGCGCGTCAGCGTCAGTCGGCGTGATTAAACGTCGACGACCTTGCGACCACGATAGTAGCCGTCCGGGGCGACGTGGTGACGACGATGCGTAGTGCCGGTTTCCTGGTCTTTGGACAGGGCCGGGCTGCTCAGCGCATCGTGTGCGCGGCGCATGCCACGCTTGGAACGGGTCTTGCGGTTCTGTTGAACGGCCATGATGATGACTCCAACGTCAGTGTCATTCGGTTTTAGAGTTTTCCCTTCAACGTCTTCAAGACATCGAAGGGGCTATCGGTTCGAGCGGGCACCCGTTCGTCGGCGCTCTCTCCGCTCTGCATCTGATCACGCGAGACGGCACAGTCCGCCTCTTCGTGATAGACCACCTGAGGAAGACTCAGCAGCAGCTCGTCCTCGATCGCCCCAAGCAGGTCGAGATGTTCGTTGTCGACCAGTACCGGCTCATACTCACTCGGCACCTCGGAAGCCAGCGCGTCACTGCTCACCACGGCGAGCTGGAAACGACTCGACACCGGCACGCTCATCGGTTGCAGGCAGCGTCGGCACGGTATCTGCAGCTGCGCCGACAGCTCACCTTCGATCAGGTGGCGGCGCTGGGCATCGCGCCCGAACTGCAGCGATACCTGAGCCGCACCGTTCTGCGCACCGATCTCGGCGGCAAGGCGCGACAGCGACTCGAGGTCTACAGTGCCCTCAAGTAGCTCATGGTTGGCCGCGAGGCGATAAGGCTCGACGGTCGCGGGAAGTCGTCTGGTCAACATAGGCGCGCCATGATAGGGATTCGACCTGTCTCTGTCAAAGCACTTGATCGCGACTATGCTGGAGACATTGCTGAAATAGGCGGGCGCCACAGGGTGACGACGCAAAGAGCGTCGACAGCGCCTGTGCGCCGCGCCACGAGCGGCATGATAGCCTGAAAGCACCCAGCGTTCGCGCACGCTTTTTAGACGCCAAGCACGAGAGTTTTCGACGTCAAGCACGTGTCGTCGACAAATACGCCAAGCGGTAAGTCAGCGGCGAGATCCTGCCAAGCGTGAAACGTTTGCACTTAAAACAAACTGACCCCAGCGACTGAGTAATAATGACTAAGTAATAGTGACAGAGTCATAGCGACTGACTAAACCACCTTGCCGACCATCGCCACCATCTCGCGGTCCGTCCTCGCTGTCCGTCGAGAAGCGACGACGGCCGCGTCACCCCATCGCCCCGACAACCATTGAGTAAGGAAACCCCATGTCGCGACTGGTACTCGCCTCCAGCTCCCCCTATCGCCGCCAGCTACTCGAGCGCCTGGCACTCCCTTTCACCTGGGCTGCGCCCGATATCGATGAGAGCCATCGCAAGAACGAGACACCGACGGCGCTGGCGCACCGCCTGGCGCTCGGCAAGGCGCAGGCCGTCGCGGCGCAGTTTCCCACGCATCTGATCGTCGGCTCCGACCAGTTGGCACTGTTCGAGGATGACATCCTGGGCAAGCCCGGCGATCACGCCACCGCCTGTGCCAACCTGCGCCGTTTTTCGGGGCAACGCGTGCGTTTCATGACCGGCCTCGCACTGGTCGATACCGCCAGCGGCCGCCACTGGGTCACCCACGACACCTACGACGTGCATTTTCGACAGCTCAGCGACGCCGAGATCGAGACCTACGTCAGCCGCGAGCGCCCTTTCGACAGCGCCGGCAGCTTCCGCATGGAAGGGCTGGGTGTCGCCCTGTTCGAGCGCTTCGAAGGCAGCGACCCCAACACCCTGATCGGGCTACCGCTAATGCGCCTGTGCGAACTGCTGCGCGAAGCCGGCATGGATCCGCTGGCAGCGACACCTCAGGGCAACTGATAGCGCACCGGCGAAGCGGCCTCGCTGATCCCCAGCCAGTGTGCCGCCGCCTGGGTCAGCTTCTGGGAAAACAGCGACCAGGGGTCGAGCGCCGGCGTGTAGTCCTCCAGACTGACCTTGCCCAGGCGGCTGCGCGAGAGCTGCTCGAGATTGCTGATATCGTCGATCAGCCCCAGCTGTAGCGCCTGCTGACCGGTCCATACCAGCCCGGAGAAGATGCGCGGGTCGTCACTCAGGCGCTTGCCGCGCCCCGACTTCACCGCATCGATGAACTGCTGGTGCGTGGTATCGAGCACCGACTGCCAGAATTCGCGCTGCGCTGGCGCCACGGGCGAGAAAGGATCGAGAAACGCCTTGTTCTCCCCCGAGGTGAACACCCGACGCTCGACGCCCAGCTTGTCGATCGCCCCCTGCAGGCCGAAGCCCGCACTGATCACGCCGATCGATCCCACCAGACTGGCTGGCGAGGCGTAGATCCGATCCGCCGCCGAGGCCATATAGTAGGCGCCGCTGGCGCCGATATCCTCGATCACCGCCAGGATCGGCTTGTCACCCTGGGATTCGAGGTAGCGAATTTCGTCATAGACTCGCTGCGACTGCACCGGACTGCCGCCGGGGCTATTGATGTGCAGCACCACCGCCTCGCTGTCGGGATCGCGCCAGGCGCGCCGCAGCCCTTCGATGATCCGCTCGGCGCTCGCCTGACCCTGGGCATCGATGGGCCCCGAGACGTCGACCACACCCAGATGACGCTCGCCACTGGCGGCATCCTGCCCCTGGGCGAGCAGCAGACCGTAGGCACTCAGTGCCAGCCCGGCAATGATCACGCCGGCGAACAGCAGACGAAAGAAGATCTTCCAGCGCCTCGAGCGCCGCTGTTCGGCCAGCACGTCGCCGATCCAGCGGTCGAGCAGCCGAATCTCCGCCAGTCTGACGCTCTCGTCGTCCGCGCCGGCAGCGGTCTGCGCCGCGTCGCGCCGAGCGCGGGCGGCCTCCGCGGAGAGCTCGGGGCCATCGGTCCAGTCGTCGTGCCGTTGATCACTCATCTGCTCACTCCTTGCGCCAGACGCGCAGCGATCGATGCGAATACGTGGCCATGCCAGGTGTCACGCGTAGCCTTCTCGAGCCGGGCCGGGCAACAGCCACTCGACCAATCCGGCAAAATCATCGGCGACGTGCACCGGCTCACTGGCGAGCAGCCGGTCACGCGCATGGACGCCATAGCTCACCGCCACCCGATCCATGCCCAGCGCCCGCGCCATTTCCAGATCGTACTCGGTATCGCCGATCATGACCGCCGCTTCGGGCGGCAGCTGGCACATCGCCAGCAGCTCCTCGAGCATCTGCGGATGCGGCTTGGAGCGGGTCTGGTCGGCGGTGCGGCTGGCCACGAACCACTCGCCGCAGCCGTGGTGGGCGAAGACGCGATCGAGACCTCGCCGACTCTTGCCAGTGGCCACCGCCAGGCGACAACCGGGCGTCTGGCGCAGTTGCGCCATGCCCTCGCGCACGCCGGGGAAGAACGGCGACGGCACCTGGTCGGCAAGGCGGAACTGCCGGCTGAACGCGGCCTGCAGGGTATCCCGCTCCAACGCCCCGACCCCCGGATAGAGCGCCTCCATCGCCTCAGGCAGACCCAGCCCGATGATGTCGCGGATCGCCGCCGGCGTCGGTGCCACCCAGCCGAGCTCGTCCGCGGCAGCCTCCATGCAGGCGACGATCCGCGCCGCCGAGTCCATCAGCGTGCCATCCCAGTCGAATATCACCAGCCGATAACGGCAGGCCCGCGGCGCCCCCTGCAGACGAGCGTCAAGAGGCATGCCGTGCCCGCTCCAACGCCCGTTCCAGCGATGCCTCCAGCGGCGCCCGCGCCTGTACGTCGCGACCGCTCTTGGGATCGGGGAAGGTCAGCGTCAGCGCGTGCAGGAACAGCCGATCGAGCCCCAGCCCCCGAGCCATGCGCTCACCCTCCGGCGTGCCGTACTTGTCGTCGCCCAGCAACGCATGCCCGGCATGGGCGGCGTGCACGCGTATCTGGTGCGTGCGCCCGGTGACCGGCTCGGCCTCGACCAGGGTCACCCGGGGCAGCGTCTCGCGTACGGCAAAGCGGGTGCGTGAGACCTTGCCGGCGTCGTCCACGCGCACCCGGCGCTCACCGTTGCCGGCATCGTAGCGATCCAGCCGCGCGCTGACATAGTCGCGCCGCGCCGGCCAGCGCCCTTGCACCAGCGCCAGATACTTCTTCTCCATGCGCCGCTCCTTCATGGCGGCGTTGAGCGAGAGCAGCGCGGTGCGATTCTTGGCCAGCAGCAGGCAGCCCGAGGTGTCGCGGTCGAGACGGTGCACCAGCTCGAGAAAGTCGAGGTCCTCACGCACCTGGCGCAGCGCTTCGATCAGTCCGATCTTGACCCCGCTGCCGCCGTGCACCGCCAGGCCAGAGGGCTTGTTGATCACCAGCCAGTCGGGGCTTTCGACCAGCACGCTGCCGGCAAGTAGATTGCGCAGCCCCTCGCTGGCCTCCTTGACCGCGCTCTCCGGCGTCAGCCGCAGCGGCGGCACCCGCACGAGGTCGCCACTCTGCAGCCGATAGTCGGCCTTGATCCGCTTCTTGTTGACCCGTACCTCGCCCTTACGCACGATCCGATAGATCAGCGACTTCGGCGCCCCCTTGAGCCGGGTACGCAGAAAATTGTCGATCCGCTGCCCCGCCTGGGACTCGCTGACTTCGATGAACTGGACTTCCTGGCCCTCGGCCATGCTTGACTCCTCGGCAACGCAAATCGGCGGCCTCTGGCGCCGACGGCCGGCCATTCTAACGCACTCCCCGCAAGGCGCGACCTCAATTGCCGCCCGCGCGCCATTACTGTTATATTGCGATGTCGCTCAGTGGCTATCTCCACGTCGGCGCCAGCCCCTGAATACGCTGGCCGGAGCGAAAAAATGTCTCGATCCCCCAGAGGGTTAGCGAAAGTCACACGCTCTGGGTCGATCAAAACACGTTTGGAACGCCCTGCCCCTGCCGGGAGCCACGCACTGACGACAACGCCAGTGCACCTCTCCCAGGGAAACCCACAAGTACCGGTGGAAGGCGTCGCCGAACCGAACAATGCCAAGTGATATAGACGGCAGTCTGCGGGACCGGATGCGGCTGATCGATGCGCACCGTGACATGTTCCGCCACCGTTTCGTACTCAACACATGTTCGTGCAGCACCCAGACAAGCAGGTCAGGACAGCAGAGATGCCAAGGTAATCAGCCAGCACGCCAAAGGGCTCGACGAGCGTCGACCCGACTGCGGCCAGGGGGACAAGAGACCACCTGGCGCGCAGCGACCGGGCAGTCCTTTCGAGTCTCGACGCGGTTCCACGCGTTGGTGACACGCCAAGTTCTTTCTGGCTCACGTGAAGCTTGTTCCTCCTGCGGGGTCGCTCCACCAATGTGCGCGAGCACAGCACGACAGCTTGCGGTTCGTCGTCGCCGATTCAGGCCTGCCTTCCACCGGCACGCTGAATTTGCGAGATGTCATGAAAAGAATGCTGATCAACGCGACCCAACCGGAAGAGTTGCGCGTCGCCCTCGTCGATGGCCAACGGCTCTACGATCTGGACATCGAGTCCGGCGCCCGGGAGCAGAAGAAAGCCAATATCTATCGAGGCAAGATCACCCGCCTGGAACCCAGCCTGGAAGCTGCCTTCGTCGACTTCGGTGCCGATCGCCACGGCTTTCTGCCGCTCAAGGAGATCTCCCGCGAGTACTTCTCCAAGGAACCCTCGGGGCGCCCCAATATCAAGGAGGTGCTCAAGGAAGGGCAGGAAGTCATCGTCCAGGTCGACAAGGAGGAGCGCGGCAACAAGGGCGCGGCGCTGACCACCTTCATCAGCCTGGCCGGTCGTTTCCTGGTGCTGATGCCCAACAACCCCCGTGCCGGCGGTATCTCACGGCGCATCGAGGGTGACGAGCGCAGCCAGCTCAAGGACGCCATGGGCCAGCTCACGCTGCCCGACAAGATGGGCGTGATCGTGCGTACCGCCGGGATCGGCCGCTCGTCGGAAGAGCTGCAGTGGGACCTCGACTACCTGGTACAGGTGTGGGAAGCGATCACCGCCGAAGCGGTCAAGCGCCCTGCCCCCTTCCTGATCTACCGCGAATCCAACGTCATCATCCGCGCGATGCGCGACTACCTGCGCCAGGATATCGGCGAGGTGCTGATCGACAGTCCCGCGGTCCACGAGGAAGCGCTCAGCTTCATCCGCCAGGTGATGCCCTCGTATCAGCAGAAGATCAAGCTCTACAGCGATGACGTGCCGCTGTTCTCGCGCTTCCAGATCGAGTCCCAGATCGAGACCGCCTATCAGCGCGAGGTCAAGCTGCCCTCCGGCGGCTCGGTGGTGATCGACCACACCGAGGCCCTGGTCTCCATCGACATCAACTCGGCACGCGCCACCCGCGGCGCCGACATCGAAGAAACCGCGCTGCAGACCAACCTCGAAGCGGCCGACGAGATCGCTCGCCAGCTGCGTCTGCGCGACATCGGCGGCCTGGTGGTGATCGACTTCATCGACATGTCGCCGGCGCGCAACCAGCGCGAGGTGGAAAACCGCGTGCGTGACGCGCTCAAGCTCGACCGGGCCCGAGTGCAGATCGGACGCATCTCGCGCTTCGGCCTGATGGAGATGTCGCGCCAGCGTCTGCGCCCGTCACTGGGCGAGACCAGCGGCGTGGTCTGCCCACGCTGCGACGGCCAGGGCACGATCCGCGATGTGCGCTCGATGGCACTCTCGATCCTGCGTCTGATCGAAGAAGAGGCAATGAAGGAGCGCAGCGCGCAGATTCGCGCCATCCTCCCGGTGCCTGTCGCCACCTATCTGCTCAACGAGAAGCGCAACGTGCTCTCCGACGTCGAGCGGCGCCAGAAAGTACGCGTACTGCTGCTGCCCAATCCGGACATGGATACGCCGCACTACGACGTCCAACGTCTGCGCGACGACCACGTCTGCGAAGAGGGCGACGAGCACAAATCGAGCTATGAGCTCTCGGTCGAGAGCGAAGCGATCAAGGAGCCGGAGACCAGCCTGGCCAAACCGATCCAGCGCACTCAGGCGGCCGTGCAGACCGTGCTCCACACTGCCCCTGCCCCGGACTCACTGCACCAGGAGCCGGAGGCGCCCGCGCCTCAGCCGGCCGCGGCGCAAGCCAAGTCGCAGCCAGCCAAACCCGAGCCGGCCAAGTCCGAGCCCGTTGCCGCGCAGCCACAGGCGGCACATAACGGAGGCCTGATCCAGCTGTTCCGCGGCCTGTTCGGCCGTCGTCGCGCCGACGAGGAGATCTCTCGCCCGGCCAGCGACAGCCAGGCGCGCAGCACCGGCGGCAACGACAAGCCGGCATCGCACAACGCTGGCGGCAACCGCAGTAACCGGAACAGCGACTCGCAGCGCAGCGGCGAGCAGCAGCGTAATAGCGGTGCCAAGCGCGACGGTGACAATGGCAAGCAGGCCGATGCCGGTAACGACAGCCGCCAGGGCAGTCGGAGCGACAACCGCCAGAGCAACGGCAACAATCGCCGTCGCCGGCAGTCGGACGACCGCCAGGGCGGTAACGACAACCGTAACGAGGGTGGGCGTAACGGCAACCGTCAGAACGGCAACGACAATCGCCAAGGCGGCAACGACAACCGCCAGGGCGGTAACGACAACCGTCAGAACGGTGACGACGCGCGCCAGCAGAGCAATCGCCAGCCCCGCCAGGAGAGCCGCGGCAAAGGCGAACGCACCAGCGAGAATCGCGCCGAGACGGCCAAGCCCGACAACGCCGGCAAGCCCAAGGCGGCGCGTCAGGCCGACACCGTGGATAGCACTGCTGCCGCGCAAGAGAGTGTCGACAGCAAGCCGAAGCGCATGCGTAACAATCCGCGCAACCGTAGCCGCCAGCACGCGCTGAACCCGGCCGCTGCCGAGGAGCAGCAGCGTCTTCAGGCGGCGGCTGCCAAGGCAGATAGCGAAGCGCCCCAGGCCGACACTGCCGAGGCAAAGCCGCAGGTCGACACCAAGCCGGAAGTCGACGCCAAGCCCCAGTCCGCTCAGACCGACGCCGTCAAGGCCGAGGCCAAGCCGGAAGCCAAGGCACAGCCGCAGGCCGCTCAGGCCGACACCGCCAAGGCCGAAGCCAAGCCGGACACCAAGGCACAGCCGCAGGCTGCTCAGGCCGACGCTGCCAAGACCGAAGCCAAGCCGGAGACCAAGCCACAGCCGCAGTCCGCTCAGGCCGACGCCACCAAGGCCGAAGCCAAGCCGGAAGCCGAAGCCAAGCCGCAGACCGCTCAGGCTGACGTCGCCAAGACCGAAGCCAAGCCGGAAGCTGACGCCAAGCCGCAGACCGCTCAGGCCAACGTTGCCGAGACCGAAGCCAAGCCGGAGACCAAGGCACAGCCGCAGACCGCTCAGGCTGACGTCGCCAAGACCGAGGCCAAGCCGCAAACCGCTCAGGCTGACGTCGCCAAGACCGAGGCCAAGCCGGAAGCCGACGCCAAGCCGCAGACCGCTCAGGCTGAAGCTGCCAAGAGCGATGCCAAGCCGCAGGCCGCCCAGGCTGAAGCAGCAAAGCCCGAGGTCAAGCCGCAGGCCGCTCAGGCCGACGCCGCCAAGAGCGATGCCAAGCCGCAGGCCGCTCAGGCCGACGCCGCCAAGAGCGAGGCCAAGTCGGAAGCCGGCGCTAAGCCGCAAACCGCTCAGGCTGACGTCACCAAGACCGAAGCCAAGCCGGAAGCCGACGCCAAGTCGCAGCCCGCTCAGGCCGACGCTGCCAAGACCGAAGCCAAGCCGGAAGCTGAAGCCAAGGCGCAAACCGCTCAGGCCGACGTCGCCAAGACCGAAGCCAAGCCGGAAGCTGAAGCCAAGCCTCAGGTCGCCCAGGCCGAGACCCAGCCGGAGACCAAGGCAGACGAGACCGGCGCTTCACGCCCGCCCCGCCGCCGCCGTGCGCACAACGACCCGCGCGAGAAGCGGCGTCGTGAACAGGGCAACAGCGATAGCTGAACGCGCCCAGAACGCAAAAAGCCCAGACCTCGGTCTGGGCTTTTTGCTGTCAGGGCCAGCGATATCGATCCGCCGGTGAAGCAGATATGGCGCTAGGCTTCAGCCTCATGCACCTGGCGCGGCTCGCGCTCCAGCCTGATGCCGAAGGTATCGTCCACATGCTCTGCAATCGCCGTGGCGAACGCCAGCAGCTCGGCAAGATCACCGCCGCCGAAATGCACCAGCACCAGCGCCTGGCGGTCGTGCACGCCGAAGGCGCCCTGCCGCCATCCCTTCAGACCACAGCGTTCGATCAACCAGCCAGCGGCCAGCTTGACCTGGCCGTCGGGCTGGGGGTAATACGGCAGCTCGGGGTAGCGCTGCGTCAACTGCGCTGCACGCGACGCGGACACCACGGGGTTCTTGAAGAAACTACCCGCGTTGGGCAACTCCCGCGGATCGGGCAGCTTCTCGCGGCGGATGGCGCAGATGGCTGAGAAGATCTCCTGCAGATCCGGGCACTTCGACACCCGCTCGGCGAGCACACCGTAATCCAGCTGCGGAGAAGCGCGGCGAGAAAGGCGCAGCGCCAGCCGCGTGATCACGACCTGATTGGCCAGCTCGCGCTTGAACACGCTGTCACGGTAACCGAGCGCACAGGACGCGGACGTCAGCCGATGGCACTGGCCGTCGCGGCGATCGACGAACTCGACCCAGAGCAGCACATCGCTGAGCTCCACGCCGTAGGCACCGATATTCTGGATCGGCGCGGCCCCGGCAAGCCCGGGGATCAACGCCAGATTCTCGATCCCCCACAGCCCGCGCTCGACGCACGCCGTCACCAGCGCATGCCAGCCGACGCCAGCCCCCACCTCGACCACCACGCTGCCGCCCTCACCCGGGGTGAAGACGATATCGGGCAGCTCGGGCACCAGCGTCAGGCCGGCGAGATGCGCCGGGAGCAGCAGGTTACTCCCCCCGCCGAGCACGCTCAGGGGCCAATCGTTGGCATTGGCCAGACGCAGCGCCGCGGCGACCGCGGCACTATCCCGTGCGCACCAAAAGCGCTCGGCGATACATGGCAGTGCCATGGTGTTGGCACGACTGAGATCGCGCGCGTATTCCAGCGCCTCAGGCTCACGCATGGGGCGCCGCCGACAAGCGCTGGGCAAGGCTCTCGGCCAGGCCGGCCACCGCTGCCTCGATCCGCTCGATGGCAAACGTGAATCCGGCATCACCGCCATAGTAGGGGTCGGGCACATCGCTCTCGGGCTCGCCGAGGTAGGACAGCAGCCGCACGACCCGCGCTCGACTCGCAGCCGGCGCCAGCATCAGCGCCTGTTCGAGATTGTCACCATCCATGACCAGTATCTCGTCGAAGCGCTCGAAATCCTCGCGCACCAGCTGACGGGCGCGCAGCCCGCTGAGGTCTATACCCCGCTCCCGTGCCACGCGCTGGGCGCGCAGATCCGGCGGCTGCCCCACATGCCAGGCCCCGGTGCCGCAGGAGTCGACCGCGACGCGCGCACTCAGACCCAGCCGCATCAGGCGCTGGCGCAGCATGCCTTCGGCAGTCGGTGAACGGCAGATGTTACCCAGGCAAACGAAGAGCACCCGATAACTCGGCTCACGTTCAGCCATGCGGCCCCCGTGTGGTGAAGTGCTCGCGCACCCGCTCCAGATCCTCTTGGGTGTCGACACCGCCGGGATAGGGTGAGGTGACGTCGGCAACCTGGATCAGGTGGCCATGCTGCAGCGCGCGCAGCTGTTCCAACTGCTCGAGCTGTTCCAGCGGCGCCGGCGGCCAGGTCACGTACTCGGCGAGAAAGCCGGCGCGATAGGCGTAGAGCCCGATATGTCGGCGCCAGGCATCGGTCTCCAGTAGCGTCGGCGGCTGAGTCTTCCAGGCATTGCGATCCCAGGGGATCGGCGCTCGTGAGAAATAGAGAGCCCGCCCGCTGAAATCGGTGATCACCTTGACCACGTTGGGGTTGAACAGCGTCTCCACATCGTGGATCGGCTCGGCCAGGGTGGCGATCGACGCACGCGGATCGGCTGCCAGGCGCTGCGCCACCAGGTCGATGGCCGCGGCCGGCAGCAACGGCTCATCGCCCTGCACGTTGACCACCAGGGTATCGGCCGCCAGCGCCAGCGCCTCGGCGACCTCGGCCAGGCGGTCGGTCCCGGAGGGGTGATCGCCGCGGGTCATCACGACCTCGGCGCCGAACGCGCGCGCCGCGGCCTCGATCCGCGCATCATCGGTGGCGATCACGATCCGTGAAGCACGGCTCTCGCCGGCGCGCTGCCACACATGCTGCACCATCGGCAGGCCGGCGATCTCCATCAGCGGCTTGCCGGGCAGACGGCTCGACCCGTAGCGGGCCGGAATGACGACGACGAATTCACTCATGGTGCCGGCGCCGCCTTGCCGAGCTTCTCCTCGGTGCTCATCACCCGGGCCTCGCTCTCCAGCATCACCGGGATGCCGTCACGGATCGGGTAAGCCAACCCGCTGACCGAGCTCTTGAGTTCGTTGCGTTCGCGGTCGAAGGTCAGCTCGCTGTGGCTGACGGGACAGATCAGCATCGCTATCAGTTCCTTGTCCATGGTCTCTCCTCGTGGCGATTCAGGGCGGACAGAGGTCCGTCCGCGATATCTCTCTGGTGGCCGGCGTCTTTCGTTCGCTGTCTTTCTTCGTCTTCGCTGGGAAACAACACCGGCGTGGCGATCAGGTTGGCTGGCGCCACTGCTCGACGCGCGCTGCCCACCACCGTTCGAAGCCGGCATCCGGCGCGGCGATCACATCCAGCACCCAGCAGCGCTCGTCGGCGAAGTCGCGACACTTGACCCCATCCTTGGCCGTCATCACGATCGGCCGATCGCCGGCAGGCAGGTCGTCGGCGCTGAAGGCGTGGTGATCGGCGAAGCGATGGGCGCGATGGGCCACACCCAGCGCGGTCAGCGTGTCGAAGAAGCGCTGCGGATGGCCGATTCCCGCCAGCGCCTCCACCGGCGCAGCGGTGGCGAACGGCGGCGTCTCGATCGGCCGGGTCGCGCCGCTGAGCAGATGGCGCCAGGCGCGTGGACGTACCTGCATGGCGAAGCGTGGCACCCCGGGGGCGTCGTTGTCGCCCAGCGGTTCGAGCCCCCCGTTACCGATCAGCGCATCGACCGCCGCCAGGCGCTCCAGGGGCTCACGCAGGGGGCCGCGTGGCAAGCAGTGACGATTACCGAAACCGCGTTGGCCATCGACCACCGCGATCTCGAGTGTCCGCCCCAGGGCGTAATGCTGCAAGCCGTCGTCCGCCAGCAGCACGTCGCAGCCACGCGCCTCGATCAGCGCCTGGGCGGCGCGCGGGCGGCGCGGGTCGACCGCCACCGCAACCCCACTCTGCTGTGCCAGCATCAGCGGCTCGTCACCGCTGTGCGCTACCGGCGTGGCGGCGTCGACCAGCAGCGGATAGGCAGGCGCCTTGCCGCCATAGCCACGCGAGACGATCCCCGGGCGCCAGCCACGGGCCACCAGCCACTCGGTCAGCCAGGCCACCAGCGGCGACTTGCCGGTGCCACCCACGCTCAGATTGCCCACCACCACCAGCGGTACCGGCGGCTGCCACACCTCGCGCCGCCCCTGGCGATAAGCCGCGCGGCGGCGACTCACGGCGCCGCGGTAAAGTGCCTCGAGTGGCTGGAGCAGCGGCAGCCAGGGGGCCCCCTGGTACCAGGCGCGCTCGAGTGGCGTCACGTCTGCTCCTGGAACTGCAGCCGATAGAGCGAGGCATAGGCGCCCTCCTGAGCCAGCAGCTCGGCGTGGGTGCCGCTCTCGATCAGCTCCCCCTGCTCCATCACCACGATGCGATCGGCACGCTCGATGGTCGACAGGCGGTGGGCGATGACGAAGGTGGTGCGCCCCCGGCAGACCGTCTCCAGCGCTTGCTGGATATAGCGCTCTGACTCGGTATCCAGCGCCGAGGTCGCCTCGTCGAGAATCAGTACCGGGGCGTCCTTGAAGATCGCGCGGGCGATCGCCAGGCGCTGGCGCTGGCCGCCGGAGAGCATGACACCGTTATCGCCGACCAGCGTATCGTAGCCCTGCGGCAGGCGCTCGATGAACTCATGCGCATAGGCAGCCTTGGCGCTGGCGATCACCGATTCTCTCGATGCCTCGGGCGCGCCGTAGGCGATATTCTCGGCGATCGTGGTATTGAACAGCGTCACCTGCTGCGAAACCAGGGCGATCTGCTGGCGCAGTGGCGAAAGCTGGTATTCCTGGATGTCGATGTCGTCGATCAGAATACGCCCGGCGGTGGGCCGATAGAAGCGCGGCAGCAGGCTCATCAGAGTGGACTTGCCGCTGCCCGAGCGTCCGACGATGGCCACCATCCGCCCCGCCGGCACTTCCAGGTCAATGCCCTTGAGCACCTCGGGCTGTCCCTCGGCGTAGGCGAAGCGCACGCCCTCGAACCGTACCTGGCCGGTCAGCCGATGCGGCTCGCGCTGGCCTTCGTCGACCTCGGTCGGCTGCTCGAGCAGGCCGAACAGCTCCTGGGAGGCAGAAAGCCCTTTCTGGATGATGCTGTTGACGTCGGTGAGCGAGCGAATCGGCTTGGCCATCAGCGATGCGGCGGTGATGAAGGCGACGAACTCACCGGGGGTCATGGCATTCATCAGTTCGGGGGCCATGGCCAGCCATACCAGACCCGCCAGCGCCAGGGCCACCAGTAGTTGAATCACCGGGGTGCTGGTGGCCTTGGTCATCGCCTCCTTGATGCTCTGCTCGCGGTTGTAGTTGCTCGCCGCCTCGAAGCGTTGCTTCTCGTACGCTTCGGCGCCGTGAGTACGCACCACGCGATAGCCGGTCAGCGCCTCGGAAGCGACATGCGTGACATCCCCCATCGAATTCTGGATGCGCCGGGAGATACGCCGAAAGCGCTTGCTTGTATAGCGCACCACCAGCCCGATCAGCGGCGTCACCGCCATGAAGATCAGCGTCAGCAGCCAGTTGGTCCATAGCAGATAGCCGATCAGGCCGACGACGAAGAGCCCCTCACGCAGGATGACGGTGATGGCGTTGGTCGCCGCACCGGTGACCTGCTCGACGTGATAGGTCACGCGCGAGATCAGATGCCCGCTGGAGTGCATGTCGAAGAAGCGCCCCGGCAGATGCAGCATATGGTTGAAGACGTTGCAGCGCAGCTTGTGCACCACGTTACGTGCCACGTTGCTCATGTAGTAGGTGCCGAGGAAGGTGCCCACTCCCCGCGCGGCGAACATCAGCACCACGAACAGCGGCAGAAAGTAGCGGAAGTCGGCATCGGGATGCTGGATGCCGTCGATCAGCCGTTTCATCATCTCCGCCAGCGCGGTGCTGGAAGCCGCATAGATGGCGTAGCCCACGACTGCCAGCGCAAAGGAGCGCCACTCCGAGTGCACATAAGTGAGAAGGCGTCGATAGAGTGCCCAACTGGAAGCTTGTGACACGGTAACCCCGTTCGACTGGATAGAGAGAGCGTCGCCCGCGAACGTGCGGGCCTAGCGGGAGGCCGGGCCAGCGCCGGCGCGGGGCGATATGCATCAGGCCAGCGACACGCGCCGCGGGCGCATTCAGGGGCTGGATTCTACCCCAACATCCCCGGCGTCGACAGTCGCCCGGCGCGACCAGCCCGGATGGCGCTGGGTCTCGACCTCAATGCCGCCCGCGCTGAGCACAAGGCGCACGGCGCCGTCGTAGGCGGTGTTCCAGACGCGGCTACCCGCCGCCAGGAAACGCGCGACCACAGCCTCTCGGGGATGGCCGAAGGGGTTGTGGCGGCCACTGCTGAAGACCACCTCCCGCGGACGCGTCGCCGTCACGAAGGTCGGCGCCGAGCTGGTGGCGCTGCCGTGGTGACCGGCCACAAGCACGTCGATACGCCCCCCACCCAGCTGCGGCAAGAGCTGATGGCGTTCGATGGTGACCCCGGCATCGCCGGTGATCAGCACCCGCCGCGAGCCGAGCGTGACCAGCAGCACGCAGGAGCGGTCGTTGCGCGGCAGCGCCGTCGCCCCCGGCGGCGGCGACAAAAACCGCCAGGTGGCGCCATCCGCGCGCCAGGCCTCGCCGGCGACGCACGGTCGCGATGGCAGGCCCAGGGTATTGCCCCGCGGCGCCCACCAGCGGTCCACGCGGTGCCGGGCCCGGAGCGCCGGCACCCCGCCGGCATGGTCGCGATCACTGTGGCTCACCACCACCGCATCGAAGCGCTGACCCGGCGGCCATAGCAGCGTCAGCGGCATGAAGCCGGAACCAAAGCGCGGCCCGGTATCCACCAGCACGCGCTGATGGCGAGTGCGCAGTTCGACCAACTGACCCTGGCCAACGTCGTAGACCGTCACCACCAGCGTATCCGGTGGCAACAGCGGCACGCGCAGCAGGGCCACGCTCACCAGCAGCAGCGTGCTGAACCATAGCCGCAGCCTGAGGGCGAGACCCGGGAGCAGCCAGAGCACTGCCCATAGCAGCAGCGCCAGGGCCAGCGGCCAGTGCCACCACGCCGCCGGCTGCCACAGCGGCACGACCTGAGCACTCCAGGCCAGCGCCGCGGCCACGCCCCGGGCCAGCAGATCGAACGGCGCCCATACCCAGCCGGCCAGCGTGGGCCAGGCCACCCAGAGCCAGCCGCAGAAGCCCAACGGCACCATCAGACTGCCCACCACGGGCACCGCCAGCAGATTGATCAACGGCGCCGCCGGCGCCAGCCGGCCGAAGGCGAGCAGAACCGCCGCCGCCATCACCGGCGCCAGCAGCCACTGGGTGCGCAGCAGCGCCAGGCACCAGCCGCGTACCCCACGCGGGCGTGGCCGCCCCGCCCAGGCCAGAATCAGCACCGCCACCGCCGTGAACGAGAGCCAGACACCCGGACGCCACGGCGCCATGGGGTCGGCGAACACCACCAGCGCCAGAGCCAGCCACCACGCCTGCCACCAGCCCGGGGCATGGCGCCCACTGGCCACCCATAGACCGATCGCGGTCATCAGCGCGGCTCGCAGCGTCGGCGGTGCAAAACCGGCAAGACCGGCGTAGGCGAACGCCGTCAGCGCCGCCCCCACCCACGGCCACGCGACCAGCCGCCAGTCACGCGGGGCGAACCAGCGGGCCAGGCGTCGCAACAGCCACAGCATCAGCGTCGCCACCATGCCCACGTGAAGGCCCGAGATCACCATCAGGTGGGTGGTGCCGGAGGCGTTGAGCAACTCCCAGTCGGCGGCCGTCAGGCCATCAGCGGCACCCAGCGTCAGTGCCGCCAACCAGCGCTTGCCGAGCGCGCTCATCGGCACCTTGGCCAGACGTTCGAGCGCCGCCCGGCGCAGCGAGAACGGCGCCGGCGCCAGACGTCGCGCCGTCTCCTCAGTGCGCACGTAGCCCAGGGCGTGGATATGCTCCCGACGCAGCCAGGCGGCATAATCGAAAGTATCCGGATTGGCAAAACCCAGCGGCGGACGCAGACGCGCCGTCAGCGCCCAGCGCTCCCCCGCAGCCAGAGCGTTGTCGGCATACCAGGAGAGGCGCACCCGCCCCAGCGGCGGACAGGCGATATCCCGCGCCAACGCCTCGCATCGGGTGACGTGCAGCGCGAAGCGAGTTCGCCGGTCATCGCGCTCGAGATTCTCGACCACACCCTGAAGGCGAAACTCTTGCCCCGCCAGCGCCTCGGGTAGTCGACCCGCCCGGTCATGGGCCAGCATCAGCGCGCACCAGGCGGCCATCAGCAGACACAGCCCCCCACTCATGAGGCTCCAGGCTCCGCTGCGCCCCACCACCCGCACGCAGACCGCACCCGACAGCAGTGCCACCCCCAGCAGCGCCAGCCCCATCCCGGTCGCCGCGGGCAGCGCCTCGCCGGCCAGGGCGCCAGCGATCGCCGCCAGCGCCAGCGGCATCGCCAGACCCGGCCGGCCCATCCACCAGCGCGCTGTCATTGCCCGCAGGCGCCGGACGAGGCCGGGGAAAGGCCGCTGCAAGACATGGCGAGCCCTCGGTGTTGTATGGATAATGGTCGCTCCTCGTCCAGCGAGCGGTCTCATGTCTCGTCGATGGTTACAACGCTACATCCCCAGTCAGGAGAGACTGCAGCGCACGCGCTCACTGCGCTTCATGCACCATATGCTGGGCGACCCGGCACTGTGGATCCTGTCACGACGGAGCGTCGGCAACGCCTGTATGGTCGGCTGCTTTTCAGCGATGCTGCCGATTCCGTTCCAGATGGTGCTGGCGGCCTTCGGCGCCTACTGCTTCCGCGGCAACCTGCCGCTCTCGGTGAGCCTGGTATGGATGACCAATCCGCTGACCATGCCAGTGGTGTTCTACTTCAACTATCGGGTCGGGGCCTGGGTCATGGACTACCCGGCCCGCCAGGTGCCCGATCACATCAGCACCGCCTGGATCGCCGGGCAGATGGCGCATATCGTGGTGCCGCTGTTCGTCGGCTCGCTGCTGGTCGGGCTGGTGCTGGCGTTCTCGAGCAATCTACTGGTACGCCTGATCTGGCGCTGGCAGATCGCGCGTAGCTGGCGCCGTCGGGCACGCCATCGCGCCCGGCGCCAGCGCCACTGAGCACGGCGCCCGCCTCCTCGCCCACCGATACCTCACGCGGCCGCCCCAAAACGACGCCGCCCTGAACGATTGATCGTCCAGGGCGGCGCGTCTCTTTAGCCGGGATGGCTGGTGGCGATGTCAGGCGGGGGTCAGGCGTCCCTTGTCGAGACGCAGCTTGCGATGCTGATGATCGGCGACCGCCGGATCGTGGGTGACCACCACGAAGGCGCACTCGGTGCTCGAGGCGAGCTCGTCCATCAGGGCCAGAATGTTGGACGCGGTAGTCTGGTCCAGGTTACCGGTGGGCTCGTCCATCAGCACCAGGCTGGGGTCGGTGACCAGCGCCCGCGCGATCGCCACGCGCTGGCGCTCGCCGCCCGAAAGCTCCCCGGGCTTGTGGTCACCACGCGGCGCCATGCCAACCCGGGTCAGCAGCTCGAGCGAACGCTTCAACGCTACCTTGCGCGACTGCCCGCGGATGATCAGCGGCAGCGCCACGTTCTCGGCGGCAGTGAACTCCGCCAGCAGATGGTGGAACTGATAGACGAAGCCGACATAGCGATTGCGGAAACGCCCCAGCGCCGCCTCGCCGAATCCCGCCAGCGACCGTCCGCCGATCACCACCTCGCCACCGCTGGGGCGGTCGAGCCCCCCCAGCAGATTGAGCAGCGTGGTCTTGCCCGAGCCCGAGCTGCCCACCACCGCCACGCGCTCACCCGCCGCGACCTGCAGATCGAGATGATCGAGCACGGTGATGTCCTGCGGCCCTTCACTGTAAACCCGGGTCAACTGGCGGCAATCCAGCATCGGCTCGCCGCGCGGCGCCCCCGAGGAGCGGTCGATGGATACATCACTCATAGCGCAGCACCTCCGCGGGCTGGATTCGGGCCGCCCGCCAGGCGGGATAGAGCGTCGAGATGAAGGTCAGCACGAACGCGCTGGAGACGATCACCCAGACATCGTCCCACTCCAGTCGCGATGGCAGATAGCTGATGAAATAGACGTTGGGGTCGAGGAACTGGATACCGGTCACCGACTGGAACCAGGCGATGATATCGGACACGCTCAGGGCCAGCGCGATGCCCGCGACCACCCCGAGCACGATGCCGATAATGCCGATCGCCAGGCCCTGGACCACGAAGATACCCATGATCGAGCGTGGCGTCGCACCAATGGTGCGCAGAATGGCGATATCGGCGTGCTTGTCGGTGACCACCATCACCAGCGTCGAGACGATATTGAACGCCGCCACGGCCACGATCACCATCAGCAGCAGGCCGATCATGTGCTTCTCCATCTGGATCGCCTGGAACAGATTGCCGTGGGTGTAGGTCCAGTCCAGACCGCGGTAGCCGGCCCCTAGAGAGCTGACGATATCGCGGGTCACAGGGCCGGCCTTGAACAGATCGTCGAGTTCCAGACGCAGGCCATCGACCTTGTCGCCGAGACGCGCCAGCGCCTGCATGTCCTCGATGTTGGCGTAGGCCAGATTGGCGTCGAGATCGGCTCCGACCTTGAAGATGCCGCTGACGGTGAAGCGCTTGAGCCGCGGGAACACGCCGCCTGGGGTGATCGACGCTTCCGGCACCAGCAGCGTCACGCGGTCGCCGACCCCCACGCCCAGATTGCGCGCCAGCAGGTCGCCCAGGATTACGTTCCAACTGCCCGGCGTCAGATCGTCGAGGGAGCCTGCCTGCATGTGCTGGCCGATGATCGACACCTTGCGCTCGTATTCCGGCTGGATACCGGTCACCAGCGCCCCCTGGGTGCGCCCGGCGGCGGAGAACATGCCCTGCTGCTGCACGTAGGGCGCTACCGCGACGACGTCACGATGCTGGCTAACCCGCTCGGCCAGCGCCTTCCAGTCGCGCATGCCGCCCTGCTGCTCGATGCGCGAATGCGGCACCATGCCCAGCACCCGAGTGCGCAGCTCGTGATCGAAACCGTTCATCACCGAGAGCACCAGAATGAGCACCGCCACACCCAGGGCCAGGCCCAGCATCGAGGTCAGCGAAATGAAGGAAATGAAGTGGTTCCGGCGTTTGGCCCGCACATATCGCAGGCCCACCAGAAAGGGTAAACGGTCGAGCATCAGGTTGGCTTCCTTGTCAGCAGCGCCTCATGTTACGGGTTTTGATGCGCCCCGCAAACGCTGGATAGGCGTCGCAATCACGCATCATGACCGGCCGCGTGCGATGACTTGTCCGGTAACCGTAAAAGGCTAGACTAGCGACCAGGACTGAGACGCCGCCAGCCCGCCCGCGGTTCCCCAAGCGCGCCGCCAAATCGCGCTTGCATCACGCCGGGCAAGTCCTAAAATGCCGCGTCCCCCGGCATCCTTGCCATCACTCGCCGCCGCGCGCCATGGAGACCGCCTTGACCCTGCGCCTGCTTCCGGAGTGGCATCCCCAGGATGCCGTGCAACTGACCTGGCCCACGCCTACCAGCGACTGGGCACCGCTGCTCGACACCATCGAAGCGACGCTGGAGACGATGGTGGTGGCGATCGCGCGCTATCAGCCGGTGCTGGTGTGCGTCCATGACGCCGCCCAGTGCGAGCGCCTGACGCAGCGCTTCGACGCCCTCGGCGTCGCTCCCGGGCGGCGCGCCCTGGTCATCGCCGACAGCGACGACACCTGGGCCCGCGACCATGGCCCGATCGCGGTCTCCCGCGATGGCGCGATCACCCTGCTCGACTACGTCTTCACCGGCTGGGGCGGCAAGTTCGAAGCGGCACGCGACGATCGGCTCAGCCGCGCGCTGGCCGCCCAGGGCGTGTTTCAGGCACCGCTCGAGAGCCAGGATCTGGTGCTCGAAGGCGGCGCCATCGACAGCGACGGCGAGGGCACGCTGCTGACCACCAGCGCCTGCCTGCTCAATCCCAACCGCAACCCGCACCTCGATCGCGATGCGGTCGAGACGCGTCTATGCCGTGATCTCGGCGCTACGCGGGTGCTATGGCTGGCGCATGGCCATCTCGAGGGTGACGACACCGATAGTCATATCGACACCCTGGCGCGCTTCTGCGACGCAGCGAGCATCGCCTACGTGCGCTGCGACGACCCCAGCGACCCGCACTACGCCGAGCTCGCCGCCATGGAGCGTGAGATCAAGGCGCTGCGCCGCGAGGATGGCTCGCCCTATCGGCTGTTCGCGCTCCCCTGGCCCAAGCCCTGCCACGACCCCGACGACGGGCATCGTCTGCCGGCCACCTACGCCAACTTCCTGATCATCAACGGCGCGGTGCTGGTACCGACCTACGGCGACGCGGCCGACTTCCGCGCTCTGGAGGTGCTGAAGGCAGCCTTCCCCGACCGCGACCTGATTCCGATCGACTGTCGCGCCGTGATCCGCCAGCATGGCAGCCTGCACTGCCTGACCATGCAGTTGCCACGCGGGTCGCTCGCGCCCACGCTGTTGGCAGCAGACGCCGACTGAATCCGGCGTCGATCAACCGCGCTTCAGCGCTATCGCCATGCGCTCATGGCACCACATCGTCACCACGTCCCACCATAAGGAGGGAGCATGTCGAAGACACTCAAGGTCGGCCTGGTTCAACAGCAGGCGTGGCCCGACAAGCAGCAGAGCCTCGCCGCCAGCACCGCGGGTGTGCGCGAGCTCGCCGCACAGGGCGCCGAGCTGGTGCTGCTGCAGGAGCTGCACGCTACGCACTACTTCTGTCAGTGCGAGGACGCGGAGCTGTTCGATCTGGCCGAACCGCTGGACGGCCCCACCTCCCAGGCGCTGGCGGAGCTTGCGCGCGAGCTCGATATCGTCATCGTCGGCTCGATCTTCGAGCGCCGCGCCGCCGGGGTCTATCACAACACCGCGGTGGTGATGGATCGCGCCAAGGGCCGCGTGGGCCACTATCGCAAGATGCATATCCCCGACGATCCGGGCTTCTACGAAAAATTCTATTTCACCCCCGGCGACGGCGACGAACGCCAGGGCTTCGAGCCGATCGACACCTCGGTGGGTCGTCTCGGCGTGCTGGTGTGCTGGGATCAGTGGTATCCGGAAGCCGCGCGTCTGATGGCGCTGGCGGGTGCCGACCTGCTGCTCTATCCCACGGCGATCGGCTGGCATCCGCCGGATGACCAGGCCGAGAAACAGCGCCAGAAGGATGCCTGGACCCTGATCCAGCGCGCCCACGGCGTGGCCAACGGCCTGCCGGTGGTAGTCGCCAACCGGGTCGGGCATGAGCCGGATCTGGCCAAGGTGAGCGACGGCATCGATTTCTGGGGCGGCAGCTTCATCTGCGGCCCGCAGGGCGAACTGCTCGCCCACGCCGGCGAGGAGAGCGAAAACCTGCTGGTCGAGCTGGACATGCGCCGCAGCGAACACGTGCGCCGCATGTGGCCCTACCTGCGCGATCGGCGTGTCGACGCCTACGGCGACCTGACCAAGCGCTATCGCGACCGCTGAACCATCGCGTGCACCATACGGCCGGCCGTGCTTGCGTCACGGCCGGCCGATACCCTTCCGGTTGAAAGTATTGCCTTTTCGGTGCATCACGCGAACCTCGCCTTGTGGGTTCGTGATGTCGCCGCCGTAGCCCCCCTTCGCTCTCGGTGCCCAGATACACACCATCCCATCAGCCAAGTTCCATCAGCCAACTCCCCATGCCCGACGATTCGCTACCGAGCCGTTGGACATATATCAAGATAACGGTATAAATTGATCCAAACCATCGCGGAGGCGATCATGGAACTGCAATACCGGCTGCTGGCCGAGCTGGAATCCGACTTCGACGAGCTGATCGCCGCCACCGATCGGCTCGCCAACACCTACACCGAAGCGCCGACGCCCGCCTGGGCGCTGGGCGATACCCCCGTCGACGCGGCCTGGCTGCGCCGCGCGCTGACCGACTTCTGGTACCAGGACGGTCAGGACGGGCGCGAGACGCGTAACTATATCGGGCTGATCGTCGCCGGCCCCGAGCTGATGAGTGCCGTCGAGGCGGTCAATGCCGCCAAGGCGCGCTTCGCCGCCACCCTCAAGCACATCCGCGAAGCCGCGCCGCGGCTGGTGCCCGAAATCAAGGCGGTGCTGCCCTTTCGCCATCCAGCGCTGCACGACCATCTGCGCGGCCAGGGGCTGGCGCGGCTGCATCTCAAGCAGTGCTGGCGCCAGCTGCCGATCGCTGACGCCCCGCTCTCCCGGGTGCGCCTGGCATGGTATACCAGCGGGCGCTCGATCAAACGCCTGAGCGTGGCCGAGGCCGAGGCGCGGCTGGCGCGCATGGATTCAGCCGGCGCCCATATCCGCATCCAACTGCGCAAGCTGGGCGATATCCCCAGCGACGAACCGCTGGCGCAGATCCAGAATCAGGCCCCGGTGATGCGTGCCAACCTGTTCTTCCGCGAGGCGCTGGCGGATGGCCGGCAGCGGCGCGCCATGAACCTGCCGCTACCGCTGTTCATTCCCGACCCGGCTCTCCGGCTGCCCAACCATAACGCCCCGCCGCTGCAGCCGCCGGCGAGCCGCACCCGAGCCAAGCGTTCGGACCAGCGCCTGGAGGACGACCCCTTCCTGCCCAGCCTGCGGGTCTACCGCTACCGCAATCCAGCACTGCAGCTGGCCGAAGCGCGCGAGCGGAAGGCACGCGACAGCGCCGCGCAAGAAGTAGAAACGCCAGCGCCCGGCGACAAGGCCGGGCGCTGAGGAAGACCATCGGCCAGGTGCGTCAGAACAGCCGGTTGAGCCCGTTCTGCGCAGCGATGCGGTAGGCCTCGGCCATGGTGGGATAGTTGAAGGTGGTATTGATGAAGTAGCGCAGGGTATTGGCCTCGCCCTGCTGCTGCATGATCGCCTGACCGATGTGCACGATCTCGGAGGCCTGGTCACCGAAGCAGTGGATGCCCAAGATCGCCAGGGACTCGCGATGGAACAGGATCTTGAGCATGCCGGCGGTGTCGCCGGTGATCTGCGCCCGAGCGGTATCCTTGAAGAACGCCTGGGCCACCTCGTAGGGCACCTTGGCCTCGGTCAGCTCGCGCTCGGTCTTGCCCACCGAGCTGATCTCGGGAATGGTGTAGATGCCGGTGGGGATATCGTCGACAAAGCGGAAATCGCCGCCCAGGAACTCGTCACTGGCGTTGCGCCCCTGGTCGTAGGCGGCACTGGCCAGGCTCGGCCAGCCGATCACATCGCCCACCGCATAGATGTGCGGGATCGCGGTGCGGTAGTGGTCGTCGACCTGTAGCTGGCCACGGCCGTTGGGCTCGAGGCCGATCGTCTCCAGCCCCAGTTCGTCGGTGTTACCGGTACGCCCGTTGGCCCACAGGAAGGCGTCGGCGCGCAGCCGCTTGCCCGACTCGAGATTGACCACCACGCCCGACTCGTCGCCCTCGACGCTGCGGTACTCCTCGTTGTGCCGGATCAGCACGCCGTTGTTGCGCAGCTCGTAGGAGAGCGCGTCGCTGATCTCGTCATCCAGAAACGACAGCAGCCGCTCGCGGGTATCGATCAGATCGACCTTGACCCCGAGCCCCGAGAAGATCGAGGCGTACTCGGAGCCGATCACCCCGGCGCCGTAGATGATCAGCGTGCGCGGCGTGTGCGATAGGCCCAGCACGGTGTCCGAACAGTAGATACGCGGATGGCGGAAGTTGACGTCCGCCGGCCGATACGGGCGCGAACCGGTAGCGATCACGAACTGGCGTGCGCTCAGCTCTTCGACCCCCTCGTGGTTGTCACGCACCACCACGGTGTTTTCGTCACGGAAGCGCGCGGTGCCGAAGAACAGATCGATGCGGTTGCGCGAATAGAACTTGGTACGCAGTTCGACCTGCTGATCGATGGTGACCCGCGAACGCTCGAGTACCTTGGGAAACGAGAACCAGCGCGGTTCGCCGATATCGCGGAACATGCGGTTGGTGTTGAACTGCATGATCTGCTTGACCTGATGCCGCAGCGCCTTGGAGGGGATCGTGCCCCAGTGGGTGCAGTTCCCGCCTACCGACGACTGTCGCTCGACCACCGCGACCCGCTGACCGTGCTTGGCCGCATTGATGGCGGCACTCTCCCCGGCGGGGCCCGAACCGATCACGACGACATCGTAGTTGTAGACTGCCATGGGTTTCGCCTGCTCCTTGACTTGGCTGATTCTGAAGATGGTGGGCAAAAACGCCGGTGCGGTCGTCATCACGACCGCACCGGACCGCCAGCCGGCGGGTAGCTACTCTCAGTGCAGAGCCCAAGGGCCCCTTTCCCCCGCTCGGCGAAGTGGGCTCATCGGGGACTGGGCGTCAGAGGCTTTGGAAACAAGCGCCAAGACCGCCACACGGCGCGCCGGCTCAGCGCTTGACGGCGTCGTAGCCGAGATCGGCACCGCGGTTCTCGTCGCTGCGCCGGCGCGCGCCGACCGCGTTCTTGCGGCTCTCTTCCTCGCACACCTGGTCGTTGCCGCCGCAGATCTCACAGCCATTCTTCAACCCCAGGGTATTGAGCCCCCCGCAGGAACCGCTGATCGGCTTGCGCCCCAGGATGACACCGATCGCCATACCGGCGACCAGCAGCAGCATGAGCGCAAAGGCCAGAATCCAGATCGTCATGATTGCGTCTCCTCTTCGGCATCCGCGAGATAAGCCTGAAAGGCGTCGGACGCCCGCGTCTCGAACCCATCGGCCGTCTTGACCACCAGATAGACCGCGAGCTTCTCCCGCTGAGCCATCTCCAGACCCGCCTCGGGACCGAGCACATCGACCGCCGTGGCCAGGGCGTCCGCGGTCATGCAATCGGCGGCGATGACCGTCACCGACACCAGATGATGCTTGATCGGCCGTCCGGTGCGCGGATCGATGGTGTGTGAATAGCGCTCGCCGTCGTCCTCGAAGTAGTTGCGATAGTCCCCCGAGGTGGCGACGGCGGCGGCGTCGAGTTCAATGATACGCTGCACGCTGCGCTCGTACGAGAGCGGCTTTTCCACCGCGATCCGCCACGGCTCGCCGCCGGGCTTGTCGCCATGGGTTCGGATCTCGCCGCCGACCTCGACCAGATAGCGCTCCACCCCGGCGGCCTCGAGCGCCCGGGCCGCCTGATCGACACCATACCCCTTGGCGATCCCCGAGAGATCGACGTAGACCGGCTTGGTCTTGGTCAGGGTGTTGCCATCGAGCTTCAGCGCACGGTAGTCCACCGCCTCCAGCGCCTGGGCGATCTGGGCATCGTCCGGCACCCGGTCAGGATGCTTGTCGGGGCCGAACCCCCACAGGTTGACCGCACTGCCCACGGTGACATCGAAGGCGCCATCGGAAAGCTTGCCGATGCGAATCGCCTCGCGGATCACCGCCGCCGTCTGCGGCGACAGCGTGAAGGGTTCGCCCACCGGCGCGCGGTTGAAGCGCGACAGCTCCGAGTCGGGCTTGTAGGTCGACATCAACTGATCGACCTGCTCGAGCGCCGCCTTGACCGAGCTTTCGATCTTTGCCAGCTGGGCGTCGTCGTAATCGCCGTAGAAGGTGATATGAAAGCCGGTGCCGTAGATCGGCCCTTCGAGCCGATAGGCCTGCGCTTCACGCTGGCACCCGGCCAGCGCCACGGCCATCGCCATGACCAACGACAGCAGGGCCAACCCCCGAAGGATTGGCCCTGCCATCTTGCGCGTGGGTCGCGGCGTCATCCGCCGAAATCATCCAGCATGATGTTCTCGGGCTCGACCCCGAGGTCGGTGAGCATCTTGATCACCGAGGCGTTCATCATCGGCGGCCCGCACATGTAGTACTCGCAGTCCTCCGGCGCCGGATGGTCCTTGAGATAGTTCTCGTAGAGAACATTGTGGATGAACCCGGTCGGGCCTTCCCAGTTGTCCTCCGGCAGCGGATCGGAGAGCGCCAGGTGCCAGTCGAAGTTGTCGAACTCCTCGGCCAGCTGGTCGTACTCTTCGTTGTAGAACGTCTCGCGCCAGGAGCGTGCGCCGTACCAGAACGACATCTTGCGCTTGGACTTGAGGCGCTTGAGCTGGTCGAAGATATGGCTGCGCATCGGCGCCATGCCGGCACCACCGCCGATGAAGACCATCTCGGCGTCGGTGTCCTTGGCGAAGAACTCGCCGAACGGCCCCATCACCGTGACCTTGTCACCCGGCTTGAGACTGAACACGTAGGTCGACATAAGCCCCGGCGGATGGCTCGACTTGGGCGGCGGCGTGGCGATACGGATATTGAACTTGAGAATACCCTTCTCTTCCGGGTAGTTCGCCATCGAGTAGGCGCGGATGACCTCCTCGTCGTTCTTGTACGAGATGTCGAACAGCCCGAACTTCTCCCAGTCGCCCCGGTACTCCTTCTCGATATCGAAGTCGGAGAACTTGACGTCATAGGGCGGCGCCACCAGCTGCACGTAGCCGCCGGCGCGGAAGGCCACTTCCTCGCCCTCCGGCAACTTGAGGTTGAGCTCCTTGATGAAGGTGGCGACGTTGGGGTTCTCGATGACCTCGCACTCCCACTTCTTCACCCCGAAGACCTCGTCGGGCACCCGGATCTTCATGTCCTGCTTCACCGGCACCTGACACGAGAGACGCCAGCCCTCGTTCTTCTCGCGCATGGTGAAGTGCGACTCCTCGGTGGGCAGGATCGAGCCGCCGCCCTCCTGGACCCGGCACTTGCACTGGGCGCAGGTACCGCCGCCGCCGCACGCCGACGACAGGAAAATGCCATTGGCGGCCAGCGTCTGCAGCAGCTTGCCGCCGGCCTGGGTGGTCACGGTGTTGTCGGGATCGCCATTGATCTCGATCGCCACGTCGCCGCTGCTCACCAGCCGCGAGCGCGCGGCCAGAATCACCGCGACCAGACCCAGCACGATCACGGTGAACATGACGACGCCGAGCACGATGATAGATGTATCGACCATGTCGGTTTCCTATTTGCCTAGATTGCGTTGGGCGTCAGAGCTGGATGCCGGAGAAGGACATGAAGCCCAGCGACATCAGACCGGCCGTGATGAAGGTGATGCCGAGGCCCTGCAGGCTTGCCGGCACATCACTGTACTTGAGCTTCTCACGGATACCCGCCAGCGCCATGATCGCCAGCGCCCAGCCGGCGCCGGCGCCAGCGCCGTAGATCACCGACTCGCCGAAGGTGTAGTCACGCTGCACCATGAACAGCGACGCCCCCATGATGGCGCAGTTGACCGTGATCAGCGGCAAGAAGACCCCCAGCGCGTTGTAGAGCGCCGGCACGAACTTGTCGAGGAACATCTCGAGGATCTGCACGATCGCCGCGATCACACCGATGTAGCTCAGAAGCCCCAGGAAGCTGAGGTCGATCTTGTCGGCGCCGGGAATGCCGGTCCAGCTCAGCGCGCCCGCCTTGAGCAGATAGTTGAGGATCAGGTTGTTCATCGGCACGGTGATGGTGAGGACCACCACCACGGCGATGCCCAGACCGATGGCCGAAGAGATCTTCTTCGACACGGCGAGGAAGGTACACATGCCGAGGAAGAAGGCCAGCGCCATGTTCTCGACGAAGACCGCCTTCACGAACAGGCTAACGTAGTGCTCAAACATTGGCGGTCTCCTTGATCTTGGCCTTGCTGTTGGCAACGATGCGGTATTCGGTCTTCTCGACCTGCTCCGGGTTGAACCAGCGCAGCACCCAGATGAACAGGCCGATGACGAAGAACGCCGACGGCGGCAGCAGCATCAGGCCGTTGGGAACGTACCAGCCGCCGTTCTGCACCGTCGGCAGCACCGTCAGGCCGAACACGCTGCCCGACCCCAGCAGCTCACGCACGAAGCCGACGATCAGCAGGATCACGGCGTAGCCGAGGCCGTTGCCGACCCCATCCAGGAAGCTCATCACCGGGCCATTCTGCATGGCATAGGCCTCGGCCCGGCCCATGACGATACAGTTGGTGATGATCAGACCGACGAACACCGACAGCTGCTTGGACATGTCATAGGCGTAGGCGCGCAGCACCTGGTCGACCACGATCACCAGCGAGGCGATGATCGTCATCTGCACGATGATACGGATCGACGACGGGATATGGCTGCGGATCAGCGAGACGAACAGGTTCGAGAACGCGGTCACCGCGATCACCGCCAGCCCCATGACCAGCGATACGCTCATCGAGTTGGTCACCGCCAGTGCCGAACAGATCCCCAGCACCTGCAGCGCGATGGGGTTGTTCTTGAACACCGGCGAGAGAACGACGTCTCTTACGGAGTCTTTGGCCATGGTCACGCGCCTCCTTGGGAATCGTGGTGGAACCGAGCGAGATAAGGCGCAAAGCCTTCGTCACTCAGCCAGAACCGCAACATGTTGGTGACACCGCGGCTGGTCAGCGAAGCGCCCGACAGCGCATCGACCTGATACTCGCCGCTGGCGCCGCCTTTCACGAGATGGATCTGGGGGTCCTGATAATCGCCGTCGGCGTAGATCTTCTTGCCGTCCCACTTGGCCTTCCAGCGCGGGTTGTCCACCTCGCCGCCGAGTCCAGGGGTCTCGGACTGATCATAGTAGGATAGCCCGACGATGGTGTTGCCGTCGCCGCGCACCGACAAGAAACCCTCCATCAGGCCCCACAGCCCCTGGCCGCGAATAGGCAGCACGATCTGCTCGGGGTCGTCGGGATTGCCGACCAGATAGACCGTGGCGTAGTTCTCCTGACGTCCGATACCGGCCAGATCCTGCTCGCCGGAGAGCGTGCGCGAGGTCGCCGGGTCCTTGGCCGCTTCGAACTGGTCATAGGTCTCGGGGTCGAGATTGTCGGCGTACTGGCCGGTCTTCAGATCGACCACCCGCGGGGTGATCAGCTCTGCGTACTTCTCGTCGACGTTGTCACCCGGCTTGTAGAGCTCGGTCACCTGCAGGATGTTGGACTTGCGGTCCAGCTCCTGATTCTGCACCTGCTTGGGCTTGAGCACCACCGCGGCGGACGAGACCACCACGGAGCACACCACGCAGAGCGAGAATGCCACGATGAGTGTCTTCTTGATCGAGTTGTTGCTCGCCATCAGACAGCCTCCTTCTCGGCGGGCAGCACGGCCGCCAGGCGCTTCTGGCGCCGCTTGACGTTGGCCTGCACGAAGATGTGATCAATGAGCGGCGCGAACAGGTTGGCGAACAGGATCGCCAGCATGATGCCCTCGGGGAACGCCGGGTTGACGACGCGGATGAGCACCGTCATTACGCCGATCAGCGCGCCGAAGATCAGCTTGCCCGGGTTGGTCATGGAAGCCGATACCGGGTCGGTGGCCATGAACACCATACCGAAGGCGAAGCCACCCAGCACCAGATGCCAGTACCACGGCATCGCGAACATCGGATTGCTGTCGGAGCCGATGACGTTGAACAGCGACGCGGTCGCGGCCATGCCCAGCAGCACGCCCAGCATGATGCGCCAGGAAGCGATACGGGTCAGCAGCAGCACCGCCGCGCCGAGCAGGATCGCCAGGGTCGAGGTCTCGCCCATGGAACCCATGATGAAACCGAAGAAAGCGTCCAGCCAGCTGTACTGCTGGTGCAGGCCATCCATGCCGTTGAGCGCGGCGTTGGAGAGCGCGGTCGCACCGGTGTAACCATCAGCCGGCACCCATACGCTGTCGCCGGAGATCTGCGCCGGGTAAGCGAAATAGAGGAAGGCACGCCCGGTCAGCGCCGGGTTGAGGAAGTTCTTGCCGGTGCCGCCGAAGATCTCCTTGCCGATCACCACGCCGAAGCTGATGCCCAGTGCCACCTGCCACAGCGGAATGGTCGCCGGCAAGGTCAGCGCGAACAGCACCGAGGTGACGAAGAAGCCTTCGTTGACTTCATGCCCGCGCTTGACCGCGAACAGCACTTCCCAGAAGCCGCCGACCACGAAGGTGACGAGGTAGACGGGCAGGAAGAAGGTCGCGCCGAGCACGAAGTTGGCCCAGATGCTGCCCGGATCGTGGCTGCCGGCCAGGGCCATGGTGATGGCTTCACGCCAGCCGCCCATGGCCTGGAAGCCGTCGGCGATGGCCATATTGGCCTGATAGCCGGCGTTGTACATGCCGAAGAACATCGCCGGGAAGGTGCACATCCACACCGTGATCATGATGCGCTTCAGGTCGATGCCGTCGCGCACGTGCGTCATGCTCTTGGTGACGCTGGGGGGCGAGTAGAAGATCGTGTCCACCGCCTCGTACAGGGCGTAGAACTTCTCGTACTTCCCGCCCTTCTCGAAATGAGGCTCCAGCTTGTCGAGCGTGTTGCGAATCCCCATCGTCAGGCCTCTTTCTCGATCATGGTCAGGTTGTCACGCAGGATCGGTCCATACTCGTACTTGCCCGGGCACACATAGGTGCACAGCGAGAGATCCTCTTCATCCAGCTCGAGGCAGCCGAGCTGCATGGACGTCTCGATGTCACCGACGATCAGCGAGCGCAGCAGCTGCGTGGGCAGGATGTCCAGCGGCATGACTTTCTCGTAGGCACCGATCGGCACCATGGCGCGCTCGGAGCCGTTGGTCGACGTGTTCGGCGCGTAGTCGGGCAGGCCCAGGAACTGGGAGACATAGATACCCATCACCGAGTGGCGATTGCGCCCCGGCGAGAGCCAGCCCATGAAGGCACGCTTGTTGCCCTCTTCGACCAGCGAGAACTGGTTGTGGAAACGCCCCAGGAACTCGCGACTGCCCTCGCACTGGCTGCCACCGAAGACCGATCCCGAGATCACCCGGGTGTCTTCTGGCTTGGCGATTTCGCCATCGAGCAGTTCGCGGCTACTGGCGCCGAGACGCGTGCGCACCAGACGCGGATTGTTGGCCCGCGGGCCACCGATCGCCACCACACGGCTGGTATCTAGCACGCCGTCGACGAACAGTTTGCCCACCGCGATCACGTCCTGGTAGCCGAGATGCCAGACCTGACGCTGCAGCCCGACCGGCGACAGATGATGAATGTGCGTCCCCACCAGACCGGCGGGATGCAGACCGTCGAAACCCTCGGCCTGGATACCCTCGAGCTCGTCGCCCGGGAGCTGCGCCGAACCGCGGCGGCACACGAACACCTTGCCCGGGGTCAGGTGACGCAGCGCCTGAAGGCCGTGGCGGAACGCCTCGGCGTCGGCATCGATCACCACCTTGGGGTCCGCCGCCAGCGGATGAGTGTCGATCGCGGTGACGAAGAGATCGGCGGGTACCGCATCGAGCTCCGGGGTGCGCGAGAACGGGCGCGTACGCAGCGCCGTCCACAGCCCCGACTCGACCAGCTGCTCGACCACCTGCTCACGCGACAGGCTCGCCAGCGCGTCGGCGCCGTGGGCAGTGAAGCTCACATCCTGCTCGTCTTCGTCGAGCTTGATCACCACCGACAGCAGACGCCGCTTTTCACCGCGATGGATGGCCACCACCTCGCCCGCGCCCGGGGCGGTGAAACGCACACCGGCCACCTTCTTGTCGGTGAACAGCAGTTGGCCCCGCTTGACGCGGTCGCCCTCGCGAACCTCCATGGTCGGCTTCATGCCGACGTAGTCGGTCCCGAGCAGCGCCACGTGACGCACGGCTCGTCCGGCGTCGATACGCTGCTCCGGGGCCCCCGCGATGGGGAGATCCAGGCCTCGTTTGACTTCGATCATAGTCTCGCCCAGTTATCGAATCTGATTGACGTAAGGAAAGAGTTTCGACGGACGCCGAGGCACCCCCGCTCGACCGCGGTAGCGCCGTGGAGTCAGGAGACAGCGTCACGGACTTCGAATGCTTTTCTTATCAGAAAGGGTGACTTCCATGACCCGTGCGCGGCACGGACCACGCCAAAAAACGCGCACCAGTATAATGAGACAGGCCTCGAAAGACCACTCATGCCATCCCTTCACACCGCCCGCGACAACGAAAAAGTCCCGACGGCGCCGGGACTTGTATAAGACCAAAGTCTAATTCACGCCGCGCCAGCGGCGGCTGCCTCAGGGAGTGGCCGGCAGGTAGCGATGGCGTACGTTGGACATGTGCTGGAGGATGCGCACCACCTGGCAGCTATAGCCGAACTCGTTGTCGTACCAGACGTAGAGTACCGCGTGCTTGTCGTTGGCGATGGTCGCCTTGGCGTCGATCACCCCGGCATGGCGGTTGCCGACGAAATCCGACGACACCACCTCGGGGGAGTCGACGTAGTCGATCTGCTTGTGCATCGGCGAGTGCAGCGCGGTCTGGCGCAGGTAGGCGTTGAGCGCCTCGCGCTCGGTGCTACGAGCCAGGGTCAGATTGAGGATCGCCATCGAGACGTTGGGGGTGGGCACGCGGATGGCGTTGCCGGTGAGCTTGCCGGAGAGCTCGGGCAGCGCCTTGGCCACCGCCTTGGCCGCACCGGTCTCGGTCAGCACCATGTTGAGCGGCGCGCTGCGCCCGCGGCGGTCGCCCTTGTGGTAGTTGTCGATCAGGTTCTGGTCGTTGGTGTAGGAGTGCACCGTTTCGACGTGGCCGTGAACGATGCCGAACTCGTCGTCCATCGCCTTGAGCACCGGCACGATGGCGTTGGTGGTGCACGAGGCGGCGGAGACGATGCGGTCGTCGTCGCCGATCGTGGTGTGGTTGATGCCGTGGACCACGTTCTTGAGATCGCCCTTGCCCGGCGCGGTCAGCAGCACCTTGGCCACGCCCTTGGCGGCCAGGTGCTGGGACAGCCCTTCACGGTCACGCCACTTGCCGGTGTTGTCGACGACGATGGCACGGTCGATGCCGTAGGCGGTGTAGTCGATCTCCGCCGGGGAGTCGGCATAGATGACCTGGATCACGTGACCGTTGGCGATCAGCGCCTGACGCTCGCGGTCGATGTCGATCGAGCCCGAGAAAGGCCCGTGGACCGAATCGCGGCGCAGCAGGCTGGCGCGCTTCTCGAGGTCGTCACCGCTGCCACGCACCACGATCGCC
Organism: Gammaproteobacteria bacterium MFB021; assembly: GCA_000737985.1. Taxonomy (GTDB): domain Bacteria; phylum Pseudomonadota; class Gammaproteobacteria; order Pseudomonadales; family Halomonadaceae; genus Salinicola. Next base: position 71,051 of record JNVT01000085.1, on the reverse strand, counting down.
CGCAGCCGCAGCAGATTGCCGCCACCGGCCTTCTCGATCATGATCCGCGCCAGAATGCGGCCGATACGGCCGAAGCCGTAGAGCACCACGTCTTGGGGCTCGCCGCCCATGCCGCTGGCGTCGTGGCCGCCGATGATGTCGGCCAGCTCACGCTGGAGAAAGGCACGCACGTCAGACTCGCCGGCGTGCTTGAACGCCACTGCCAGACGCCCGATGTCGATATGCGCCGGCCCCAGGTCGAGCTCGGTCATCGCACGCACCATGGGTAGCGTGTCAGCCACCGTCAGCTCGGTCCCCTCGACCTTGCGCACGTAGCGATGGTTCTTGAGGATGCGAGTCACCGAGCGGTTGATCAGCGAACGCCCGAACAGCGACGGGATCACGTTGTACTGGCGGTAGAGCTTGCCCAGCAGCGGAATCATCTCTTCCGCCTGCGCTTCGTTGTCCTGCCACTGTTGAAAAACGTGCTCGAGCTGTTGCTGACTCACGGCCGGTTCTCTCTTCTGTATCATCGTCGTCGATCGCCGGGGAAGCCCTTTGCGCCACCCCGGCTCGTCCAAAAACCCGAGCATTATCGGTAACCTACGAGACGAGCCGCAATCACTGCGTAGTCGCAAGGGTTGTAGTTTGACTACAGGCGAGCGCGGCGACGGCGGTCGCGTCCCGCTCGCGCCTGCCCCCTGCTATCATGAAGGACCATCGCGCGGCGGCCGTCGCCCAGCCCGGCCGTGCCAGTGTCTTCTTCCATTCCGCTAGCGAAAGGTCCATGTCGCAATTCAGCCCTCTCTCGCCGCCACAACCTCAGGGCGTGCGTGAAACGATCTACTGCCAGCGCCCCCACGGCAGCGCGCTGGCGCTGACCCTGGCGCGTCTGGCCGACGACGCACCGCTTTTGGTCATCACCCCCGACACGGCGGCGGCGCAGCGCCTGGAGAGCGCGCTGCGCTTCTACGCGCAGGTACCGGTGATGCCCTTCCCGGATTGGGAGACCCTGCCCTACGACAGCTTCTCGCCGCACCAGGACATCGTCTCCGCCCGCCTGCGCACCCTGCGCGAGCTTCAGGAGGGCACCCGCGGCATCGTGCTGGTACCGATCAACACCCTGATGCAGCGCCTGCCGCCGCGGGACTACGTCGCCGGCCGCGTGCTGACGCTGACCACCGGTGAGCGGCTCGATCGCGAAGGCTTTCGCGAGCGTCTGTCGCGCGCCGGCTACCGCGCGGTGGAGACGGTCTACGAGCCGGGCGAGTACGCCATGCGCGGCGCGCTGATCGATCTCTTCCCGATGGGCACCGAGACGCCGCTGCGCATCGACCTGTTCGACGACGAGATCGACAGCCTGCGCCGTTTCGATCCCGATACCCAGCGCTCCCAGGACAAGATCGAGCGGGTCGAGCTGCTGCCGGCCCACGAGTACTCGCTGTCGCGCTCCGCGATCGCCTGCTTTCGCGAGGGCTTCGAGACGCTGTTCGACGTCGACCCGCGCCAGTGCCCGCTCTATGTCGATGCGCTCAAGGGCATCCCCTCGCCCGGCCTCGAGCAGTATCTACCGCTGTTCTTCGAGGAGACCGCGACGCTGTTCGAGCATCTCGACGCCGGCACCCGGGTCGCACTGCTGCCCGAGACGTACGCCGCCGCCGAGAGTCACTGGCGCGCCATCGAGAGCCGCTATGAGAACCTCGGCGTCGACCCCACGCGGCCGCTGCTGCCGCCGGCGCGAGCGTTCGTACCGGTGGCCGAGGTGTTCGCCGCGATCAAGCGCCATCCGCGGCTCGAGTTCGTCGCCGCCGAGGACACCCGTAGCGCCGCCTCCAGCGCCACCCAGGCACCGCCGGCGGTGGCGATCAACGCCCGCGCCCAGCGGCCGCTGGCCACCCTGGAGCAGTTCCTGGTCAGCCACCAGGGGCTGCGCGTGCTGTTCGTGGCCGAATCCCGCGGGCGCCGCGAGGCGTTGGAGGAAGCGCTCGCACCGCTCCACCTGAACCTGCCCCACGTCGACGACTGGCAGGCCTTCCGCGATGGCAGCATGCCCTACGCCATCGGCGAGGGCGGGCTCGACGAGGGCCTGTGGCTGGGCGACCCCGAGCTCGCGGTGATCACCGAGACCGAACTCTACGGCGAGGTGGTGCGCCAATCGCGGCGGCGCGCCAAGGCCACCGACGACAACGAGCTGGCGGTGCGCCATCTGTCGGAGCTGCGCCCCGGTTCGCCGGTGGTCCACCAGCACCACGGCGTGGGCCGCTACCAGGGGCTCGAGACGATCCACGCCGGCGGCGTCGCGGCGGAGTTCCTGGCGCTCGAGTACGCCGGCGGTGCCAAGCTCTACGTGCCGGTGGACAACCTCCAGCTCATTTCGCGCTACGCCGGTGCCAGCGACGAACTGGCGCCGCTGCACAAGCTCGGATCCGACAGCTGGGACAAGGCCAAGCGCAAGGCCGCGGAGAAGGTGCGCGACACCGCCGCCGAGCTACTCGACATCTACGCCCGGCGCGAGGCCCGCGAAGGCTTTGCCAGCGATATGCCGGGGGACGAGTACGCGCGCTTCGCCGCCAGCTTCCCGTTCGAGGAGACCCCGGATCAGCAGGCCGCGATCGAGGCGGTGATCCACGACATGACCGCCCCCAGGCCGATGGATCGGGTGGTGTGTGGCGATGTCGGCTTCGGCAAGACCGAGGTCGCCATGCGCGCCGCCTTCCTGGCGGTCAGCTCCGGGCGCCAGGTGGTGGTCCTGGTGCCCACCACCCTGCTCGCCCAGCAGCACTACGACAATTTCCGCGACCGCTTCGCCGATACCGCAGTGCAGATCGAGATGCTCTCGCGTTTCACCGGCGGCAAGGGCGAGAGCGACACCCTCGCGCGTATCGCCGAGGGGCGCGCCGATATCGTCATCGGCACCCACAAGCTGCTGTCGAAGTCGATCAAGCTGCCCAATCTGGGGCTGATGATCATCGACGAGGAGCACCGCTTCGGCGTGGCGCAGAAGGAGCGTCTCAAGCAGCTGCGCGCCGAGGTCGATATCCTCACCCTCACCGCCACGCCGATCCCGCGCACCCTCAACATGGCGATGAACGGCATCCGCGATCTGTCGATCATCGCCACCCCGCCGGCGCGCCGGCTCTCGGTCAAGACCTTCGTCCAGAACCGCAACGAGGCGGTGGTCAAGGAGGCGCTGCTGCGCGAGATCCTGCGCGGGGGCCAGGTCTACCTACTACACAACGAAGTGCGCACCATCGAGGCCAGCGCCGACAAGATCCGCGAACTGGTGCCCGAAGCGCGGGTCGGCGTGGCCCACGGCCAGCTCCCCGAGCGGGCGCTGGAGCGAGTCATGTCGGATTTCTACCACAAGCGCTTCAATGTGCTGGTGTGCTCGACCATCATCGAGACCGGTATCGACGTTCCCAGCGCCAATACCATCATCATCGAGCGCGCCGACAAGTTCGGCCTGGCCCAGCTGCATCAGCTGCGCGGACGGGTCGGGCGCAGCCATCACCAGGCCTACGCCTATCTGCTGACCCCACCGCCGAAAGCGATGACCAAGGATGCGATCAAGCGTCTGGAAGCGATCGCTCAGAGTGACGATCTGGGGGCCGGTTTCACCCTGGCCAGTCACGACATGGAGATTCGCGGTGCCGGCGAGCTGCTCGGCGACGAGCAGAGCGGCCAGATGGAGACGGTCGGCTACAGCCTCTACATGCAGATGCTCGACCGCGCCGTGAAGGCGATCCGCGCCGGCAAGACGCCCAATATCGAGGCCCCGCTCGACGAAGGCACCGAGATCAGCCTCAATCTGCCGGCGCTGATCCCCGACGACTACCTGCCCGATATCCAGCAGCGTCTGATCATGTACAAGCGCATCTCCAGCGCCGCCGACGAAGGCGAACTCAAGGAGCTGCAGGTGGAGATGATCGACCGCTTCGGCCTGCTGCCGGGGCCGCTGAAGACGCTGTTCCGCCAGACGCGGCTGCGTCAGCGCGCCGAGCGCCTGGGTATCGCCCGGCTCGAGGCCGGGCCCGAGCGCGGCCGGGTGATCTTCGGCGCCGACCCGCAGGTCGACCCGATGACCCTGGTCGAACTGATCCAGCGCCACCCGAAGGAGTATCGGCTGGACGGCGCCGACACCCTGCGCTTCAGTGCCGAAATGGAACAGGCGGAGGCACGCCTGGCCCGGGTCGACGCCCTGCTGGATATCCTGAATCGCAAGGCCAAGGCGGCCTGAAATCGCTGAGATCGGATTGGCGCCGAACTCCCCACTAGCGGGGAGCTCGGTCAGTCCGTGTCAGTCGGCGCGCTGCAGCCGAATCAGGGTGATCTCGGCGGGCGCGCCGAAGCGCATCGGCGGCCCCCAGTAGCCGGTGCCGCGGCTGGTATAGACCCACATCCGCCCCTCGCGGCCGAGTCCGGCCAAAAAGCGGTTGGCGCGCCGCGCCGCCAGGCTCCAGGGCCACAGCTGGCCGCCATGGGTGTGCCCGGAGAGCTGCAGATCGAAGCCGGCGCGGGCCGCCGCCGGGGCCGAATTGGGCTGGTGCGCCAGCAGCACGCGCGGCACCGCTTCGGGCAGGCCGGCGGCCGCACGCTCGGGGTCGCTGCGATGCGCCGCCACATAGTGCCCGGCGGTGAGATCGGTGATCCCGGCCACCGCCAGCTGCGCGCCCTCGTGGGTGATCAGGGTGGCGGCGTTGATCAGCACCTCCAGCCCCAGCTCCTCGAAGGCCCGGGCCCAGGCCTCCGCCTCGCTGTAGTACTCGTGATTGCCGGTGACGCAGAAGACGCCGTGGCGCGCCCTAAGCTCGCGCAGCGGCGCAAGCTCCGGCGCCAGCTCCTCGACCCGGCCATCGGTCAGATCGCCGGTGATCGCCACCAGATCCGGTGCCAGCGCGTTGGCCCGGGCCACATAGCGCACCAGCTGGCGACGCTTGATGGTCGGGCCGACGTGCAGATCGCTCAGCTGGACGATACGCAGACCGACCAGCGCCGGCGGCAGCCCCGCCAGCGGTACGCTCACCTCGACCACCCGCGGCACCCGACGCGCCTGCCACAGCGCATACAGACTCAACCCCAGGGTTGCCGCCAGCACGCCCCAGGCGCTCGCTGCGCGCCACATCTCCGGTGACTGCGGCGTCAGTACAAGCACCAGCAGCAGCAGATCCCGCGCCAGGGTGAGCACCAGCAGAAACGAGAAGGCCCCGGTCATCAGCGAGACCGGCCAGGCGAACCAGCGCCCATTGAGCCAGCTCACCCGCAGCACCCAGGGCAGCGTCAGCGCACTCAGCGCCAGATAGCCCCACGCCAGCGCCGCCCCCGGCAGCGCGAGATCGAGATCCGGCAGCAGCCGCCAACCGATATAGACGTGCAACAGCACGAGCCAGAAACGCAGACGCAGGACGAAGCGGGATCGACGCAAGTGGAATCCTTCTAGCGCAGTGGTGGTGTGGTTAGCCGCAGGGGCACGCTTTCGCTATCCTTGCCCCCTTCGCGGACGCCATCGCGACCGCCATGAGCCAGGAGCCGATGTTCGCATGATCTACGCCAAGGGTCTCTCCCGCATCCCCCTACGCAACGCAGCCTTCGTCACCACGCTCGCGCTGCTGGGCGTATCACTGCTCGGCCTGGCGTTCTCGCCACAGTGGCTGTGGGGCGTGGCGATTTTCGGCGCGCTAGCGCTGCTGGGGGTCTACGACGTGCGTCAGCGGCGGCGCACGATCAGCCGCAACTATCCCATCCTGGCGCACTTCCGCTACATCCTGGAGTCGATCGGCCCGGAGATCCGTCAGTACTTCATCCAGTCCGACCTCGACGAGCGCCCTTTCTCCCGCGAGCAGCGGGCGGTGATCTACCAGCGCGCCAAGAACGCAGGCGACAAGAAACCGTTCGGCTCGCTGCTCGACATGTATAGCCCGGGGCACGAGTGGGTCAACCACTCGCTGCGCCCCACTCATATCAGCGACCACGACTTTCGCGTCAACATCGGCGGCAGCCTGTGCCGCCAGCCCTACGCCGCCAGCGTGTTCAACATCTCGGCGATGAGCTTCGGCTCGCTCTCGGCCAATGCCATCGAAGCGCTCAACGCCGGCGCGCGCAAGGGGGGCTTCTACCACGACACCGGGGAAGGCTCGATATCGCGCTACCATCGGATCCACGGCGGCGACCTGGTGTGGGAGATCGGCTCGGGCTACTTCGGCTGTCGCCACGCGGATGGCAGCTTCAACCCCGAACGCTTCGCCGCCAACGCCCGCGAGCCGCAGGTCAAGATGATCGAGATCAAGCTCTCCCAGGGAGCCAAACCCGGCCACGGTGGCATCCTGCCGGCGGCCAAGGTGACCGCGGAGATCGCCGAGGCGCGCGAAGTGCCGATGGGCCAGGACGTGGTCTCGCCGGCGGCCCACAGCGCCTTCTCGACCCCGCTGGAGCTGATGACGTTCATTGGCCAGCTGCGCGAGCTCTCCGGCGGCAAGCCGGTGGGCTTCAAGCTCGCCATCGGCCATCCCTGGGAGTGGTTCGCGATCGTCAAGGCGATGCTCGAAAGCGGCCAGCGCCCCGACTTCATCGTCGTCGATGGTGGCGAGGGAGGCACCGGCGCCGCGCCGCTGGAGTTCATCAACCGCCTTGGCGTCCCCATGACCGAAGCGCTGATGCTGGTCCACAACACCCTGGTCGGGGTCGGCCTGCGCGAGGAGATTCGCATCGGCGCCGCCGGCAAGATCACCTCGGCCTTCAATATCGCCCGCACCCTGGCACTCGGCGCGGACTGGTGCAACTCGGCGCGCGGCTTCATGTTCTCGCTGGGCTGCATCCAGGCGCTCAACTGCCACTCGGACAAGTGCCCCAGCGGTGTGGCGACCCAGGATCCGCGGCGCGGCCATCATCTGGACGTGGCCGACAAGCGCGAGCGGGTCTATCACTTCCATCGCAACACCCTTGCCGCGCTGGCCGAGATGCTCGCCGCGGCGGGCCTGGAACACCCCAGCGAGCTGGGGCCGGAGCACATCATCCGCCGGGTCTCCAGCGACGAGATCCAGTCCTACGACCGCCTGTTCAGCTTCCTCGCGCCCGGGCAACTGCTCGACGGAGAAAGCGAGCACACGGTGTTCAAGCAGTACTGGCATCTGGCTCGCGCGGACTCCTTCGCACCGCCACCGGCGGTAGCCGAGCTGCGCACCACCAAACTGCGCTGAGAAGCGACGAGCCGCGCCAGCCACTGGCCCGCGACCACCGGTCGCGGGCGCCCGGCCACGGCGGCGCATCATCGGGGCGCGCCACGCGCTATACTGCGCGCCCACGCCTGACACGCATCCACGCACGCATTCCCCTAGGAGTCTTCATGTCGACGGCCGATATCGCCTGGATCATCTCGACGCTGGCGATGACCATCGCTTTTGCCACCTTCTTCGTCTTCAGCGCCACCCGCAGGCGCGGCCTGCTGGTCGCGACCCTGGTCCTGGCGGGTGTCGCCGTCTGCGCCGGCCTGACCGCCGGTCTGGGCCTGCTGTAGTCAGACGCTGTCGTCAGCGGGAGTGCGACCGTGGGCGACAGCCTCCGGAGCGCTGGCACACGAAGAAGGCGAGAGATAGACACTCGACGAGAGGTGAAAGACGTCGGAAGGCAGAAAGAAGATACGCCTGACGGCGGAGGCGCCATGCTCGGACATGGCGCCGGGGAGCCGCCGCGGTGCGGCGGCCGGTATTCAGTGAACCGTCGCCGGCGCCTGCGGCGCCTCCTCCTCTTCACCATCCCACAGATGCGTGCGAGTGATGGCGTGATCGAGCATCTCCCGCGCCACATCGAAGCGGCTACGGCGCAGCAGCTCCAGCGCCTCCTCGGAGAATCGAATGCTCACCAGCGGTTCGCCGCTCGCCTCCGCCGGTCGCAGCACCACCTCGCCGTCGGCGAGTTCGACGATTTCCAGAATGGCGGTATCAGACACGGTCTCTCTCCTGTCACGGCGACAACGACTACTCGCCCGCAACCCCACGCCACTCGGCAAGGTCACGGGCCAGGTATGTATAAAAGGCGCTCGTCCGAGGACTGCGACGCAGCCGGGACGGCGCTCAATAAAAAACGACCAGGGCACGGGCCCCGGTCGTCGATCGGTGGATAAGGCTATCATGTCGACCCAGGGTCGTCACCACTCCTGACTGCCCTGACGCAGGCTCGGCAGCAGCGTCTTGAACTCGCCCAGGCACCAGCGCAGCTCGTCACCCAGCGGTGTGGCGCCGGCACTCGTGATCAGCCCCGGCACACCGTCGCCACGTCGCGCTGCGCCGTCGTCACTCTGCAGGGCGGCGAGACGTGCCAGCAGCAGTGCCAACCAGCTCTCCGGCCGAACCGCCAGCGCTTCGAGCCACACCAGCTCGGCGATCTCGGCACGCGCCGGCACGTCACCGTTGGCCTCCCGCTGGCCCGCAGCGTCGAGCCATGTGCGCCAATCCGGCGCGCCGCCGGGGGCATGGGTGGTCACCTCGCGCAGCAGCGCCTCGAAGGCCAGCCCGAGCTGACCCAGCGCGGCCTCTTCCAGCGCCATACGTCGCGCCGTCGCGTGCTCGTCGTCACCCGCCGGCAGCGCCAGCAGCAGCTCGGCCTGATAGAGCAGCTGATTGGTGCGGGCGACGGCACTCACTTGCGCTTGTCCTCCACCTGCCAGCGGCCGTCCTCGAAGATCGCGCGCCAGCCGGTCGCCTTGCCATCCTCGTCGGTCATCACGTACTGGCTCTTGGTCTTGCGCGAGAAGCGGATCTGCGCCGGACGCCCGTCCGGGTCTTCGCTCGGCGCTTCGAGCAGGAAGTGGTACTTCTCGGGTAGCGCCTCGGCGTGCGCCTTGAGTTCCTTGACCAGCGGCGCGCGGGTCTCGCGATTCTTGGGGAACTGGCTCGCGGCCAGGAACAGCCCGCTGGCGCCGTCACGCAGCACGTAGTGGTCGTCGACCTTCTGGCAGGCGAGCTCGGGCATCGGGATCGGGTCCATCTTGGGCGGCGCCACCTCGCCACTCTTGAGCAGCTTGCGGGTGTTGCCACAGGCCTCGTTGGTGCAGGCGAAATACTTGCCGAAGCGGCCGCTCTTGAGCTGCATCTCCGAGCCGCACTTGTCGCATTCGATCACCGGGCCGTCGTAGCCCTTGATGCGAAAGCGCCCCTGCTCGATCTCGTAGTAGCCGTCATCGTCGTTGCTGATATAGAGCTTGCGCCCCTCGTCGATGAGATAGCTGTCCATCGCCGTGCCGGTGTTGGGGTTACGCCGCTTGGCGCGCAGTGCATCGGTCTCCGCCGACTCGTCGGCATCCTCCGGCACCGCCTCCTCGCCGGGGATCAGGTCGATGGTGGTCTTGCAGCGCTCCTTGGGCGGCAGGTTGTAGCCCGAACAGCCGAGGAATACCCCGGTGGAGGCGATCCGGATCTGCATCGGACGGCCGCAGGTCGGGCAGGCGATATCGGTGGCGATCGGCTCGTTGGGGCGCATGCCGTCCTCGCCCTCGGCGTGATCGAGCTTGCGCTTGAAGTCGGCGTAGAAGGCGTCGAGCAGTTGCTGCCAGTTCTCGTGCCCCTCGGCGACCTCGTCGAGACGGTCTTCCATGCGTGCGGTGAAGCCGTAGTCGAGCAGGTCGTTGAACGACTCGACCAGGCGATCGGTGACGATCTCACCCAGCTTCTCGGCGTAGAAGCGGCGGCTGTCAAGCTTGACGTAGCCGCGATCCTGAATGGTCGAGATGATCGCGGCGTAGGTCGAGGGGCGGCCGATACCGCGCTTCTCCAGCTCCTTGACCAGACTCGCCTCGGTATAGCGCGCCGGCGGCTTGGTGAAGTGCTGCTGCGGATCGAGCTGGACCACCTCGAGGCGATCGCCCTTGTCGATATCGGGCAGCTGGGTGGCGTCGTCCTTCTTCGCCATCGGCTTCATCACCCGGGTGTAACCGTCGAACTTGAGCACACGGCCCCGCGCCTTGAGCTCGAAGCCATCGCTCTCGATGGTCAGGGTGGTGGCCAGATACTCCGCCGGCACCATCTGGCAGGCCACGAACTGGCGCCAGATCAGCTCGTAGAGACGCTGTGCGTCACGCTCCACCGGCAGGTCATCGGCGCGCTGCTTGACGTTGGAGGGGCGGATCGCCTCGTGCGCTTCCTGGGCGTTCTGCTTGCTCGAATAGCGAATGGCCTCTTCGGGCAGGTAGCGCTCGCCGTACTCGCTGTGGATATAGTCACGCGCACTCGCCACCGCATCCTGGGACAGGTTGGTGGAATCGGTACGCATATAGGTGATGTAGCCCGCCTCATAGAGGCGCTGCGCCAGGGTCATGGTCTTCTTCACCGAGAACCCCAGGCGCCCGCTGGCGGCCTGCTGCAGGGTCGAGGTGATGAAGGGCGCGTTGGGCTTGGAGCGGGTCGGCCGGGTCTCGCGCTCGGTGACCGTGAAGGCGTCGCGCCGCAGCGGGGCGATGCGCTCCAGCGTCTCGCGCTCGGAAGTTGGGCGGAAGGTCTCGCCCTTCTCGCGCACCACCTCGAAGCGCACCGCCTCGCCGTCGGCGGTGGCGGTATCGAGATGAACGTCCCAGAACTCCTCCGGCACGAAGGCGCGGATCTCGCGCTCGCGGTCGACGATCAGACGCACCGCCACCGACTGCACGCGACCGGCGGAGAGCCCCCGGGCGACCTTGCTCCAGAGCAGCGGCGAGACCATGAAGCCGACCACGCGATCGAGGAAGCGACGCGTCTGCTGCGCTTCGACCCGGGCCACGTTGAGGCTGCCGGGCTGCTTGAACGCCTCCTGGATGGCGTTCTTGGTGATCTCGTTGAACACCACCCGCTTGTAGCGCTTGTCGTCGCCGCCGATGGTCTCCTTCAGGTGCCAGGCGATCGCCTCCCCCTCGCGGTCCAAATCGGTCGCGAGATAGATGGTGTCGCTCTTGTCGGCCAGCTTCTTGAGCTCCTCGACCACCTTCTCCTTGCCCGGCAGCACCTCATAGTTGGCGCGCCAGCCGTGCTCGGGGTCGATACCCATGCGCCGCACCAGCTGATCCCACTGCTTGTGCTTCTTGTACTCGGCCTTCTCCTCCGGCGACATCTTGCGCGTCGCCGCGGCCTGCCGCGCACGCTCCTTGGGATCGCTGGCCTGCTTGGACGAGCCACTGGTCGGCAGATCACGAATATGCCCGACGCTCGACTTCACGACGAAGTCGTTGCCGAGATACTTGTTGATGGTCTTGGCTTTGGCCGGAGACTCGACGATAACCAGTGACTTGCCCATAGCGCTCCTGCTTCTTCTATATAGCGGCGGCTCCGCTCGACGCGTGCTCGAGATGGCGCGAGTCAGGGGGAGGCGGCCGGAAAATCCGCCTACCCTACCCTAGCGCTCCACACGGCGCCAGCCGTAGCTTGACTTTCACGACGCGGCGCAGGCCGTCGCCGGGAACCGCGTTATTGGGCTGCCGGTGCCGAATTCCAAGCACCGGTCCAGCCATGTGTCACCGCGCGTCCAGGCCTCTTCGAGTACGCGGCACGCTGGCGGCATCTGTGAATACCCTAGCCGGAATCTGTCCACACGCCAGGATTTGCCGCCGCGAACGGATGCCCGAGTATCGAGTGGCGCCACGCGCCTTGCGTGTCGCTCGACGCGCTGGCGCGTTACACTCGGGTCGAGTACGGCGCGCCATCGGAGGCAGCCGAGGCCATCGCCTCGGACAAGGCGCAGCCGATGTTGTAAAATAACCACCTGTCATCGCACCCGCCGCCAGACACGCGTCGACGCGGGATGCACCATCCAGTCGCCAGGAGATTTTCCATGCAGCACGCCTTTCACGGCCCGATTCGTCGCACCAAGATCGTCGCTACGCTAGGTCCCGCCACGGACCGCGAAGGCGTGTTGGATGCCCTGATCGAAGCGGGTGTCGATGTGGTTCGCCTGAACTTCTCCCACGGCAACCCGGAAGACCACCGCCGCCGCCTCAAGGCGGTGCGCGAGTCCGCCGAACGCCAGGGCCGCGCGGTTGCTGCCCTCGGCGACCTGCAGGGGCCGAAGATCCGTATCGCACGCTTCAAGGCCGAAGGTGGCGTCAAGCTGGAAAAGGGCCAGCCGTTCGTGATCGACGTTTCGCTGGGGCGTGACGAAGGCACCAGCGAGTGCGTGGGCTGCGACTACGAGGAGCTAGCCGATGACGTCGACGCCGGCGACGTGCTGCTGCTCGACGATGGCCGCCTGGTGCTGGAAGTCGAACGCCTCGACGGCAGCAAGATCGTCACCAGGGTGAAGGTGGGTGGCAAGCTGACCAACAACAAGGGCATCAACAAGCAGGGCGGCGGCCTCTCCGCCGCGGCCCTGACCGAGAAGGACAAGGAGGACCTGAAGACCGCGATCGATATCGGCGTCGACTATCTGGCGGTCTCCTTCCCGCGTAGCGGGGCCGACATGCAGTACGCCCGCGAGCTGCTCGGCGAGGCGGGCCAGGAGATCGGCCTGGTGGCCAAGATCGAGCGCGCCGAGGCGGTCGCCGACCCGGAGACGCTGGATGACATCATCCGCGCCTCGGAGGCGGTGATGGTCGCCCGCGGCGATCTCGGGGTCGAGATCGGCGACGCCCAGCTGATCGGCGTGCAGAAGCGCATCATCGGCCGCGCCCGCTCGCTCAACAAGGTGGTGATCACCGCCACCCAGATGATGGAGTCGATGATCGACTCGCCGCTGCCGACCCGCGCCGAGGTGTTCGACGTCGCCAACGCGGTGCTCGACGGCACCGACGCAGTGATGCTCTCGGCCGAGACCGCCGCCGGCGACTATCCGGTCGAAACCATCCGCGCCATGGATCGGCTGTGCCTGGGTGCCGAGCGCGAGCGCAGCGCTCAGGAGTCCAAGCACCGCATTCACGAGGGCTTCTCGCGCATCGACGAGACCGTGGCGCTGTCGGCGATGTACGCCGCCAACCACCTCTCAGGCGTGGTCGCCATCGCCTGTCTCACCGCCACCGGTTATACCCCGCTGATCGCCTCGCGCATCCGCTCCGGGCTACCGATCGTGGCGCTGGCCGAGACCGCGGCGGTGCAGCGGCGCATGGCGCTCTACCGTGGCGTGGTCTCACTGGTGTTCGATAGCTCGCGCTTCCCGCTGACCGAGATCAACGCCGGTGCCATCGACGAGCTGGTCGGGCGCGGTCTGGCGGCCAAGGGCGACCACGTGATCCTGACCCGCGGCGACCACATGAACGCCCACGGTGGCACCAACACCATGAAGATCATTCAGGTAGAAGCCTGAGCCGCGGCTAGGCGGCGCGCCAGGCGCCACCCAGAGATAAGCGCTCATGTCCATTCCCTCGGACGATGAGCGCCGGGGACAGGGCAAAGCGAGGGTCCTTTGCCAGGGATGGCAAAGATAGCGCCCAAGGATGGGTTCATAGCGCCCTCGCGACGCCCTGCCGCCGGAGCAACCCACATCCTTCAGCGGCCTATGAAAGGCGATCCAAACGCTGCCCAGCGATAAGCAGCTCGCCAGCGGCGGGCAACAAAACAGACGGCGCGGCGTCCTTCGACGCCGCGCCGTCTTGTCTCGGGCTTGACGGGAAGGCGGCGGAGAAACCGCCGCCACCACTCACTCGATCTCGACCAGCACCTCGCCCGGCGTGACACGATCACCCTTGGCGACGTGAACCGCCTTGACCGTGCCCTTGATGCGCGACTGCACCTCGGTCTCCATCTTCATCGCCTCGGTGATCAGCACCGCCTGGCCGGCCTCGACGCTGTCGCCCTCGGCCACCAGCACGTCGACGATGTTGCCCGGCATCGAGGTAGTGACATGCCCCGGCGCGCTGGCCTTGGCACGTCCGGCACCCTTGCCCTCCTGCACGAACTCGTTCTTGGCCTCGAACACCACCTCTTCGGGCATGCCGTCCAGGGTCAGGTAGACGCGGCGCTTGCTGCCGCTGCCACTACCCACGCCGGTGATCTGCACCTCGTAGGATTCGCCGTGGACGTCGATGACGAACTCCGTCGGCACGCCCTCGGAGACCGGGCGCTCGCCGCCACCGCTGCTGCTGGGCGCTGGAATCGCCTCCGGCACCAGGGTGCCGTCGCGCCGGCCCTTGAGGAAATCGCGCCCCAGGTCCGGGAACATGGCGAAGGTGAGCACATCCTCCTCGCGCTCGGCGAGTTCGCCGATCTCTTTTTCCAGGCGCGCCATCTCCGGCTGCAGCTGGTCGGCGGGCCGCCCCTCGTCGACCGGCTCGCTGCCGATCGCCTTGCGCCGCACCTCTTCGTCGACCGCGGCCGGCGGCTGGCCATAGCCCCCCAGCAGATAGCGCTTCACTTCATTGGTGATCGACTTGTAGCGCTCGCCGGTGAGCACGTTCATCGCCGCCTGGGTACCGACGATCTGCGAGGTCGGGGTGACCAGCGGCGGGTAGCCGAGGTCGGCGCGCACCCGCGGAATCTCGTCGAATACGTCCATGATACGGCCGAGCGCGTTCTGCTCCTTCATCTGGTTGGCCAGGTTGGACATCATCCCGCCGGGCACCTGCCAGATCTGCACGCTGACATCCTCGCGGGTGTACTCGCTCTCGAAAGCCGCATACTTCTTGCGCACCTCGCGGAAGTAGTCGCCGATCTCCTTGAGCGCCACCAGGTCGAGGCCGGTGTCATAGGGCGTGCCCTGGAAGGCGGCGACCATCGCCTCGGTGGAGGGGTGGCTGGTGCCATTGGCAAAGGCCGAGTTGCAGGTGTCGATATGCCGGCAACCCGCCTCCACCGCCTTTAGCTGGCACAGCGAGGCGAGCCCGGCCGTGGCGTGGGCGTGCAGGTGCACCGGCACGTCCACCTTCTCGACCAGCCCGGCGACCAGCTCGCTGGTGGCGTAAGGGGTTAACAGCCCAGCCATGTCCTTGATCGCGATCGAGTCGGCGCCCATGTCGACCAGGCGCTGGGCCTGCTCCAGATAACTCTCCAGGGTATGCACCGGACTGACGGTGTAACAGATCGTGCCCTGGGCATGCTTGCCGCTCGCCTTGACCGCCTTCATCGCGGTCTCCAGATTGCGCAGGTCGTTGAGCGCATCGAAGACCCGGAAGATGTCGACGCCGTTGTCGGCGGCGCGGGCAACGAAGCGCTCGACCACGTCATCGGCATAGTGGCGGTAACCGAGCAGGTTCTGGCCGCGCAGCAGCATCTGCAGCGGGGTATCGGGCAGCGCCTCGCGCAGTGCGGTCAGGCGCTCCCACGGGTCCTCCTTGAGGAAGCGTACGCAGGCGTCGAAGGTCGCCCCGCCCCACACCTCCAGCGCGTGAAAGCCGATGGCATCGAGCTTGGCGCAGATCGGCAGCATATCCTCGGTGCGCATGCGCGTGGCGATCAGCGACTGGTGGCCGTCGCGGAGCACGACATCACTGATCTTGACCGGCGTCGTCTTGGCGTTGTTCATTGTCTCTCTCCTCATGACTGTCGGCACGGCGCCTCAAAGGCCGGCGTGCGCGGCGATAGCCGCGGCGATCGCCAGCGCTACCTCTTCCGGGTTGCGTTTGACGGAGTAGTTGAGCAACTCCGGATGCGCCGGCACGAAGCCGGTATCGAAGTGGCCGGCGCGAAAATCGGGATGGCGCAGGATTTCCTGATAATAGGGGGTGGTCGTCTTTACCCCCTGCAGGCGCATGTCGTTGAGTGCGCGGATGCCGCGATTCAGCGTTTCTTCCCAGGTCATGCCCCACACGATCAGCTTGAGACACATCGAGTCGAAATAGGGCGGAATGGTGTAGCCGGTGTAGATCGCGGTGTCGGTACGCACCCCCGGCCCGCCCGGCGCATAGTAGCGGGTGATGCGACCGAAGCTGGGCAGGAAGTCGTTCTTGGGGTCTTCGGCGTTGATCCGGAACTGGATCGCGTAGCCGTGGTGGACGACATCCGCCTGGCGGAAGGCGAGACGCTCCCCCGCCGCCACGCGCAGCTGCTCGCGCACGATATCGATCCCGGTGATCGCCTCGGTGATGGTGTGCTCGACCTGGACCCGAGTGTTCATCTCCATGAAGTAGACCTCGTTGTCCTTGACGAGGAACTCCACGGTACCGGCATTCTCGTAGCCCACCGCCTCGGCCGCGCGCACCGCCATCTTGCCCACGTAGCTGCGCAGTTCCGGGGTGAGCTGGGGGCTGGGCGCGATCTCGATCAGCTTCTGGTTGCGGCGCTGGATCGAGCAGTCACGCTCGAACAGGTGAATCACGTTGCCATGGGCGTCGGCGAGGATCTGCACTTCGATATGGTGCGGATCGACGACGCACTTCTCCATGAACACTTCGGCACTGCCGAAGGCCTTGGTCGCCTCCGAGATCACCCGCTCCCAGGCCTGCTTGAGCTGGTTTTCGTCATCACAGCGGCGAATGCCGCGCCCGCCGCCGCCGGAGGTCGCCTTGAGCATCACCGGGTAGCCGATCTCCGCGGCGACTTCCAGCGCCGCGTCGCGATCCGGCAGATTGCCCGCCGACCCCGGCGTCACCGGCACCCCCGCCTCGCGCATCGCCGCACGCGCAGCGGTCTTGTCGCCCATGCGTGCGATGACCTCGGCGCTGGGGCCGACGAACGTAATCCCCGCCTGGGTGCAGATACGCGCAAAGTCGGCGCTCTCAGAGAGAAAGCCGTAACCGGGATGGATCGCGTCGCAGCCGGTCTCGCGGGCCAGGTTGACCAGCCGGTGGGCGTCGAGATAGCCCGCCAGCGGCTCCTCGCCGACGAAGTGCGACTCGTCCGCCCCCTTGACGTGGAGCGAGAAGCGATCCGGCTCGGTATAGATCGCCACCGAACGGATGCCCATCTCGGCACAGGCCCGTACAATACGCACGGCGATCTCGCCGCGGTTGGCAATTAGCAGCTTCTTGAACACCGTCTGCCCTCCGAGTTGTGCGTCGTTGTTGTCGGCTTTGTCATCGGCTTTCTACGCTAGCCACCCGCGAGCCAATAGAAAAATTGATATTTCTTTGCCGACCTATAAGCTAGACCTTATACCTGACCGCGAGGACGTCCATCATGTCGCGCCCCAACCTGCTCAACCGCCTGACATTCCGGCAGCTCCAGGTGTTCCAGGCCGTTCATCGGCAGCAGTCCTACTCGCGGGCCGCCGAGCAGCTGGGGCTGACGCAGCCCGCGGTAAGCGCGCAGATCCGCCAGCTCGAGCAGGCCCTCGGCCAGCCGCTGTTCAAATACGCGGGCAAGACGCTGCACGTCCTGCCGGCGGCGGACGCCCTCTCGGCCTCGGTGCAGTCGATCTTCGGGCAGGTGTCGAGCCTGCAGATGGAGCTTTCAGAGCTGGCGGGGACGATTCGCGGGGAACTCAACCTGGCGGCGGTCTCTACCGCGCAGTATGTGGTGCCGCATATCCTGGCGCGCTTTCGCGCGCGCTATCCGGAGGTTCAGGTGCGGCTGCGCGTGTGCAATCGGGTGCAGGCGCTGGAGCGACTCGCCGAGCGGCGCGACGACCTGGTGATCATGGGAATGGTACCGGACGACCCGAACCTGGTGTTCATGCCGATCCTGGACAACGAACTGATCCCGGTGGTGTGGCCGGGGCATCCGCTGGTGACCGCCGAGCGGCCGACGCTGGAGGATTTCGCGCGCCACTATATCCTGATGCGCGAACCCGGCTCGGGCGCGCGCACGGCATTCGAGGACTTCGCCGCTCGCGAGCGTATCTCGCTGCACCACACCATCGAGCTGGGGACCAACGAGGCGATCAAGCAGGGGGTGATGGCGCATCTCGGCGTGGCGGTGCTGCCGCGTCTGGCGGTGCAGCTCGAACTGGCCTCGAACCTGCTCGCCAGCCCCACCCTGCCGGGCTTCCCGCTACGCCGCTCGTGGTGCACCGTTTACCCCAAGGATCGCTACCCGACGCCGGTGACGGAGCTATTCCTGCGTTTCGTGCGCGAACTGCTGCCGGAACTCAACGCCCACTTCCGCGCGCCGATGACCCCGATCGACACCCCAACCCTGGTCTGCTTACCCAGCGCCGACGCCTGAACGGGCCCTGGTACGCACCGTCCCGGCGACGCTCAGGCGTCGCCGCGGGCCGTCTGCACGCGCAGCACGTGCAGTGACACCAGTTCCTCGGCGAGTGCCGCCATCAGGCGCAGGCGATCCATGTCGCCTTCGTCGAAGGCCCGCGGCAAGGTACCGATCAGGCACAGCGTACCGATGCATGCCCCGGACTCGACGAACAGCGGATAGCCGGCATAGAAGCGAATGAACGGTGAGCCGAGTACCAGCGGATTGTCGGCGAAGCGCGCATCCTTCAGCGCGTTGTGGATCACCAGCGGCACCCCATCGGCCACCACGTGCCCACAGAAGGAGATACGCCGCGGCGTCTCGCACACGCTCAGCCCCTGACGCGACTTGAACCATTGGCGATCCTCGTCGACCAGGGTGATCATCGACATTGGTACGTCGAAGATCCGCGTGGCCAGTTCGGTCAAACGGTCGAAGCCTTCGTCAGCCTGAGTGTCCAGCAGCTCGAGCTTGTGCAGCGAGGAAAGGCGCGTCTGCTCGTTGTCGGGAGATGAGGGAGCAATCATGTCAGGACCTCTGCGAACGCGGCGGCACACCGCCGAAAGGCGCGGCGCCGGTTCCAGCAGCCGCGTCCCGATTGTCTTGCGGTCCACACCCGGAGGGGCATGGAGACCGGCGCGCTACGAGAGCACGCCGACCTCAGCGCAAACTCACTTCACTTCGACGCCGTGGGCCTGCTTGTCGGCGTGATAGGAGGAGCGCACCAGCGGCCCAGAAGCCACATGAGTGAAGCCCATCGCCCTACCCTGCTCGGCGAACCAGTCGAAGGTACTCGGATGCACCCAGCGATCCACCGGCAGGTGGTTGCGCGACGGCTGCATGTACTGGCCCAGGGTGAGCATGTCGACGTCGTGGGCGCGCAGATCGCGCATGACTTCGATCACCTGCTCGTCGGTCTCGCCGACGCCGAGCATCAGACCAGACTTGGTCATGACCTCAGGGCGGCGTGCCTTGTAACCCTTGAGCAGGTCCAGCGACCACTGATAGTCGGCCCCGGGACGCACCTTGCGGTAGAGCGACGGCACCGTCTCCAGGTTGTGGTTGAAGACGTCCGGCGCCTCCCCTTCGAGAATATCCAGCGCCACTTGCATGCGCCCGCGGAAGTCGGGCACCAGCACCTCGATCTCGATCTCGGGGCTGTCGCGGCGAATCTCGCGGATACAGTCGGCGAAGTGCTGGGCGCCACCGTCGCGCAGGTCGTCACGATCGACCGAGGTCACTACCACGTAGTTGAGACCCATCTCGGCGATCGCCTCGGCCAGTTCCCGCGGCTCCTTGTCGTTGAGCGCATTGGGGCGCCCGTGGGCAACGTCGCAGAACGGGCAGCGCCGGGTGCAGATGTCGCCCATGATCATGAAGGTCGCAGTACCGCCGCTGAAGCACTCGCCCAGGTTGGGGCACGAGGCCTCCTCGCACACCGTGTGCAGGCCGTGCTTGCGCAGCGTCTGCTTGATATGGGTGACCTGTGGCGAGACCGGCATGCGCACGCGCAGCCAGTCGGGCTTCTTGGGGAGCGTCTCGGTCGGGATGACCTTGACGGGGATGCGCGCGACCTTCTCCGCGCCGCGCAGCTTGACGCCGCGCTCGACACGCCCGGGCTTTTTCGACTCGGGCGTTTGCATGACGGTGGTCTCGGTCATAAGTCCCATCCTGATGATTCATTGAGTTCGGGCGTCGTCTTGCGCGCCCTGGCGATGCCGCTCAGGCCATCGCGTCCGCTGTCAGGGCCGCCGGCCGGTCGGCGCGCTCGACCAGGGTGGCGCCCAGGCGCGCGGCGAAGCAGCCGGCGAGCCGGGTGGCTTCCGCGTCGAGATCCGGCGTCGCCACGCCGAGGTCGCGCAGCTGGGTCATCTCGAGCCCGGCATAACCGCACGGATTGATGCGCGAGAACGGGGCCAGATCCATATCGACGTTGAGCGCGACGCCGTGAAAGCTGCAGCCACGCCGGATGCGCAGCCCCAGCGAGGCGATCTTGCGCGCACCGACATAGACGCCGGGGGCATCGGCCCGCGCCTGGGCATCGATGCCGTGAACGGCGAGCAGATCGATCACCGCCTGCTCCAGCAGGCTCACCAGCTCGCGCACGCCGACGCCCAGCCGGCGAACGTCGAGCAGCGGATAGAGCACGATCTGCCCCGGGCCGTGGTAGGTCACCTGGCCACCGCGATCACTCGCCACGACCGGAATGTCTCCCGGCAGCAGCAGGTGTTCGGGCTTGCCCGCCCGACCCTGGGTGAACACCGGGTCGTGCTGTACCAGCCACAGCTGATCGACACTCGCGCCGTCGCGGGTATCGGTAAAGCGCGACATCGCCTCCCATACCGGGCGATAGGGCGCGCGGCCCAGGCGATAGAGCTCCAGCTCGGCCATGGCGGTCACAGCACCATATGCACGCGACCGGTCGCCTTGAGCTCTTCGAACAGCGCGTTGAGCTGCGCCTCGCTGGTCGCCCGGATCACCGCCCGCGCGGACTGGAAGCGGCCATTGCGACTATCCGAGAGCGTGATCGCCGAGCTTTCGAAGCCCGGCGAGTGGCGCGCGATCACCGCGCTGATGGCAGCGACGAAATCCTCGGCCGCGTCACCGACGACGCGAATGGGATAGTCACACGGGAATTCGATCTTGGGTCGCGGCAGATCGACGTTATCGGGGGTCTGGGTCATCGAGTTACGAACCGGCTGCGATTTCCGCCCATTCTACGCAAGAACGCCGCATGCACCAACACGCCCGCCGCGGCCGCCGGATCGAACCGGCGTGCCGCGGCGAGCGTCAGATGACGTGGATCAGTTGAACAGGCCAGTGACGAACAGCACGATGCTGTCCCACACACGCTTGAAGATACTGCCCTCTTCGACGCCTTCCAGCGCCACCAGCGGCTCCTGACCCAGCACCTTGTCGCCGGACTTGATCTCCAGCGTACCGATCTGCTGGCCCGCCTGGATCGGTGCGTGCAGCGTCTCGGGGATATTCAGACGCGCGGTCAGATTGTCGGCGCTGCCCCGCGGCACGGTCATGCTCACTTCATGCTGCACGCCCAGACGCACCGTGTCCTGCGCACCTCCCCAGACACGCGCCTGATTGAGCACCGAGCCGGCGTCGTAGAGCTTGCGTGTCTGATAGAAACGGAAGCCATAGTTGAGCAGTCGCTGGGTCTCGGCGGCACGCGCCTCGTCAGACTGGGTTCCCATCACCACCGCGATCAGACGCGTGTCCTGCTTCTTGGCCGAGGCCACCAGACAGAAGCCAGCCGCTTCGGTGTGGCCGGTCTTGAGGCCATCGACATCAGGGTCGCGCCACAGCAGACGGTTACGGTTGGGCTGGCGAATATCGTTATAGGTGAAGTACTTCTGCGAGTAGACCTTATAGTGGTCGGGATAGTCTTCGATGATGTGGCGGGCCAGGATCGCGAGATCGTGGGCCGAGGAGTAGTGGTCATCGTGCGGCAGGCCGGTGGGGTTCATGAAGTGCGAGTTCTGCATCCCCATGCGCTGCGCCTGCTGGTTCATCAGATCGGCGAACGCCGATTCGCTGCCGGCAATGTATTCGGACAGCGCGACGCTGGCGTCGTTGCCCGACTGGATCACCACGCCGTGGAGCAGATCCTTGACGCTGACCTGGGTACCTTCGCGGATGAACATGCGCGACCCGCCGGTGCGCCAGGCGTTCTCGCTGACGCTGACCATGTCGCTGTCATGGATGTTACCGCGCTCGATCTCCTGCTCGACGATGTACGCCGTCATCATCTTGGTCAGGCTGGCCGGCGGCAGGCGCTGGTCGCCGTTGTGATTGACCAGCAGCTGGCCGGTGGCGGCGTCCATCAGCACCCAGGAGGAAGCGGCGAGATCCGGCGGCGAGGGGATCATCTGCTCGGGCTGCGGGTTGCTACCCTCGGGCATCTGACTGTCCGGGGTGGGTTGCTGCTGTGCGCCGGCCGGAGACGTGAGCAGCCCCAGGCACAGCGACGCCGAGAGGACCCAGCGGGGAAGTGACGAAGTGAACAGCGCTTTCATGACAATCGAATTCTCGTTGAACGAAGGTTACTGGGTGGGCGACACCACGAACGTCTGACCGAAGCCGGCGTCACTCAAGGTTGCCCGAACGGTTTCCAGGGATGCCAGGTCATCGATCGGGCCGACCTGAACGCGATAGAGAGAGGCGCTATTGTCGATGCGCACCGGCTGCGACAGCAAGCCTTGCAGCCTCGACTGGAGCGCCTGGGCCTTGTCTCGCGAGCCCAGCGCAGCGACCTGTAGATAGCGCACGCCGCGGGCCATCTGCTGCGTACTTGGCTGCGTCACCGGGCCGGGCGCAGTGCTGGCAGCGTGGGTGCCGGCGACATCGGTATCAGAAACATTAGCATTAGAAACATTGGCATTAGAAACATTGCCAGCAGAAACATTGGCATTGCCCTCGTGGGCACCGCTGCCGCGCGTGGCGTCCATGCGGTCGGTGGCATTCAGCAGCGTGTCGATGCGCGCGGCATCGTTGCGCCGGGGCGCCGCCGAGGTCTGCCCCGCTCCGACGGCTACCCGCACGGGTGCGGCCGGCGCAGCGGCGACCCGGGGCCCCGGACGACCATCGCCATGGTTTTTCGCCCAGGCCACCGGGTCGATCGCCTCGACCCGCACCCGCCCGGTGCCGTGCCCGAGAATGTCCAGCCGCGCCGCCGCCGCGTAGGAGAGATCGATCAGACGATCATCATGGAAGGGCCCGCGGTCGTTGATGCGCACGATCACCTGGCGCCCGTTGTCCAGATTGGTCACCCGAGCATAGGTCGGCAACGGCAGCGAGCGGTGCGCCGCCGACATCTTGTACATGTCGTAGGGCTCGCCGCTGGCGGTATCGTAACCCTGGAACTTGGTGCCGTAGAAAGAGGCCCGCCCCTCGGCGACATAGCCGCTGGGATCGCTGAGCACGTGGTAGGTCTTGCCCCACACGCGATAGGTCGGCCGATTGCCGCTGCGCGAGCGCGGCTCCACCTTGGGCACCGCATCCGGCACCCGGGAGACGTCACGGGGAGCATCGGGATAGCCATCCTGACTCGCCGCGTAGCGCCCGCCCCCGCTCCCGCCAGGGCCGCCGGCACAGCCGCTGAGCAGCAGCGCGGCGGCCAGCATCCACCACAGTCGTCTCACGTCTCCGCCGCCTCCAGCGCGAGCTGGATACGCTGCGCCAGGGTAGCTACCGCCATGGCGTAGAGATGGCTGTGGTTGTAGCGCGTGATGACATAGAAGTTGTCGAGCCCGAGCACGTAACGCACGTGCCCGTCGGCGTAATCCAACGCCAGCGGCATCACCTTGTCATCGGGCGTGAGCGAGCCCGCGGTGGGACGGATGCCCGCCGCCGCCAGCTCGGACACGCGGATCGACGGCGGCTCGGTCTGATTGAACGTCAGCCGAGCCGGCGGCGTCGCCGGCCCGCTGGCTTCGACCAGCACCGCCTGCCCGCGGCGCCAGCCGTGCTCGCTGAAATAGTTGGCAATGCTGCCGATGGCATCGGAGGGATCGTTCCACAGATCCTTGAGCCCATCGCCGTCGAAGTCGACCGCATAGGCCTGATAGCTGGTGGGGATGAACTGCGGATAGCCCATGGCGCCGGCATAGGAGCCATAGCGCGAGGCGGGGTCGACGCCTTGGCCCAGCGTGATGGTCAAGAACGCCATCAGCTCGCGGCGAAAGAAGTCGCCGCGGGTCGGATGATGAAAGGCCAGCGTGGAGAGCGAGTCGAGCACCCGATGGCTGCCCTTGTGCGCCCCATAGCGGGTCTCGACGCCGAGAATCGCCACGATCACCTCGGGCGGCACGCCATACTCGCGCTGGGCACGATCCAGCGCCTCGCGATGCTGCTGGAGAAATGCCACACCCTGAGCCACGCGATCGGGCTGGATGAAGATATCGCGGTACTGATCCCAGCGCAGCCGACGCTCGGCGGCGTGGTTCATCGCCTCGAGCACCTGCGGCCGGTAGCTGGCGGCACGCATGGCATCGTCGAGCTGCTGCGACGACAACCCTTGCGCGCTCAAGGTATCGAGCATGGCGCGCACCTCGGGGTGCGTCGCCGGGTCGAAATCGGTCTCTGCCAGCGCCGTCACGGCGCTCGAAAGCCCTCCCGCCAGTACCACCATCAGGGCCAGTGCCCGGGTCCGACTTCCCTGTTTCCAACGCAGCGCCATGCGCCAGTGCTCCCTGCTGCAGCCCGTCGCGACGCTCAATGCTTGAGCAGGCGACGGTGCGTATGAATCGACATGAGAATACCGAAACCGGCCATCAAGGTCACGCTGGAGGTCCCGCCATAGCTGACCAGCGGCAGCGGCACCCCGACCACCGGCAGGATACCGCTGACCATGCCGATATTGACGAAGACGTAGATGAAGAAGGTCAGCACGATACTCCCGGCGAGCAGACGGCCATAGGTATCCTGGGCCTGATTGGCCATCACCAGCCCGCGCGAGACCAGCAGCAGATAAAGCACCAGAATGGTCGCCATGCCGATCAGGCCGAACTCCTCGCCCAGCACCGCGACGATGAAGTCGGTGTGGCGCTCGGGCAGGAACTCCAGCTGCGACTGGGTACCCAGCCCCCAGCCCTTGCCCTCGAGCCCGCCGCTACCGATGGCGGTCTTGGACTGGATGATGTTCCAGCCGGCGCCCAGCGGATCGCTCTCGGGGTTGAGGAAGGTCAGCACCCGCTGGCGCTGATAGTTGTGCATGTTGAGCCACAAAAGCGGCATCGCCGCCCCTGCCATCACCGCCAGGCTGAGGATGAAGCGCCACGACAGCCCTGCGAGCAGGATCACGAACACCGCCGCCGCGGTCACCAGCATCGAGGTACCCAGGTCGGGCTGGCGCGCGATCAGCAGCACCGGCACCGCGATGATCACCCCGCACACCAGCAGATCGCGCCAGGACGGCGGCAGCGGCCGGCGATGCAGATAGGCCGCCAGCATCATCGGCATGGCGATCTTCATCAGCTCCGAGGGCTGGAAGCGCAGCGGACCGATCTCCAGCCAGCGCTGCGCACCCATGCCGATATCGCCCATGATCTCCACCGCGATCAGCATCAGCAGCCCCCCGCCATAGGCCAACGGGGTCCAACGATAAAGCGTTGCCGGCGAGAACTGGGCGATCACTATCGCCCCGACCAGCGCGATCCCCATGCGGATCGCCTGGGCCAGGGTGGTCTGCGCCGACATGCCACTGGCGCTGTAGAGCACTAACAGGCCGAAGGCGATCAGTAGCAGCAGAATCGACAGCAACCAAGGGTCGAGGTGGAGTCGCAGCCACAGCGAGCGCTTGCGGCCGACCCGCGCGCCGTGGGTCGGCGCAGTGCGTTGAAAATCAATCGCCATCGAGACTTTCGACCTCTTCAGGAACGGTGGCACCGGGCTGGTCGTGCAGCTCGCTCTGGGGCAGCAGCCAGGCGTCGGTGAGCTCACGGCCGAGCCCCGACACCCCGCCGCCGGCGTTCTCGACGATCACCGCCACCGCGATCTGCGGGTCCTCCACCGGCGCGAAACCGATAAACAGCGCGTGGTCGCGCAGGCGCTCGGCCAGCTCGCTGGCGTTGTACTTCTGATTCTGCCCCAGCGAAAAGACCTGCGCGGTCCCGGTCTTGCCCGCCATGGTGTATTCGAGGCCGGCGCCAGCCTTGCGCGCCGTGCCCTCGCGGCCGCTCATGACCTCCTCCATGCCCTCGTAGACGTCGTTCCACCACTGCGTCTTGTCGACCTGCACATCCGGCTTGGTATCGGGGAACGGCGGCTTCACCGGCTGGTCGCCGATGCGCTCGGCCAGATGCGGGCGCACCCAGTGGCCGTGATTGGCCAGCGTCGCGGTCGCCGCCGCCAGTTGCAGAGGCGTGGCCATGAAATAGCCCTGACCGATGCCCGCGGAGAGGGTCTCCCCCGGGAACCAGGGCTGGTTGTACTTCTCGCGCTTCCACTCCCGCGACGGCATCAGCCCCGGCAGCGCCCCCTGGACATCCAGCGAGTTGACCTCGCCGAAGCCGAACTCGTGCATGAACGACGACAGCCGGTCGATGCCCAGACGGTAGGCCATGGTATAGAAGTAGGTGTTGTTGGAGACCTCGATCGCTCGCCGCAGGTCGACCCGCCCGTGGCCCCAGCGCAGCCAGTTGTGGTAGCGCCGGGTATCGTTGGGCAATTGGAAGTAGCCGGGGTCGTAGACGATATCGTTGGCATCGACGACCCGATTCTGCAGCGCCGCCAGCGCCTCGAACGGCTTGACCGTGGAGCCCGGCGGGTATTGGCCGCGGGCGGCGCGGTTGTAGAGCGGCAGATCGATATCGTCCTGCAGCGCACGGTAGTCGGCGTAGGAGATACCGGTGACGAACTTGTTGATGTCGAACCCGGGGGCCGAGACCATCGCCAGGATATCCCCGGTCTTGGGCTGAATGGCGACGATGGCGCCGCGGCGACCGCCGAGCAGGTCGTAGGCCAGGTGCTGCAGACGGCTGTCGATGGTCAGGGTGAGATCCTTGCCCGGCACCGGCGGCTCGCGGTCGAGTTCGCGCAGCACGCGCCCGCGGGCGTTGGTCTCGACCTTGCGCAGCCCCGCCTTGCCGTGGAGCTGATCCTCGTAGGTGTACTCGACCCCGGTCTTGCCAATGAAGTGGGTACCGGCGTAATTGCCCGGATCGAGCTCGGCAAGCTCATCGGCATTGATCCGCCCAACGTAGCCGAGCACATGGGACATCACGATCGGATCGGGGTAATAGCGCATCAGCTGCGCCTCGACCTCGACCCCGCTGAGCAGATAGCGATTGACCGCCAGACGGGCAATCTGGTCCTCGGTGAGGTCGCTCATCAAGAGCGCCGGCTGGTAAGGCCGCTGCCGCTGCAGCGAGCGCTCACGGAAGGTCTCGACCTCGTCCTTGGGCAGACCGAGGATCTGCACCAGCCGCTCGAGCGTGGCGTCGAGATCGTCGACCCGCTCGCGCACAATGGTGAGATTGTAAGTGGGACGGTTCTCCGCCAGCAGTTGACCGTTGCGGTCGTAGATCAGGCCGCGCCGGGGCGGCAGCGGCTCGACCCGCATGCGGTTGTTGTCGGAGCGGGTGATGAAGACATCGTGCTCGACCACCTGCAGATAGAACAGCCGCGACACCAGAGCGCCGGCCATCAGCACGATCAGTACGGCGGCGACCAGAGAGCGGTTGCGGAAGACGCGAACTTCCTGCTCGTGATCCTTGACTCGTTCGCGGCGCTTACGCATGGCGGCGCCGGATCAGGGCGGGACTCGGCCCGCGGGGGGCACAGCGTTGCGGGGCGTCGAATAACGGCAAGCGACTGACTCTCTGACTCAACGGTGATACGGGTGCCCGGCGAGCAATGTCCAGGCACGATAGAGCTGCTCGGCCAGCAGCACCCGCACCAGCGGATGCGGCAGCGTCAACGCCGAGAGCGACCACGACTGGCGCGCACGAGCGCTGAGGCGCGGGTCGAGTCCGTCGGGGCCGCCGATCAGCAGCGCCACGTCCTGCCCGCCCTGGCGCCAGTCACCGAGCTGCTGCGAGAGCTGCTCGGTGGTCCACGCCGAGCCTTTGACCTCGAGTGCGACCACATGTTCCTGATCGCGCAATTTTTCCAGCATGCGATCGCCTTCGCTGTGGACCGCCCGGGCGATATCGGCATTCTTGCCACGCGCGCCGGGGGCGATCTCGACGATCTCCAGCGGCATCTCGCGCGGCAGCCGCTTGCGGTACTCCTCGACACCCGCCTCGACCCAGGCGGGCATCCGCGTGCCCACCGCCAGCAGCCGTACCTTCATCCGCGCGACTCGTGCCGCTCGCCGTGGCTGGCGCCCTGCTGACGATCGACGGGCAGATCGGCCCACAGCCGCTCGAGATCGTAGAGCTGGCGAGTTTCCGGCATCATCACATGGGCGACGACGTCACCCAGATCGACCAGTACCCAGTCGCCGCCCTGCTGCCCTTCGACCCCCAGGGGACGCAGGCCGGCCTCCTTGGCCTTCTCGACCACGTTGCCGGCCAGTGCCGAGACGTGACGCGAGGAGGTGCCGCTGGCCACTACCATGACGTCGGTCACGCTGGTCAACGCGGCAACGTCGAGTTCGACCACGTCGCGCGCTTTCAACTCCTCCAGCGCCTCGACGACCAATGATTTGAGAGAATCTGTCTGCATAGCTCCTCGTTTGGGAATCGCTGCCCCGAATTCAGGGAAACGCGCATTCTACTCCGATGAGACGCCGGCGCCACTGTTCGACTCTCGCTAGCACCACGGACACTCTAGTCTGCGCCGCGGACCCTCGTTCGTCCGCGCCGCGGATCAGTTCTCGTCAGCAACAGCGGTCGTCTCGCGATAGAGCCCCTGGGCGGCGATATAACGTTCGGTCGCCTCGGCCAGCAGGTAGCGCACGCTCTGCCCGCGCTGCAGTCGGCGGCGCACCTCCGTGGCGGCGATCGCCATGCGGCTGGGCAGGCTGAGCCTGAGCACCCCGCCCGCGGGAGTACTCATCAGCGCCTCGGCGGTGGCGACTTCGCGCCCGGCAATGAGTGCTGACAGCTCCGGGGCCAGCGGCGCGGCATGGTCGGGCCGGTCGAGCACCACCACATGCGCCAGCGACAGCAGGCGCTGGTACTGATGCCACTGCGGCAGGCCGAGAAAGGCGTCGTGCCCCACGGCCATCACCAGCCGCGCCTGCTCGCCGTACTCCGCGCGCAGCGAGGCCAGGGTATCCACCGAGAAGGAGTGGCCGCTGCGCCGGATCTCACGATCGTCCGCCAGCAGCCCCGGGGTGTCGCCGATGCCCGCGGCGAGCATCGCCAAGCGATCGGCGGCGGCGATACCGGGTGCGACGCGATGGGGCGGCACATGCACCGGAATCATGTGTACCCGATCCAGCGCCAGCGCCTCGCGCAGCTCGACCGCACTGCGCAGATGGCCCAGGTGCACCGGATCGAAGGTGCCCCCGAGCATGGCGATGCGCGGCGCCCGACCGCTCATACCCACATCACTGACACCACTGACATCACTGACGGACATGACCATCGCCAAACACGACGTACTTGCGGGTGGTCAACCCCTCCAGCCCCACCGGGCCGCGGGCGTGCAGCTTGTTGGTCGAGATACCGATCTCGGCGCCCAGGCCATACTCGAAGCCGTCGGCGAAGCGAGTCGAAGCGTTGACCATGACCGAACTCGAGTCGACTTCGGCGAGAAAGCGCCGCGCCAGCGTGACGCTCTCGGTGACGATGGCATCGGTGTGCTGCGAGCCGTGGCGATTGATATGGGCCACCGCCTGCGCGAAATCCTCGACCACGCGGATGGCGACGATCGGCGCCAGGTACTCGGCATCCCAGTCCGCCTCATCGGCGGCCACGGCGTCGGCGACCCACTCGCGGGTCAGCGCACAGCCGCGCATCTCCACCCCTTTTTCGCGATAGATCGCCGCCAGTCGCGGCAGCACCCGCGGCGCCGCCTCGACGTGGACCAGCAGCGTCTCCATGGCGTTGCACGGGGAGTAGCGCTGGGTCTTGGCGTTGTCGGCAATCGCCACCGCCTTGTCGCTGTCGGCGGCGGCATCGATATAGACGTGGCAGACACCGTCGAGATGCTTGATCACCGGCACTGTCGCCTCGTCGGCGATACGTGCGATCAGCGACTTGCCGCCGCGCGGGATGATCACATCGACGCTGGCGGTAAGGCGGATCAATTCGCCCACCGCGGCGCGATCGGTGGTCGCCACGACCTGCACGGCGTCTTCGCTCACGCCCGCATCGCGCAGGCCATCACGGATGCAGGCAGCGATCGCGGCATTGCTGGCAGCGGCCTCGGAGCCCCCCCGCAGAATGCAGGCATTGCCCGACTTCAGACACAGACTGGCCGCTTCCAGCGTCACGTTGGGGCGCGACTCATAGATGATCCCGACCACCCCGAGCGGCACCCGCATCTGCCCTACCTGGATCCCGCTGGGCTGATAGCGCAGACCCTCGATCTCACCCACCGGGTCAGGCAGCGCCGCAACCTGACGGGCGCCGGCGAGCATGGCGTCGATGCGCGCCGGCGTCAGCGCCAGACGGTCGAGCAGCGGCTCGCTCAGCCCGCGCGCGCGGCCGCGCTCGAGATCGGCGGCGTTGGCGCTTTCGAGCGCCGAGCGGGACGCATCGAGCCGCGCCACGATGGCTGCCAGCGCGGCATTCTTGCGCCCGCTGTCGAGCGCACGCAGCGCGGTGCTGGCGGCGCGGGCTCGCTCACCGAGACGCTGCATATAGAGCGGGATGTCGTCGACGCTATCGGTCGCGGAGTGTGACATGACGTGGTATCTCTTCAACGATGCCGGGCAGCGATGGCGTCAGGGGCGCGAGCGCCCCGGCGCGGGGCATCCGACGGTACCGGGCGGCGCTCGGCCGGCCGCCACCGCTGCAGGCAAGAGTTTGTCTCGAATCGTGATTCACAGTGTACGGTCAGTGACAGCCCGTGCGATAGTTGCAGCATGGAATCCGCCCGGGCTGGAGCGCGTAGCGCGACGCCCACGGCGCAAGCCGCTGCCCCGCCGGGGCGATGGCCGTGCGCGTCGTCGCCTCAGCCAACCGCTCTGGCGTACGCGTCAAGCCGCTTGTCGTCTGCGCAGAGACTAGACGGCATTCCGAACCACGCAGAATCATCGGCCCAATATAAGCCACCATGCCAAGCCAGTACAAAAGCCCCGGGACAACGGCGCTGACTTTCGCCTGTGTGGTCGCTGCCGCCGCTACGGGTGCGTTCACCGACGGGAGCGTGCGACTGATCGCCTGGGGCGGTGCCATAGCACTGCTCGCCACGCTCGCCTACGCTGCGCGCAGCAGCTGCTGGATCGCCCCAGTCGCCGCCGTGCTGGCCGTGACTCTGCTCGCCACTGGCCATCCGACGACCCTGCCCTGGATCTGGCTACTGCCGCTGTGCCTGCAGCCGCTCAGAGGACGCGTGGGGCTGGCGCTCAATCTGGCTACATTCGCGCTTGGTGTAGCGTTCATCGCCCGTCACTTCTCGCTCCCGGCTACGCTGCTGGCCGCGACGTCGCTGGTCATTGTCTGGCTACTGGCTCAGGAGCAGCGCCTGCGGACCCGGCCACTGCTCAATCGCCAGGGCGCCCAATGGCTGCTGCCGCCGTCGATGCTCGACGCCGATGCGCGTCACGAGGAGCGACGGGTGGAGCGCGAATCGCTCTACGGCGAAGTCGTGATCTTCGGCTGCGCCCACTCCACGCCCAGCGACATGCACGAGCTCAGCCGCCTGCTGTATGACCAGCTGGCGCTCTACGAGCGCGCCTACCGGCTCAACGACTACGGTATCGCCGTGCTGCTGGTGGCCAACGACGACAAGCTGGCAGAGCAGCGCCGTCACCAGCTGCAGCATGCGATCGCGCCCCATCGCATCGTGTCGCACACGCCGCTGCCACAGCTCGGCGATCGCTTTGCGCGCTACCGCACCAAACGCACCCGTCAGCGTCGCGAGACTCAGCCATGGGCATGAGCCGCTACAAGCTTGCCGCGCAGTTGCTGGCGTTGGCGATGTTCACCGGGCTGGCACTGTGGCACTACCTGATGCGCCACTATGACCTGATCCTGCCCCCGGCGCTGCTGGCCTGCGGGCTGCTGGTGTCGTTGCCGCTGCAGTGGCTGGGACGGCTACGCCCGGCGCTGGCCGACTACCTGATGCTGGTCGGCGCGCTGACCCTGTTCGCCATCGAAGCGCCCGGCTGCGTCAACGGCATGCTGTGGCTGGGGCTGCCGGCGGTGGTCAGCCTGCTGGTGCTGTCACTGCCCCTGGCGGTGCTGCTCAATATCGCTCTGGTGCCGGCCTGGACCCTGCTGCTGGGCGGCACGCATGTGTCGCTGCTGACCGTCAGCATGGGCTGGTGGCTGGCACTCAGCGCCGCCCTGGTCTTGAGCCGCCTCGATGCCCGCCGCCGCCGGGCGCTACGCCTGCCCCAGTGGCGCCGCGATCCCAAGCTGCCGCGTCAGGCACTGCAGCGCAGCCTGGCGATCGAGGTCGCGCGCGCACACGCACTCGGCCGCCCGCTCAGCGTGCTGGTGCTCTACGTGCCCCAGCTCGACCAGGCCGATGATCAGTTCGGCACCGAACTGCGCGAAGCGCTCTCCCACGCCTTCAGCCACGCGGTGGCCAACGATAGCCGCCACAGCGACCTGCTGGGTGAGTACCGCGAGAACGTTTTCTGCCTGATACTGCCCAATGCCGGCGAGAGTGGTGCCCTGGCCGCCGGCCGTCGGCTGGCCGCCACCGTGGCCAACATATCGCGCCCGGAGACCGGTCCGCTGGAGAGCTTCAGCCGCGTCTGCATACTCCAACCCGACGAAGCCACGGCGCACTTCCTGACCCGGCTCGACAACGCCGCCACCAAACTGCTGGAACCGCTCGCTTGAACTTCACCCACTGGCTCTACTCGCTCTCCCCGTCGCCCACCCTGTTGCTGCTGATCATCACCGGCGTGGCGCTGCTCGAATCGCTGGCGGTGGTGGGTATCGTCGTACCCGGCGTGGTGTTGCTGGGCGCCGCCGCCAGTCTCGCCGGACACGCCGACATGTCGATCGCGCTGGTGCTGATCGCCGGCACCCTGGGGGCGTTCGCCGGTGACAATCTGAGCTTCTGGCTGGGGCGCTCGCAGCGCACGCGTATTCCCGGCTGGTGGCCGCTCGACCGCCACCCGGAGTGGCTCGAGGGCGGCATCGACTTCTTTCAGCGGCACGGCACGATGTCGGTGGTGATCGGCCGGTTCGTCGGCCCGGTGCGGCCGTTCATACCGATGGTGGCGGGCATGCTGTCGATGTCCAGCCGGCGCTTCGCGCTGGTCAACGCGCTCTCGGCGTGCGTCTGGGCGCCGGTCTATCTGCTGCCGGGCTATTGGCTGGGGCGCTCCTGGAGTGAGCTGATGAAGCTGCCGCCGGGAGCCGAGCACTGGCTGCTGGTGCTGTCGCTCTCGCTGCTGGCTCTGGGGGTGCTGTTCTCCTGGTTCCGCTACCAGCTGAGCGGCCAGGGCCGCCTGCACCGCTGGCTCGAGCGCCACCAGCAGCGCCACCCGGCCTGCGCTCGCCTGTGGCGCGCACTGCGCTCGCCGCCTCCGGCCAACGAATTCCCGCTGGCGTCGCTCTCGCTGTTGCTGACCAGCCTGATCGCACTGATCGGCTGGACCACTTGGGTGCTGATCCACGACGGCCCGCTGCCAATGGATCGTCAGATCCACGCGCTGGCGGCGATGCTGCAGCATCAGTGGCTGCTGGGCACCAGCGAGACGCTGGCCAAGATCGGTGATGCACTGGGGATCACGCTGCTGATGGCGCCCTGGCTGCTATGGCTGGCCTGGGCTCGGCGCTTTGCCGCACTGCTGCATCTGGCCGGCGCGCTGGTCACGGTGGCCGTGGCCAACACCCTGTTCAAGGCGCTCGCCGGGCGAGCCAGGCCGGACACGCCGGACTATCTCACCGGGTCGATGTCCTATCCCAGCGCCCACACTTCCACCAGCGTGGTGGTGGTGGGGCTGACCGCCGCCTTCGCCGCTCAGGTGATGCCGCTGCGCTACCGCGCTTATGCCTACTGGGCCGGCATCCTGGTGTGCACGCCCATGGCGCTGTCGCGGCTGGTGATCGGTGTGCACTGGGCCAGCGATCTGATCGGGGGCGCCCTGCTCGGGCTGATCGTGTGCGCGCTGACCCGCATCAGCTACCAGCGCTGGCAGCGCCCGAATCTGGCGATGCCACCCTGGCCGTGGCTGGCGCTGGCGTCGCTGGTGCTGGAGACAGCGCGCGTCATACTGTTCCCGCCGGTATGAGCCGGTAGCAATACCTAGGGAAAATGGCCTACTCGCCCCAGCTCGGCATCAGGCGCTGCGGAATGCCGAGCTGGGCGAGCACCCGCGCGACCACGAAGTCGACCATGTCGGCGACGCTCTGCGGGCGATGATAGAACCCCGGCGAGGCGGGCATGACCACCGCCCCCATGCGCGTCAGCGTCAGCATGTTCTCGAGATGGATCTGCGACAGCGGCATCTCCCGCGGCACCACGATCAGCGGGCGGCGCTCCTTGAGCGCTACGTCCGCAGCACGCTCGATCAGGTTGTCACTGGCGCCGCAGGCGATCGCCGATAGCGTGCCGGTGGAGCAGGGGCAGACCACCAGCGCGCGCCAGTCGCCGGAGCCGGAGGCCACCGGCGCCAGCCAATCCTCGCGCCCGAAGCAGCGGATCTGCCCTGCTTGCGCGCCGAAGCGCTCGCTCAGCGCCGTGGCCAGGCGCTCGGGCTGAGCCGGCAAGTCGAGCTCGGTCTCGATCGCGATCACCCGATGCGCGGCCTTGGAGATCATCACGTAGAGCGGCTGCCCGGCGGCAACCAGACACTCGATCAGGCGCAGCCCGTACTGCGCGCCCGAGGCGCCGGTCAGCGCCACCGCCACCGGTCCGCCGCGCGGGGCGTCACTCTGCATGCTGCACCTCCAGCGCCGCGAGCAGCTTGGCGTGAATGCCACCGAAGCCGCCGTTGGACATGACCACGACGCGATCGCCCGGACGTGCCGCAGCCACCACCTCGCCGACCAGCGCCTCCAGGTCGGTCGCCACGCGGCTACCCGCATGCCCCGCCACGACTTCGCTCAGCGACCAGTCAAGGCCCGGCGGCTGATACCACCATACCGCCTCGGCCAAGGCCACGCTCTCAGCCAGGCGCGACTTCATGGTGCCCTGACGCATGGTATTGGAGCGCGGCTCGATCACCGCCAGCAGCCGCCCGCCATGATGATCCCGCGCCAGCCCCTCCAGGGTCAGCGCGATCGCCGTGGGGTGGTGGGCGAAGTCGTCGATCACCTGGATGCCGGCGACGCTGCCGCGCAGCTCCTGACGCCGCTTGGGCGCCAGGAAATCGGCCAGCGCGCGGCATGCGACTGCCGGCGTCACCCCGAAATGGCTCGCCGCCGCCACTGCGGCGGCAGCATTGGCGGCGTTGTGGCTGCCGCTCATCGCCCAGCTCACCGGGTGGCGCTCACCGCCATGCTCGAGGGCGAAGGCGCGGCTGTCGTCGGCATCCAGCACCAGCCGCCAGACGCTCTCCGGCAGCGTGCCGACCCGCTCCACCGGGGTCCAGCAGCCGCGCGCCAGCACCCGTTCCAAGGCGGGCTCGCCGACGGCCACGATCAGCCGGCCATCGCCGGGCACGGTACGCACGAAATGGTGGAACTGACGCTCTATCGCCGCCAGGTCCTCGAAGATATCCGCATGATCGAACTCGAGATTGTTGAGAACAGCGACATCCGGATGGTAGTGGACGAACTTCGAGCGCTTGTCGAAGAAGGCGGTGTCGTACTCGTCGGCCTCGATCACGAAAGGCGCGCCGTTGCCGCCAAGCCTTGAAGAGACGCCGAAGTTACGCGGCACACCACCGATCAGAAAGCCCGGCTCGAGCCCGGCGGCCTCGAGAATCCATGCCAGCAGGCTAGCCGTGGTGGTCTTGCCGTGGGTGCCGGCCACCGCCACCACCGGGCGTCCGCCGAGCACGTACTGGGCCAGCCACTGCGGCCCGGAGACATAAGGGATGCGCGCATTGAGCAGCGCCTCGACTTCCGGATTGCCGCGGGACAGGGCGTTGCCGACAACCACCAGATCGGGCCTCGGGATCAGATTGTCGGCGCGGTAGCCCTCACTCAGCTGGATACCGGCATCCTCCAGCTGATGGCTCATCGGCGGATAGACGTTGGCGTCGGAGCCAGTCACCCGATGCCCGAGCGCCTTGGCCAGACGGGCCAGGCTCCCCATGAAGGTGCCGCAGATGCCCAGAACGTGAACGTGCATGCCCTCTCCCTCGGGACGATTGACGCAATGACGGCGGCCGCTATGGCCGCGATGAAGAAGCGGCGAGCCTAGCACGCCGGCGGCGGGCGAACCACAAAGCGCCCCGGCCCAGGGCCGCGAGTACACCCCCGACATCGACGCTCGCTCGGCGCTTCACCGCCTCTCATTCTCTCCCTCACTGCGCGGCCCAGAAAAATGACCGCCACGGTGACCAGCGCCTCGTATTAACAGCCCTTGGCCTTTCGGCTATGCTTGGCCGCGCAACCGAGACTCGCACCCCCGACACTTGCCCTTCGCGGCCGCGCTGCGCCCGTCGACGTGGGCGTCGTACGGCTCGATTCGGCGGCGCCACGGATGACGCTGCCCCGCTGCTGCCGGCCTGGCCGGCCCGACGCCGTGCATGAGATACCAATCCCAGGAGATGAGAGCCGATATGGCCAAGCACAACGCCTTTTACGCCCAGTCCGGTGGCGTCACCGCCGTCATCAACGCCAGTGCCTGTGGTGTGATCGAAGCCTGCCGCCGCCATGCCGACCGCATCGGGCACGTCTATGCCGGCCACAACGGCATCATCGGCGCACTCACCGAAGACCTGATCGACACCAATCAGGAGAGCGACGCCGCCATCGCCGCCCTGCGCCACACGCCGGGAGGTGCCTTCGGCTCCTGCCGCTACAAGCTGAAATCGATCGAGAGCCACCGCGCCGAGTACGAGCGCCTGATCGAGGTGTTCAAGGCCCACGATATCCGCTACTTCTTCTATAACGGTGGCGGCGACAGCGCCGATACCTGCCTCAAGGTGTCACAGCTCTCCGAAAAGATGGGCTATCCGCTCACCGCCATCCACGTGCCCAAGACGGTCGACAACGACCTGCCGATCACCGACAACTCCCCCGGCTTCGGCAGCGTGGCCAAGTATGTCGCCACCTCCACCCGCGAAGCGGCGCTCGATATCGAATCGATGTGCGCCACCTCGACCAAGGTGTTCATCTTCGAAGTCATGGGCCGCCATGCCGGCTGGATCGCGGCGGCCGGGGCCCTGGCCGGCGAGAGTGCCGAGCAGGCGCCGCACGTGATCATCTTCCCCGAGATCGCCTTCGACCGCGCCGCGGTCATGGCGCGCATCGATGAAGCGGTGAAGCGCCACGGTTTCTGCGTGATCGTGATCTCCGAAGGCGCCCAGTACGCCGACGGCACCTTCCTCGCCGATGCCGGCAGCACCGACGCCTTCGGCCACAAGCAGCTCGGCGGTGTGGCGCCGACCCTGGCCGGGATGGTCAAGACGGATCTCGGCTACAAGTACCACTGGGCGGTGGCCGACTACCTGCAGCGCGCCGCGCGGCATATCGCCTCGCGCACCGACGTCGAGCAGGCCTACGCTGTGGGCAAGGCTGCGGTGGAGCTGGCGCTCGACGGTCAGAATGCGATGATGCCGGCGATCAAACGTGTCTCCGAGAGCCCCTATGAATGGCAGATCGAGGCGGCGCCGCTGGCCGAGATCGCCAACC
The DNA here is from genome assembly GCA_000737985.1 of Gammaproteobacteria bacterium MFB021. GTDB lineage: Bacteria > Pseudomonadota > Gammaproteobacteria > Pseudomonadales > Halomonadaceae > Salinicola. The sequence goes on along the minus strand of JNVT01000085.1, from coordinate 33,724 downwards.
ATGAGAAGTTCATGCCACGCGATTACATCAGCGAGGATGGTCTGTACATCAGCGAGGCCGGACGCCGCTATCTGGCGCCGCTGATCCAGGGTGAGGACTTCCCGCCGTTCGAGAACGGCCTGCCCAAGGTGGCCAAGCTGGAGAAGGCCCGGGTCGCACGCAAGCTGCCCGACTTCACCGTCTGATCCGCACGCCGTGATCAGCGCCACGTGCTCGGCGCTGATCACGGCGACTGCCAGCCCCGCCTCTGACTAGCCCCCACTACCCCCACAGCACGCTGCCCGCGCGCTATCACCCGCACGTTGCTACGGCCAACCCTCAGAGCGCTGTCAAGAATAATGCCCATTCCGGGTATATCCTCGAACATAACTCGCCACTGGAAGCTTCATAACTGCCAGATAAGAGGCTCACTGGGTAGCAAAGCGCTTTCCTAGCGCCAAGCCGGTGTAAAATATTTCATAGCGAGTTTGACAACGGCGGGCCCATTTGGAATAACGAAGAGACTCCATCACCTCATCGTGTGCCCCCCCATGTACGACTCCGATCGTCTCCAGGAAGCCCAGGATTTCCTGGCCCAGCACCCCGAGGTGCAGAGCGTCGACCTGCTGATCAGCGACCTCAACGGCGTGCTTCGCGGCAAGCGCGTGCCGCGTGACAATGTGGTCGGCGTGCTCGATGCCGGCATGCGCCTGCCAGCCTCGGTATTCGCCCTCGATGTGTGCGGCAATACCATCGAGGAGACCGGCCTGGGGCTGGCCTCCGGCGACGGCGACCGCACCTGCAGCCCGGTCGCCGGCACCCTGGTCACCACGCCCTGGGCCAAGCACGGCAACCAGGCACAGATGCTGATGACCATGGAGGAGGACGACGGCACGCCCTTCGTCTGCGACCCGCGCCAGTTGCTCAAGCGTCTGCTGAGCCGCTTTACGGCCATGGCGCTGACGCCGGTGATCGCGGTGGAGTTGGAGTTCTACCTGATCGACCGCGAGCGCGACAGCGTCGGCGCGCCGCAGCCGCCGCGCTCCCCCGCCACCGGCGAGCGCGCCAGCCAGAGCCAGCTCTACTCGGTGATCGAACTCGACGAGTACGCCGACTTCCTCGAGGACATCACCCTCGCCGCGCAGGCCCAGCGACTGCCGATAGACACCGCGCTCAAGGAGTGCGCCCCGGGGCAGTTCGAGGTCAACCTGCTGCACCATGCCGACGCCCTGCGCGCCTGCGACGAGGCGGTGATGCTCAAGCGCCTGATCAAGGGCGTGGCGATCCGCCACGGCTTCGAGGCCACCTTCATGGCCAAGCCCTACAGCCAGGAAGCGGGCAACGGCACTCACGTGCACATCAGCCTGCTCGACGCCGCCGGCAACAACGTCTTCGCCACCGCCGACGGCGGCGAACTGGGCAGCCCGCGGCTGCAGCAGGCGATCGCCGGGCTGGCCGAGCTGATGCCGGCGTCGATGGCGATCTTCGCCCCCAATCTCAACTCCTACCGGCGCTTCCAGCCCAGCCTCTACGTGCCGATGGCGCCGACCTGGGGCTACGACAACCGCTCGGTGGCGCTGCGCATCCCTTCGGGCTCGCCGCGGGCGCGGCGCATAGAACATCGGGTCGCTGGCGCCGATGCCAACCCCTATCTGCTGGTGGCCGCGCTGCTCGCAGGCATCGAACACGGCATGGCACGCGAACTGACGCCGCCGGCACCGATCACCGGCAACGCCTACGAGCAGGTCGAGCCGAGCCTGCCGATCAGTTGGCCCCAGGCGCTCGACGCCTGGCTCGAGAGCGAGGTCTTCATCGACAGCTTTGGCGAGACCTTTCATCAGGTCTATCACGCCAACCGGCGCGCGGAGTACGAACTCTCGCGCCAGGCGATCAGCGCTTTGGAATATCGCTGGTACCTGCGCAACACCTGATACCACGCGCTCTCTGCGACACCCTCAGCGGATACATTCATCCAACACATTCATCAAACACATTCACCGGATACAGGCCCAGGAGAACGGTATGACAATCACAACGCCCCGTCTCACCCACCCGGCCCGCCCTGCACCCCGTCACCCGCAGCGGCAAGATCGGCACAGATCTGCGCTGCATCGCGGCTAACGTTGGGTTACGCTTCGTTCTGTCACGCCATCGCCATGCCGACCACCTCGCGCAGGTCGGATCTCGCCGGCGTCGACAGCCTCGACCACCGGGTATGGGAATCTCGTGACCTATGACTGTGCCTCCTTCTGCCGAGCCCGACGCCGCCGGCACCCAGCGGGTGCGTGACGCTTCGGCGATCGCCCTGCGTAACCTGCACAAGCGCTTCGGACGCGACGCCGTCGCCCTCGATGGTGTCGATCTCGACATTCATGCTGGCGAGTTCTTCACCCTGCTCGGCCCCTCCGGCTGCGGCAAGACCACCCTTCTCAGGATTCTCGCCGGGCTCGAAGCGCCCAACGAGGGCACGCTGACCATCGGCGGCAAGGATGTCACCACGACGCCGCCGCATCTGCGCAGCGTCAATACCGTGTTCCAGTCCTACGCGCTGTTCCCGCACCTCTCGGTGCACGACAACATCGCCTTCGGCCTGCGCATGAAAGGCGTGGCGGCCGCCGAACGCGAACGCCGGGTCCAGGAGATCGCCGACTTCATCAAGCTCGGTGCGCTGATGGAGCGTCGCGTCAATCAGCTCTCCGGTGGCCAGCGCCAGCGTGTCGCGCTGGCCCGAGCGCTGGTCTGCGAGCCCGATGTGCTGCTCCTCGACGAGCCGCTGTCGGCGCTCGACGCCGGTCTACGCAATCAGCTCCAGGTCGAGCTGCAGCGCACCCAGAAGCGCCTCGGCATGACTTTCGTCTTCGTCACCCACGACCAGGAGGAGGCGATGGTGATGTCGGATCGCATCGCCGTGCTCGACGGCGGCGTGATCCAGCAGGTGGGGCCGCCGCAGACCGTCTACGAGCATCCGGTCAACGCCTTCGTCGCGCGCTTCATGGGGCACGTCAATCTGTTCGAGATCGGCTCGGTCAACGGTGACCGGGTAACCACCGCACTCGGCCAGCTACGCCTGGAGCAGCCACTGGCGGAACACGAGCGCCACGGCATGCTGCTGATCCGCCAGGAGGTGATCGAGCTGGGGCCGGAAGTGCCGGAGGGCTACAACGCGCTGCAGGGCGTGGTACGCGAGCGCCTCTACCGCGGTAGTCGGGTGGAGTACCGCCTCGAAGTCGATGGCGTGGTGCTGCTGGCCACCGCCAGCAACCTCGGCCAGCGCCTGCATGCGGTCGGCGACCGGGTGACGGTGAGTATCTGCCCCGAAGACATCGTCAGGCTCGACGCCTGAGGAGACGCGCATGAGCAAGCCCGAATCCCCCTATCCGCTGGCCGCCCACAGCGGCTCGCTGTCGCCGGACACGCGCCACCTGCTGTGGAGCGTCGCCCCCGGCGTGATCTGGATCGTCGTTTTCCTGGTGCTGCCGAGCCTCTATCTGATCGGCGTCGCCTTCATGACCAACGGCCCCTACGGCCAGCCGCAGATGCCGCTGACCCTGGACGCCTTCAGCCAGCTCGCCGGTTTCGGCTTCCTCGGCTGGAGCCCTGGCAATCTCTACACCCTGCTGCGCTCGCTGTGGCAGACCCTGCTCGCCACCGGCCTGGTGATCCTGGTCGCCTACCCGCTCGCCTATCGCATCTCGATCAGCCGTGAGAAGTGGCGCGCGCTGATGCTGCTGGCGGTGGTGGTGCCCTCCTGGACCAATCAGGTCATCCGCGCCTTCGGCTGGATGAATCTGCTCTCTCCGGGCACGCCGCTGGCCGAGCTGGCGCAGTTCTTCGGCCTGATCGGCCCCAACATGGGCCTCTACCCGTCCAACTTCGCGGTCACCCTGGGGCTGATCTACAACTTCCTGCCGTTCATGGTGCTGCCGCTCTACGCCGCCTTCGAGAAACTCGACTACGCCCTGGTCGAGGCGGCGCGGGATCTCTACGCCTCGCCGCTGCGCGCGTTCTGGCTGGCGGTCTTCCCGCAGACCCTGCCGGGGCTGCTGGCGGGCACGGTGCTGGTGTCGATCCCCGCTTTCGGCATGTACGTGGTGCCGGAGCTGCTCGGCGGCGGCCGCGCGATGATGCTCGGCAATCTGGTCGCCAGCCAGTTCGCCGGTGGCTCCAACTGGCCGCTGGGGGCGGCGGGGGCGCTGATCATGCTGCTCGCCACCTTCGGCGGGCTGTTCGCCATGCGCCGTATCGGCAAGCGCTTGAGCGGCGGTGAGGAGGTGGTGATATGAAACGTGGCGCCTTTCACCGCAGCCTGACCCTGTTCTGGTGGGTCGTAATGGCCTTTCTCTATCTGCCGCTGGCGGTCATCGTGTTCTACTCGTTCAACTCGGCCAACAGCTCGGCCTACTTCGCCGGCTTCTCGCTGCGCTGGTACGACAAGCTGATCCACAACGATCAGTTGCTCGACGCCCTCGGCAATACTCTGGTACTGGGGATCACCTCTTCTCTCCTGGCGCTCGTCATCGGCACCCTGATCGGCTATGGCATGTATCGCCATCGCGCACGCAAGCTCGGCTGGCTGATCGTGCTGATCTACCTGCCGATCGTGATGCCGGACATCGTCTTCGGGATCTCGGAGATGGCGTTCTTCATCAGCATCGATCGCCAGTTCGGCATTCTCGGCCCCAGCCTGCTGACCATGATCATCGCCCACGTCACCTTCCAGATTCCGTTCGTGGCGCTGATCGTCTACTCGCGCTTCGTCGGTCTCGACCCGACGCTGTTCGAGGCAGCCAAGGATCTCTACGCCTCGCCGTTCCAGCGCGCCCGGTTCTTCCTGCTGCCGACGCTGAAGCCCTCGCTGATCGCCGCTTTCTTCCTCTCGTTCACGCTGTCGGTGGACGATTTCGTGATCAGCTTCTTCAACGCCGGCCCCGAGAACGCCACCCTGCCGATCTACATCTGGGGCGCGATACGCCGCGGCGTATCACCGGAGATCAACGCTATCGCCACGCTGATGATCGGCGCAGTGCTGATCGCCGCGATCCTGAGCCTGCTGTTCAATCGGCAAAAGCAGCACTGACAGCGCGCCGGCCGAGGTGGCCGGCGCACCCGCATGACCCCTTTCCGCCGAGCCCTGTCGGGCCCGGTATCGACATCACCCCGGGAGGTATTCGTCGATGAAGCGCACAACAATCACAACCCGAGTCGCCCTGGCCCTGGGTGGCATGCTGCTGGCCGGGTCGGCTTCCGCCCAGAGCGCCGACAAGCTCTATCTGTTCAACTGGACGGAGTACATGGACCCCAAGGTCATCGAGGCCTTCGAGAAGAAATACGGGGTCGAGGTAGTGCAGAGCTACTACAACTCGCTGCCGGAGATGACCGCCAAGCTCAACGCCGGCGGCGTCTCCCAGTACGACATCATCGTGCCTTCCAACTACTACGTGCCGCGGCTGATCGACAGCGGCCTGGTGCAGAAACTCGACAAGTCGCAGATCCCCAACCTGGCCAACGTGATGGCGCAGTTCTCCGACCCCAGCTACGACCCGGGCGCGCAGTACTCGGTGCCCTATCAGTGGGGCACCAGCGGGATCGTGTATGACACCAATGTCTTCCCCGACGCGCCCAAGAGCTGGTCGCTGCTGTTCGATCCCAAGGTCAATTCCGACCAGCCCTTCGCGCTGATGGGCGACGGCCAGGTCAACATGGGCGCCGCCTGCGCCTATCTCGGCTCGGGCTACGACTGCACCGGAGCCGAGGCGTGGAAACCGGCGGCCAAGCTGATCCTCGACACCAAGCACCGCGCCACCTTCAGCGGCTTCACCGACGGCACCCCGGTACTGCAGCAGATCCAGCGCGGCGTGGTGCGTGCCGGTATCTCTTACAACGGCGACTACCTGCAGCAGAAGCGCGAAAATCCGGAAGCGTTCAAGCACATCGCCTTCATGATCCCCGACGAAGGCACCGAGATGTGGGTCGACAACATGATGATCCCGGCCAAGGCGCCGCATCCGGAACTGGCGCACAAGTTCATCAACTTCATTCTCGACCCCAAGATCGGCGCTGAGCTCTCCAACTACGTCCAGTACGCCAGCCCCAACAAGGCCGCGCAGCCCTATCTCGACGCCGACCTGACCCAGCCGCCGGCGCTGCCGGACGAGGCCGACCTGGCGCGGCTGAAGTTCTCGCCCAGCCTGGGCGGTCAGAATCTGCAGCTGTTCCAGCAGCTGTGGCAGGAAGTGCAATCGCGGTAAGCAAGCGTCAACCGCCGGTGCCCGCGGCATCGGCGGCTTCCCAGACGGCGCCACGCGCGCCACAAGGACAGCGTCATGAGCGAAACACCGCATCACGTGCTCGAAGAGTGGTTCAGCCGCCACGGCATCACCGAGGTGGAGTGCCTGGTCTCCGATCTCACCGGTATCCTCAAGGGCAAGATCATGCCCGCCGGCAAGTATCTGCGCGGCGGTCATACCCGACTGCCCGACTCGATCTTTATCCAGACGGTCACCGGCGGCTATCCCGACGACGATGATATCCGCTTCTGGAACCCGGCCGAACTCGACATGCAGCTGGTGCCGGACCCCGACTCCGCCTATCTGGTGCCGTGGGCCGACGACCCCACCGCGCAGATCATCCACGACTGCCTCTACATGAACGGCGAGCCGGTGGAGCTCTCGCCGCGCCATGTGCTCAAGCACATCCTCGCGCTCTACGAGGCCCGCGGCTGGCAGCCGATCATGGCGCCGGAGCTGGAGTTCTACCTGGTCAAGACCAATACCGACTCGGACTACCCGCTGGAGCCACCGATCGGACGCTCGGGACGCCAGGAGAGCAGCCGCCAGTCGTTCTCCATCGACGCGGTCAACGAGTTCGATCCGCTGTTCGAGCAGATGTACGACTATTGCGAAGCACAGCAGCTGGATATCGACACCCTGACCCACGAAGAGGGTGCCGGGCAGATGGAGGTCAACTTCCGCCACGGCGACCCGCTGCGTCTCGCCGACCAGGTGGTGATCTTCAAGCGCACCCTGCGCGAGACCGCACTGCGCCACAACATGTATGCCACCTTCATGGCCAAGCCGATGGCCAACGAACCGGGCAGCTCGATGCATCTGCACCAGAGCCTGCTCGACCGCGACAGCGGCGACAACCTGTTCGCCGGCGCCGACGGCAGCCCCAGCAAGCTGTTCCATCACTACATTGGCGGGCTGCAGCAGTACCTGCCCTCGGCGATGCCGTTCTTCGCCCCCAACGTCAACTCCTACCGCCGGCTGATGCCCGGCGGCAGCAACAGCTCGGTGCCGATCAACACCGAGTGGGGCTACGACAATCGCACCGTGGGCCTGCGCGTGCCGGTGGGCCCGGCGCCCGGCACCCGGGTCGAGAACCGTCTCGCCGGCGCCGACGCCAACCCCTATCTGGTGATGGCGGCGTCGCTCGCCTGCGGCTACCTGGGCATGCTCTCGCAGATCGAGCCGCGCCCGCCGCTGACCGGCTCGGCATGGTCGATGGGCCATACCCTGCCCGACGACATCGGCCCGGCGCTCAATGCGCTGAGCGAGTGCGCACCGCTGGCGGACCTGCTGGGCGAACGCTTCACCCGCAGCTACCTGGCGGTGAAGCGCGCCGAGCACTCGGCCTACTTCCGGGTCATCAGCTCGTGGGAGCGCGAGCACCTGCTGCTGCGGGTCTGACCCCCAACGGTGGCCGCGCGACGCCGGGCTTTCAGCATCGCGCGGCCGCCCCGACACGAGGTGATACCGCATGCGCACGACTGCCGCCCTCTGCCTGAGCGCGCTCTGCCTGTCGCTGAGCGCCGCCGCCCAGGCCCAGACGCCGGACAAGCTCTACCTCTTCAACTGGACCGAGTACGCCGACCCCGGCGTGATCGAGGACTTCGAGAAGCAGTACGGGGTCGAGGTGGTGCAGAGCTACTTCACCTCCAACGCCGAGATGTTCTCCAAGCTGGTCGCCGGCGGCGACGCCCAGTTCGATGTGGTGGTGCCCACCGACTACTACGTGCCGAGGCTGGTGGCAGCCGGGCTGATTCAGCCCCTGGGCGACGACATCCAAGGGCGTGACAACCTGATGCCGGCCTTCCGCCACCCCAGCTACGACCCCCAGGACGCCTACAGCGTGCCCTATCTGTGGGGCGTTACCGGGATCGTCTACGACACCACGGTGTTCCCCGACCCCGCCCACTCCTGGTCACTGCTGCTCGACCCAAAGGTCAACCCGGACCAGCCTTTCGCCCTGCTCGGCGGTGACCCGCAGGTGCTGTTCGGCATGGCCTGCGCTTATCAAGGCCACGGCTTCGACTGCACCCAGCGCGACGACTGGATTGCCGCCGCCAAGCTGGTGAGCCAGACCCTGCACCGCCCCAACTTCAGCGGCTTCGCCGATAGCACCGCCGCCATCGATCAGATCGCCCGCGGCGTCACCCGCGCCGCGGTCACCTACAGTGGCGATCTCGACTATCGCAAGGCGGACGCGCTCGAGACCTACGGCAAGCTCGAGTTCTTCATTCCCGAAGAGGGGTCGCAGCTCGGCGTGGATACGCTGGCGATTCCCAAGCGCGCGCCCCACCCGAAGCTGGCACGTGAGTTCATCAGCTTCATGTTGCGCCCGGAGAACGCTGCACGCTCGGCCACCTACGCCTACTACCGCACCCCCAACCAGGCCGCACTGCCACTGCTCAGCGCCGACCTGCGTCAGGCTTCCCAACTGAGCGACGCCCAGCGCGCCAAGCTGACACCGGCGCCCCAGCTGGAAGGCGACCAGTTGCAACTGCTCCAGCAGCTGGCCAACGAAGCCCGCAACCGCTGAGAGATGCCGGCGGCTGCCGCCGAAAGCCCCGCGTCACGGGGCCTTCGGCGCCGATGTCGCCGCAAGCAGACACCCATTTATCAATATGAAAACAGCGTTCAACAATTGGTTGCGCCCTTCTCTTCGCCTCCGCCTGAACTAAACTGAGCCTACCGAGTGGCGGCGTCTTCCACGCCGCTGCCACCGACGGAAGGCGGTTCGCCGCCATCACGACAGGGACGTCACCCGTAGCGCGTTGTTCCCCCAATCACCGCGACGAACGTCCGGCAGACAGCGAGCTCAGACGCCATCGGCACTCGCTATCCGTGCTTGGGATCAGAACAAATCGCGGGGTTTCCGTCTCGGGCTCGACGGAACACGAGCCGGTCCGCAAGAGGAGCAAGGCCATGCAGAAATCGATCATCATCGGCGGCGTCATCGCTGCCCTCGGCGTCGCCGGCGGTGTTGCTATCGGCGCCTACCAGTCCGGTGACAGCCAGCCGCAGTACGCCGACATCATCAGCGTCGACCCCATCACTCAGACCTCCGAGACGCCGCGTCAGGAGTGTCATAACGTGACCGTCACCCACCGCCGCCCGGCGCAGGACGAGCACCGCATCGCCGGCACCGCCATCGGCGCCATCGTCGGCGGCGTGGTCGGCAACCAGTTCGGCGGCGGCAGTGGCAAGAAAATCATGACGGCCGCGGGTGCGGTCGGTGGCGGTATCGCCGGTAATCAGGTCCAGGGCCAGATGCAGCAGGGTGACACCTACACCACCACCGAGCAGCGCTGCAACACGGTCAAGGACACCAAGCAGGAAACCGTCGGCTACGACGTGCGCTACCGCTATGATGGCGAAGTCCACGAGGCCAAACTGGACAAGAAGCCCGAAGGCGACCGCGTCTCCATGCGCAACGGCGAGCCCCAGTGGCAGAGTGCCGGCGGCGCCTGACGAACCCGCCCACAGCGCTTTCTCTCACCGCGCCGGCAGCCTCTGTCGGCGCGGTCGTGTTTGCACCAGGTGCCGGTTGAGCCGCGTGACGGGACCGGCTACCCTCTTGGCATCCGTCGAATAAATTCAACACGCGAGCCCGCCATCGTGCCTCAAGCCTCTGCTGCGACCTTCCCCGAGCGCCACGTCGACTCCTACTACGCCGCCTCGGCCAACCCGGCCCCGGAACGTCCGCCGCTAAGCGGCGAGGTCGACGCCGATGTGTGCGTGATCGGCGGCGGCTTCACCGGTATCTCCTCGGCGCTGCACCTGGCCGAGCGCGGGCTGCGCGTGGTAGTGCTGGAAGCGACGCGTATCGGCTTCGGCGCTTCGGGGCGCAACGGCGGGCAGATCGTCAATAGCTACAGCCGCGATATGGACGTGATCGAGGCCAAGTACGGCCAGACCACTGCCCAAGCGCTGGGCAGCATGGCGTTCGAAGGCAACCAGATCATCCGCTCGCGCATCGCCGACTACGCCATTCGCTGCGACCTCAAGGAAGGCAACCTGTTCGCTGCCTGCAGCGACAAGCAGATGCAGGGGCTGGTCGAGCACAAGGCGCTGTGGGAGCGCTACGGGCACCGCCAGCTCGAGCTGCTCGATGCTAAAGGCTACCGCCGCGAGATCGGCTCCGAGCGCTACGTGGGCGCGCTATTCGACCATTCCGGGGGGCACCTGCACCCGCTCAACCTGGTACTCGGTGAGGCCGCCGCGTTCGAATCCCTCGGCGGGGTGATATACGAGCATTCGCCGGTGGTCGAGATCCGCCACGGCGACCCGGTGGTGATCCGCACCGCCCAGGGGCAGGTGCGCGCCGAGCGCGTAATCGTCGCCGGCAACGCCTATCTCAATGGTCTGCTGCCGGAGCTCGAGGGCAAGAGCATGCCCTGCGGCACCCAGGTGCTGGCCACCGCGCCGCTGGATGCCGACACCGCCCGCGAGCTACTGCCCAACGATGCCTGCGTCGAGGACTGCAACTATCTGCTCGACTACTACCGCCTCTCGGCCGACAACCGACTCATCTACGGCGGTGGCGTGACCTATGGGGGCCACGATCCGGCGAGCATCGAAGCGGTCATTCGGCCCAATCTGGAAAAGACTTTTCCCCAGCTCAAGGGGGTCAAGGTCGACTACACCTGGAGCGGCAATTTCCTGCTGACGCTCAATCGCCTGCCGCAGTTCGGCCGCATCAACCACAACGTCTACTACGCCCAGGGCTACTCCGGGCACGGCGTGACCTGTACCCATCTGGCCGGACGGCTGATGGCGGAGGCGCTGAGCGGCGAACTCGAGCGCTTCGACGCCTTCGCCGATCTGCCGCACACCCCCTTCCCCGGCGGCCGCCTCTTCCGTGTGCCGCTGACCGCCCTCGGCGCCTGGTACTATCGGGTGCGCGACCAGCTCGGCTGGTGAAGCTCTCGACTCGGCAGTCATGCCGCCAGCGCCGTAGCGATCGATCGCGGGTCGACATGCCGGCCTGACTCGGCGCCGAGAGTCAGACCGGATTCACAGCCCCGGCAGGCAAACGCAAGGGGCGGCCAATGGCCGCCCCTCGAGCTACGATCTACCCCCGGATCAGAATGTCTGCCACTCCTCTTCGTCTTGGGGAGTGCGTTTGGCCGTTAGCGCTGCCGGCTGCGCGCTGGCGGGTTTCGGCCTGGGATCGGGCGCTGAGGTCTTGCCCGCGTCGGCGTCTTCGCCTAGCACGAAGGTATCGATCAAGCCGCGCAGGCGCTCGGCTTCCTGCTGTAGATCGGCCGCCGCGGTTGCCGACTGCTGCACCATGGCGGCGTTCTGCTGGGTCATCGCATCCATCTCCGCCACCGCGGTATTGATCTGGCCGATGCCGCTGTTCTGTTCCTTGGCCCCGGCGCTGATCTCACCGATCACGTCTGCGACGCGATTCACGCTGTCGACGATCTCGCGCATGGTGGTCCCGGCCCGATTCACCAGCTCGCTGCCGCTGCGGGTATGCTCGGCCGACTGCGCGATCAGCTCACGAATATTTTTCGACGCCTCCGCCGAACGCCCCGCCAGTGAGCGCACCTCGCTGGCCACCACCGCAAAGCCGCGCCCGTGCTCGCCGGCGCGCGCCGCCTCCACGGAGGCATTCAGCGCCAGGATATTGGTCTGAAAGGCGATGGAGTCGATCAGCCCGATGATCTCCTCGATCTGCGCCGCCGACTGGGTGATTTCGCTCATCCGCGCCTCGACCTGGGCCATCGCCTGCTCGCCCTCTTGCGCCACATCGCTGGTCGACTGCACCAGCTGGCTCGCCTGGGTGGCCGAGTCGGTGGCATGTGCCACCGTGGTGGTGATCTCCTCCATCGACGCAGAGGTCTGCTGCAGGCTGGCCGCCGACTGCTCGGTGCGCGATGCCAGCTCGCCGCTGGCATCGGCGATCTGAGACGACGTTGCGTGAACGCTGCGGGTACTCGAACGCACGTCACGCAGTGTTTCCTGCATGCGCCCGACGAAAGCGTTGAACTGGGTCGCGAGTTGGCCCACCTCGTCGCGGCTGTCGACGGCCAGGCGGCGCGTCAGATCGCCTTGGCCGCTGGCGATATCCCCCATCGCCTCCGCGGTGCGCCGGATCGGGCCGAGCAGTCGCCGTACCAGCAAGCTGGCGATCAATGCCGCCAGCAGCATGCCCCCGCCACCCAGCAGCAGCGAGCGCCACAGCATGGCGTGGCGATTGCTCGCCGCCTTGGCCTCTGCCGCCGCCATCGCCTGATCGATGGAGGTGGCGTAGATGCCAGCACCGATCATCCAGTTCCAGCCGTCGATGCTCTCGGCGTAGGAGTACTTGCGCTCGACCTTGCCGGTGCCGGGATTGGGCCACAGATAGCTGTAGCGTCCCCCGCCCTGCTGAGCGACCCGGATCAGGTCGGCGATGACATGATTACCATCGGCGTCTGTCACCCCGAGCATATTGGTCCCCTCTTTCTTGGTGTCGGGGGCAAACACCAGATTGGTGCCATCGAAGGTGTAGGCAAAAATGTAGTTAGTGCCGTCGAAGGAGAGCCCGCGCAGCAGATCGCGCGCCTTGGCCTGGGCGGCCTGAGGGTCGCTGCCGGCGTTCTCGACCAGCGGCGTGATGGCGGATTTGGCCAGATCGACGATGCCCTTGACCGCCTTGACCTGACTGTCGATCAACAATCGCCGCTGCTCGGCCAGCTCTCGACGACTGTCATTGAGGTTGGAGACGATATTGACGCTCACCAGCGCCACGATGATCACAAACAGCGGTATCAGCGTCAGCGCCACGATCTTGGTCTGCAGGCTGAACGCGTGTCTGGCGCGCAAAACGGAGGGTGCCTTCATGCGTACGCTCTCGGTCGTTGGAGTTATCGAGTGAGATCCAGCGACGCATGACCCTCCCGGTCAGAATCCGATACCCAGCCGCTAACGACACGCCAACACGATTCAACCCGGCAGAATCACGCGCCCACCAAGGTCGATATCGGTGACCATTTACTTAACTTGAATCAACTTTAGTCGCTAACCTCCCTGCGCTAGGCCACCACTCTGCCGCGCCATGTATATCGGAATGCAGCTGCCAGGGAGCAGCAGATACCCGGTCGACATCGACCTGGACACACAATGACAGGACACGCCCGCCGACCGCGCGGCGGGGTAGCCATTTCTCTGCACTCAGAGGTGACTCTGGCTGGGGCCGAATTAGAAAGTCTCCCACTCACCCTCGGCGCTGGCGCCCGCTCTCTTCGACGTGGCCAATTTGACGCGGGCGGCTTTCGGCTCTGAAACCGATGCTTCAATCGCGCCGTGTTTGACCGACTCGTCACCGAGCACGAAGGTATTGACCAGACTGCTCAGGCGTTGGGCTTCCTGCTGCAGGTCAGCCGCGGCGGTTGCCGACTGCTGCACCATGGCCGCGTTCTGCTGGGTCATCGCATCCATCTCCGCCACCGCGGTATTGATCTGAGCGATGCCACTGTTCTGCTCCTTGGCCCCGGCGCTGATCTCGCCGATCACGTCTGCGACGCGATTCACGCTGTCGACGATCTCGCGCATGGTGGCGCCGGCCCGATTCACCAGCTCGCTGCCGCTGCGGGTATGCTCGGCCGAGCGAGTGATCAGCTCGCGAATACTCTTCGACGCCTCCGCCGAACGCCCCGCCAGCGAGCGCACCTCACTGGCCACTACCGCAAAGCCGCGCCCGTGCTCACCGGCGCGCGCCGCCTCCACGGAGGCATTCAGCGCCAGGATATTGGTCTGAAAGGCGATGGAGTCGATAAGCCCGATGATCTCCTCGATCTGCGCCGCCGACTGGGTGATTTCGCTCATCCGCGCCTCGACCTGGGCCATCGCCTGCTCGCCCTCCTGGGCCACATGGCTGGTCGACTGCACCAGTTGGCTCGCCTGGGCGGCCGAATCGGCGGCGTGCGCCACCGTGGTGGTGATCTCTTCCATCGACGCAGAGGTCTGCTGCAGACTCGCCGCCGACTCCTCGGTGCGCGATGCCAGCTCGCCGCTGGCATCGGCGATTTGCGACGAAGTCGTGTGAACGCTACGCGTACTCGAGCGCACGTCACGCAGTGTTTCCTGCATGCGCCCGACAAAGGCGTTGAACTGGGTCGCGAGCTCGCCCACCTCGTCGCGGCTGTCGACGTCCAGACGGCGCGTCAGGTCGCCCTGGCCGCTGGCAATATCTCCCATCGCCGTGGCGGTACGCCGGATCGGGCCGAGCAGCCGCCGCACCAGCCAGATCGTGAACAGCGCCGCGATGCCCATCGCGGCGACGCCCAGCAGAACCGACTGCCAGATCGACGCCCGCAGATGCTGAGCGGCGTCTGCCTCGACACCCTCCATCTCCTGATTGATCGAGGTGACGTAGACCCCGGCGCCGATCACCCACCCCCAGGCATCGATACCCTCGACGTAGGAATATTTGTGCTCATCGGTGCCGGTGGCAGGGTTGCGCCACAGATAACGATAGATGCCTCCTCCCTGACGCGCGGTCTCGAGCATGTGCGCGAAGATGTGGTTGCCCTCGGCATCGCGCGCCTGGTTCATGTCGCTGCCTTCGAGCTGCGGCCGGCGCGGCTGAACCAGATTGGTGCCATCGTAGGCGTAGACGAAGACGTAGTTGTCACCTTCGAAAGTGATCCCCCGAATCAGCGCCTCTGCCTGGCGTTTTGCCGCGGCCAGATCGCCGTTGGGCGGCTGCTGGACCAGCGGCATGATCGCCGACTTGGCCGTCTCGACCACGTACTTCACCGACTGCTCACGGTCGGATATCAGGCGTTGACGCTGCGCCTCCAGGGCGGCATCGCTGGCCTGGTGCGTCTTGAAGATATTGAAGGTGATCAGAAGTACGCTGAGCAGTAGCAGGGGTATCAATACCAGGGCGAGGACCTTGGTCTGCAAGCTCACCGCCAGACGGCGCGGGGGAGTGTTCGATGCGCTCATGATGGCCCTCCTGGCCATGGAAAGACTCCCTGAAGCCGCCAAGGCGAGCAGCCGGGAGCTCTGTCGTGATACGTGGGGTGACTGATGCCAGTGAAAGCAAGGCCAGCCCCAATATCGGCGACAGCGCACAGAACTTAATTAAACTTTGAATTCAGAGCAACGAAGACGCGATGTCAACGACATACAGCGCGGCAGGCTTCACCACTCCAGCGCTTGCTTGACGAAGGGGATGGTGAGCTTGCGCTTGGCGGAGAGCGAGGCGCGATCCAGCCGCGCCAGAACGTCTGAGAGCTGGTCGAGCTGGCGCGGACCGCGATGCAGGATATAGCGCGCGACCTCGTCGGGCAGCTGCATGCCGCGCACCCGCGCGCGCAGCTGCAGCGCCCCCAGCCTCTGGGCGTCATCCAGCGGCTGGACATGAAAGACCATGCCCCAGGTCATGCGCGAAGCCAGGTCCGGCAGCTTGATATCGAGCTGGCGCGGCGAGCGGTCGGCGGCGATCACCAGCCGCTTGCCGGCGTCACGCAGGCGGTTGAAGCCATGGAACAGCGCCTCCTCCCAGCGCTTGCGTCCGACCACCAGCTGCAGGTCGTCGATCGCCAGCAGATCGAGCCGCTCGGGCTCTTCGAGAATATCCGGCGGAAAGTGCCCCAAGGCATCCAGCGGCAGGTAGAGCGCGCGCCGGCCGCGGGCATCGGCAGCATGGCAAGCCGCCTGCAGCAGATGGCTACAGCCCACGCCGCTGCCCCCCCAGAGATAGAGGAAGGGCTCCCCGGCGCTCTCCAACTGCGAGGCCAGATGCGCCACCAGCGGGGCGTTGTCCCCGGGGAAGTAGTTGGCGAAGGTAGCATCATCGCGCAGCCCCACCCCCAGCGGCAGCTGTGACGGTCCCGGGCGCATCAGTTGTCGCTCTCCCCGTCCCAGCCCGCTGTCAGCGTCTCGGCGCGCGCTCGATCGTAGAGGCGACTGTGGCGATAGCGGTGATAGGCGTAGCGCAGCAGCACCATGATCACCGCAGCCACCGGCAGCGCCAGCAGGATACCGGTGAAGCCGAACAGCTGCCCGCCGGCGAGTACGGCAAAGATCACCGCCACCGGGTGCAGGCCGATCTTGTCACCCAGCAGCAGCGGCTGCAGCAGCGTGCTCTCGGCCACCTGGCCGATGCCGAACACCACCAGCACCCCCACCAGCGGCAGCCACTCACCGAACTGGAAGAACGCCACCACGCCGGCGGTGAGCACCCCGACAATGACCCCGAGATAGGGCACGATGCTCGCCAACCCCGCCATCAGGCCGATCAGCAGTCCGAACTTGAGCCCCACCACGCTCAGGCCGACGGCGTAGATCACGCCCAGGCTCAGCATCACCAGCAGCTGGCCGCGCAGGAAGGCGGAGAGCACTTCGTCGCACTCCATCGCCAGCGCCGTGACCCGGGGTTCGACATGGCGCGGCAGCAGCTCGCGCACATAACCCTTGAGCCGGTCCCAGTCGAGCAGCAGATAGAAGGTGACCACCGGAATCAGCGCCAGATTGCCGAGCCAGATCGCCAGCGCCAGCCCCGAGCGCGAAGCCTGGGCCAGGAAGGCCGCGGCGTAGGTGCCGGTCTCGCGCCAGTTGCTCATCAGGGCGTTACGCAACTGATCGAAGTCGGCGCTGAAATCGACCCCGGTGAGTTCGCGCACCTCCGGCAGCACCGTCGTCTGAACCCAGTTGAGCACCTCCGGCAGCGCCGCGATCAGCTGCCCCAGCTGGCGCCCCAGCATCGGCAGCAGCACCAGCAGGGAACCGACCATCACCAGCGCCAGCAGCAGAAACACCAGACTCACCGAGAGCCGCCGCGACAACCCCCGCGCCTCCAGCCAATCGGTCACCGGATCGCCCAGATAAGCCAGGATCAGGCTGACGAAGAACGGCATCAGGATAGGTTCGAGCAGCACCAGCAGCCAGAGCCCCAGCGCGGCACCGATCAACCCACCTATCTGTAATTTACTCATCGCGTTCTCGCCGTTACCTGACTGCCCGCTAGGATGTAGGCAATGCTACAATGCGCCCCGCTGAACATCACCCCCATTCATTGGCGGGACGCTGGGTCACCCGCAGCGTCTCCCCGGCTCCGCGAGAAAGGTCCACTATGACGCGCTCCTCTCCCGATTCTTCGAACGCGCCCCGTTCGTCCAACTCCCCCTCCCTGACCTACCGGGATGCGGGTGTCGACATCGATGCCGGCAACGCGCTGGTCGAGCGGATCAAGGGCGTGGCCAAGCGTACCTCGCGGCCGGAAGTGATGGGCGGCCTGGGCGGCTTCGGCGCGCTGTGCCAGCTGCCCAGCGGCTACCGCGAACCGGTGCTGGTCTCCGGCACCGACGGGGTCGGCACCAAGCTGCGCCTGGCGATGGATCTGGGCAAGCACGACACCATCGGCATCGATCTGGTCGCCATGTGCGTCAACGATCTGGTGGTCGCCGGAGCGGAGCCGCTGCTGTTTCTCGACTACTACGCCACCGGCAAGCTCGATGTGGATATCGCCGCCGACGTGGTGACCGGCATCGGTGAGGGCTGCAGCCAGGCCGGCTGCGCCCTGGTGGGGGGCGAGACCGCCGAGATGCCGGGCATGTACGAGGGCAGCGACTACGATCTGGCCGGGTTCTGTGTCGGCGTGGTGGAGAAGTCCGAGATTCTCGACGGCAGCCGGGTCGCCGCCGGCGACGTGCTGCTGGGGCTGGCCTCCTCCGGGCCGCACTCCAACGGCTACTCGCTGATCCGCAAGATTCTCGAGGTCGGCGGCGGCCAGCTCGACGAGACCCTCGACGGTCAGCCGCTCGCCGACCTGCTGATGGCGCCGACCCGTATCTACGTCAAGCCGCTGCTCTCGCTGATTCGCGACAGCGACGTGGCGGTACATGCGCTCTCGCACATCACCGGCGGCGGCCTGCTCGAGAACGTGCCGCGGGTGCTGCCGGAGCACCTCGCCGCGCGGATCGACGTCACCACCTGGCAGCGCCCGGCGGTATTCGACTGGCTGCAGCAGCAGGGCAACGTGGCCGAGCGCGAGATGTATCGCGTGCTCAACTGCGGCATCGGCATGGTGGTGGTGGTACCGGCGGCCCAGGCCGACGCCGCCATCGCCCACCTGCAGGACGCCGGCGAGCAGGTCCATCGCCTGGGTGAGATCGTCACCCGCGGCGAGGGTGACGAAGCCGTGCAGCTGGAGAACCTGCCGGCATGAGCGCAGAAAACTCTTCTCCGCATCAGGATACGCTGAACGACTTCGAGGCCGCGGCCGCCGAGAAGCCGCGCGTGGTCGTGCTGATCTCGGGTAACGGCAGCAACCTGCAGGCGCTGCTCGATGCCCAGACCCACGACGAACTGGGTGGCGAGATCGTCGCGGTGGTCTCCAACAAGGCCGACGCGTTCGGGCTCAAGCGGGCCAAGGATGCCGGCGTCGATGCCGTGGCGCTGCCGCATCGCGAGTACGACTCCCGCGAGGCCTTCGATGCCGCGCTGATCAAGGTGATCGACCGCCATGACCCCGACCTGGTGGTGCTGGCCGGTTTCATGCGCATCCTCACGCCGATGTTCGTCGATCATTACCGCGGGCGGATGCTCAACATTCATCCGTCGCTGCTGCCCGCGTATCAGGGCCTCAACACCCACCAGCGCGCGCTGGACGACGGCGTCGCCGAACACGGTGTCAGCGTGCACTTCGTCACCGAAGAGCTCGATGGCGGGCCGGTGGTGATCCAGGCCGCGGTCAAGGTCGAGCCCGAGCAGGATCTCGACGCCCTGATCGCCAAGGTCCACGCCCGCGAGCATCTGATCTACCCGATCGCCGTGCGCTGGTTCCTCGAAGGCCGGATCAAGCTCGGCGCCGAGGGCACGGTGACGCTGGACAACATGCCGTTGCCGCCGCACGGCCTGCGCATGTCCCACGAGGATGCCGCCGAGGAGCTCGACGAGGATCTGGAGTGAGCCTCGAGGCATCCGCCGCAGCCGTCCGATCTTCGCGTTAGCCCCCCGAAGTTGCGCCGGGCGCCCGAGATCGGGCGCCCGCGCCAGACGCAGGATCCGCACCCTTACGAGCGTGACGAATAACCCCCTTTTTTGTCGCCTTTAGGTGAATTTGCCGCCCCCCTGGCCTGCCATAGACTACGCATCTACCAGGCAAGGATGTATGACATGCTGCTTCGCTCTGCCCGTTGGCTGACCCTCGGCCTCGTCGCGCTCTCGCTGAGTCCCGCGCTCTGGGCCCAGGACGACCCGCTGCTCACGCCCCTCGACCAGACCACCGCCAGCAACGGCGAACGCCAGGTGCGCGGGGTGTTGCGGGCACGCAACCAGGCGGTGATCAGCAGCGAACTGGCCGGGCGTATCGTCGAGATGCCCTACAGCGATGGTCAGAGTTTCGCCAAGGGTGACCTGCTCGCGCGCTTCGACTGCAGCGCCTACCAGGCTCAGCTCAACGCCGCCCAGGCTGCCGCGCGGGCCACCCGTGAAGAACTGAATCACAACAAGCAACTGGCCGCCCTCAACTCGGTCGGCCGCTTCGAGGTGGCGCTGGCCGAAGCCCGTCAGGCCCAGGCCCAGGCCGAAACTCAGGTGTATCAGGTGCAGGTCAAGCGCTGCAGCATCACCGCGCCCTTCTCTGGCAACGTGGTGCTACGCCGCGCGCAGCCCCACGAGAGCGTCGCCAGCGGCACCCCGCTGCTGGAAGTGGTGGATAACACCACGCTGGAAATCTACTTGCTGGTGCCCTCCAGTTGGCTCAGCCGTCTGCAACCGGGACAGGCGTTCGATTTCATCCCAGACGAGACCGGCACACCGCTGACGGCCAAGATCAAACGCCTGGGCGCGCGGATCGATGAGGGCAGCCAGACCCTGCTGCTGATCGGTAGCCTGCCCGAAGCGGCCAAGGGCCTGCTAGCCGGCATGAGCGGCACAGCGCGCTTTCAGGCGTCGCCGTGAGCGCTACGTCTGCCAAGCTCGAGAACCTCTTCGCGCGCTTTCTTGGCCTTGAACAGCAGGCGCGCAAGGCGACCACGACCGCACAGCTCGCCTTCGCCATGGTCAATGACGGCCAGGCGCTGTTCGGCTTTCGTCACGCCGCCCTGCTGATCGCCGGTAAGGTGCGTGCACTGACCGGCGTCAGCGTGGTGGAGCCCCACGCTCCCTTCGTCGCTTTCGTCGAGCGCGCGGCCGGGGCCCTGCACAAACAGCACCGGCTGGATCAGAGCCACAACGTCGACCCCGCGCAGCTGGACGAGCAGACGCGCCTGGACATGCACAGCCTGTCCGCGCCCCACGCCTACTGGCTGCCGCTGAAGAATCGCAGCGGCGAAACCTTCGGCGGCCTGTGGCTGGCGCGCGATGAGCCCTTCAACGAGGCCGAACAGTCTCTGCTGACCCAGCTGGCAGACGCCTACGCCCATGCCTGGCTGGCCCTGCAGCCGCGCAAACCCTGGCGTCTGCGCTGGCCGCGCAAGAAGCTGCTGGCGGTGGCGGCGGCACTCTGCCTGCTGCTGCTGATCCCGGTACGCCAGTCGGTACTGGCCCCTGCCGAGGTGGTGCCCCTGGGTGGCCGGGTGGTAGCGGCGCCACTCGATGGGGTGATTGCCGAGTTCCTGGTCAAACCCAACCAGCTGGTGGCTGCCGGAGACGTGCTGGTGCGCTTCGATGCCACCAGCCTCAAGGCCCAGGCCGATGTCGCCGAGCGCACCCTGGGCGTGGCCGAGGCCGAACTCAAGGCCAACAGCCAGCGCGCCTTCGCCGATGCCGAGTCCAGCGCCCGCCTGGATCTGCTCGCCGCGCGCGTCGAGCAGAAGCGCGCCGAGCGAGACTATGCCCGGCAGCTGCTGGCGCGCAGCGAGGTACGCGCCGAGCGCGCGGGCATCGCCGTGTTCGCCGACGCCGAACGCCTGACCGGCAAACCGGTGCAGACCGGCGAGCGGCTGATGCAGATTGCCGACCCCGAGCAGGCCGAACTGCGCATCGAGCTGCCGGTGGGTGACGCCATCGCCCTGCAGCCCGGCGCCGAGGTGGCGCTGTTTCTCGACAGCGCCCCCCTGCACCGTCACGCCGCCCGGCTGGAGCGCGCCGCCTACGAAGCGCAAAGCACCGCCGCCGGCCAGTTGGCCTATCGCCTCGATGCCGCCTTCATCGCAGCATCGCCACGTATCGGCCTGCGCGGCACCGCCAAGCTGTTCGGCGAGCGCGCGCCGCTGGCCTACTATCTGCTGCGCCGGCCTTTGGCCGCCGCACGTCAGAGCCTGGGCCTGTGATGCTGCCCGCGCTGCGCCCCGACCTGCAGCTGTCGTCCGCCGCCCCGGGCCTCGATGGCGCGCCGCAGTGGACGCTGGCCGACCCGCTGCGCGGGCGCTACTTCAAGCTCGGTGCGGCGGCCGTGCGCCTGCTGCGTCACTGGACGCTGGGCGAGCCCGAACGCGTGCTGGCGGCGGCCAACGGCGAGCCGGGCCTACCGCTGGGCCGGACCGAACTGGAAGAGATGCTGAGCTTTCTCAGCCAGCATGACCTGATCGCCGCCCTGGACGATAGACAGCGCGCCAGCTACGCCATGAAAGCCGCCGCCCAGCGCCAGAGCCCGTGGAAGCGGGTGCTGCATCAGTACCTGTTCTTCCGCATCCCGCTGTGGCGCCCGGACCCTTTTCTCAATCGTGCCTGGCCGGTGCTGGAACGCCACGGCCCCTGGCTGCTGCGCTGGGGCCTGCCGCTGGTCTTGGGGCTGGGGCTGTTCCTGGTGATTCGCGACTGGCAGCGCTTTCTCACCACCTTTCCTCATCTGTTCAGCCTGGGCGGCGCACTGGCCTTCGGCGTGGCGCTGACCTTCGCCAAGCTGTGTCACGAGTTCGGCCATGCCTTCATGGCCAAGCGTGCCGGCTGCCGGGTGCAGAGCATGGGCCTGGCGTTCATGGTGCTACTGCCGATGTTCTACACCGATGTCAGCGACGCCTGGCGGGTACGAGAGCGCCGCTCCAGGCTGCTGATCGGCGCCGGCGGCGTGCTCGCCGAGCTGCTGCTGGCGGTGCTGTCGCTGCTGGCCTGGTCGCTGCTGCCGGATGGCCCGGCGCGCACCGCGGCCTTCATGCTGGCCAGCGCCACCTGGATCACCACCCTGGTGATCAATCTCAACCCCTTCATGCGTTTCGATGGCTATTTTCTGATCAGCGATCTGTGGGGCGTGGATAACCTGCAGCAGCGCGCCTTCGCCCTGTGCCGCTGGCGCCTGCGTGAGGCGCTGTTCGGTTATGGCGAACCGGCCCCCGAGCCGTGGCCGCCGGCCATGCGCAAACGCCTGCTGATCTGGGGCTATGGCGCGTGGATCTGGCGCGCGATTCTGTTCCTCGGTATCGCGCTGGCGGTCTATCACCTGTTCTTCAAGGTGCTGGGCATCTTCCTGATGCTGGTGGAACTGCTCTGGTTCATCGGTTTGCCGATCTGGCGCGAACTGGGCGAGTGGTGGCAACGCCGCCAACAGGCCAATCCACGCAAGGCATTGCTCACCGGGCTGTGCCTGGGTGCGGTGCTGCTGGTACTGGTGGTGCCGTGGCGCAGCTCGGTGGAGATACCGGCCCTGCTCGAAGCCTCCCGCACCCATGCCCTGCACGCCCCGGTGGCCGCGCGCCTGAAGGCGGTGCACGTAGAGGACGGGCAGAGCGTGGCGGCTGGCGACCTGCTGCTGGAACTGGACTCCCCCGATCTGGACTCGCGTCAAGCCATCGTCCGCCGTGAGATAGAGATTCTGCAGTTGCAGCTACGTCGTCTGTCGGCACGCAGTGAAACGGCAGCCGATGCCGGCGTTCTCGAACAGCGCCTGGCCGAGGCCGTGGCCGAATACCGCGGCCTCGCCGCGCAACGTGAGCGCCTGCAACTGCGAGCCCCCCAGGCCGGCGTGGTGCGTGACCTGCAACGCGACCTGAACCAGGGCCGCTGGCTGCATCCTGCCGAGTCGCTGGCACGTATCGTCGAACCCGGGCTGCGTCTGCGTGGCTACCTGGCAGAAGAGAACCTCTGGCGGATCGAGGCTGGCGACAGCGGGCGTTTCATCGCCGATGATCCGATGCGCCCTGCCATGCCGGTACGCTTGGACGACGTGGATGCCACCGGCGTCGCCTACCTGGAACAGGAAGCCCTCAGCTCGGACCACGGCGGCCCCATCGCCGTGCGCCGCGACGCCCAGCACCACGCCGAGCCCATACAGGCGCAGTATGGCGTACGCCTTTCACTGCTCAGTGAAGCCATCCATCCCGATCATCCGCTGCGCGGCGTGGTGCTGCTCGAGGGTGAAAGCCAATCGCTGCTGGGCGCGGCCTGGCGACGGATCGCGGCGCTCGGTGTGCGCGAAAGCGGCTTTTGAGGCGAAATCAGCCTACGCGCTGCGGCTCGCGGCGCATCTGTAGCTGAACCTCATTCTGAGCACCGGGTTGCACGTGAAACCCCAAGCGCAGGTAAAGGCGCAGCGCGGGATTGTGGCGCATCACCGCCAGCTCGAGCGCCTTGCCCTGCAGGTCGGCCTGGTCGATCAGCTCCCTCAGCAAGCGCTCGCCCAGCCCCTTACCGCGATAGCACTCCTGCAGGCCGATATCCAGCAGGCGAATGGATGTCGCCCCCGCGTGCCAGGTGAGTGCCCCGACCGGCTCAGCATCGAGCAGCACAACCTCGGTGCGGGCATCCGGGTAATGACTGGCGAAAACTTGGCGCTGCAGTTGCCACTGTTGCTCTAGTAGTTCAGGACAGGCGACCTGCAAGTCCGGCGATAATCCTCGCAACTGAGCGAAGAGCTGACGCAGCCAGAGAATGTCGGTCTCATTGGCAATGCGGCGCTGGAAGTTCGCGATCGTCTTTATCTCGGCCATGGGCTGATATACTTTGTTGTCACGGCCAAGGCCTCTATCCCCCTATGTAATACATAAAAGAGTGACTGCATGCTCATCGACACCCAAGGGCTGACAGCCCAGGCGTTCAATGCCGAAATCGGCCAGGTGTTCACAGCAGAAACCGTGCCCGACCCGGTGCAACTGACACTTCACAAACTGGTGGAAGGCACGGGTACGAACGGTGGTCACCGCCAACCTTTCGCACTGATATTCACCACCCCCATGAACGTCATGCTGCTGGAGGCCCAGTACCGTCTCAAGAGCGCGAGCGGTCAAGAATACCTGCTCTATCTGAGTCCGATTGTCTCCCCGGGAGACGGGCTGCGTTACTATCAGGCCCAGTTCAACTAGGCCTGATAGTACCTGCCAATCAGGGCCGGCTCGGGTAGATGCCCTCCACGCAGATGCACTGCGTCAAGGCCAATACCGGCTGCAGAATGCTAAAGTTGGTCGGTTGATTCTGCCCACTGTTGGCCAGTTGCATTGCGATCTGCAGTTGTGCCGGTAGCGCCACGGTGCCCGGTGCCGGCGCGTAGATCTGCACCGTTGCCGAATCACGGCCAGAAGCCCCCACGCTCTCTCCGAGCGTGGCGCTCGCCGAGACTTGATTGGCATCGGCTGGCGTCGCTGTTGCCTGCCAAGCAACGTCTGCATGAGCAGTCCCGGTGTGCGTATGCGCAGGCAGATTATTGACTAGCAGCGCGGTACGTTCCGCACCGGCACTCTGCCCCTCAACGTATTGCCGTCCGGCTGTATTGATACCGCTTCCCATGGACACCCGTCCATTGAGATTGGGCAAGCCAAAGGTGGTGCGGCCATCCCCGCCATAGGTATTACCTAACAGAGAAAACAGTGCGTCGAACTGGGCAATCGACAAGAGCTGCCCGTTGCAGATCATCCAGCCGCGCGGCGCGAAGTTACCGGCAAAGGGGGCGATAACCCCCATATAGCTGTCGATATCTATTGCGATACTCCTCGAGCCATCAGCCGCGTTGGGGGTAGATCCCTTGCAGGCAGATGATGTAGTTGATGACGGTATAGGGCTGGAGGACGGAGAACGGCTGATTGCCGCCAGCGTTACCCACGGTCACGGAGGCCGTCGTGCTAAGAGGTAGGCTGACCGAACCAGGCTTCGGCGCGTAGATCTTCACATCGACGGACTCTCGACCCAAGGCGCCGTTGGCACTGGCCAACACGGTGTCGGCTGTCGGCGTAGCGGTCGTGGCCGGCTTATCGCTGGCAGGCAAGGAAGCCGTGGCCGTGACCGTTGCCCCATGGCTATGAGCGGGCATCTGCTGCTCGGTCAGGGTTACGGTTTCCTGGCCTGCCTTCTGACCGAGTTTATACGCCGAACCGCCTGGCAACTGCCCTTCCCCGATGGGTACACGGCCTTGCAGGTCGGGCAGAGCGAAGGTGGTCCGACCATCTCCCCCATAGGTCGTACCGAGGATGGAAAAGAGTGTCTGATACTGACTCACGGGCAGCAACTGCCCCTGGCAGAAGGCCCAGTTGCGCGGCGCGAAGTTGGGTGCCCAACCACTGATCGCACCGATGTAGGACTGATCGCTCATGACTATTCCCTTGATTTTTTAGCCATATGGCCATGGAGTCACCAACACCGCCATACTCTGCTCGCGGTTCATCGTCATTAAGACCCATCGAGTCCATCAGTGCGAGCGAATATTTATTTCGCCTGCCATCTCCCATTGTGTGATATGAACCCAGTAGACTGCGTTTACTGGCCGTTAAATCCAACGACGTCCTGTTACTTTTGCATACCCGTTCACTACTCCACGCGCGGCCCGGCACCCGAGGAGTGCGGGCACGGTGAATCCGAGTGAGGAGTGTCTAGTGTTACGGAAACTGCTGAAAGTCTCGACGAGTGCCAAACCCCATACCGGCCCGTCGCATGCCCCCCTGGCCATCAGTCTCGAAGCGCGCATGATGTTCGACGGCGCCGTGGCCGCTACCGTTGCCGACACGGCTGACAGCCAGCCGACCGATACCCCGGATGCGGCAAGCACCAGTGACGCCTCGCACGACACTCTGGCTGCAGCGCCGGAGAGTGCCACATCCGACCAGCGTCAGGATCTGGTGTTCATCGACGGTCAAGTGGCCGACAAGGAACAACTGATCGCCTCACTGCGCCCCGGAGTCGAGATGGTAGTGCTCGACGGCAACCGCGACGGCCTGCAACAGATCGCCGACTACCTGCAGGGCCGGCAGGACATCGATGCCATCCATATTCTCAGCCATGGCGACGAAGGCCTGCTGAAACTAGGCACGACCACGCTGGACAGCCAGAACATCGCCGGCCACTCGACCGAGCTGGCCGCGATTGGGGCCAGCCTCGGTAGCGACGGCGACATCCTCCTCTATGGCTGCGACATCGGACGCAGCGACAGCGGTGCGGCACTGGTGGCGCAACTGGCGACACTGACCCAGGCCGACATCGCTGCCTCGTCCGATAGAACCGGTGCTGCTTCCATGGGCGGGGACTGGGATCTGGAGCGGCAGAGTGGCGAAATTTCCGCTCATGACGTGCTGGATATGGCGCAACTGGCGAACTACGACAATCTGCTGGCGCTGCCCTCGCCCAATCAGGCGTTCAGCGATACCTACTGGAGTAACAATACCGGCGGCAACACCGTCGACGGTTTCACCATTACCGAATCGACCGGCGCCACACGGGCCAGCTCACCCAACTCCATCTATTTTCAGAACAGCTCGGTGAAGGATGTCGACGACAACTACTACTACGAGCTGACCTGGACGGCAGACAACGTCGACCTCGGCACATTCGACCTAGACGGCATGGTGATCCAGAGTTTCGGTGGCAACTATCGCCTCGACTTCAGCGCCACCTCTGGTGGTGTCGCCGTCTCTGAGTCATTCACCTACAGCACTGCTCAAGGGCCACTGACCGTCGATCTGGATGCATCCAAATTCAATGACATCTCCGCCTTCACCCTGCGCGTGACCAATCTGAGCGGTGCTACATCTGTCGCTAACATGGATCTGCAGCAACTGAATCTGACAGATCTGAGAGGAAGCAATAGCCCTCCCACGCTCGGCAATCTCAATGGCGACAGCGTGGCCTGGGCCGGAGTCGGCGATAGCGTGCGCCTCGACGCAGGCAGCAACGCCAGCCTGAGCGACAGCGAACTCGGGGCTCTCAACGGCGGCAACGGCAACTGGTCCGGTGCCAGCCTGGTAATCCAGCGCAACGGCACCGCGGTGAGCAGCGATAGCCTGGGCTTCGATACCAGCGGCGCCCTGTTCACCGTCAGCGGCAGCAACCTGCAGTCTAGCGGGCAGACCTTCGCCACCTTCACCAATAGCAACGGCGTGCTGACCGTCAACTTCACCAGTAGCGCCACCAACGCCACCACGGCGTTGGTCAACGACGTGGCACAGCGCATCACCTACCGAAACGATACGCCAGCCGGCGACGCCAGCATCCGCTTCACCCTCAATGACGGCGCTGGTGGCAGTGCCAACGCCACGACCACCGTCACCAGCGATTTCATTTACGTAACCAACAACACCGATACTGCCACCATCAATGTCAGCAACGGTGTGAGTTTCAGCGAGGCCGTGGCCATCGCGGCCACCGACAACACCGGCAGCCAGACCCTCGTCTTCGATGCTTCCCTGGCCGGCCAGACGCTCAATCTCAACAGCGTGTCGATCAACGAGAGTTTGACCTTCGACCTGGATCAGGCTAGCGGCCTGACGCTCAGCGGTGGCACCATCACCCTGGCCGGCGGCACGACGCAGACCTTTATCCATGGATCGGGCGATAGTGCCAACATTTCCAGCCTGATCGCCGGTAGCGGCGCGCTGACCAAGGCAGGCGCCGGCAACCTGACCCTGAGCGGCGCGTCCAACACCTTCTCCGGCGGCACCAACATTTCCGCGGGTACTCTGGTCGTCGCCAATGGTGATGCCATTGCCAACGACAGCAGCGTCTCGGTCGCCGCAGGCGCCACCCTGGCGCTGAACAGTAACGAAACCATAGGCAACCTCTCCGGGGCGGGGGCGATCAGCCTGGGCAGCAGCACCCTTACGACGACCCAGACTGCGGACACCACCTTCTCCGGCAATATCAGTGGCAACGGTGGCCTGTCTATCAACCAGACAGACTCGGCCAGCCATGCGCTGACCCTCTCCGGCAGCAACAGCTACACCGGCAGCACCACGCTGCTCAATTATGGTTGGCTGAAGCTCGATGGCGACGCTTCGATGTCCAGCAGCAGTGCGATACGGGTCAACGGCAACAGCGTGCTGACCCTGCTCTCGGATCAAACCATCGGCAGCCTGGCGAGCAACAACACCAACGCCAGCATCCAACTCGGCAGCTACAGCCTGATCTCCGGCGGCGACAACACCAGTACCTCGGTTCTTGGTGTGATTTCCGGCAGCGGCTCGCTGATCAAGCAGGGCAATGGCGTTCTCACCCTGGCCGGCAGCAACGGCTATTCCGGCACCACCACGGTGTCCGCTGGCACGCTGTCGATCGCCGGTGATGCCAACCTCGGCACAGGCGACCTGACCCTGGCTGGCAGCACGCTCGCAATCACCGGCGCCACGACCATCGACAATGCCATCGCCCTCACCGGCAACAGCACCATCGACAACAGCGATGCCGCCACCCTCAGTGGCGCCATCAGTGGCGCTTACGACCTGACGAAAGCCGGCGCAGGCGCCCTGAGCCTGGCCGGTAGCAACAGCTACGCCGCCACCTATGTCAGCGCCGGCACCCTGAACGTGGACAGCGATGCCAACCTCGGCTCTGGAACGGTCAATCTGGCCGCCGACACCACGTTGGCGCTCACCGGCGCGACCACCGTCGACAACGCCATCGTCCTCGGTGGTAACGCCACGGTCACTGCCGCGGCCAATGCCACCCTGTCCGGCGTGGTCAGTGGTGCCTACACCCTGAGCAAGACAGGTGCCGCGACCCTCACGCTATCCGGCAACAACACTTACGGCGCGACCACCGTCGGCGCCGGCACCCTGAGCGTGGCCAGCGACGCCAACCTCGGCAGCGGCACCCTGACCCTGGGCGCCGGTACGACCCTTACCGTGACCAACGCCACCACCCTTGACAACGCCATTGCCCTGAGCGGCAACGCCACGGTGAACACTGGCGCAGACACCACGCTCTCCGGCGTGATCAGCGGCAGCAACAACCTGACCAAGACCGGCGCTGCAACACTGACCCTGAGCGGTAGCAACAGCTACAACGGCAGCACCAACGTCAGCGCCGGCACCCTGAGCGTCGCCGGTGACAGCAATCTCGGCGCCGGCAGCCTCAACCTGGCCAACGGCACCACCCTGCAGATCACGGGCAACACCACCATCGACAATGCCCTGGCCTTGACCGGCGTGACCACCCTCAATGCCGGCGCCGCCGCCACGCTCTCCGGCGTGATCAGCGGCAGCGGCGGCCTGATCAAGACGGGCGCCAGCAACCTGACCTTGTCGAGCAGCAACACCAACACGGGTACGAACAGCGTGTCCGCCGGCACCTTGGTCGTGGATGGCAGCACCAATAGCGCCACTACGGTGGCCAATGGCGCCACCCTGGCCGGCGGCGGCACCCTGGGTGGCGACGTCATCGTGCAGAACGGCGGCACCCTCTCCCCGGGCAACGGCGGCGCCGGCACCCTGACCGTGAATGGCAATCTGACCCTGGATGCAGGCAGCACCCTGGCACTGGATATCGATGGCGCCAGTGCTGGCACCGGCTACGACCAGGTCGTGGTCAATGGTGCCGTCGACGTTTCCGGCGCGACGCTGGCCGTCAACCACGGCTACGCGGCTGGCAATGGCGAGATCTATGGGGTCATCCTCAATGACGCCTCCGATGCCATCACCGGCACCTTCAGTGGCCTCAGCGAGGGCAGCACCTTCAACGCAGCGGGCAATGGCACCCAATTGACCACCAGCTATGCGGGCGACACTGGCAATGACCTGACCCTGACCGCCCCCACCGCCCCGACGATCACCAGCGTTTCGTCCAGCACGGCCAACGGCACCTACAAGATCGGCGACACCATCGTCGTCACCGTCCAGTTCAGCAACGCCGTGAACGTCAGCGGCAGCCCGACCCTGACCCTGGAAACCGGCAGCACCGACCGCGTACTCAGCTATATCTCCGGCTCGGGCAGCGACACCCTGAGCTTCAGCTACACCGTACAGGCCGGTGACAGCTCCGCCGACCTCGACTACGCCTCCACCTCGGCCCTGAGCCTCAACGGCGGCAGCATTCAGGACGGCACCAGCCAGGCCGCCCTCCTCACCCTGCCGGCACCTGGCGCTGCAGGTTCCCTGGGCGCCAATAAGGCCCTGGTGGTGGACGGCGTGCGCCCGGCTGCCAGCAGCATCACCCTCAGCGACACCGCCCTGCGGATCGGCGAGACCGCCACCGTCACAGTGACCTTCAACGAAACCGTGCAGGGCCTGGATATCGCAGACTTCAGCGTGGCCAACGGCAGCCTCAGCGGCCTCAGCAGCAGCGATGGCGGCCTGACCTGGACGGCCACCTTCACGCCAGATGCCGGCATCAGCGATACCAGCAACCTGATCACCCTGAACAACAGCGGCGTGATGGATCTGGCCGGCAATATCGGCAGCGGCAGCACCGATTCGGCCAACTATGCCATCGACACCCTGCGCCCCACGGCAGCCATCGTGGTGAGCGATAGCGCGCTGAAAGCCGGGCAGACCACCAGCGTCACCATCACCTTCAGCGAGGCGGTGACCGGCCTGACCACAGGCGACTTCAGCGTGGCCAACGGCACTCTCAGCAATCTGTCCACCTCGGACAACATCACCTGGACCGCCACCCTGACGCCCAGTACCAACGTCACCGACGCCAGCAACCTGATCACCCTGGACAATACCGGCGTCACCGACCTGGCCGGCAACACCGGCACCGACAGCACCGACTCCGACAACTATGCCATCGACACCCAGCGTCCAAGCGCCAGCATCGTGGTCGCCGACAGCGCCTTGAGAGCAGGCCAGACCACCACCGTCACCATTACCTTCAGCGAGGCGGTAACCGGGCTTGGCATAGCAGACTTCAGCGTCGCCAACGGCGCGCTCAGCAACCTCAGCTCCAGCGACGGCGGCACCACCTGGACAGCGACCCTGACGCCCAGCGCCAACGTCACCGATGCCAGCAACCTGATCACCCTGGATAACACCGGCTACACCGACGCGGCCGGCAATACCGGCACCGGCATCACCGACTCCAACAACTACGCCATCGACACCCAGCGCCCGAGCGCCACCATCATGGTGACCGACACCGCCCTGGCCATCGGTGAAACCACCGCCGTGACCATTACCTTCAACGAAGCGGTAAGCGGGCTGAGCCTTACCGACTTCAGCGTAGCCAACGGTACCCTGAGCAACCTGGGCTCCAGCGATGGCGGTACCACCTGGACAGCGACTCTGACGCCCAGCGCCAATATCACCGACACCAGCAATGTCATCACCCTGAACAACACCGGGGTACAGGATGCCGCGGGCAATACCGGCAGCGGCAGCACCAACTCGAACAACTACGCCATCGATACCCAGCGCCCGACCGCGACCATCCAGTTGAGCGACACCGCGCTGGCTGCCGGTGAGACGGCGACCGTGACCATCACCTTCAGCGAGGCGGTGACCGGCCTGACCACGGGTGACTTCAACGTGGCCAACGGCGCGCTCAGCAATCTGTCCACCTCGGACAACATCACCTACACCGCCACGCTGACGCCCAGTGCCAATGTCACCGACGCCAGCAACCTGATCAGCCTGGACAATACTGGCGTCACCGACCTGGCCGGCAACACCGGCACCGGCACCACCGACTCCGACAACTACGCCATCGATGCCCAGCGCCCGACGGCCAGCATCGTGGTCGCCGATACCGCCTTGAAAGCGAGCCAGAGCACCACCGTCACCATCACCTTCAGCGAGGCGGTGACCGGCCTGACCACGGGTGATTTCAGCGTGGCCAACGCCACCCTGAGCGGCCTCAGCTCCGGCGATGGCGGCATCACCTGGACAGCGACTCTGACGCCCAGCGCCAACGTCACCGATGCCAGCAACCTGATCACCCTGGACAACACCGGCTACGCCGATGCCGCCGGCAATATCGGCACGGGCACCACCGACTCCAACAACTACGCCATCGATACCCAGCGGCCGACTGCGAACATCGTGGTCAACGACACCGCCCTGGCCATCGGTGAAACCACCGCCGTGACCATTACCTTCAACGAAGCGGTAAGCGGGCTGAGCCTTACCGACTTCAGCGTAGCCAACGGCACCCTGAGCAACCTGGGCTCCAGCGATGGCGGTACCACCTGGACAGCGACTCTGACGCCCAGCGCCAATATCACCGACACCAGCAATGTCATCACCCTGAATAACACCGGGGTACAGGATGCCGCGGGCAATACCGGCAGCGGCAGTACCATCTCGAACAACTACGCCATCGATACCCAGCGCCCGACAGCGACCATCCAGTTGAGCGACACCGCGCTGGCTGCCGGTGAGACGGCGACCGTGACCATCACCTTCAGCGAAGCGGTCACCGGCCTGACCACGGGCGACTTCAGCGTGGCCAACGGCGCCTTGAGCGGCCTCAACTCCAGCGATGGTGGCGTCACCTGGACTGCCACGCTGACGCCCAGTGCCAACGTCACCGCGAGCAGCAACCTGATCAGCCTGGACAATACCGGCGTCACCGACCTGGCCGGCACCGGCAGCACCGACTCCGACAACTATGCCATCGACAGCCAGCGTCCAAGCGCCAGCATCGTGGTCGCCGACACCGCCTTGAGAGCGGGCCAGACCTCCACCGTCACCATCACCTTCAGCGAGGCGGTGACCGGCCTGACCACGGATGACTTCAGCGTGGCAAACGGCAGCATCAGGGGACTCAACAGCGCAGATGGTGGTATCACCTGGACGGCGACGCTAACGCCCAGCGCCAACGTCACCGATGCCAGCAACCTGATCACCCTGGATAACACCGGCTACACCGACGCGGCCGGCAATACCGGCACCGGCACCACCGACTCCAACAACTACGCCATCGACACCCAGCGCCCGAGCGCCACCATCATGGTGACCGACACCGCCCTGGCCATCGGTGAAACCACCGCCGTGACCATCACTTTCAACGAAGCGGTAAGCGGGCTGAGCCTGACCGACTTCAGCGTCGCCAACGGTGCCCTCAGCAACCTGGGCTCCAGCGATGGCGGTACCACCTGGACCGCGATCCTGACACCCAGCGCCAATATCACCGACAGCAGCAATGTCGTCACCCTGAATAACACCGGGGTGCAGGATGCCGCGGGCAATATCGGCAGCGGCAGTACCATCTCGAACAACTACGCCATCGATACCCAGCGCCCGACCGCGACCATCCAGTTGAGCGACACCGCGCTGGCTGCCGGTGAGACGGCGACCGTGACCATCACCTTCAGCGAAGCGGTCACCGGCCTGACCACGGGCGACTTCAGCGTGGCCAACGGCGCCTTGAGCGGCCTCAACTCCAGCGATGGTGGCGTCACCTGGACTGCCACGCTGACGCCCAGTGCCAACGTCACCGCGAGCAGCAAC
>JNVT01000084.1 GCA_000737985.1 Gammaproteobacteria bacterium MFB021 | reverse complement strand
GCTGGTCGAGGGCGTCGCGCAGGCGGGCGCTATCCCGCCAGGTGTGGTCAGCGACGGCGGTGGCGTCCGCCGGCACGCCGGCGGATGCCGCCGGACGGACAACACGCGGCGATTCGCGACGCAGGCGCGTCAGCGGGGCGGTGAGCTTAGCGACGCTGGCGAGCAGCGCCGGGAGGGGGAGGTTGCGCGCCATGGGATTCCTCTGCAGATGAGCGTTGGCGGGCGCGCTCGCGCCACTCCATCAGTTCGCGCAGGCTGAAGTCCGCGCAGTCCGTGGGGGTCCAGTGGAAGACGATGGCCAGGTCGGCCATCGCATCTTCCACCTGGGCCGGCAGCGCGATCTCGGCGGCGCCGCGCCGCGTCAGGCGGTTTCGCCCCGCGCCCGCTTCGAGAGCAAAAAACCGGCGATGTCGCTGCCGCACTGGACCAGGTCGGCCGGGTCCATCTGGCGCGATTCGTGCTCGGTCAGGCTGGGCTGGGAGAGCCGCGGAATCAGCTTGATCAGGGCGTCGGTCTGCATCTGCAGCACGTCGGCCAGGTTGACCCCGCGCAGCTCGCCGGCGCTCGGCTTGCGCAGCACGATCTCGTCGATACGCTGCTCGCCGCGCACGATCGGCGTGTCCAGGGCGATGGTGGCGCGGGTGCCGTCGGCGACGGTCTTATCAGCGGTTTTTTCAGCGTTCTGGGCTTGGCTCATGGGTATCTCTCGGTGGTGATCGTGGGGTGAGGGATCGTCGGGCGACGTCAGCGGCGGGGAGGCCACCGCTGACGGGGGCGCGGCTTAGATACCCAGCGCCTGGCGGCGGCGGGCCAGGCGGTCGTCGCCGTTGACCTTGAACACGTAGTTGGGCAGGTCGATCTCGATCTTGGTCACGCCACCGATCACCAGCTTGTAGTAGCTCAGGGTGCTGGTGATCTTGTGCTCGGTGTTCTCGCCATCCTGGGCGTCGCCGAAGTCGATCTCGGTGTGGCGGCCGCGCATCACCACCTCCACCGCGACCACCTCGTCGGTGTCGTCACGCTCGTAGCTGCCGGTCATGCGCAGCAGGTCGGCGTCGAGGCGCGAGGCGCCGAAGTTGTCGAAGATCGACTCGACCAGTCCGCCCACGGTCCATTGGCAGGTCATCAGGCCGTCCATGCCCATGTCGATGCCGACGCTGCCGTCCATGCCGCCGCCGCGCCACTCTTCGATCTTGCGCGTGAGGGTGGGCAGGGTGACCGACTGGATCTGGCCCTGGTAGCTGTCGCCGTTGCCGAACAGGTTCAGCGCTTTGAGTTTCTTGGGAAGTGCCATCGATCAATGCTCCTAAAGGGTCTCGGGGCCGAACCGGCGCTCAGGCGCTCGCGGCGACACGGGTGGCGAAGTCGGCGAGATAGGTGTCGGTGATGCGCTGCTGGAAGCCGAGGTCCTCGAGCGGCGGCACCGGGGTGTAGTCGTAGTCGATGCGCAGCTTGCCGGCCTTGAGGCTCTCGCGGGTGTTGAGCGATTCGTTGAGCCAGGCGCGGCCGTCGATGATCAGGCCCAGCGCCTTGAGCTCGGCGAACTTGGCGTTGATGCCTTCGATGATGTCGCGGGCCAGCGAGGCGTGCAGCGGCTTGTCCACCGCCCACAGGTGGGCCTCGGCGATGGTGTCGGCGAGGATCTGCGCGGTGCGGGTGTAGTTCTCGAACGGGAACAGCGACTGCGGCCCGGCGCAGGTGCGCGAGCCCCAGAAGCGGAAGCCGCCCTGGTTGACCAGGGTGGTGACGTCGGCGGCGTTGAGCAGGCCGGCGTCGGTGGCGGCGGACTGCAGATCCCAGAAGACGTCGCGGTCGATCCCGGTGACGCCGTTGACGACCACGTTGGAGAGCGTCTTGTGCCAGCCGATCTCCTGGTCGAGCTTGGCGCGCAGGCCGAGTGCCACGGCCACCGGGCTGCGCGGGGCGGTGGCGGCGGTGTCGGCATCGAAGGCTTCGAACTGCGGCCAGATCAGCATCAGCTCGCGGGCGCCGAACTGGTCGCGGTAGGCGGTGGCGTCGGCCAGCGTCTCGCAGCCGTGGGCGTAGGCGTAGCCGAAGGCGCGCAGCGATTGCAGCAGCGGCACCAGGGCGGTGGTCACTTCCGGGGTGTCGAGTGCCGGGCAGCCGATCAGGCGCGGGGTCACGCCGAGCTTCTGCTTGGCGCTCATCAGCGCCTGCAGGCCGGTGCGCTGGCCGCTGTCGGTGGTGGTGCCGATGACGTTGGCGCTGGTTTCGCTGGCGTCCGCCCCTTCGGCGACGCGCACCACGACCACGATCGGCCGCGCCTGCTCGGCGATGGCGCTGAGGGCGCCTTTCAAGGTGCCACTGCTGCCGGCCTGGCCGATGGCGGTGGTGATATCGGTGACCAGCGCCGGGCGGTCGAGGGGGAAGGCGGTCGCATCGGCATCGGCGGCGGTGGCGACGATGCCGATCACCGCGGTGGAGATCGTGCGCAGGGTGCGGGTGCCGTCGTTGACTTCCGAGACGCGCACGCCGTGGTGGTATTGGTCGAGTGCCATGAGGGGTTCCTGATCAGGGTAACGGGGCTGTCAGGGGCTCATGGTGTGGGGGATGGTCGTCTGGGGCGAGCGGGGGGCGGT
Source organism: Gammaproteobacteria bacterium MFB021 (assembly GCA_000737985.1). Lineage (GTDB taxonomy): Bacteria > Pseudomonadota > Gammaproteobacteria > Pseudomonadales > Halomonadaceae > Salinicola. The sequence continues at coordinate 51,984 of JNVT01000084.1, read as the reverse complement.
GTGGAGTGGGGGAAGACAGCAGGAGGCGGCCGGAGAAAGATTATGGATGCAAACGGCGGCCCTTGAGTCTTGGGGTATAGGCCCAGGGTACGTCGTACCATGTAGGGTGGATGGTTGTCGTGGCTAACCGTGAAATATCGGGCCACCACTTGAGCAGACGCATGGCCTCTTCCCAACCGCGGTGTTTCGACCACTGCTTATCGAGATGAAACACCGTCAGCCCGGCATTTCGAAAGGCCTGTATTTCCGGATCGTTCTTGTCGAACTTGTCCTTGGAGAGAATGACCCAGTTGCCTTCGTCGATCAGCGTTGGCAGCCATACCTCGTCAAGTGTGCCGGGCCCGCCGAACTTGTCGCTGACATGTTGGATGGTGTGGTTTTCAGGCAGAAGACTCTGCAGATGATGCAGAGCGATGGCGAGGTGTCGGCTGAGGTTTTCGTCAATGAAGATGTGCACCCGCAGCCATCCTTTTTTCAAAGTTCGCGGCGCGAGTGACTTCATCCTCGGTGATCTCGAAGTACCGAGCGACGGCCTCGGCGTCATCTCCCTCGGCGGCGTAGGCCTTGGCCAGCGTACGGGTGGGTAGGTAGCTGGGTAGCACGTATGGCTTGCCGAATCCGCGCTTCGGGTCGATCTGGATCTGCGGATCCGCTGGATCCGGCCGCCACGCGACCGGGGTCTGGCTGTCATCGAAGGAGATGCTGGCCAGGAGAGACGGATTCACGAACTCGGCGATGACTTTCTGACGCTTGGCGAGGTCGGATAGCCACTCCTCACCGCTGGCATCCAGGGTCTGGATGAAGACATCCTTGCCGTCGGTTGCCAGACGTGGGTTGGTCAAGGGGTAGTCGACCCGATAGTGGCTCTTCAGGTTCTCCAGCGCACGGCGGATCGTGGGCAGCGACACGCCTTGCTGCTTGAGCGCCCACACCGCCTTGGCTTCGAGCAGATCTCGAAAGCTCAAGGCGTCCGTGGCTCCCTCGGCTTCCGGCTCGGGATGCCAGAGTGGCGCGTGGGTGTGGTCATCACACAGCAACCAGCGCCGGAGCGTGCGGGAATCGATGCCCGTCAGCGCCGCCGCTTGCTTGGGGCTGTAGAGCCCAATACCTGTGAGTGATGCCATACGTCCTCCCCTCTGCCACGAAAAGCCCCGCCCGCAGGGCGGGTGGGGACTGAGTCGGGTGTGGCAGATGCCCCATCTTAATCAGGCGGGACGGGAAAAGACAGGGCTAGGCCGCGCTGGCCGCGGCCTCCCACCCCACCGCCTCGATCGCCTCGCGGTCGCCGGCGGCTTCGGTGTTCGCGGCACGCACCACTTGGCAATCGATGCCCCATTCGCCCATTCCCCACGCGGCCATCCAGGCTATCCATGGCGCTCCGATCGAGACTCGTCTATACCAGCTGGGCGCGGGCTCTCCCCGCCTGCCTGATGATCCAATCCAGCAGAGGTGCGATATGTGGCGCAGCATGATGATGGCCGGGGTACTGGCGCTCGGCGCGCTGCCAATGGCAGCCCTGGCGAACAGCGAGATGCCGGCGGCGGTGAAGGCCGAGGTGAGCGATGCCTGCGTGATCAGCGACGCAACCACCGGCCTCGCGCCTCGCCACGCCAGCGTGAAGGGATGGCTACCGGGGGAGGTGTGGTTGGTGCCCTGTAGCATCGGCGCCTACCAGACGGGCTACGAGGCGGTGTTCGCCCCGGACGGTGGGACGCCCCGCGCGCTGCTGTTCGCGCTGTGGCGGGACGGGAGCTGGACCGGTACGCGGACGCTGTTCGACCCCGAGTTCGATGCGCAGCACGGCATCCTGCGCGACCGCTACAAGGATCGCGGCGCCGGTGGCTGCGGCGGCGAGCGCACCTGGGTGTGGCAGGGCAGCGACTTCCAGTTGACCGAGTACCGCGCCCAGCCGAACTGCGAGAGCGGGCAGACGCGGTATCCGGTGGTTTTCGAGGCGAAGTGACGTCGGGCTAGGTCGCGGCCTCCCACACCACCGCCTCGATCGCCTCGCGGTCGCCGGCGGCCTCGGCGGCGGCGATGGCGTCCTTCAACTGCCAGGAGTGCGCCAGCAACCCCTGCTTGAACGCCTTGGCGGCATCGGTGAGCGCGATCATCTGCTCGGGCGTGAGTGTATAGACCGTGTTCGACTGCGCCCGCAGCGCCATGTTGGCCTCGGTGTCGCCGGCGGTGCGGCGGTCGCGGGCCTCGATCGCCAGCCCGAGCAGATTGGCTTCGTCCTCCTCCGGGCGGGTCTGGATCACATCCTCGCTACCGTCCGGCAGGGTGTAGGACATGCCGGCGCGCAGGGCGGTGGCCAGGGCTGTCTCGATCGCCGCGCGCTGGCGGTTGGCGAGTTCGGCGATGGGTTCGATCCGGTCGGGAATCTCCTCTCCGCTGGCGAGGATCGCGGCGTGGATCTCGCGGCCCAGCGGCTCGAGATCGTCCGGCGAGGCGGTGAACGGGATCCAGCCCAGCTCGGGGTGCTCGATCTCGCAGTCGAGGGTGCCGTCGGCATGGCGAGTGGGGTTGCGCCAATCAAATCTCATTACGATAACCTCAGGAAAGTGGAATATCCCTCTTTATTGCCTATCGATCCCATGCATCGCCATGACCCTGACGGGGAATCAGTCCGTATTCCGCTATTTGAACCTGCATATCTCAACTTAGAACCACCGACAATGTCTCCAGGAAAAACTGATGATCCGGTTAGTTGGATAAAAAGCCCGTATGTTCCGACGGCACCAACAGCCGCCGCCGCACTGCGTCCCAATACCCAGTCTCTTGCTTCATTTCCAGTGCCTAGCCTAGACATTGGTAGGGTTCCGGTAAAGTTTCCGCAAAATAAATAGTATTCGGGTGATTGATTTGCGAAGTTGTAGGCATTAATGGCTGTTGAAGATCTGCCGGTTATGTTAATTGTAGCCTCACCATCCAGCAGCGAGGCATCGATGCCCCCATCCGCGCGATCCAGACGCCCCTTGGCATTGACTCGGAAGATGTAGCCGTTGCCATCGTGCATATCGAGGTTGCCGCCGCTGGAGACGGATACCCGGGCGCCGCCGCTACCGCGAATCCCGGCCTTATCGTAATCCTTCTCTTTCAGCAGACGGTCGCCGCCGGCTTCCACCCAGCCGGGGCCGAGCAGCACGCGCGGGGTATCGGCAGAGATGTCTTGATCGGCAAAGAAAGCCAGCGTGTTGGCACCGTCGTCGTAGACCAGGCCGTCCCAGTTGGTCGAGCTCGTCGAGCCCAGCGGGACTTTGCTATTGCCGGTATCCGAGCGCAGGAATTGGCTGGCTTGCAGCCCTTGTAGCCGGTCGGCGTCGACGCCGGACAGGCCTGCACCGTTGCCGCTGATCTTGCCGTTGAAGGTGACATCCTTGGAGCGATAGTGAAGGCGCATCGCGGCGTTGGCTGGGATGCCGTCATCCCCCACGGCGCCCATGCCGATATGGCCAGTGCCATCGCCGACATAAGTCACATGAATGGCGGCCCCACTTCCTGCTGAACGGCCGCCCTCACCAACGGAAATGCCTGCCCCCTGACTCAAAGCATTGTCACCGGAGTTGGGAGATTGAAGCGTGATCCAGGGGCGGATGCCTTCGAACTCCAAATGTCCCGATTCAGCAGTGACATTGATGTACTTGCTGCCGTCATACCAGGCATGGCGGAAATTCGCGGTCTTGCCGTCCTGATCCTCGCCGTACCAGTGCAGACGCGCCTGGGTGCCATCGCCGCGAGCATCGGCACGCTGTACGGCAGCGCTGCTGGGGTCGACCGCCCACTTGGTGATGCTGCGGAATAGCTGGACGCCACGCAGGTCGTTGGTACCGGCGATGGTGGCGAAATCCTTGCTATGCAGACCGTCCAGCTTGTCCGCATCCAGCCCGGAACCCGCGCCGTCATTGCCCTGGTGCCAGATTTTCTGATACCTATCGCCATGTTTTACCTGCAGCCCGTCATCAGCCAGGCTGGCGCCACCATAGCCGCTAAAAACCAGCGTTCTGGCTTCGCTGCCATCATCGCGATTGTAGAATTGAAACCAGGCCCGACTGCTGTCGGAGATCATTCGGATCTGCGTCTGCCCGGAAACCGGTGCTCCAAGCAGAATGCCGGTATTCACCGTCAGTGTGCCGTCCATGACATCGCTGGTATTACGCAGTAGCTGGCTGCCATGAATGCCATCCACCGTATCCGCATCCAGCCCCTTGCCGGGGCCTTCGTCACGCCGGGCCGCGGTACCCAGCGCGCCCAGGGCGTTCTGCACCGTGGTCGGGTTGCCGAGCTTGGCCAGGTTCTCGACAGCAATCCGCGTCGCGGCGTGGGCACCGCCTTCGCTGCGGTGGGCGTCCAGCGCCGACTTGTTGGCCGCCGGCGTCACCGCGCGGGCGTTGTCGCTGCCCTCTTTGGTCTCGGCGTAGGTGGCGAGCTCGACCATGCCCTGGGCGTTGGTCGTAGCCGCCGGGTGGTTGCGGCTGGCGGCGTGGTCGTTGAGCTGCTTCAGCGTGGCGTAGGCGGCAAGCACCTTGTCGATAAAGGCTTTCAGCGTGCGCGGAACGACCCCGCGGCGGGCGTCGCTGCCGGCGTCGACCTCGGCCTGGGTGGCGAGCTCGAGCACCCCGGCGACCTCGGTGGTGGCCGGCGGGTTGAGAAAGGCGGCGTCGCCGAAGGTGATCGAGGAGACGTCGAGGGCCTCGACCACCAGGTCGGTGGCCAGCAGCAGGGTCGAGGGCGCGGCCTTCTCGATGATCCACTCGCTTTGCGAATAGACCGCGAAGAGCACGCCGGTATCGGTGAACAGGCCGATCTCGCCGACGGCGTAGGTGTCGCTGCTCTCGTCCTGCACGCTGACGTGCAGGGTGTCGGCGGCGACCGCCTGGCCGGCCATGCTGGCCAGGCGCTTGATCGGTTCGCGCAGGGCGGTCTGGTCGGCGCTGGGGGTATAGCGGCCGCGGCCGAAGCCGATCTCGCTGAGGGTCAGGGCCGTGGTGCCGTCGTGGTCGGCGTCGATCAGCGCGGCACGGCCGGCATCGGTGATGGTGAAGACGATGGCCATCGGGGGTCCTCTAGTGGGCGGTGGCCGCCAGGCGGCGGTAGACATAGGCTCGGGCGCCGCCGGCGACGCCGACACCGCCCGTGGCGCTGAGCCCGGCGGTGAAGGTGAAGTGCGCGCGGACCGGCTTGGTGCGGGTGATCTCGTCGACGATGTCCTGCTGGAAGGCGGCGCTGTTGGGCACCTCCGCGCCCAGGGTCAGCACCACGTCGAAGGTGTGCGGCGCGCCCGGCTCGGCTTTCTGCCACCACTCGCGCAGCGCCAGACTGGAGCCGAACGAGCGGACCACGTCGCGCACGCTCTTGGCGGTGCCCTTGCGACGCTGGATCTCGATCGCGTTGCGCAGGCGCTGGCGCTTGATGCGTTCCGGCCAGTAGGGCTGCCAGGCATCCAGCGAGAGCGCCCAGGCGAGCCACGGCAGCAGCTCGGCGGGGCAGGTGTCCGGGTTCCACAGCGCGCGCAGCGGCACCGGCAGCTCGCTGGCGCCGGCGGCGGTGGTCTCCAGGGCGTGCTCCAGGGGGCTGGCATTGGGCGGCAGCAGGCTGGCGCGGGGGCGCGGCTCACTCATCGAGACCTCCGTCGCGCAGCGCGATCTCGCTGCAGTGGGTCGCCTGGGTGCGGTCGATCACCAGGCTCGCCGCGGGCTCGGTGAGCTCGACCCGCTGCACGCCGGGCTGGTGCAGCGCGGCGTAGAGCCCGGAGAGGGTGACATCGAGGCCCAGGCGGTGCTGCTGCTCGGCATAGACGGCGGCGGCGGCGCGCGCTTCGCGCATCACCACTTCGCGGTCGGGGCCGGCGTAGAAGTAGAGGGTGGCGGCGATCCGGTAGTCGACGATCTCGGCGCTGCGCACGCTGACATGGTCGGTGAGCGGGCGTACATCCTCGGCAGACAGCGTGGCGTCGACGCGCGCGAGCAGCTCGGCCGGGGCGCTGCCGTCGCCGTCGCGGGCGAGCACGGTGACCACCACCTCGCCCGGCGCCGGGCTGGTGGCGCTGGCATCCAGCACCTGGCCGTCGGCGGAGAGCGCATGGAAGACGTAGGCGCCCTCGGGGCCGGCGGTGGAGAAGCCCTCCAGCGAGAGCTGGATGCGCCGGCGAAAGTCGGCGTCCGTCTCGTAGGTGGCCGGCACCGGCGGCACCGCGGTGGGGTCGCCGGCATCCAGGGTCTGGCGGGCGACGCCGAAAAGCGCGCCGAGGTGGTCGAGATCGGCGCCGCGGGCGTAGGCGAGCATCACCCCCTGGGCGGCTTCGTTGATCCGCTGACGCAGCAGCAGCTCGCGGTAGGCGGCGGCCTGCAGGATCTTGTAGGCGGGGTCGGACTCGACGCTGACATCGAATGCCGGGGCCCGCGCGCGCAGGTCGGCGAGCAGGGCGGCGAAGATCGTCTCGAAGTCGAGCGGCTCGACGATATCCGGCGCGGGCAGCCGCGAGAGATCGACGGCGGTGAAGCCTCCGGCCATGGTTTAGGTCTCCTGTCCCAGGGGGATGTCGAAGGTGAGGTCGGCGCCGTCGTCGACCCGTTCGGCGTGCACGCTGAGCGTCAGCCGCCCGGGGCGCGTGGTAGAGACGTGGCGCGTGATCTGCTTGACGCGAATCCGCGGCTCCCAGCGCATCAGTGCCACCACCGTGGCCGAGTAGGCGCGCAGGGCGGTGGCGCCATCCAGCGGCTGGTCGATCAGCTCCGGCAGCAGCGAGCCGTAGTCGCGGCGCATCACCCGCGAGCCGATCGGCGTGGTGAGAATGTCGGTGACGGACTGGCGAATATGCGCGATGCCCGCCAGCGCCGCGCCGCTGGTGCGATCCATGCCGGCCATCAGTTCACCCCATCCGTCTGGGCGCCGCCGCGCTGCACGCCGCCGTGGGTGTGGCTGGCGCTGATGTCGCGGCCATTGCTGGTCACCGCGCCGGTGAAGCGGACGTCGCCGGCCATCGTCGCGGTCTGGCCGCTGGGCTGGCTGAAGTTGCCGTTCAAGGTCAGATTGCCGTTGATCACGGTGTCGGCGTTGAGCGTGGCGCCGCCGGCGGCGGTGGCGGTGAGCGTCGCGGCGGTGGTGACACTCACCGCGCCCTGGGCGTCGAGACTGGCGGAGCCGGGCAGGCTGGCGCTCAGGTGGCTGGCGGCGTGGTCGTAGGCGATCACCGCGCCGTCGGGCAGTTCGAGCTGGGTCAGGTTGGCGTCATGGCTCGGCGCCGGCACGGCATCCGAGTTCAGCGCCGGCAGCACCAGGGCGCCGCGCAGCTCACCGCCGGGGGCGAGCAGCAGCACCTGCTCGCCCAGGGTCGGCGGATTCCAGCTGCGAGTGTGGCCGGCGCGGGCGGTCAGCCACGGCAGCCAGTCGGTGAGCAGCGCACCGCTCTGGACGCGCACGCGCACCGCGGCGTGGTCGATCGCGGCGACACGGCCGACACGGATCAGATTGTGGAGCAGACGGGCAAGTTCGACGGAGTTCATGGCGCACCGGTGGCGGGAGATGGCATGCGCTCATGGTCCGCGGCGCGGGGCAGGCTGGCGAGCCGCGGGCGTTGTCGGCGGGGGTTGGACGTGGGCGCTTTTTATCGCCCCCGGGGCCGGTATCGCCCCCGAAGCCGGGCGTCAGGCTTTTTATCGCCCCCGAAGCCGGGCGTTAGGCCAGCGGGCCATCCCACTCGGCCACCAACCGATACCCCTCGTCACCCGCGCTGTCGTCGCGCAGCAGCAGCTGCCAGTGCTCGGCGGGGCAGGTCTCATGCGCGAAGGCGGGCTGGCGATGGTCGAGGGAGATCTCGCCGCTGGCGCAGTCGTGGCGTGCCACCACGCGCGACTCGAGCGGCACCCACAGGCGCAGGTCGGCGGGCGTCTCGCCGGCGAAGGCCCAGGCGAAGCGTAGGCCCGGTTCCGGCCCCAACTCGGGCTGATAGCGCGCCAGCCACGCCAGCAGCGGCAGCATCACCGCGTCCAGGGTGTCGTCATAGGCGTGCAGCGTCAGTGCGGCGGTCACCGCATAGCCGTGGGAGAGCGAGGCCCCCGGGGCGAACCGGATGCGCCCCTCGTCCACCTGCGCCGAGAGCCGGTTCGGCATCGCCTGCAGCGCCGGCACGGTGCGCCGCAGGTGGTCAATCAGGGCGTTCAACAGTTGCATGTCGGGTCTCCTCCAGGGTGGTCACCAGTCCGTTATGTCGAATCGCGCAGGCGTGGTACTGCGCCGCCCAGTCGCGCAGCGTCAGCACCACGCTGGCGCCGGTGCCGTCACTCAACGCCGGCAACGTCTCCGGGCAGCGGGTCAGCAGCGTCTGCTGGATCGGGGGCGCGGCCGGCGGCGGCAGCGTTGAGCAGGCGCACAGCGTCAGGCTCAAGGCAGACGCGGCGGTAAATCGGCTTCTGGATCTCACGAATCACTCCGCGGTCGATGACCCGTTGATGGGTGTCGAGGGTCGCGAGTCGCGCCTCGACCACCCCGGCGATGACGGACTCCCGCGCCAGCGCCCGATCGGTCGCCGCCTGGGCGGCCTCGAGGGCGGTGAGGCGCTGGGCATCCTCGAACCAGCCGCGGCTGAGCCAGCCCCCGCCGGCGGCGATCGCCAGCACGGCGAGCATGACGAGCGTGCGCGCCGTCACTCCAACCCCGCCAGACACAGCTCGCGCTCCGCCGCGCGGCGCTCGACCAGCCCCGGCAGCTTGCGGCCACCGGCATAGACCCAGCGCGACAGCTGCTCGCAGGCGGCGCGCGTGTCGCCTGCGTTCAGCCTGGCCAGCAGGGTCGAGTCGCGAAACGCGCCCTCGCCGACGTTGAAGATGAACGAGGCCAGCGCCGCCCGGCGGGTCGGCGGCAGCGTGGCGTTGATCTCGGGGGCGACGTGGCGGTCGATGGCCGCGAACGCCGCGCCCAGGTCGCCGGCCAGCAGCGCCTCGCACTCCTGGGTGGTTCGGGTCTGGTTCAGCGCGACCGTCGGCCCGGTATGCCCGGTGCAGATCGTCGGAATGCCGACAGGGTCGGGATACGCCTGCAGCTCGGTGCCCTCGTAGTGCTTGACCACATTGATCGAGAGCGACAGCGCCAGGCCGCAGGCGCCGCCGATACCGGCGCCGCCGAGCCAGCGTTTCCAGTGGTTCATGAACGCCTCCGCCGGATGCGCGCCCACCACTCGCGCAGATTGCCGAGATACTTGGGCACGATCAGCCCGATCTGCAGCGCCAGATAGGCCAGGGTCAGCACCGTGACCCAATCCGACGGCGTCATGCCGCCGGCATGCAGCAGCGAGACGAGCGCTGGCGGCGTGGTCTTGATTGCCTCGGTGGTGATATTCGACTGATGGGCCATGCCGATTCCTGCGTCGACGCGGGCCGGTATGACGCTCACACCGGCCCGCGACGGGATGAAAGAAGCGCTGATCGAGCCGGGCTCAGCGCCACAGCTCGATCACCCGCGGCGTGGGTGACGGCGAGGCGACATCCGGCAACACCACCGGCGTGGCGCTCGGCAGCCGCGGGCCCAGCGCGCACAGCCCGGGATTGTGCGTCAGCACCTGCACCACCAGATCGGTACGCCCGTAATGGCGCTGACACAGGCGATCGACGGTATCGCCCTGAAGACTCGACACGGTTCGCGGCATGCATACTCCCGGCTTGGCACTCGACTCGCCCGGGGCCCGTGCCGATGAGCGGCGCGGGCACCCCGGCACCTCACGATCCCCCGAGAGTGCGACGCCCGCCCGCCGGCCTCAATCCAGCGCGAACGTCCACCGCCCGGCGACAACCCAGGCCAGCGACAGCGGCGTGCCACGCGGATGGCAGAGCGCGATCACGAGCGGAAAACCGAGGTGGAGGAACAGCGCCCGGCGCGCCGGAAAGATGATGAACACTTCCCCCGCACACCTCGCACCAGCGCGCGGCAGAGTCGGAGTGTAGTGGTTCACTGAAACCGGACACCCATTTAGGTGGTATCGTCGCCACCAAAGCAGAGGTGATCCATGGCCAGACAACGTCGTTCATTCTCCACCGAGTTCAAGCGGGAAGCCGCCGGGCTCGTACTTGATCAAGGCTACTCCGTGGCTCAAGCCGCTCGCGCCGTCGATGTCGGCGAAACGCCTCTGAGACGCTGGATCGATCAGCTACGCGCGGAGCGCGGTGGCGTCACGCCCAAGTCAAAAGCATTGACCCCCGAGCAGCAGCGCATCCAGGAACTCGAGAGCCGCATCAACCGGCTGGAACGGGAGAAAGCGATACTAAAAAAGGCTACCGCTCTCTTGATGTCGGACGATCTCGATCGTACGCGCTGATAGACCAGTTGAGTGAGCAGGAGCCCGTGGACATGGTCTGTAGCGCCTTTGGCATTGCACGTTCGAGCTATTACGAACATCGCCTTCGCCGATCTCGCGTCGATATCGAGCGGTTGACGTTGCGCGCAACCGTTAGAGAGCTGTTCAATCAGAGCCGGCGTTCCGCGGGTAGCCGAACGATCATGATGCAGATGCGGGAATCCGGGGCCGACGTGGGACGATTCAAGGTCCGACGTCTGATGCAGGAGATGGATCTGATATGCCAACAGCCGCGACCACCGGCCTACCGACGGGCGACGGTCGAGCGACCCGATATTCCCAACCGCCTGAACCGTCAGTTTACTGTCACCGCGCCCAATCAGGTGTGGTGTGGCGATATCACCTACGTGTGGGTACAGAACCGTTGGCACTATCTGGCCGTCGTGCTGGATCTGTATGCACGACGCGTCGTCGGATGGGCATTATCTAATCGCCCCGACGCGGCCCTGGTCATCAAGGCGCTGGACAGGGCCTTCGAGCAGCGAGGCAAGCCGCCTGGACTACTGTTCCATTCGGATCAAGGTGGCCAGTATGCGAGCCGGGCCTTCCGGCAGCGACTGTGGCGCTATCGGATACAGCAGAGCATGAGTCGTCGCGGTAACTGCTGGGATAACGCTCCAATAGAGCGACTGTTCCGCAGCTACAAGAGCGAATGGATGCCATCGACCGGCTATCGGTCAGCGCAAGAGGCTTTACGAGACATCAGCTTCTATTTGATGGAGCGCTACAACTGGCAGCGGCCCCATCAGCACAACGGAGGCATGTCGCCCGCACGAGCGGAAGCAACACTCAATTCACTGTCCGGGATTAGTTGACCACTACACGGCACGCTGACTCAGGAACGGGATAGGTTGGATCAGCACCGGCTAGAAATCGAGCGGCTGCGAACGATGCGCACGACGGCGGATCAGGAACTCGCTACAGCCAATCAGACAGTGGCTCTGTTCGATGAGGTGAATCGCGAGCTGATTCAAGCTGTTGAAGCAGAAGTGCCGGTGGTATCGCACAATCATCGGATCAAGGCAGCTTACGACAGCTTCCTGCCTGAGCTTCAGGCCTACCTAGCAGCGCTGCCGGGCGTGCTGCTCCAAGGCCTAGGAGAACAGGCCCGCAATCTGTACAACGCATTCAATCGTGGTGACCCACCCGGCGACTTGTTGCATGCGCTATGGCTTCCGGTGGCGGAGAACGGCAAGATCGAGTTGGAGTTCGCAGGGGAACCTGGCGTGCGTTATGACGCTCTGATCGTCTTCAGCGAAGGACATATCAAATGCCTAGGTCTGGCGATTCTGCTGGCTAAGAACATTGCTCAGGACTGCCCCGTGGTCATCTTCGATGACGTCGTCAACGCGATTGACGATGACCATCGCGATGGCATCTGGCGCACCTTCTTCGAGGACGGTCTGTTGGATGGCAAGCAAGTCATCTTGACCTCGCACGCCGAAGAGTTTTTGCATCGGATCCAGCAGGAGCTGGGGGCGCGGCGCTGCGCGGCCATCAAGCGCTACAAGTTTTTGCCGCATAACGGCGAGCACGAGCTGCGTGTCGATAGCATCCCGCCGACCAAAAATTACGTCCTGCTGGCTCAGCAGGCATTGGCGGAAGACGAAAAGCGCGAAGCGCTGCGCCAAGCACGGCCCGCGCTGGAGAGCCTGACCGATCGTATCTGGACTTGGTTGGGGCGGCGCACTGACGGCCGTATAGAGATCAAGCTCGGAGGACCGCGCTCGCCGTGGGAACTGAACAACAAATGCGGCAAGCTGCGGTCAGCTGTTGGGCGCATCGCAGGTCAGTATGCCGGCGCCACGGAGGTCGTCACCACACTGGACCGCCTGTTAGGCGTCGGTGCGGGAAGCATCGAGTGGGGTTACCTTAATAGCGGAGTCCACGACTCGCAGCGCGACCATGAGTTCGATCGAGCCACCGTACGGACAATTGTCGAATGTGTCACGGCTTTGGACGCAGCGTTAGAGGGGCTAATCAATCGCTAGTTGAATGGCCTCACTACACCTCATACGAAAAGTGCTCTGTAGCATGCCGCTCTACTATTCATTCTAGAAACATAATAGGTAGGTCCTCTGATCGAAGTCCGCTTTGGCCAGAAGCAGCCATCGAGCATCTACCGATGCAGGGCCGATCTACCTATGTTCCCTGCTTAAACGCACGCAACAGCTTCTCGGGCACGAAATACAAATTACCCCGGGCTCTAGTACAGGCAACGTACAGTTTGTTGCGAGTTTGCGGGTTAGCCTGGTGTAGCCTATCAGCCACATAGCCTTTCCAGATGCCCGGCCCCATCACAACGCATACATCGTCAAAGTGATCCATACCCTTGCTTGCGCCCCAATTTTCAGAGTGGCAGCCATACTTGTAGTGTTCGCTCAAAAACAACTTCACAATGGCTGGATCAGCGTGCAATAAGTTGGCCTGGTCTTGGTCGTCAACCGTAATGATCCGGCTGCACCCTATCTCATGGGCACTCATCGCGATTTGTAGCTTTGCGCTGATGAAGTCGCAGACCGTTTTTGCGCATCGCCAGCTGCGGCCCAGCGTTGCTTTGTCTACGGTGATACCGGCATCACGAAAGCGCTTCTCGTAGCGGAGGACATCGTCGTGAAGGTTTTTGTTTACCGCTCCGTCTCTGCTGGTATCGAAGGTGTGTTGGTGGAAGTCACCGACGAACGTCATGCCAATTTTCGCCTGTGAAACCTCCAGCAGCAGGTTAAAGTCGTGGCCCGCGAAATCCTGTACCTCGTCGACGTACAAGCAGTCGTAAAAGCGCTCCAAGCGGGCGCGCACGCCCGGAATGGCCTTCACGACCTGTAGCAGTTTGGCGAGGCGGCAGTGATAGAGCCTGCCGCTGCCATCGCGATACCGATTGAGATTGTCCAGGGGGTAGTGCCTGTCGGGCGGGCGCCTGAAATTCAGGCCTCGGGTTCCTAGCTGCAATTGCATCAAGGGTCGATAGCAGAACCCATGCAGGAACGAGAAGTACGTCATGAGCGTGATGTTGGATGGGATCATCCCAAATCTCTGGATGATCCTGTTACGCAGGTGCCGGTGATTGTTGTCCGTGTAAGTGATGATCAATGCCCGCTGATCACGGCTGAGACGCTCAATGATCAGGCTGGTTTTTCCGGATCCTGCAACGGAAAAAATTACGCTCTTATCCATTCGATCGCTTCCTGTATGTACTTCGGGGCGGTCAGTTCAGCGGACTTCTTAGTCAGTAGCTCGAAAGCGGTATCCGCTTTATTTTTGAGCATGTACTCTTGAACGGTCAGCTTTTTTCGCCCCGCAGCAAAAAGGTCGTCGCAGGTTTTCTGGTTGTCGCTGTACAGCCCTATCTCGAAGGTGCTTCGCTTAGGATCTGGATCGGCAAAGATCTTGGCCGACTCGTACAGGTAGCCTTCGTAGTTTGTTACACAGTTCTGTTGATAGTCACCGTCGTTATCCCGAATTGCGGCGATTCTAATATTCAGGAACCTTCCGAGCTCCAGATAGCGTTTGAAGCTCGTTCCGCCGATCGAGATGATGTGCACATCATTAGCCTGGGGAAGATGGCCTGCCTGCTGCGTGTAGAAATGCTCCATGAGGATGAATTCTGCATCGCCCTCGACCAAGATGACTCGCCTGGAGAGCGCGAGCTCAAGGACGTTGTTATCGGGCGCCTTCATGAAGAAACTTGCGGTGGGCTCCGACAGGTCTTTCAATCGTCCCGCATGGCCAGATCCGAGCAGCAGCGCGTGACGTAGATCGAGCCGTGCGCAGATATGACTGCTGTGCGTAGCGATGAACAACTGAGTGCCTGTAGTGTCCGCCAGCCTCTCAACCAAGCGCTTCATGTTGGTGTGGCTTAGATGGTTTTCAGGCTCCTCCAGCAACAGCGCGTGCAGGCTCCCTTTTTCCTCGTGTTTCTGCAGGGCAAAACTGGTCTTGATGAAGCACTGCTCACCTTTGCCGCGATTCTCAATAGGGATGCCGCCCTTGGTGATCACCAAATCGGTTTCAAGGTTTGAGCGCGAGCTGGTTCGCAAGGCAAACTGATAGTCGCCGAGCGTGTCGTTCAAGTCCTTTAGGCTCTCTCGACCGAACGCTTCTTTCCCTTGCCGGTAGCGATTTTCGAGGCGGTAGCGATCCCCCACCTCGGTATGGAATCCGAACACCGCGCGGGTGTATTCGCGAGCGGCGTGTTCACTGTCAACACGAGAGCTGTCGATCATCAGATGCTTGACCGGCCGCCGGTAGGTGACGTGAGGCGCCCCGGCGAACGTCGAGAACTGCACGCTGTAATACTCAAAGGGAAAGCTGTTCCTGTTGGCTTTGAGTAGATCGACTATTGTCTGGCCGAACTCCTCGATCAATGGGACGATGCTCATACGTAGGCCATCTGTCTGCGTTCCCAGAGCGTTTTGGGTACCATGAAAACCCTGTTCGTCTCCCTCTTCGAGAAACACGTCCACAATGACCTCGGGAAGCAAGTCCAGCGTCGCAGGACCTGCCAAGAATTTCTGCACTGCCCCCTGATTAAGCAAGGCTTCATAGCCTATGTTCTCGACGCGACTGCGACTCGCGCTCAGCGCCAGGTCCAAGGCCAATAGCACACTGCTCTTGCCAGTCTCGTTGTCGCCGATCAGGACGTTCTTGCCTGGGTCGAACTCAAGATTCAAGTCACAGAAGCTTTTGAAATTCTTGACCACGATTTTTTTGATAGCCGGCATGTTCACTCCTTCTAACGTGCACGTTGTTGTAGAAAGCGCGTGCTCTGTCCCTAGGCAACTGATCTGGTATCAGCCTTGGTAAGCTATCAATTTGACACTGCGCCAGACAATCCTGAGTTTAGGAGCGTCCCCTTGGAGTTCAGGCGCGATAAATGGATACTCATGCAATCGTGATTCATGGAAAACTGCATTTTATGAAGGGTTGCTCGATTCAGCGTGGTTTTGTGCTGGAGGCTCTCGGTTGATTCGCCATTGGGGCGAGATAGATCTAAATGTCCGCTTTGGCCGAAAGCTGACACTGAAGGTGAGCCTAAGTCACTTGGCCAACTCGAAACGGAAGACTCTCAGTAGCGACTATCCGTGGAGCCGCCCTTTGGCCCTTTCCCTCGTCCGGCCCTTTGGGGTTGTCATGTTCAAACAACCGGGTAACCCCCTTCCCCTTACTCCCCCTTCCCTTCCTATCCTTTTGCCGTAGGCTTTTCCTTTTTCAGGAGGGCCTATATCCAGGAGCTGGAATCGCGCGGCAGTTGGCCATGAGGGTCGTAGGCAACGAGTCCAAGTCAGAGACCTCCAGTTCACAGCTCACGATCAGGCCCGGCGGCATGAGCGCTGACAGCTGCTTGTATTCTGCGATAGCCGTAGCCTCATCAAGCGCTAGATAGAGCGCCGGCAGGTCTATCCTGTTCAACCTTCGTCCGTGCTCTCCCGCGCCTGCACCGCTCATCGCCATAAATGACCATTTGGGGTCATGAACGCGGTAAGTCACCGACGTGAACTGTGCGAGCCTGATCACCCGACTACCCCAGCCTGAAGGGCTCGGAGGTAACGCAGCAGATCTTCGCTCCGCCCATCGCTGACCAACTGCTCCGCAGTCTGGTAATCGAAGGTGCTGATAGGCTCGTTGCGGAACCAGAACAAGGCATCGTGGAAATTGCCGTTGATGTCGGTCGCTGCTGCCAGTACGCGAATGGCATCGCGCAGAAAGGTTTGGAGCTTTTCCGCACCCGCCGCGCGAGCTATCGTCGTGCGGTGAACGTGAGCACGGCTGGCCAGCATCTGGACGTCCATGCTGAGAGCGCTGGCGAATAGGCGCGGGCTGATGATGGGTTGGCCGCCGGGGCGCGCCGCCGTCCTGAGATCCTCGACAAAACGGTCAAAGCTATCCGGTGCCCGGTAGGCGCTCGGCTCGGTAGGCTCACGCAGGGCTTCGGTACCCATGGCACTCTCCTCGGCGTTTTGGTGCGCCATAAATGCATCACAAATGCATCATAAAAGCTTCCCACCGATCCATCATTCAGGTCCGTGGCTTTCCTGAAAAATTGCACTGGAACAGCGACAGCGCTACTGTATAGCTATTGCAACTCTATCCATGGAGGCTCCAATGGGTCTCAAAAAATTGCTCTGGAACGATAACGCACGCGAGTTGTTCGGCACTCGAGCGGGGCAAAGCGACAATGCGCCGCGTGCGGTCGTTGAACCCCGAGGTAAGAACCAGGCAAGAAAGCTGGCCAAGGGTTCGGTAGCGTTCACGTCTGCCCTGCTGTTTGGGACCAATGAGTCTCAGGGACTGTTGCGGACGTTGAGTCAGGTATCCCTGACAGTGCCTCACGAAGATGGCTCGTCTAGCAAAGCACGAAACTCGATCGATGAGGACTGCCAAATAATTCCTGATGGGTATCACCACGGTGGACCTGAAGGCCCCGGAGACTACATGGGCGGGCTCAAAATCCAAGACTGAAGGTGCCGAAGTAGCTTCGGCACCCTCTAAATTTATCATCAGCCTTTCCCACCTGTGGCCCCCTTCTGCGCGATGTCTCCACCTTTCGCACCCGCCCCTTGAGTCTCGTTGCCAGCTTTATTTATCCCGCTTGAAATTGCACTGCCAGCACCCGCTCCAGCCCACGCCATTGTCCCGACCCAGACTCCTGGCAGCACCAGGAACATCATTCCGTTCACGAACCGCAGCACCATCTTGTCATTGCCGTTCTCCACGCCGGCTAGCCAGCTCATCTTGGCGGCGTCACTGCCGTACATCAGGTCGATCAGGTGTGAGTCGAGCCACCTGGCCAGCTCCCACCAGAACGTCAGGAAGAACAGTCCGAACAGGCCAAACATCGCGAGGCCTGCGACCTTCACCGAGTAGCCCGAGGCCACCGAGACGAATGGCAGGCAGATGATGATGGCCATCAGCATGATGCCCTGAATCATGGGCAGTGACTGTCTCAGGCTATCCATGCCCGCCTGGAACGGAATGGTGCCGAGAGCATTACCGACCATGGCAGCGGCCGACGAGACGTCATCTGTGATTCCGCCGTCCAGACTGCGATAGCCGATCGAGGCCTGTTCGGTGTTGCCGTTGGCCGCACCCGAACGAGGGCTCACCATGCGGCGAATCATGTACTCCTCGGCGGAGGATCCAGTAGGGAAGAAGCTCTGCATCCGCGACCACAGCGATGTATCGACCTGATCCTTGAGGCGAGAGGCGAGGCCTACGGAGTCATCGTTCCACCACTCTCGGCAGCTCGGGTATCCCGGTTGCCCGGGCCCGGTGCTGGGACGTGCTTGATCCCGACTAGCCTGGTAGGGAAAGCCTGGCATTGGACGGGGCGCGTAGAAGCTGTCGTAGTACCCACCTGTGTCGAGGAAGTAATCCGATCCGATCCAGTCAACGTCTTCACTAGCTGCCTGATCCAGTGTCGTGCCGCTCTGGAACAGCTTGTTGCGGGCCGGCCCGAAACAAGCGAGCTGGAACTCACCCACCTCGCGCTTGAGGCCAGGGTCCGAGATCGAGGTCAGATCGAGGGCGGTACGCACGGACTGATAGTCCGTGGTGCAGGGGATCTTCGAAACCGCGACGTTGGTGATCCCCTTGGAGATCGAGTGGGTCAGCGCCCACCACATGGGCACTCTCGGCTGCTGACCGTCGATCGAGGTCATGGTCGACTCGCCCCACTGGCCGGACGACATCATGACCGTACCGCATTGATCGGCGTGCTCCTGGTTCACGTTCACCGGATTCACGTTGAGGGTGAAAACGGGCACGCAGGTGAAGGCAAGCACCAGCAGCATGACGTAGAGCCGAGACTCAATCCGGTTGAGCGAAAGGACGCCCTTGTTCCCCTCGTCATCCCCTTCCTGACGTGCCCGGAACCACTCGCCGGCGACGAGCGCGATGAACGGGACCACCGCAATGCCGGTCGAGGTCAGTGCATCCCAGATGCCGTTGTTCACTACCCACCCCAGGGTGAGCATGGTGCCTTCCATGTAGTCATTGACCGCAAACGTCGCCATGTCAGGCCCCCCACCAGGTGAATAGGTTATATCCCTCGATCAGCACCACGACGATCAGGATCATGCGCTCGAGTTTGTGCAGGAGCAGCCGGCCCTGCTTGCCGCCGTCACGATCTTCGGCCACGCGCTCGAGCAGACGCCGGCGTCCAATGCGGATCCAGAGGAAGACGAGCGAGCCATAGAAGACCAGGCGCCAGACCAGCAGCCAGTAGCGATGCTCGCCCAACGCGTTCTGGAACTCCTGAATGCCGCCGTAGAGCCGCATGCCCACGGAGACGACGACACCACCGACGATGAAAGCGGCGACCAATCCGATCAGGCCCAACAGGAGTGGGTGGCGTTTGAGCATCGACATCATCACGCCCTTACTCGGTGTCGACGGGCGCGCCGCGACCGTCCAGTTGGCTGCGTGGCGAGCTGTACTCGTCCTGCACCGCGCCACTGGCCCGGTTGGAGGCACGACGGAGTGCGGACATCGCGGCACTGCTGGCCAGCGATTTGCGGATCTCCATCTCGCTCTGCAGCAGTTCGATGTCGCGGTTGAAGGCATCGACCTTGCGGTCCAGCGCGGTCATGCCCTCGGGATTACCTTCGATGCCGGGGTCGCTGGATCCCGCGATCAACGCGCGTCGCGCCCACATCGCCTTGGTCAGAGTCCGAGCCAGCGCCATCTCGCTGGAGAGGCGCTGGGCCAGCAGCGGCCCCTGGGGATCGCTACGCATGGCTTCGATCACGCCGCGCGAGACAGCCAGGCCATTGCCGGCGGAGACGTCATTGAGCTTCGACTGGGTGATCTCGCCACCGTTGAGCATGCCGATCAGCGTCTCGTGAATATCGCTCTGCTCGTCCTCGAGTTCTCGGATCAGACCGGTACCGGCAATGGTCTCGGATTTCTCGCAGCCGTCGCAGGAACGCAGCTCAGTATCGCCGACGATCTTCCTGGTCCACTCGGCGGCGGCGGAGGGCGATCCCCAAATGGTACACATGCCGCCCTGACAGTCGTTGCCGCTACCGCCTGAATCGCCATTGCCGCCGGCGATGCCACCCCCGCCGACCCAATCGCCGCTCGAGGTCGCCACCGATCCCCAGCCGTCGCCCCCACCGGATACTGACTCGTCACTCGTGGGATCGGTGCGACCGTACAGCAGGTTGTACCCGGCCTTGGCCGTGTCCTCGACCACCCGCATCGGCTGCTGACCACTGCCGCCACGCTTCTGCCCGCCGACCCAGGTCCGGCCAGCGTTGCCAGCCTGGGCTTCGGCTTGCTCCTGGGCTGAGACGGCATCCGTGTTGCCGGCCGCAATGTCCTGCCAATTCTCTGCCATCGCCGCTTGCTGCATCTGGCCACCGATCGTGGCATCGGCCAGTTGCTCGGACATGCGCTGGCAGGAGAGCTTCGACTTGTCGAAATCGAGCCGGCCCTGCATGACACCGTTGGTCAGCAGGTCGTATAGCGCCGGATTGGAGCGCTGGATGATCATCGCGGGCAGGCTGGCCACCGCGCCAGTCGCGTTGGAGACCACGCTGCCCATCATGTTCTGGAAGCCGTTGGTGACGCCGTTGAGCTGATTGCTCACCGTCGATCCCACGTCGAAGTTGCCGCAGGTGGCATTGACGTCCCAACTGACCCCGAGTCCCTGCGCTCTGGGGCCATGTCCCAGCCCTGCCGAGGCACCAAACGGGGCGGCACCCCCGATGTCGTAATAGAGGCTGTCCGCGGACTGCGCCTGAGCCAGCAGCGGTGTCGCGAGAGCTACCGAGAGGGTCAGCGGAATTAGGGTTCGTTTCATGGCTTACTCTCCGGTGAAGTACAGCAGTTCCTGGCCGCGTTTCTTGCAACAGCGATAGGGCCGCCACAGCGCCCAGGCGTAGTCGCCCGGTTCCTGCAGCTGATCGTTCTCGCCACCGTCGGGAAAGGTCGAGCAGGACATGCGCATGTTGGGTGCCAGCTCCTGCCACTCGTGGGTCTCGGCATCACCCTCCTTGACCGGATTCGGCCCCCATATGCCGCTGCTCTCGGAATCCCGGGCGATGAGGGGCTGATAGACGTGAGGCTGTCCGCTGCGCGTCACGACGTCGGCAGCACGCTGTGCCGCCGTCGCCGCAACCTTGTAGTCGTGGGTCTGGGAGACGAAGCCACTGCGCGGGTAGATCGGGCTCCAGAGGTCGTCCACACTGCCCATCTCTCGCATGCCCGGTGTCAGCGCTTCGGGGTAGGCCATCTCCGGCACGCCAGAGCGCCAGGCCAGCGCATCGAGGGTCGAGATGAAGTACGGCATCAGTGGTTGCGAGTTGCTCTCACAGAACCAGCCGAAGCCGCTGGCGAACCGATAGAACAGCTCAGAGGGATGGCCGATCGCGTCGACGTTCTTGAAATGCGTGTTCGAATGCTGCTGCGCGACGGACTCGAGCGCGGATCCACCGCCCAGGGCGTCACCCGTCGGGGGCGACAGCATCGCGATCTCGGTCCAGGGGTTATCACCGGTGTTCTCATAGGCGCTGACGACCAGCTCGGGAATGTAGTGCTTGACCCGAATCGAGGTTCGAACCGTGCAACCCCAGGCTGAGCAGTAGAGCCAGGCGCACATACCGATGACCTGGTAGTCGAGGCACTGGGTGCTCATCGACGACTGGAGGATCTCCGGCGTCGTGATCGCCTGCGCTCGGGGGGCACTTGTCATGCTGGCCAGCCCGACGATCAGCGCGAAGGCAACGGCAACAGGCAATGTCGTGAGAGAACGCTTCATGGTTGCTCTCCCCTCGCCTGTTCGATCTCCTCGAGCGCGCGTGAGATGTCCGGCTCGCCGTACACCACGTACTGGCTGTCGACCACCACGGCAGGTACTCTCTCTATGCCCAGCATCCAGGCACGAGCCACCCCCTGATAGAGCTGGCCATAGTCCTGCAGCGTCCGCTGCCACTCAGGGTCGTTCATGCGCGATTGCAGCATCTGCTTGGCCCGTGACGGGTCAGCGGGAAGATCCTGTGACAGCCGAGCGTCGAGACGCGCCGGCGCATCCAGCTCGACCACGGCAGCGGATGCCGGCACATTGACGACCGGCTCTCCCGCAATCGTAAACACCTCGACGCCGGCGACAGCGGTCTGCCCCCAGGCCAGCAGGCAGAGCGATGACAGCACGGCAAGTGGCCGCAGCTGAGGAAAGAAAGACATGGTCGGGCTCCCGAGTGAGGGTATTGTTCAGAGGCTGACATCTGGGAGGAGGTGAATCGTCGGAAAACGTTAAACGCGTGCAGCATGTTTCCCGACGCGGAATGATCGGGTCAGGGTCCAGGATGACTGTGACGCTGCAGCTCTTCGGGAACCCGGTAGTCTGGCCAGTCACGCTGAAGAGACTCCCAATCCCCCTCGAGCCATAACCGCAGGAACGTGGCCGGTTCGTCGTCATCGATTGCAAACTGCATGGCGTCGATGAATATCTGTCGCTGTCGCATCGGATTCATGAGCTGGATATCCCGACCGCCTGAATCAGCTGTCGCGCGGGTACATAGCCCTCGCCCATCTCGCCATTGGGGAGCACGATGGAGGGCGTCCCTTGCACCCCGAACTGCTGTCCCAGCGCAAAACCGTCATCAACGGCTGACTGGCAACTCTCCGACGGTCTGGACGCGAGAGCTTCGCCATGAAATGCACGGGTCATGGCATCAGTGGGTGACTCTGAACAAAGTACCTGAGCCAGTTGATTGGCCGCCGGAGAGTGGCTGCCGGCACGAGGAAACGGCACGTAGCGCACGGTGACGCCAGCTTGTGTCAGCTGATCGATCTCTTGATGCAGTTTCTGGCAGTAGGGACAGGTCGTATCGGTGAAGACGGTGATGCGTCCGATCTCCTCGCCCTGGGCGGGATAATCCACCGTGCCCCCCTCTGGAATGGCACTCAGCTGGTCCAGCCGATCCTGACGGTCGTGCTGCTCTGTGACGTTGATGAGTCCGTCGGGGCCGTTGTCGTAAAGACTCCCCACGACCATGTGACGTCCCTGAGCGTCGCTGTAGAACGTGTCACCGTTTCGCAGCCGCACCTCGTAGATGGGTCCCTCCAGCTCGACCCGCCGAATGGTGTCCGTCGTCACGGGCTGGCCGTTGATTGTCAGGTCTTGCAGCGCAGCGGGAGGGGGCGTGTCCGGCACATCAGGCACCGGAATACCGGTGGCCTGCGCCGATACGGGCATCATCAGGGTCAGACCGACAGCGTAAAGCAGGTTGTGAGCTTTCATCGCAGCGCCTCCAGGCATTCATGAACGGTGTCTCCGCCGTAGGTATCGATGGTCCAGCAATCCCCCAGGGTGATCGCCGGCAGTTCGAGTGACTCGTGGATATCCAGGTAGCGACAGCCATCCCGCAATGCTTCGCTGACGTGGGCACGCCGGCTTGGCGAAAAGCCCTGCCGCTTGAGACGAGAAAACCGATTGCGCCCGAGATCGGGCGCGGCGTGTTCCTCAGTGGCAAACTCGCTCTGCGCCCACCAGTTGGCGATATCCATCGACCAGGTGTTTCCACTCCCCTCCTCGAACACCAGGTCGAGCCGGTGCGTGATCTGGAAGTGACCGGGCGGCAACGCCGAGACGTCCACAGTCCAGTGGAAAGTCACTTCACCGGCCTGCTGCCCCTCTGGCAGCGTGATGAAGTGACCCAGATGGCAGTCGTCGGATCCACCGACGAAATACAGTCGATTGGGATACGGCTGACGAAGTGTCCAGCCCGTCGCAGGAATGACGGGAGTGTCGAGCCAGCTCGCCGATACCGACAGGGTGATGTCCTCGAGCGCGACACCATCGAAGGGATCGACCTGCAGGACCGGGAGTAGATGCAGCGTGCGCGCTCTCGCGTCGAGGTTCATCGTGCTCACCGCGTCGTCGATCTGGAGTTGTGGCATGTAACCGATCCTTCTTTCGGGGTCGTGAGGTAAGGCATCAGACGCTCCTGAATCTCCCGCGCGTCATAGCGACCGCTGGCCGGAAAACGCAACAGCGGCACGCCCGCCGACGCGAAGGCGTCGTCAACGAAACGATCACGCCGCTTACGATCGCGACGGCGATGACTGCGGTCATCGAGTTCGATCGCGGCGAGAATTCGCCCACCGCGTGGCTCGCACACCACGAGATCGACATGCTTCGAACTGATCAGGCGGAAATAGCGCCACCACCGCTGATCGCGGCGATGCCGCTTGCGAAAGCGCACCTGCAACACGTCGGCGATCCGGACCTTGCAGGCGATCAGGGCCGACGAGCCGGCGGCCCGATGAACGGCGGCGTAGAATACCTGCTCGGCAGGGGTATTCAGGGAAGCCTGGGGGATATAGGGGAGTGAACGACCACGCCGGCCGGACAGGACAGCCAGAATGGCTCCGATAATCCCAAGAGCCAGTAACCCTGCCACGACCACGGCGACGAGACTCATCACTTCGTTGATGCCGCTGTGACTCATACCGCGACATCCTCGTCCCGCTGAGCCAGACCGCCGGACTCGAACGCGGCTTCGTCGATGAAGCCACGCTTGGCGTCCATCTCCTTCGCGATATGAATGGCCGCTTCCAGCTCGGAACAACGCTTCTCGAGCATGATGCTGCGGCGTGCCTTCTTCTCGTCCCCCTCGGTACCCGAGAGCGCGAGAGAGAGGCTCGGCTGCACGACGCGAAACAGCGATTCCACCGCCGAGGCGAGCACCACGCCCTCGGTGTACTTCTTGGAGATCTTCGATGCCGAGAGCAGCAACTCCTCCTGCGCCGGCGACAGCGACTTGAAGCGCTTGATCTTCTGCACCTCGTCGGGCGGCATCACCAGACAGATCCAGAATTCGATCATGTTGAGCAGCTTCTCGGCGGCGTCCGGGAAATCTTCCACGTTTTGGGTGGCGAACCAGAGCCAGTACATGAGCTTACGGCCCATCTTGCCCACCTTGACGAAGAACGGGCTCAGCAGCGGATTGACCGTCACGACGTGACTCTCGTCGATGATCTGCACGATATGACGACCGTCGTACTGGGTGCGCTCGGCCAGGTTGGTGATCATGTTGGTGATCGAGATGACCGACAGTGCCAACTGCGCGCCGTACCCCTCGCGGGCATAGGTCGCGAGATCGACCAGTGTGACGTCACACTCCGGCCAGGGATCGCCGGTCGAGTTGAACACCTCGCCATCGAATCCATCGCAGAACAGGCCGATATTCATGCCCATCTCGTTGGCGCGGCGCCGGGTCTCTTCATGAACGTCGGGATCCCGGGAGATCGCGAAGAAGGCCTCCCGCACGTCCTCGGTCTTGCAGGGGCGTGCCTCCTCGAAGGTCAATCGTGCGGCACGCATGATGGCATCACGCACCATGCGTCGATCGGCACGCCGGAAGCGCCGCTCTTCCTCTTCCTCGCCACCGGTGATCATCAACCGTGCGGTGATCTCCATCTCGCCGAGTAGATCACGCTTGTCCTCGTCGAGATCCTCCTCCTCGTCGTCATCCTCGATCGGTGCGGGCAGCGCGTCGTCGACGCTCTCCCCTCGTGCACGCGCTTCGGCATCCTCGGCAGCGCGACGGCGGGCGTGTTCGTCCTCGAGCAGACGGTGGGCTTCCAGAAACGGCGCCAGTGACACCCCGGAACCCGGCGACAGTTTGACCTTGTTCACGCTCAGACCATTGCGCTCGAAGTAGTCGGCGAGCAGCCCGAAGCTGTTGCCGACCTCAAGAATGAACAGACGCGGCCGACGCACCGCCATCAGCTGGGCACACATTGCCGTCAGCGATGCCGACTTGCCCGCCCCCGTCGGCCCGCTGATGAAGGCGTGGGCGTTCTTCTCGCGATCGGCCAGATGAAAGGGGTCGAAGGAGAGCGTTTCGCCGCCACGATTGAACATCGTCAGTCCCGGACGACCGGTGCCTCGAGCCCGCCCGAAGAAAGGGCTCAAATTGGCCAGGTGCTGGACGTAGTTGTAGGCCGTGTACCAGCGGTTGCGCGCGTCCTTGTCGGGATCGAACGCCATCGGCATCCAGCGCAGATAGGTGTTGAGCGAAGCGATCTCGTCTTCCGGCTCCACCGGTTTCAGGCTCGACTGATACAGCTTGGTGCTCAGTGCCTGGCACTTCTGTCGCAGATCCGTCTCGTCCTCGCCACGCACGTAAAACACAAGCGACGACTGATACAGATAATGGCGCTCGGCCATGAACTCCTTGGCCTTCTCGCAGTCCCGACGCACGCTGACCGCGAGCACGCTATCCCCGTGCGCCTTGTCCTTGAGCCGATTGATATGATCCTCGAGCGGCTCCTGCGGTGACGCGACAATGGTCAACACCATCACGGTTCCCTCGGGGAGCACGTCCATCAACGCGTTCGAGACCTTGGACTTGCTACCCTGACGCTTGACCTCGCCGGTGATGTGACCAATGTCCGGACGTCGGCGCAGCTCATCAACCACCAGACAGCGGTGCGGCAGACCGTCGAAGTACCACAGGCCCTTGTCGGCGTCGGACTCGGGGGCGTTGAAGAGCACGTCGCCGCCCAGGTCATAGTCATAGGGCAAATTGTCGTCGCCCGGATACTCCACCAGGTCGTAGAACGCCTGCGGGTCCTCGGGAGACATGGCCGGTCGGGGATTGAGCCAGACCACCATCCAGCGATGGAAGTCGCGTCCGTCGTAACGCCGCAGTGTGAGGCCCACACCCTCGAGCGCCGACGCCAGTCGGTCATAGACCATGTTGGCCTCTTCCTCGGGCGTCAGCGGCTGACCACGGCCGGACTGTGCCTGCTTGTTGAGACGGCGATACAGCACCAATCGTGTGCGCCGGGTCTGCCCCTTCCACTGCGTCTGTGTCACCACGTCATCGTGAAAAACGCCCCCCTCCTGGGAGATGGACTTGAGGTGGCGCTCGAACTGCCCCAGCCACTCCTGGGTGTAAGCCGTCTCCAGCAGCCCGCTGGAGGCCCGGGTCGACTCCGGATCCGGACAGTCGATGTAGGACTTCAGGCGTTCCATGATGTCGCGGTAGTCGACCTCATCCTGCGCGTAGATCTGAGCCACCCAGGGAGAGTTGTCGTGCTGCGGGAGCGCGTCCTGAAACGCTCCCTCAATCAGGTCACGTTTGGCGGTCAGCCACTCCTCGGAGCGTCCCTCGGTGGCCAGCGGCACGATCTCGGCCACGATCCCCACCGAGCGACAGTCGTCCATCAGAAAACTCTGCGATGCCGGTAGGTACTCGATAAATGGCAAATAGTTGGCGAACGAAGGGGCGCGCTCGTAAAGCTTGTCGACGTCGCGTTCGGTGATCGGCTTGCCGCGCGGCACCGATGTCGGCCGCCCACCGCGAGAGTTGTCCTCCTCTTGGTTAGCGGCGTCCTCCTCGCGCTGGTCGGCATGGCCGAACCAGCGGTTCATGAGCGCATTGAGCGACATCAGCGCGTCCTCCCTGCCGGTCGCGCGCCCTCCCCGGGCATGGCGTACTGCGGCTTGTTGTAGAGCGGAAAGACCGTGGAGTAGCCCGGTACCGGCACCGACTCACCACCGGCGAGGTGGGGATAAACGAACATCACCAGGTCGGGATTGGGTAAACGCGAGAACTGGCTATAGATCTCGTTGGCCGCCTCCCGCGTGTATCGCGTCTGCTCGGCTCGCATCTCGCCGTCTCCAATCGGACGACGCAGCGCGCCGCGAGCCGCGTCCACCGCACGCTGGCCGGGGCTGCCGGTCCGCTGGCTGTCGCCCCCGACCGTGGAACCCTGTTCCCAGAGTTCCTGCATGGTCATGCCGTTGGTCGGCATCAATTCATCCTTCGAGGTCGCACAGCCCGAGAGCATCGCGAGACTGATCAAACCCAGTGCGGCGATCGCGATGCGCGTCGCCGCGCGATATTCAGTCGAGCCCGACTGTGGTTGCGGTTGACGTGTCATAGCGCACCTTCCTCCCTTCGGTCTCGTAATCGATCGGCAGCTGCTTGTTGATGTGGATGGCCACGTTCTGCCCCGGCGGCACGTAGACCGCCGCGAACGCCTCGCCATAGAGCTTATTGACCCACTCGCTCATGTCGTTGACGCCCTGGCTGAGGATCTGCCCCACGGCCTGGTTGCCGCTCATGGCCTGAGAAATGGAACCGTCGCTGCCGAATGAAGTGATCGACGTCGAGTCATCATCCGAGAGCATCGTCGCCGCGCCGGCGCCGGCGGCCGTCAAAAGCCCCTGGGTGCCGAGATACTGCTGGGCGTTGCTGCGGCGCATGCCGCTGATGCAGGGAAGGCCCGCCTGATCGCTGATCCAGCCGATGGAATCGCCTCCACCGATGGTCTGGTTCTGGTTGCTGCGGTTATCGTTGCCGCCACCGCCCTGATTGACGTCTTCCGGCGATGGCACCGTGCGGATCGTGCCGTCCTCGAAGACGAAGGTGAGACTGGTGATGTTTCCGCGCACACAGGAGAGGGTCCAGTCACCAGTGGCGGTGCCACTGGCGACGGCAGCCCGGACCTCGGGCAGCTCGATGCCGTTGGCCGTGAGGTTGTCCTTGCCGATCATCACCTTGAACGGATACGGGTCGTTGACCGTGCCGTCGACAGGCACCCGTCCCAACAACGCCGTCATGGCCAGAGAGCCCATCAGGGTCGAGTTTTCGGGGATGGTATACACCGGCTCCACCGTGGCCTCGTCCGGCTGGCCCGTCGCACTGGCCTTGATAGCGCTGTTGGCCCGCGACGCCGCATCACCAACATCGCTCGCCACCGCCTTGAACGAGGTGGGGAAAGCCGACCCCTCGTCTCGGCGCGAGCCATTGCGCCCAGTCTCCTGACGCTGATCCATTGGCTCGACCCACGCCAGATTGCCTCCGGAGCTGTAGCTACCGGTCGGACCGCCACCGCCCTCGAGACCGAGACCGATCGGCATGTCGTCATCGCCGCTCTCGTCAGCGTCGCCGGTGAAACCCTCCTTCAAGTTGCGGATCTGGCCCTGAAGATTGTTGAGCAGGCTTTGATTCTCACGCTGGTTCTGGCGACGCTCTTGCGTGAAATCCTGCTGCTGATCGCGCAGGGCACTGCGGATGCGTCCATCCACATTGTCGTTGCGCTCGGCCAGCTCCTGGTTCTGCTCACGCAGCTTGTCGTTGGCATCGAGAACCCTGTTCATTTGATCGCGCATCATCCGCGTCTGCCCCACCAGGGTGGCCACCGTGTCCTCCGGCGTGTCCCCCTCGATCCCCAGGGCCTTGAGTTCGTCCTGACTCAACGTCAACGAAGGATCCTTCTTGTCGAGAGAACCTTGCTGTGCTGACTGTTGATCCGAGTCCGAACCAGGCCACATCACGACGATGGCCAATGCCAATGCCAGAAACAGCGGCACAAGCACCTTCAACAGGCCGTTGCCCTGCAGTTTCATGAGTCACCTCCTACCCGAATGCCATCCTCGAGGGAGGCGGAGACCCCGCCGTCGGATGAATTGGAGAGCGGTAATGCCTGCGCCAGGGGCTGGCCACGCGTCACGATGAAGGCGGTCGTAGTATCACGAACGCTGCCGCGCTGACCGAGCGTCGGATGCATGAAGGTGGCGCTATAGAGATCGCCCTGCAGCCAGCGCGGATCGAGTTCGAAGGCACGCGAGGGGTCGCGATTGGCAAGCCGCACCGCCGTGACCACCCAGCCGTCGAGTTTCCACGCAGCGATAGGCGTAGCCGTCACCGGCAGCGCTGGTAATAGCGATGGCATGCGATCGGGCAGTCGCATGGCCACGCGATTGATACCACGGACAGGCTCGATGGTGCGGGTCGGCGCGTAGAGAGACTGTGCCGCGTAGCGAGTCAGCACGACCGGGACGGGGGTGTGACCCTGCGATGCATCACTGGATTGCCGATCGGTTTTCTCGGAGGACGAGGTGGCGTCAGTGGCACGGCCGTTGGCATCGGCGGACTCGCCATCCGGGAACACCACCTGAATTTCCTCGTCGCTCGCCCCGTTTTCTCTGGCCGTCAGGTCGAACAGGACGACCTCGTTGGTTTCGACGTCCTGGATGCGAACGCGCTGCGTGTCGAAAGGCTTGTTCGCCTTGAGATAGATCGCGCCGCCGGCACTCTGCACCCGCAGCGTCTCGGCGTCAGCGATCTCGCGAGGCAGTCCGACGCGCACGTTGCGATCCAACACGATAACGCGCTCGCTACCGACGGGCAGATCGACGGGCAGTGGCTTGCGGTCCCAGTGCAGGATCTCGACGGCCTGCGCCTGGCTCGCCACGAGAAGCGCCACCAGGACGAGACCGTGGCGGAGGATCGAGATTGGATTCATGGCTGGGCCACCTCGCTGGAAGAGTCTTCATCGCTGTCGTCGTCGGCATAGCCCAGTCGCTGAGGTACGCCGGCAAAGCAGCCTTCACTGGAACCGATCTGCAGGCCCCAGGGATTACTGTCGGGATCGTTGTCCACGCGACTGACGTAGACCGGATAGCGGACGTAGGCGTCCCTGACGGAGGTGCCGGCATAGGATTCGCTGACCCCCATGTCGAGCGTGGCGATCCAGTGATCGCGATCGATCACACGCACGCCACCCGGGCCGTTGGGCGATTCGTTCTGGAACCCACGACCGGGAATCTCGTAGATACCTCTCACGCGCCCTTTCAATTCACCGCGAGAGCGTCGCTGCTCGTATTCGTTCTGGAGATAGTTCTTGCACGCCGGCGTCAAAAAGGTGCCGTAGGCGTCGATATTGCGTCGATAGTCGGCTTCGCCATTGGCGGGCCAGCGGTTGAGGGTTTGCCAGACGTAAACCGCGAAGGTGTAGATGTTGGGCTCGGGGACTTTCCACCACTCACGCGTGCTGCCCGTGCGCAAGTCGGGCGGGGTATAGACCGTCAACCGATCCGGCGCGGTCTTCCAGCCCCAGAAAAGCCCCGCGCAGATCAAGACGAGAATGCCGATCGCGGCGCGCAGCGACGTGATGTGCGCGTCGCGCGCCGACAAGGCATGGCGCTTACGACTCATGATGGCTCCCCTGATGACGCTGGCGACGACGGGGTTTTCTGACCACCGAACGTCGCACCGGATCGCGGCGAATTCGCCAGCGAATCGATTTCTGGATCAGCTCGCTCCCTCCGGGCACCGGGATGCCCATCTTTTCCAGCTGCCACTGGATGCGGCGGTAGACCCAGGAGGTGGGGCGCCCCCGTCTCAGGCGGCGCATGAAGGTGCCGCCGAACCACAGAAACAGAGCCGCGCCCAGGAACATGCAGGTCGGAACCATGGCCCCCATGCCCACGATGGCCCAGCCGACGATCCCGGCAGGGATGAAGAACACCAGACCCGACGCGGCGCAGATGACCAGCTCCTTGCCAGTCATGCCGCGAAAGACCACGGGCGTGGCGTTCAGGCGAGAGGGAATGAACTCGATGGTCATGGCCCGACGTCTCCCTCAGCCGCCCATGATCGGATCGCCGTAGTTCGCCAGCCAGATGACGACCACGATCATGAGAACACCGAAACCAAGCACGGCGCCGAGGACACTCCACTCGCCGCGTTTCTTGGACTCGTTGAAGGCCCAGATGAGGCCGACGATATAGACGAGGATCGCGAATGCCGCGAGCGCGATGAAGCCAAGGCTGAAGCCCTCCTGCCCAACGCCCTGGATGGTTCCGAAGAGATCACCGTCGGCCCCCTCGGTGATGCTTTCCTGCTGAGGCAGTGCGGCCATGGCGACCGAGGGTAGTGCCATGAGAGCGGCTGCGGATGTGTTGAGCGCGCCTCGAACGCGGTGGAAAAGATTCATGATGGATTTCATTGCTCGATTCTCCTTGGGTCACTTGCTGGTTGGATTACCAACCGACCGCCATGGCGTGGGCGGACGGCGCTGCCCCGACCGGGGCGTTCTGCTGCACCCGCTAGCGCAGAAGCAGCCAGAAAAGAATCACCACGACCATCACACCCCGTATAAAGCTCCAGGACATGACCCACTCGCCGAAGCGACCACCGGTCCAGCCGCGCCAGGCGCTAATGGTCAGCCAGGTAAGCCACAACACGGCGAGCGCACAGCCGACACTGGCGATCAGCAGGTAAACGGTATCGGGGCTTGCGCCCGCGCCGGCCTCGAAGGCAGTACTGGTCGAAACGGCCATTACTGCCCCCGATCGTCGAGATAGTCGCCGTCGAGCGGCCGAGGCTGACGCGGCAGCAGACGATCCGGCGCGAGATAGGCATCGATACCGCTGGTAATGGAGTGCAGGTCATTGCGTAGACGTGGGATGTCGAAGTACACCCGAGTGGTTTCGGGGTCGGCGTTCTGCTGTCTGGCGTCGATGCGATCGACCACGACCTTGATCTGCTCGATCTGGGTCTGAATCAGGGCCAGGTCGCGGCGCTGGATCTCGTCGATGTCACCGGCATGGGCAGACGGCGACAGGCCGCTGGCCAGTGCAAGTGCAAGGCTCGAGATCAGAGGAAAGGAAGAAAAACGTTGGCGCACCGTCATGGTTGAGTCCCGTCGTGAGTGGTGACGACATGACCTCATGGTCGAGGCAACTCACCCGGGGATCAGCCCGAAACGTTAAGCGAAACAGCGGGGTATTCTTGAACTATTGAATGATCTCTGGCTAGTGTTGCAAATAGGTTGGATAATTAATCTGGATCGATATTAGATTTATTCTCCTGAACTGCGGCGGTAAATGATCCGAGGAATTTGTTTTTTAGCTCCCCGAGGGCAGTTAACGTTTTAGTGGAAACTTGATGTTACGTAACGGGAGGTACCTTAGCTGGAGAAAAAATTATTGGGACTTTCATCACTTAGAGATGACTGGCAGCCACAATGCCAGCGCTATCAGGGCCGCCAGCAGCACCGGCGGCGTAATCATCAGACCGATCTTCATATACTGCACCCAGCCGATCTTGTAGCCCTTGCCGGCGAGCACGTGGAGCCATAGAAGCGTCGCCAGGCTACCGATGGGAGTGAACTTCGGACCGAGGTCGTTGCCGATTACGTTGGCGTAAACCATCAGCTCCTGCGTAACCGACGGCACCTGAGCCTGCTCGATGGCGAGCGCCCCAACCAGAGTCGAGGGCATGTTGTTCATCACTGAGGCAACGGTGGCTGAGAGGAAGCCTGTACCTAGGGTGGCGATGAAGTCGCCATGTCCAGCCAGCCACTGCAGCGCCCTGGCGCCGTAATCGGTCAGGCCCGCGTTGCCCAGCCCGTAGACCACCAGATACATGCCGATGGAGAACAGCACGATCTGCCAAGGCGCACCCCTGAGCGCCGCAGTGACTGACACGGCGGCTCCCTTGCCTCCCTGCCACCAGCGACCGGCGATCGCCATCAGCACAATAGCCGCGGCCCCGGTCACGAAGGCGATGGGAATGCCCAGCGGCGCGGTGACGAAGTAAGCCACGAGCAGCATCGCCAGCAATGGAAACGCGGCCCGGAAGATCAGCGGATCCAGAATCGCAGAACACGGGGGGGCGAGTGCTTCGAGCGAGTACCGCCTGGGAATCCGACGGCCGAAGGCGATCCAGAGCACCCCAAGCGTGGCCACCAGAGATACAAGGTTGACCGGCACCATCACCGCCGCGTAGCGGTCGAAGCCGATATCGAAATTGTTGGCGCTGACGATATTGACCAGGTTAGAGATGATCAGCGGCAGGCTGGTGGTGTCGGCGACGAAGCCGGTGGCGATGATGAACGCCATCGCCGCCGGCGGCGAGAATTCCAACCGCAGCAGGATCGCAATCACTATCGGTGTCAGCAGCAACGCCGCGCCGTCGTTGGCGAAGAACGCCGCAATGACCGCGCCCAGGACCACCACCAGCGGGAACAGTAGGTGCCCACGGCCGTTGCCCCAGCGGGCGACATGCAGTGCTGCCCAGGCGAAAAATCCGGCCTCGTCGAGAATCAGCGAGATGACGATCAGGGCGACGAAGGTGAAGGTCGCATCCCACACGATATCCCACACCACACCGACGTCGGACAGCTGCACCACGCCCGCCAGCAGTGCCACCAGCGCCCCGCCGAGTGCGCTCCAGCCGATCCCCAGGCCCTTGGGCTGCCAGATCACAAGGACCAGGGTGACGACGAAAATAGCCAGTGCCAGCATCGAATGTTCCTGCGTTCAGTGAGTGCTTTTAATGAGTGCTTTGTTAGCGCGTACTTCTAATGAGTGCTTCTAGTGAGTGCCTTGATTGACGCGACGCGAGAGTGCTTCGGCACTCTCGACCCGCTCGGAATAGCGATCGGTGAGATAGGCCGAGCGCCCCCGCGTCAGCCAAGTGAATTTCACCA
This sequence comes from Gammaproteobacteria bacterium MFB021, assembly GCA_000737985.1. Lineage (GTDB taxonomy): Bacteria > Pseudomonadota > Gammaproteobacteria > Pseudomonadales > Halomonadaceae > Salinicola. The sequence goes on along the minus strand of JNVT01000084.1, from coordinate 18,395 downwards.
GTTCCTCGCAGACATCGACGATGCGCATGTAGAGCGGCGAGGGTTTCATCCGTCCGGCCTCGTCGAACTCGGTGAATGCCCTGGGTACGGAGGACTGGTTGGGGATGGTGATCATCCGCATCCAGCGCCCCAGGATCCGCAGCTGATTGACCGCATTGAAGCTCTGGCTGCCGCCGGAGACCTCCATCACCGCCAGCGTCTTGCCCTGGGTCGGGCGCACGCCCCCCAGCGACAGCGGGATCCAGTCGATCTGGGCCTTCATTACCCCGGTCATGGCGCCGTGACGCTCCGGGCTGACCCACAGCATGCCGTCGGACCACTCGGCGAGAGCCCGCAGCTCCTGCACCTTGGGGTGTTCCGCCTTGGCATCGTCCGGCAGCGGCAGGCCGGAAGGATCGAAGGTGCGCACCTCGCAGCCATACCAGCGCAGTAGCCGGCCCGCTTCCTCGGCGGCGAGCCGCGAGAAGGAGCGCTCGCGCAGGGAGCCATAGAGCACCAGAATCCTCGGCGGATGACGCGGCGCGTCGGTGCCTACCAGCGCCTCGATATCGATCGGCTGCAGCTTCTCCGGATCGATATTGGGCAGATCGTCGGCGTCGACCGAATCGCTCATCGCACTCAGGTCTTTATCACTCATGCCCGGCCTCATCGGCCCGCACGACCTCGCCGTCTTCCTTGGTGAACATCGCCACCGGGTTGGCCAGCAGCGCCAGCACGCGCTCGGAAGGTCGGCACAGCCGGGCCCCCTTGTCGGTGACCACGATCGGCCGGTTGATCAGGATCGGATGCGCCATCATCGCGTCGATCAACTGGTCATCGCTCAGGGCCGGATCGTCCAGGCCGAGTTCCTCGAACGGCGTGCCCTTGCGGCGCAGCAGCTCTCGCGGCGTGATGCCGATCATCGAGATCAGCTCGACTAGGCGCTCGCGCGTGGGCGGCGTGTTCAGGTATTCGATCACGTCCGGCGTCTCGCCAGAGGCCTCGATCATCGCCAGCGTGTTGCGCGACGTGCCACAGGCGGGATTGTGATAGATCAACGGTTTCATAACGCTCTCACGGTTTGTCTTCGAGGTTCCGTTCGCCGCCCTGCTTGTTTTCAGCGATGCAGCCACCCAGCGCAGACAGGAACGGTTCACATACCTCCGGATGCCCGGCGCAGCAATCACGCACCAGGAACTGGATCGTCTCTCTCATGTGGGAAAGATCGGCGCGATAGATGATCGACCGGCTCTGCCGCCGGGAGACGACCCACCCCGCCCGCGCCAGCACCGAAAGATGGGCGGACATGGTGTTGTGCGGCACGTCGAGTTGACGCGCGACCTCGCCTGCGGGCAGGCCCTCGGGCTCGTGGCGCACGAGCAGCCGAAAAGCCTCCAGCCTAGTCTCCTGAGATAGTGCTGCGAAGCTGTTAGTGGCGTTTTTCATTTCCATATGTCTACTATACCGGACACATGGAAAAATACTAGCTCGCCTAGGAGTAGCCTTGAAGCCATGAGGTTAAAAGCGACTGGTTATCGAACGTTAGAGGGAGCAAAATTAATAGGCAGGGTAAATTAGCTCTGTTTAACCGGATCAGAATTTGAAACAAGCACGTCGAGGAATTTCACGTATCCTCATTACTATCAAAGATATTTTTTGAAGCTGGAAGTTGCGATTGCAATCATCATTCCGAACAGCAGCGCACAGGGCAGCAGAAACAGGTTCGGGTGGATCGAAAACGGCAGCGATAGATAAACCAGCCAGCCGGTCAGGAAAATCGGTGTCACCATGCGCTTGGCATGGTGATAGATGAACGCCGACTCACGCCCCGCACCGAAGCGACGCAGATCGCGACTCACCAGACCGTCGGTGAATCCGACCAGCGCAGCCAGCACAAACAGTGGAGAGGTCAGAATCAGGATGACGCAGCGTGTGAGCGTCATCAGAGTGACGTACATGCCCGCCTGCAAGTAGGTCTTGACCACACCAAGCCACCCTTCCGAGCCGCTACCCGATTCGGCCCAAGCTGCAACGCCCGACTTCACGAACAGCCACTGATAGCAGGTATCCACGATACGGTTGGCAAATTCGACCGGTGCCGACACCAGTAGAGAGCGGGTGAATTGGCTGTCCAGATACCCCATCTCGGACACCATCGTCTGATAGGCATGATCGGATCCCGTCTGACTGAACCAATCGAAGTAGATACCAATCCACTCAATCACGATCGAGCAGAAGATCGACACCACGACGATGGCCATGAGCGTGAACGGCAGCTTGAGCAACGTACCGACCAGGCCGCCGCGCTTTTTCTCGGCGCGGTGCGCCGGTGCCTCATCCCTCGCCATGACTCACCTCCCCGGCTCCGCCGTCCACCACGGCGGCATCACGCTCGACCGGCTCATGCAGACTCGGCGGATTGCTGAAATCCATATGGATCGGCGGCGGCATGACGCCCGTCCACCACTGATCGCCCGTGGCGTATTTGGCGCGCATGCGACCCGCGATGTCAGCCACGTCCTTCGGCACGTCCTCGGTCTTGTCCGGCAACGGTAGCGGCATGCGGATTTTCCAGAGCTGGCCGCCCTCGAGCAGTGCGAAGGCCTGCCCCTTGGGGAGATTGATGACATCGTTGGGCGTCAGCATCTCCACGGACTCGGTGCCGATGCGGTCGCCTGCCGAGGAGCTGAAGTCCTGGTCGCTGTTCACGTCGGCATTGTCACTGGCCATCGACACCATCAGCCGGGTCGAGACGTTCACCTTGGCCAGCTGGTCGGTCAGCAATCGCGCGGTGCGCTCCTCGCGCACCCTCAACATGATCAGATTGTTGAAGTTGCCCACCACCTGGCCGGCCTTCGCCGTGGAGCCGATCCGCGCTTCGATATCCGAGAGCGTCTGGGTATAAGCGGTCACCTGAATGCCGGCGCCGCCCCCTTTGTTGATCAACGGGATGAACTCGTCGCCCATCAGCTCGTTGAATTCGTCGCAGTGCAGGTTGATCGGCAGCTTCTGGCTCCCACCCTCCCCGGGCAGGCCATCCTCGGACCCGAATTTGTAGATGTGACCTGCGACCGACACGATGTCGGCAAACATCGAATTGCCCACCGCCTGAGCGACCTCAAAATCACTCAGCGCGTCGAGCCCGACGTAAACCACTCCCTTCTTGCGAATGATCTGCTGCCAATCGATGATCGGACGCTCGTCCTCGATGTCGTCGTAATCGGGCGAAAGCAGCTCGGCGATCTTACCGCTGGTCAGCTTCTCGAGCAGCGGTAGAAGCGACGCCACGATCTTGTCGAAGTAGGTCTTGTCATAGCGCACTGCAGAGAGCAAGCCATCGAGCACGGGGTCGCTCAACGATTCGATGACATCTGGCTGTTGCAGGTACTGAACGATCGCGACCACCCGCTTGTGGCGACCCTGCAGGTTACGCGGCGTGTTCTTGTCGTTGGTCTTCCCCTCGATGTCGGTGATCTGTTGGTTCGACCCTGGAAGCTGCTGCTCCAGCATCTGTTGGACGTACTGCATCAACAGCGCATCGATGTTCACCACATCAGCCAGGATCTGGCCGTAGCTCGGCCGCTCACCCAGGGCATGCCGAGCGCGTGCCACGATGTTAACGAAACGCCAGGCGAACTGGCGAAACGCGGCAGAGTTGCCCTCGCCGGAGAGCTGACCGGTCACGCGGGTCGATACTTCGGATAGGCGCGAAAAGCGCCCCACGGCGTTGTAGCGGCACGAGACGTCCGGCCAGCCCAGATGGAAGATGTAAAACTCGTTACCCCGTCCAGCCTTCTGGGCCTCGGCGTACATGCGCATCATCAGATCCGCGTCCCCCTTGGGATCGAAGCAGATCGTGATGTCGCCGCGCCGGATGTCCTGGGTGATCAGAATCTCGGCCAGACGCGTCTTGCCCACGCGGGTCGTTCCTTCCACAAGGGTGTGCCCCACCCGCTCACCCAGCGGCATCCAGACATCGTGCTCTCGCCACTCGACGGCATGCAGCGCCGGACGCCCGCCGACCGGTGGTAGCGGCCGCACCGGATTGAGCATCGAGTCCCAGCGCAGCAGCGCGGCGATATGTTGGCCGACCGCTCCGCCCTCCATCGACTGCTCGAGACGGCGGGCGCGCTGATACCAGGGGCTCGGCTGGACGTAGCTCTTGGCAGCCGGCTGAGCCGCTTCATGCAACCGCTGGGTGTGCTGGGCATCCCATTTGAAGCCTTTGCCCAGCCACAAGCTCCGCCGGCTCAAGGGCACCTTGCGCGCCGGCAACGCGAAGCGCGGCAGGCGACGCATGTTGCGCCGATAGCGCAACACGACCCATGCCTGACGGAAACGCCAGGTACCGAAGGCCGCAAAACCCGCTGCTGTAGTGATGCCTACACTGGGCGCCAGTGCCAGCGACCAGGGTGCCCAGATACATAGAACGACACAGCCGGCGCAGATCCAGACGGTGTAGAGCTCCACGGCGGGTCGCAGGAGGGATTCGAGGGGGTGAGTGCTGCTCATTGGTCGATACCCCGCTGGCTGATCAGCGCAGGATAGTGACGAAGGCCAAGTCGCTCGGCCAGTCCATCACCGGAAACGGGGCGAATCTCGAGCCCCTGGGCTGCATTGCGCAGTGCCTGCAAGGAAGGCTCATCGGCTACCTGCACGACCAGCCCCACCGCATTCATCTCGCGCAGAATGTCGCCGCGCTGGGCAAGCCACTGACGAGACAAGTCGTCGTCACCAACCAAAAAGACGGGCGTGAATCCGCCTGGCAGGTCCAGCTGACGCGGCGTCACGGTGCCAGGCGTCAACTGCTCGCTCTCGAGCGGCAGCATGTCCTGTTCTCCAAAGGGCCGGGCAGGACGCGCCTCGCCACCCAGCTGCGGTGAGTAGCCTTCCTCCTCACCGACCCCGGCCCCCTTGATCGCCACGTAGTAGGGTCGGGCCGGCTCGCCCCCGTGATCGGCGATCACCGTCAGTTGGGGCAGTCCCGGTGGGCGATCGACGGAAGTCTGAGCCCATGTAGATGTCGACAGCAGCGCTATCGCACCCACTGACAGCAGGCTGAGGCAGCGTGATTGTTTCATCGGGGTCTCCTATCGGATTGCGACTTCGGCCATCCAGGGACGCTGCTCCGGCGTTACCCAAGTGACGTCGGTGTCGGGGGTGCGTGGGCCTGGGGTCACCCAGGTCAGCGCCTCATCCGACGCTGTTGAGTGGTCACTTTCCACTGACGCTAGAGCTGGTCGATGGGATCGCTTCGAGACCGGCGTCTGGCGTGCTGCCATGAGCGCCGGCGATGCCAGCTCCAATGACGGGGATGCTCCAAGCCGAGTCAGTTCCTGACTGACCACCGTTCGATATCGCTCGGCGGGACGACCACCCGCTGGGTGGTGATAGCGGCCGGCCGCAATCAACCAATCACCGGCATCATCGAAGTGGGCGCGTATGAGTGCCGCCGCTTCATCGAGATTGGCGTAGGGATTCAGCCCCTCGCAGGGATCCGCGAACCGCTGGCCAGCGCCGAATAATTGCGGTTGCCAGCGCACGTTGAGCTGCGCGATCCCCACGTCGACGATCTGCGTTTTCTCGAGCGCATCAGTCAACGCCTGGCACGCGGAGGTTCGATCGCCGAAGCGCATTGACTCTCCCGCGACGTTCAACGTCCAGGGCCAAGGACGACGACCCGCGTCGAGACTCACCACCGACTCTGCGCTGGCCACGGCGTAGAGCACCGCCGGCGGTACACCATGATCCTCGGCGGCGACCACATAGGCTGACGGGATGTCGGGTTGCTCGGCGTGAGCCATGCCGGCAACTATCGCCGTCACCAGCCCAGTCATTGCAGCTTTAAACGCGCGAGAGATCATCGCTCAGCCCCTCGGCGCGACACGTGGCAGCTGACTGCTGTCGACGTTCAGCGAGCCACCATGGTTGAGCGTGACCCTGCCGGCACGGACTTTCGCCGGAGGGATGCCGACCTGAGCCGCCCAGCTGCGAATGCGATCGTCGTCTCCGTTGGAGTCCACGACCCAGATGTCCATGGCCGCACCGCTGTTCAGCAGACGCTTCACGGTCGCATCGCATTGATCACACCCCTCGGTGGCCACCACCACATTCAGGCGCTGGCTGGATGCCGATGGGTTGCTGCCGAACACCGATCGGGTCGCGTCTTCACCATCTCTTGTGGAGAATGAATTGACCGGCATGTCGTTGGGATAAAGCCGCTGCCAGGCGTCGTCGTAGGCGCGTTGAAACGCGAGTTCCGCCTCGACTCGGGCGCGCTCGGTTTCAACCAGCTTCTCGGCGTACTTCTGACGCTCGGCCTGACTGCGAGCTTCCAATCCCAAGGCGGTCAGCGGATCCAGATCGGGAGACCAGGTGCCACGCGGCCCCTCCATGATCGACTCATAGCGGCGATACTCCTGCTGGTTCAGGCCCCAGGCCTCGGCAGCCCGTTGCGTGCTCTGCTCCAGGCGCGTCTGATCTATACGGGTCGATTCACTGTCCTGCCCCTCCTGAGCCCACACGGGCAAAGCCATAAACAGCAGCAGCGCGGTAGCCAGGCGTCGATTGCGAGTCAGCGTCATGGGGCTCTCCTCAAGGAACCGGTACGACCACTGTCTGGCCGTTGATGGTGAACGCCGCCGAGTGACCCTCGATCGACGACAGATGCCACTGCCCGATGTTCTGCCCCTCACCTACCAGACGCAGATCGCTCAAGCGCCCGGCGGCCCCGGATGCCACGGCGAGATAGCTGCGCCCGCCGCGCAGCTCGACGCCCGACACCGAGAACGGCGGTGACGGCGGCTCGGGTTGACGTCGTGTCTGACGTTGAGGGCTTTGCTGGGTGCTGGTCTTTTGGCTAGCTCGGAGCTTGCGCACCTCCTCGATCGACGACTCGAGCGACTGCTCTTTTTCCTGCGCCGCACTGAATCGCACGTCCACGGAGCTGGACAGCTCTTCGAGGCGATGGGAGAGCGCCTGGACGCGCTCGGGCAATGCCTGCAGGGGCGAATCCTGTCGGCTCGTCTCGAGATCGTCGAGGCGTGAAGCGATTTCGCCAAGGCGGTTGCTGGTGCCCTCGGCCTGACTGCGACGTTCGTCCTGGCCGCTCTGCAGCTCTTCGATCCGCATGCGCAGTTGGTCGATGACCTGCTGTTGAGACTGCAATCGAGACGCCAGTGTCGGCCCCTCCGACTTGGAGCCAGCAAATAGAACGAAGTAAATGAGCCCCAAAACAGCGACTATCCCGAGCCCCAAGAACGTCAACCGCAGCGGGCTCCAACGTCTGCGACTCTCTGCGTAGGGGGTATAATTTGGCGCCTCGTGACCGGTTTCCTCGCGGTTGGCGTCATTGAAGTCCTGTCTGTCGTCATCACCGTGATGGGAAAACGAGGGTTCGCGACGACCGACGCTTCCCGTATCCGAATCGACTGGCGCTTCCGATCGAGGCTCCTGCTCCGGATCACCGGAATCGACGGGCCGCTGGCGATCATCCGTCATGACCGGTCTCCTCGATCAGTCGCTGATCGCGTACCTGATAGCAAATGGTTCGCGCGATGGGATCGGCCTGAACCTCGAAAGCACTACCGGCGAGAACCTGCAGGGCCTCGCGAAGTGGCATCGGCCCCAGACGGAAGTGCGCCGCCGGCAATGGCCGGCTGTAGAGCAGCTGCTGCGGTTCACCCCGGGGAGCACAAAGGCTGTAACCGGTGTGCTGTAGGGTGTAGCGCAAGCCATCCTCCACCGATGGGCTCATGGAGGCAGGGATCGAGACATTGACGGTCTGCTCGAGGAGGTTGCGCTGCTGCAACGTGGCGTTGGCCGTGACCAGGGCGTAGCGCCCGCCTCGCATCACCTCGACTCGTGACGCATTGCGATCACGATAGACATCAGGCTCGACATCGTGGGTGGGCTGATCCAGACCGGTGGCCACGACGCGGGCATGATGCCCTTCCTTGTTTCCCGCAACGGCCATCTTCTCGGCGTCGGGATAGTCGGCGGCCAGGCGCTCGCTCTCGCTTGGCTGCTGGGATGGTTGCTGATGCGCGCAACCGGCGAGCAGCGCAATCAAGAATGCTAAGGGGACGACACGGATTTTCTGGAGGGGATACATCGAGTTTGGCCTCGCGCGGTGAACCTGAATGATCGTGATCAGGTTCACCGTGCCGAAGCCCACCCGCACTCGCGACGGGAAATGTTAATTGCACCGGCAGGGCTTTTGGGTCCGGTCGGCGATATCACCCTCAAGGGATCATCGAAGCCTTGAGCTATTTCTTTTCAAGGGCTCTATCTATTGCATCGTATTGGCTCCATGATGCGCGCCATGGACGGTAGGCCCCCAGGAACACCGGCAAGGATGCCGGCGGGCAAGGACGCCATTTCACCACTGGTCCGTAGCACTTTCCATTCTGACTGACAGCCAAAAAAAACGCCCCGAAGGGCGTTTGAGGTGAATCAATGGAAGTAGGTGGAAAACGAGGTCAGGATCTCGCCGTTGAGTGACGCGCCCAGCCTGCCAGCGCAATAGATCAGCGCACTCTGCTGATCAGGCCGGTCGGCGATCCACCTTGCCTCGCCAGACCCTTTATCGCGTCGAAAGATCGACCAGCTGGCCGGCTCGAAGGGATCCGGGCGATAGCCGATCTCGAGACAGTCGTCCGGGCGGAGCTCGCTACAGACCACGACATCGACTGCATTGGGGCCATAGCCCAGGATCCGCAACAGCGGAAGGCCATGACCGCATGCGGTCATCCCGATCGTGTCGAGCACCTGACCATGCCATCGACTCCCCTTGGCAAACCGTCGCGCAATCGACGCCACGGCCTCGGCATCCGATCGAAACGGGCCATTGGCGCGGGCCACGACGGCATAGGCGCCATCCACGACATCCAGATACCAGCCCTCATGCTCAGGAAAGAATATCGGCCAGCCAGCATCGGCCAAGGATGTCGCCAGACTTGCCGCCGTGTCCGAGTCCCACTCGGGTCGTGACAACTCGGCACGAAAGCGCCGAATCAGAATGTCTCGAGCATCCTGGTCGTTAGCGGTACCGCCGAGGTTGAGTTCCTCGCATAGCTTGTCGATGTTGACCACATCCAGACTCTCGCCCCCGATATCCTGAATCGCATCGGGTATGTCCCATCCGGACGTGCGCTGTAACAGCCTCAGCGCGGCCAGAATGACATCGACGTCTTCCTGGGCCAGCTGATAGGAGAGAGTATCGCTCATGGAATTGCTCCTTCGTGTATCGACTGGAAAGGAGCCACCCCCTCGGGGCGTGGCCCCGAATGGGTGAGTAGTCTCGGTAGAGACTTAGATCAGCGTGACCCGCGTCATCGGACGAGTGGCGAAAGCGTCAAGCGCCTTCTCGGGTGAGTCACCGGAGAAGGGCCGACCCAACGTATCGAATACGATCCAGGGACCGTGGCCATGATCACGCTCCGTGTCGTATGCCCGGCGCAGATACCCGATCGGGCAAGCTGGCCAGGCAGAAGCGCCCTCGTAGACGCTATGTGAATCACCGGTCGCACCGGGTTGCAGGCAGTAGGATTGCATGTGGATGGCTCCTCGAGAGAATGGAGCCATCCCACCGGGAAATGGCCCCGGGTGGGAGAAGAAACGTTAAGTCAGTCAGGCAGCGTTACAATCGTGACTGGCCGGTGGTGGCTCGATCACAACGCGATCCCAGCGATAACGCCACATTCGCCCAGACGCATCACGGCCTATGAAGAATGTCGAAGTGTGAGCACGCACAAAGTCGATCGTGGTAACAACATCACCCTCACGACTGCTTTCCAGATGATAGCGAAGCCGGTCACCCGATCGAGATTGACTAGCCAGGCGGCGGCGACGAGCTTTCGCCGTCCTCACCGTCCGACACGCCTCTCGCCAGGCGACGGCCTCGGGACACTGAACATCCGATTGCTTGAGTAATCGCTCTGGACAGTCCTTCACATAAGGCCCCATCGACTCATCCATATCCTTGTACCCCCAGGCGCGATCACCTGAGCAGCCCGAGGCCGGCGTCGGCCCCTGCAGCAAGAACACAGCGATGAATCGATAGTCGTCTACTCGATTGTGAAATACGACGTAGAGCACATTGCCTCGTCGCGAATGATCAAGGATCTCGCATCGACTCGGTTCATGCTGATGCTCCAGCAGCCAGTCGATCAGTTCATCACGAGTCTCGGTTTCAAAAGGGAAGGTGTAACCCATGGGGAAATCTCCAATAAAACGGGAGAGCCCCCCATATCGGGAGAACTCTCCCGTAGGGAAACAAAAACAGCCTCCCGAAGGAGGCTGTCATGACGTGTAAGAATCTGTCTGAATCAGCGTTTTCGTTTTCGTCGCGCTTCCAACTTGCGATGCACGTAGTAGGCATAACCGCCGGCAATCGTCATCGCAACGGTCAGAACGACAAAAATCGTGCCAAGCAGCAGAGTCGCAGAATCCATCAGGCATCAGCTCGCATCAGTGATGCCGATGCTTCTGGCGTTTTTGCAAATCCTTGAGTACCAGCCAAGCGTAGCCCAGACCACCGATCGAGAGAATCAGGAACGGAGCCATTACGGCTGCAAACCGCAGGAATTCATCGTTCATTGGCCATCAGCCTCCTTGGCTGCGTCAATGGTTTGATTGATTCTAACCCTCAATACGACAGCGACCAATACCACGACAGTGGCAATACCCCCACCCAACACCGCATAGGCGAGTTGAATCTGGTGGGCAATGACACCGCCAAGTATGCAGGCCGCTACGATGGTTGAGGCGATGCGCTCGATTGCCTCGGCGATGGCAAGGCCTAGCGCGTGGTTTTTCTGCTTCATAGGCGTATCTCCAGAATATCGCGCCGAGATACACCGCCCGATCGGGGAGTGAATCCCCGGGCGGGTGGAATGAAAACCGTCACTGACGGGAAGCGAGCTTCCCGATCAGTGAGGTAAGTGAGGTGGAATCAGATGACCGCTTCGGCGGCGCCGACCGATCCGCTGACAACGGGTTGGGCAGGCGCATCGGTTCCCTGCGACGCTGTTTCGCCAGCCTGGGCACTGGTGGGGGTCGACGCGGTTTCGTCACGCCGTGGCGCTTCATAAACCTTGTCGCCGTCCACCTTGGCCCAATTGACGAACAGTAGACGCGCCTTGAGGCTCACGGCTGTTTCACCAGCGCGATCGCCCTTGGTCCGTGTGAACAGATCGGGATAGAGATCGCCGAGTTTGAAACCGATCAGGATCTTGGGCTCGTTGGCCCCTTTTTCCTTGCGATCGGCCACGGTTGCGGCGAATTTCTTGACCAGTTTCTCCGCTTCGGCGCCACTGACGCGGCAGTCGAAACGGCGATACTCGACATCATTGGCAGGGCCATTCAACGCGGATATGTCGCAAGCCCAGAAGGCATCGCCACGCTTGGGCGTGATCTTGCGGATCCGATTGACGTAGCCAACGCCGGTGATATGGAGATCGAAGAACTGGTTATCGGTCGAGTTAGACATGGTGTTGCTCCTTGGATCGAGGTACGGGAATCCAGGAGATACACCATCCCCATCGGGGAAAGTGTTCCCCCGGATGGGTGGTTCGGCGCGAAGCCGAGTATTCGGAAGTGGCATCCAGCTCAGGTGAGCGCCGTCTCTCGGGATGCGTTAACGGCTTCGGGAATTGCCCGAAGGCAAAAGGCGTCACTGATGACCGTCAGTGACCAGCGGCTTACATCGACAGGATTACGCCACTTCTACCCGGCGTCAACCCCAAATCTCGATCGTCAATCGCAAGCCGGGGCAGCGAATTCTCGCCGCCTCGCCTTGGGATTGAGGACCAGCACTGCGCGTCCAGTCGGCTACCGATACCGGTTTGGGTAGCAAGTATGAATCAGCCATTATGCTGGCCATCGGCCATGCCCCTCGTAGTCATGGTGACGATTGCCACTGCATCCGGTCCCGAATCATGGCGATGGACCGATACGGTTGTGCGCGGATCCCCGCACAAAGGGAGCCCAGGGGTCAGGCGGTGGGCGCCGCCACGGTGAAGCAAAGTCCAACCGGCCAGCCAGGCATCCTGTTTCAGGACGACTGGCTGGCCGGTCGAAATAGGCTTGAAGAAGGGGTCGACGACCGGTCGACCTGAAACATAGGGAACCTGGAACCCGCATACACGCCAATGTAGTGCAAGCGGAGCCTGCGAGGGGGTGCGCTCTTTCGCCAGGTGATAGCGCTTTGGGTTCGGACCCAAGGAGAGTCCAAAGGGACCAACTGATGACCGTCAGTTGGCAACGGGGTACACCGGCAATTATCAATGAGTCCCACCGTTATCGCAAGGAGGAGTCGGGCCCCCTTCCTGCCGGTGCGGATACTCCGGCAACCGGCTCGGCCCCAATATCGAAGGCCTTAACCGCACAAACGATCCAGTTTTTTGTAGACCTCCATGGGTTTCATCTGGCCAACATCCATGCACGAGATGGAATAGCCGCATCAGATAGTCATCTTGTGTTGCCAGGTGATTGATATGCCAGAAGTCGTCAAATAAGTCCGTTCTTTGCTCAATGGCTTCTACAGTTTCACGATGTTCATCCAAACGTTTTCCAACAGAGCGGGCAAAATTCAGCTGGTCATACAAATAGCTGACCCTCACCAGACCAAATCGACGCAGTAATGTGTCAATCACATTCATGCCTTGCTCCTGTACCAGCAACCCCACTCTCGAGTGCGTGGATACCCCAGTCGATCAAGATGCGTAGGGATCGCTCCCCGGGCGCTGCGATCGGTGCCGTAATGATGGCCACCCTTCTCGTTCAGGTAGTCGATGATCTGTTCGATATGGCGCTCCTTATCCGGCTCCGATGACAAAAATTCGTCCACCATGGCCATGGTGCGTTTGAACGGCGTCATGTACTCGGTCTCTCCCCCTTTCGCTCCCGGCTGAGCGATACGCATGTCGGGATTGAGCTGGTCGATCAACCGATGTGCCGATCGGCGCGCGCCCGGTTGAATGCGTGGCGCGATCCGCCGAGTGATGCTGTAGCGCTGCGGGGAAATCTCGACCTCTCCACCGTAACGAATCTCCACGGCGGGCTGCTTCTCGATCGACATGAGCCCGATATCGAATTCTCGCAACAGCCACCACAGCAGATTGTTGGATCGGTATTGAGGCCGTTTGCAGGCGACCCAGATCAGATGAGGCATGCCCGCCTGCTCCGGCCGCGAGTGTGTTCGCCACCGGCTCGCCTGTTCGATCACACCCAGCGTCAACGTGCGCTTGCACTCGAAGACCTGGCAGATTCCCCGGCGCGTCGCGATGAGATCGGGACGGCCCGCGAAGGTCTCCAGTACCACCTCGGGATAGGTCTCCCAGGATTGAGCGCGCAGCCGTTGATCGACTACCCACGCGATTTCTGTCTCGGTCATTTCCTTGTCGAAAGCACCCGGCTCCTCGCCGGTTCCGGCCAGATACTCGGTGCAGTTGGACTCCCACTCATCGTGATGCATCACCCCTGTCCTCCTTGAGCTGTCCTGGGCTTCGATTTGCGGCGTGGCTTCGCCTTCCCGATCGGCTTGGTTCCATCGCAGTCGGGATAACGGGAGCAGGACCAGAAGGGGCCATTGCTACTCTTGCGCTTGCGCATCTTCGCCTGGCACTTGGGACAGGTCTCGCTCGGTGCTTCGGGGAGATTCAGCCGGGGACGCTGAAGCGCGATACCGATGAGCTTGTCGAGCAATGTGCTTTGACGCTCCATGAAATCCTCCAGCGTCATCGCCCCCTCGGCAACCTGATCCAGCGCCTGTTCCCAGAGGGCGGTCATCCCCGGGTTGCTGATCTGAGTCGGCAATGCCGCGATGAGCCCCTGGCCAACCGGTGTCGAGACGATCGTGCGCCCCTTCTTCCGGATGAAACCCCGCTTGAGCAGCGTCTCGATGATGCCGGCGCGTGTCGCTTCGGTACCGATGCCGGCACTCTCGCGCAGTCGCGCTCGTAGCCGCTCATCTGTGACGAACCGGGCCGCGTTCTTCATCGCCGAGATCAGCGCACCCTCGGTAAAGGGCTTCGGCGGTTGGGTCTGACGATCCCTCACCAGTAGATCCTGTACCGAACAGCTCTCCCCCTGACGGAGAGGCGGGAGCGCCTGCGCGCCTACAGCCTCCTGCTCCTCGTCGTCACTTTCCTGCCCTTTGCCCTTCCCTCGGGGGAAGAGCACCTTCCAACCCTCGACCTGTACCTGTCGGCCCGAGGCCACGAACGTCTCGCCGGCGAGATCCAGCCTGACATCGGTCTGATCATATTGGTGCGCCGGCAGGAACTGCGCCAGATAGTGCCGACGGATGAGATCGTAAACCCGGAACTCCTCGTCGCTCATCCGATCGATACGGCAAGGCGCCGTGGTGGGAATGATGCCGTGGTGAGCCGTGATCTTGCTGTCGTTCCAGACGCGACTCTTGAGCGTCTGGTCCAGTCGACCGATCACCGGGGAGAGCTTCTCATCCGAATGCAGGAGCGCCGTCACGACGGCCCCGACCTCGGACAGCATCGATGTCGGCAGATAACGGCAGTCGGTACGCGGGTAGCTCGTGGCCTTGTGTGTTTCGTAGAGGGACTGGGCGATGTCGAGAACCTGCTGGGCACCGAAGCCGTATCGCTTTGAGCACTCCTGCTGCAGCGTGCCGAGATCCATCACCAGCGGCGCCGACTCTTTTTTCCGTGACGTCTCAATGGCCGCGACGGTCGCCGCCGCGCCTTGGCATCGGGATGCGACCGCTCGCGCCGCTTCAGGGTTGACGCATCGCCCCTCATCGTCGAGCCAGTCAGCGTTGGCCGGCAGCCACTTTGCCTGAAACGAACCGCCCTGCGCCTGCAGGTTTGCCACCACCTCCCAGAACGGTTTGGGAACGAAGTTCGCGATCTGCTGGTCACGTCGGACGACAAGCGCCAACGTTGGCGTTTGCACCCGGCCGACCGACAGGACGCCCTGATGCCCCTGCTGCTGAGCCAGCACCGAGAATGCGCGGGTCAGATTCATCCCAACCAGCCAGTCCGCGCGGGATCGGCCCAGTCCCGCCTGATACAGCGGATACGTCGCCTCGCCCGGCCGGATATTGGCCAGCGCCTTGCGAATGGATGCCTGGTCGAGCGCAGACAGCCAGAGGCGAGAGACGCGCCCCTGATAGCGGCAGGCGTCCAGAATCTCGCGACCGATAGTTTCGCCCTCCCGGTCGGCATCGGTGGACACCACCACTTCACTGCACTGCTTCAGCAGTCCCTGAATCACCTTGAACTGCTTACTGGCATCCTTGCGCACCGTGTTTTTCCACTGCGCTGGACGGATCGGTAATGACTCCAGCGACCAGCGCTTCAGCTCGGGATCGTAGGCTTCAGGAGGGGCTTGCTCGAGGAGATGGCCGAAGGCCCAGGTGACGACGACGCCATCGCCCTGGAGACAACCATCGGCTTTACGGGTCGCCCCCAGAACCGCGCCAATATCACGCGCCTGAGAGGGTTTTTCGCAGAGAAACAAACGGGACATGACACCGGGCCTCACAGAATGGGTATGGCCTCAGCGTGACGAGCTGGATCAAGGGATTCAGCGGGGAATGTTAATCGAGCTGGAGCAGGTAATGGGCGTCGTCGATGATCCAGGCTTCCGCGTTGCCATGGGCGGCACCGCGCGTGTTGTCCTCGGCTACGCAGGCGATATCGGGGTGCCGTGTCAATGTCAGAGCCAATCGCTGAGCCAGCGATCCACTGAATGGAATGTCAGCATCGAGCCAGAACCACTGCGCCGTGGATGCATCGTCGATCGTGATGATCTCACCGCTGAGCCAGCGCATCGGAATCAGGTAATGCCCCTGACCGGGCTTGAGAATCGTCGGCTTGAGCAATGTGCCATCGGAGGCAAAGCGGCAATCGACCGCGTGATCGATGACAGCCTGCATGTCCGACTCGATCCGCGGGCGACGTCCCGGGATGGGCCGAATGAAGAACCTCTGATAGACCGCTGCCTCAGTCTCTTTCATCCTTGAGTATCCCCTGGTCGATCCACTCGACGACCGTCTCGTCGCTGATTCCATACTCACGCATCAACGCTTTCAGACGAATACGAAACTCGACGACCCGGCCGGTCTCTTGCGTGTCGTCGAGTTCCCGCAGCATGTTGCCCAGCTGTTCGTCCAGACTCCAACCATCCTTGATGGTGAAGAAGTTGGGCATGAGCGATCAGTCCAGAGCAGCGTTCAGGCGCTGTGTCAGCGCAGACTCCATGGCATCCCCGTCATACAGGGTTCGCTTGTCAGCAGGTGCCCAGCTGTAGTGGATGCGCGAGCCCGCGCCGCTCTTCTCGATCTGAACCCGTTGCAGAATCGAATATCGTGTTCCACCAAGGCTCTGCCGACCGTAATCGCCGAGATTGTAGTAGGCCCCAGGTGTGCGGTCGTGCTTCCAGGCCACATCGCCCATCTGCATTTTGGCCGTCGTGCTCTCCGGGCTCTCGAAGTCGTTAGGCGAGCGGAATCCCATCGCCGACTTGATCCGGGCATAAGCGGTATCGACATCGACGCGGGAATCGATATCGACGGAACCGCTCTGACTGCCCAGACTCTTGGCGTCGACCGTCTGCCCTTCGGCATTGGTCGCCACCTTCTGCGGCGTCTCGCTGGGATCGTAGTTCAGCGGTTCCCCCGTGACCGGGTTATCGAAGCAAGTGACGCATACCCCGTTCGAATAATAGTGATCCTGTGCCGCACAGCCGGACAAGGCCACCATCCCAGCCAACATCCCAGCCAACATCATCCATCGTTTCATACTCACCTCTGCCATTAGACGCTTCGTCGTTAATCGGATTCGTCGGCCGCTTTTCGTTGCTGCTGCAGCTTTTCCTGAATCAATTCTTCGGAACGCTTGCTCTCACATTCAGCACGAATGTCTGAAAGGTCGTTTCCGGTCACCGGTCGCTCCGCTTGACTCAAATGACGTCTCAGAGACGCCGCGACACAAGGGGTGCTGTTCAAACTCCCTTTCACTTCCGAATCAGACAATGGCTGATCCAGGTGGACCTCCCAGGCCAACAGTGCGCCACCAGCAATAAAGACCCCACCCATCAAAAGCGCTTTACTAAACGTCGCTTTCTCAGAGGCGAGATTTTTCTTATCACCTCTCGAAACCCACAGGTCGTATCCTGCGACAGCGATAAACAACAGCCCTACGACTACTAAACCGACAGCCGCGTAAATCACGAATCGCTACCGCTTGAGCTTGCTCCGGATTCCACCGGGTTAGCCCACTCTCCTTCGTCTCCAGCGGACTTGGCATACGCTCCCTGTGGAGAAGGCGGCTGGTGAGGTGTCTGCTGTCCTTGAGCGGGCTCGAGCACGACCTGGGCGACGCGGAACGGCAGGATGCCGATACGAACGGCCTGCACCTTGAACTGCGACCGGCTGTTGCCTTCATTGTCCTGCCACTCGTCCAGCACCATGCGACCCGATACCATGACCCGCATGCCCTTCTGATACAAGCGAGCCCACTGCTCGACATCGCGATGCCAGATCTCGACGTTCGCCCAAAACCCGCCCTTGTCGACATTACCGGTATCGGTCGGCACCGGATTGTCGAAGCGGACGTTCAGGCGCATGACACCACGCGGTGGCTGATTACCGTTGGGGGAGAACATCTTTACTTCCGGATCGGAACCGATGTTCCCCTCGCCCATGAAATGCGTGCTCATATGAACCTCCTGAATCGAATGGATGCCCGACTACAGTGGCGGCGAGCGGCAAAGGTCGTCAGCGGGAAACGTTAAAACCGGCGTCGCACCATTCCCGTCCCGAGGTGAGTTAGACCATGGCCTCGACTTCATCGAGATCGTTAAGCAGGCGATTCAGGCGATCGACCTGGCGTGTGGCCGCCGCGATTTTGGCGTTGAAGATTGCGCGCTCGGTCTCGATCTCGACCAGTTGACGCTTCATCCCTATCGACACGTCGCCGTACTGGAGCACGGCTTCGAGAAGGCGTCGCCCCATCTGGGTCTGCGCCTTGTCGCGCCATTGCACAGCGCGAACTCGTCCACCGCTGTTGTTGTGCGGTTTGAGCCAAAGCCCCGCCTGAACCACTGTGCGGTTGTAGCGGTTGGCAAAGTCCGCCGCCTCTTGCCACATCCGACGACACTCCGCATCCAACTCATCCCGAAATCGAAGAATCTCCCCTTTACCCTTAAAGGGTTTTAAAAGGCCCTTTGCGTACTGATTCAGTGCAAAGTCCTGACGCTGTTCCAGTGCAGTCATCGCGCTCACGGTCCTTTCCTGTTCTCGTTGCAGATACTTGGTTGCCCCACCGATCCTGCGGGAGGTGATTCCAGTGGAATCACCCGCCCGGTCTCGCTGGAGTGTTGCCGGGGGCAACACCCGCCCGGTCTCGCTGGAGTGTTGCCGGGGGCAACACCCG
>JNVT01000083.1 GCA_000737985.1 Gammaproteobacteria bacterium MFB021 | reverse complement strand
ACCGGCTGATCCTCGGCGATGCTGTCGCCCTCGGCGACCAGCCACTTGACCACTTCGCACTCGACGATGCCTTCACCGAGATCAGGTAGTAGGAAATCGCTCATCTCACCCTCCTCGGCTTTGTACGAAAACTGCCTGTGCTCGACCATACGGCGTTAAAAACCAGCTCAAAGTACTCATTTACACCTCGCTCGCCGACTTTTCGTACATAGCCTAAAAATCCATCGTGCGGTGGATCGCTTCGAACACCTTCAGGGGCCCGGGCATGTACTCCTTCTCCAAGGTCAGCGGAAACGGCGTATCGAGCCCGGTGACCCGCGCGATCGGCGACTCCAGGTAGAGGAAGCAGCGGCTCTGGATGGTGGCCGCGATCTCGGCGGCGAAACCGCCGGTCAGCGGCGCCTCGTGGCTCACCACCAGCCGCCCGGTCTTCAGCACCGAGCTGGCCACGGTCTCCACGTCCCACGGCACGATGGTGCGCAGGTCGATGATTTCACACGAGATACCCGCCTCCTCGGCCATCTCCGCCGCCTGCTCGACCACCTCGAC
>JNVT01000082.1 GCA_000737985.1 Gammaproteobacteria bacterium MFB021 | reverse complement strand
ACGCAGGGCGGCATGATCCCCGAGTACCGTGCCAAGCAGCAGCTACGCCAGCTCGGCGTCACCTTCGGCACCCTGGCGGTCGCCACCTCGCTGGACGAGGCGCAGCGTATCGCCGCCGACCTGGGCGGCGCGGTCGCGCTCAAGGCCCAGGCGGCGGCACTAAGCCACAAGAGCGATGTCGGCGGGGTCATCCTGGGTATCGAGGGCGAGACGGCGCTGGCCCGGGCCTGGGGACAGCTACATCGGGATCTGGCGCGCCAGGCCCCGGACACCCCGCTGGATGGCGTGCTGATCGAGCGCATGGGCGACGCCGGCTGCGAGATGATCGTCGGCGCCCGTCACGACCCCCAGTGGGGGCCGGTGGTGCTGGTCGGTTTCGGCGGCGTCAGTGCCGAGGTGCTGCGCGACGTGCGCTTGCTGCCGGCGGACCTGACCGCGGCGGCGGTGCGCCGCGAGCTGGACAAGCTCAAGGGCGCAGCGCTGCTCCACGGCCACCGCGGCAGGCCGGCCTGCGACGTGGCTGCCCTGGCCGAGCTGGTGGCCGCGCTGGGCGCGCTGATGCAGGCCGAACCGCGGCTGGTCGAGATCGATCTCAACCCGGTCATGGTCTACCCCGAGGGCCAGGGTGTGCTCGCCCTGGACGCCCTGATGCTGATCGCCTGACCAGCGGCCACACCGGTGGCCGCCCCTTACCCCCTGACAATGCAGGAGAGCGCCATGTCGGAACCGTTCGATCTTTCCCGTCTCGCCCCCGAGGTCCAGACGGTCCTGGGCGAGATGGCGGCACAGTCGCTGCCGCCGCTGGATACCCTGCCGATCGGCCAGATGCGCGAGGTCTATCGCACGCTGGGCGATCGCCTCGGCGGCGAGGCGCAGCCCATGCACGAGATCCGCGATCTCGCCGCCGAGGGGCCGCTGGGGCCGATCCCGCTGCGCCTCTACCGCCCCCGCCCGGCGGAGGCGTCAGCGGCAGCCGCGACGATCTATCTGCATGGCGGCGGCTGGATCATCGGTGACCTCGACAGCCACGACAAGATCTGCCGGCGCCTCGCCCACGCCTCCGGCGAGGCGCTGATCGCGGTGGACTACCGCCTGGCCCCGGAGCACCCGGCACCGGACGGGCCCGAGGACGTGCTCGCCGCGATTCGCTGGATCGCCGCCAATGCCAAATCGCTGGGTCTGGACCCCGCGCGCCTGGCGGTGGCCGGCGATAGCGCCGGCGGCGGACTCGCCGCCATGGCCTGCCAGCAGCTGCGAGACAGCAGCGTGGCGCTGCGCGCTCAGGTGCTGTTCTATCCCGGGCTCGATCTCACCCCCGAGTCGGACGCCCTGCAGTCACGGCAGCGCAACGGCCAGGTACCGCCACTCACCACCGAGCTGATGCGCGCCATGGCCGAACCCTTCATCGGCGACTTCGACACCCACGACCTACGCGTCTCGCCACTGCTGGCAAGCGATCTGCAAGCGCTGCCGCCAGCGCTGATCGTGACCGCCGAATTCGACGCCCTGCTCGACGAGGGGCGGCACTACCGCGACAAGCTGCAGGCGGCGGGTGTGGCGGTGAGCTATGTGGAGGTGCCGCGCATGATCCACGGCTTCATCGAGATGGCTGGCGCCGTCTCCGCCGCCGTCAGCGTCCTCGATCAGGCCGCGACATTTCTGCGCCAGCGGCTGGCGTGAACCGAGAGAGCGACATCACGCGCCAGCGACGGAGCTGACCGATTCGGTTGGCAACGCTGGTTCAGCTTGGCAACGCTGGCTCAGCCATGAGGGATAAGCAGCGAATCGCCCCGCTCACTGATAGCGGCCAGGGCGTCGGGAGATCGCCGCGAGGCCCCAGCCGGCGGTATCGACATGCCCTTCGAGCCGCTGCTGGACCTGCTTGCTGAGCAGCGGAAAGAAGTCGAGCCCGGTGCGCGCCTCGATCTCGTCGATGGTCACCAGGAAGCGGTCCAGCGGCTCCTTGCCGCTGACCGTCTGCGGCATCAGGAAGGCGATGGCCCGCGGGTTGGTTCCCGGCACCACGATGATCTTGTAGAACGCCTCGGGAACCTGCGAGAAGCCGACCCGATGCAGCCACTGATCGTCGTAGACCGGCCCGGTCAACACCCAGACGCTGCCGAAGCGCGGCACGAAGTCGTCCATCACCGCCTCTTCCAGGCGCTGCCACAGCTGGCGATTGAGGTGCGGCCGCTGCGGCGTGATGTTGGTCATCAGGAAGCTGTCGAGCTGGGCGCTGCGCCCATGGGCCACCGCCATGGCGTAGTTGGGCGCCATATGGCCGCGGTCATAGCCGCTGCCGGTGTAATCGCTGCTGGTGATCGGCCACAGGCTGCGCCAGTCGGGCGAGAAGTGGTCGGGCCGCGGCAGGCTGTGGGGGTTGTCCACCCGGGTCAGCGCATAGCCTACCCACAGCGGGCCGGCACGCAGATCCGACCAGCCGAGCAGGAAGCCGTCGTTGCGCAGCACCCGATTCCAGCTGCGCCAGTCGCTCCACTGCCACTCGGGCACGCCCATCCAGCTGAGCTGATCGCGCACCCCGCTCTCGTGGTAGTACCAGAGTCCGCCGACGACAACGACGAAAACGATGGAGATCTTGGACGTGCGCCAGAGCCGCGTCAGCGCTCCAGCAGACCGACGGCGCCCCACCCCGCGCTCAGAGGCCGACCGAGAACATGGCGTCGAGATCGTGGCGCGAATGCACCTGCATGGCGTTGAGGGTTTCGGTGTCGCGGATGCCCTCGACGCTCATCAAGCGCTCGGTGACCAGGGTCGCGAGGGACTCGAAGTCCGGCGTGCGCGCGATGGCGATGAGATCGTAGCGGCCGCAGGTCGAGTAGACTTCGCTGATCCCCTCGAGATCGGCGAGACGTTCGGCGACACCGCGAATCCGGCCCTTTTCGACGTTGATCAGAATGACCGCGTTCTGCATCTCTCTCTCCCACCGGCGGGTGGCCCCGGGCGGGACCACGACAATCAAGAATGAAGGCTCGGACGCGAGTATATCAGCTCTCACCCGGCGGCTGCGCTTGAACGCCGCCAGCGCGGGCCGCCATACTCAAGCCCCAGGTGGCACGCCGCGCCGCCCGTCTCCAGCGCCCACACCGAGGAGCCCTCGCATGCCCATCGATCGCCGCCGTTTTCTGTGCCGTGGCGCCGCGCTCTCCGCCGGCCTGCTGCTGGTGCCCGGCTGGCGCGCCTGGGCGCAGTCAGCCCCGCTGCTCGACCCATCCGCCAGGCAGGCGCGGGCGGTGCGCTACGTCGAGCAGGCCAGCGCCGCACAGGACGACCCCGCCTACCGCGCCGGACGGCACTGCGCCAACTGTGATTTCTTCAGCGCCGGCCAGCGCTGCGCGCTGTTTCCCGAGCACCGCGTCTCTCCCGACGGCTGGTGTATGAGCTGGACCTCGGAATAACCCTAGGCTTTGTACGAAAACTACCTGCGCTCGGCAATACGGCGTTAAAAATCGGCTCAAAATGCTCATTTACACCCCGTAAACTCCGCGTTTTCGCCGATTTTTGCCTTGTCTTGCCTTCGCTCGCTGACTTTTCGTACAAACCCTACGAGGGTGTTAGCAAACCCGCTGATGATGGCGCCAGGGGCTTCACGCCGACTCACGCCCGGTCTCGGGAATCGGCCACTGGTAGCGGCGCACCGTATCGCCGTTCTCGATCGACTCCAGTTTGACCGGAAAGCCCCATAGCTGATGCAGATGGCGCAGCACCGGGAACAGGCTCTGCCCCAGCGGCCGACGCCGGTCCTGCACGTGACGCAGGGTCAGCGAACGGTCACCGCGAATATCCGCCTCCCACACCTGGATGTTGGGCTCCCGCGCCGAGAGCGCGTACTGCACGCTCAGCGCTTCGCGAATCCGGCGATAGCCGCGATCGTCGTGGATCGCCTCGATCTGCAGGCTGTCGTCGCGGTCGTCGTCGACCAGGCTGAACAGCTTGAGATCGCGAATCACCTTGGGCGAGAGGAATTGCTGAATGAACGACTCGTCCTTGAAGTTGTGCATGGCGAAGTGCAGCGTATCGAGCCAATCGCTGCCGGCGATATCGGGGAACCACTCGCGATCCTCGTCGGTCGGCGCCTGGCAGATGCGCTGGATGTCGCTGAACATGGCGAAGCCCAGGGCGTAGGGGTTGATCCCGCCGAAATAGGGGCTGTCGTAGTCCGGCTGGCTGACCACCGAGGTGTGCGACTGCAAGAACTCGAGCATCAGCCCCTCGTCGATCAGGCCGTCGTCGTAGAGCCGGTTCATCAGCGTGTAGTGCCAGAAGGTGGCCCAGCCCTCGTTCATCACCTGGGTCTGGCGCTGGGGATAGAAGTACTGGGCGAGCTTGCGCACGATGCGCACGATCTCGCGCTGCCACGGCTCGAGCAGCGGGGCATTCTTTTCCAGGAAGTAGAGCAGGTTCTCCTGCGGCTCGCTGGGGTAGCGACCATGGCGATGCAGACCGAGCGGATCGTTCTCGCTGTCCGGCAAGAGGTGGTCGGCGAACGGCGCGGCGCGCTCCGGAATGGTGCTCCACAGGGTGTTGACCTGGGTCTGCAGGTAAGCCTCGCGCTCCTCCTGACGCCGCGCCTCGGCCTCGGCGGAGATCGGCGACGGGCGCTTGTAGCGGTCGACCCCGTAGTTCTGCAGCGCGTGGCAGGCGTCGAGCAGTTGCTCCACCGCCTCGACTCCATGGCGCTCCTCGCACTGGGCCACGTATTTGCGCGCGAACACCAGATAGTCGACGATCGCCGAGGCATCGGTCCAGGTCTGGAACAGGTAGTTGCCCTTGAAGAAGGAGTTGTGGCCGTAGCAGGCGTGGGCGATCACCAGCACCTGCATCATCAGCGAATTCTCCTCCATCAGGTAGGCGATGCAGGGGTCGGAGTTGATCACCAGCTCGTATGCCAGCCCCATCTGACCGCGCCGATAGGCCTGCTCCACCGACAGAAACTGCTTGCCGAACGACCAGTGGTGGTAGCCCACCGGCATGCCCACGCTGGCGTAGGCGTCCATCATCTGCTCGGAGGTGATGATCTCGATCTGATTGGGGTAGGTGTCGAGACGGTACTCCCGCGCCAGCTCGGCGATCGCCTGCTCGTAGCGCTCGAGGGTCTCGAAGTTCCAGTCCGAACCGGTGGCAATGGGCTTGCGTCGCGTCATCGATGTCTCCTCGGTGGCCATACCGACCTCAGCTTTCGGCACGCTGACGGAAGAGCTCGCGGAAGACCGGATAGATGTCCTCCGCCTGCACGATCTGCTCCATCGCGAAGCGCTCGGGATAGGCTGTCTTGATCGTGGCGTAGGCGTCCCACAGCGCCTGATGAGCGTGGGGCGTGATCTCGACGTAGGTGAAATACTGCAGCTTGGCCATCAGCGACTCGTCGAGCAGCTTGAGGCAGGTCGAGGAGTCGTCGTCCCAGTTGTCGCCGTCGCTGGCCTGGGCGACATACAGGTTCCACTGCTCCGGCGAGTAGCGCGCCTCGATGATGCGATCGACCAGGGTCAGGGCGCTGGAGACGATGGTGCCGCCGGTCTCGCGCGAGTAGAAGAACTCCTCCTCGTCGACCTCCTTGGCCACGGTGTGGTGGCGCACGAAGACCAGCTCGACCTTCTCGTAGTTGCGCTCGAGGAACAGATAGAGCAGCAGGAAGAAACGCTTGCCGATGTCCTTGTGCGCCTGGGTCATCGAGCCGGAGACGTCCATCACGCAGAACATCACCGCCTGATTGGAGGGCATCGGCTGGCGAGTGAGGTGGTTGTAGCGCAGATCATAGGTATCGAGAAAAGGGATCGAGGCGATGCGCTTCTCGAGCCGCTCGATCTCCGACTTGAGCTCGTCGATGCGGGCCGGATTGCGCAGCACCGGGTCCTGACGCTCCTCCGCCGCCAGCGCCTCCTGGGCCTCGCGCAGGGCGCGTTTCAGCGGTGCGCGCATGCCGATGCGCCGGGCCTGGGCCTCGCGCATCGAACGTACGATATTGATTCGCGCCGGCACCCCTTCCCGCGAGATACCCGCGCGCACCGGGCGCGTCTCCTCGAGCACGCGCAGTTGCTTGCGCTCGAGATGCGGCAGTGCCAGACCGTCGAAGACGAAGTCGAGAAACTCCTCCCGCGACAGAGTGAACACGAACTCGTCGACCCCCTCGCCCTGATTCGAGGCCTGGCCCTCACCGCTGCCGCCACCGCCAGCACCACCGCTCGGCCGACGCAGGCGATCGCCTTCGGCGAACTGCTTGTTGCCGGGGCTGACGATGGTGCGCCGGCCGCCGGGGCCGTGCTGGAACGAGGGTTCGGAGATATCGCGTGAGGGGATCGAGACCTTCTCGCCGCGCTCCATGTCGGTGATCGAACGCCGGTTGACCGACTCCTCCACCGCGCGCTTGATGTGCGCCCGGTAGCGCTTGAGAAACCGCTGGCGGTTGACCGCGCTCTTGTTGCGCGCATTGGGCCGCCGGTCGATGAAATAGCTCATGGCACCTCCCGCAGACTGGCTGCGGCGGCGGCCCGCGGTGGCCGGCCGCCGCCCGTAAGGCGCGCGGCGACCCGCTCCGCGCGCCCGCTGACCTCGGCGTCTGCCGCGGTCGACCTACTGCGACTTGCGCACGCGCAGATACCACTCGGAGAGCAGCCGCACCTGTTTCTCGGTATAGCCACGCGTGACCATGCGGTCGACGAAATCCTCGTGCTTGCGCTGATCGGAGGCCGAGGCCTTGGCGTTGAACGAGATCACCGGCAAGAGCTCCTCGGTGTTGGCGAACATCTTGTGTTCGATCACCCCCTTGAGCTTCTCGTAGGACTGCCAGTTGGGGTTCATGCCGTTGTTGTGGGCCCGTGCCCGCAGCACGAAATTGACCACCTCGTGGCGGAAATCCTTGGGATTGGAGATCCCCGCCGGCTTCTCGATCTTCTCCAGGTCCTCGTTGAGTGCCTGGCGGTCGAACAGCTCGCCGGTCTCCGGATCGCGGTACTCCTGATCCTGGATCCAGAAGTCGGCGTAGGTGACGTAGCGGTCGAAGATGTTCTGGCCGTACTCGGTGTAGGACTCCAGATAGGCGGTCTGGATCTCCTTACCGATGAAGTCGACATAGCGCGGCGCCAGGTACTCCTTGATGAAGCGCAGATAGCGCTCGTGGGTCTCCTTGGGCAGCTGTTCGCGCTCCAGCGCCTGCTCGAGCACGTAGAGCAGATGCACCGGGTTGGCGGCGATCTCCTGGGTGTCGAAGTTGAACACCTTGGACAGAATCTTGAAGGCGAAGCGGGTGGAGAGCCCGGTCATACCCTCGTCGACCCCGGCGGCGTCGCGGTACTCCTGGATCGACTTGGCCTTGGGGTCGGTGTCCTTGAGATTCTCGCCGTCGTAGATGCGCATCTTGGAGTAGATGCTCGAGTTCTCCGGCTCCTTGAGCCGCGAGAGCACCGAGAACTGCGCCAGCATGCGCAGAGTGTCGGGGGCGCAGGGCGCGGCGTCGAGCGAAGAGTGCTCGAGCAGTTTCTGATAGATCTTGATCTCTTCGGAGACCCGCAGGCAGTAAGGCACCTTGACGATATAGACGCGGTCGAGAAACGCCTCGTTGTTGCGGTTGTTGCGGAACTGCTGCCACTCGCTCTCGTTGGAGTGGGCCATGATGATGCCGTCGAAGGGAATCGCTCCCATGCCCTCGGTGGGGTTGTAGTTGCCCTCCTGGGTCGCGGTCAGCAGCGGGTGCAGCACCTTGATCGGTGCCTTGAACATCTCGACGAACTCCATCAGCCCCTGGTTGGCCCGGCACAGGCCGCCGGAGAAGCTGTAGGCGTCGGGGTCGTCCTGGGAGTAGAGCTCGAGCTGGCGGATATCGACCTTGCCCACCAGCGAGGAGATGTCCTGGTTGTTCTCGTCGCCGGGCTCGGTCTTGGACAGCGCGATCTGATTGAGCCGCGACGGGTAGAGCTTGACCACGCGGAACTTCGACAAATCGCCGCCGAACTCCTTGAGCCGCTTGGCCGCCCACGGCGACATCGGCCCGTGCAGGTGGCGCGTGGGGATACCGTACTCCTGGGACAGCAGCTCGCCATCCTCCTCCGGCGAAAACAGCCCCAGGGGCGACTCATAAACCGGCGAGTCCTTGATCGCGTAGAACGGCACCCGCTCCATCAAGAGCTTCAGGCGCTCGGCCAGCGACGACTTGCCGCCGCCCACCGGGCCTAGCAGGTAGAGGATCTGCTTGCGCTCTTCGAGCCCCTGGGCGGCGTGGCGGAAATAGGCGACGATCTGCTCGATCGCCTCCTCCATGCCGTAGAACTCGGCGAAGGCGGGATAACGACGGATCACCTTGTTGGAGAAGATCCGCGACAGGCGGGGGTCCTTGGCCGTATCGATGGTCTGCGGTTCACCGATGGCGGCGAGCAGGCGTTCGGCGGCGCTGGCGTAGACACTGGGCTCCTTTCGACACAGTTCGAGATACTCCTCAAGGCTCATCTCTTCCTTCTGAACCCGCTCGTAACGACTCTGGACGTGATCGAAGATACTCATGGAAGCCTCCTGGTCGTGACCCCCAACCGCTCAGGGCACTCACCCTGTCAGCCGGGCTAGCTGACTATCAGCATAGACAGATGCACGGAGCGCCGGGTAGACCCAATGGTCGAGTCACAGCGACGCAGCGTCGACAAGCTCGCTTTAGAACACGCTACCACGATCAGGGTTCGATGCACGGCAATTTGCGCGGAAAAAATGAAGACCCCGACCAAAGTCGGGGCAAGCACTTGAAAGCGCTGAGAAATCACGCACCTGGCGCGATCGGATGGGGCTTCTGACGGCCCGGAGAGCGCCTGCGGCGATAGCGGAAAGCCCCGCGACGGGTCAGCGCGCGGCGTGATCCAGCGCCGCCCGAGCGTCGGTGAGCAGGTCGTCGAGCAGCTCGGTGGTGGTGTTCCACGAGCAGACGAAACGCGCCCCGCCGGCGCCGATGAAGGTGTAGAAGGTCCAGCCCCTGGCCCGCAACGCCTCGATCACCGGCGCCGGCAGGCTGACGAAGACGCTGTTGGCCTGGGTCGGGAACATCGGCCGCACGCCGGGCAGCGCCGCCAGCCCCTCGGCGAGATAGCGCGCCATGGCGTTGGCGTGATCGGCATTACGCCGCCAGGCGCCGGTCTCCAACAAGCCCAGCCAGGGGGCGGCGATGAAGCGCATCTTGGAGGCGAGCTGGCCGGCCTGCTTGCAGCGATAGGCAAAATCCTCGGCCAGGCCCTTGTTGAAGAACAGGATCGCCTCGCCCAGCGGGAGCCCGTTCTTGGTGCCGGAGAAGCACAGCACGTCCACCCCGACCTGCCAGGTGAGCTCCGCCGGCGTGGCATCCAAGGCACTGCAGGCGTTGGCGAAGCGCGCCCCGTCCATATGTACGCGCAGATCGTACTTGTCGGCCATGGTGCGGATCGCCAGCAGCTCCTCACGCGAATAGACGGTACCGACCTCGGTGGCCTGGGTGATCGAGACCACCCGCGGCTTGGGGTAGTGGATATCGCTGCGGCGCACCACCAGGCGTTCGATCCCCTCCGGGGTGAGCTTGCCCTCTTCGCCCGGGCAGGTGAGCAGCTTGGAGCCGTTGGAGAAGAACTCCGGGCCGCCGCATTCGTCGGTCTCGATGTGCGCCAGCTCGTGGCAGATCACGCTGTGATAGCTCTGACCGAGGGCGGCCAGGGTCAGCGAGTTGGCGGCGGTGCCGTTGAACACGAAGAAGACGTCGCAGTCGTAGTCGAACAGCTCGCGAAAGCGGTCGGCGGCGCGGTGGGTCCAGACGTCGTTGCCGTAGGCGAGGTCGTCACTGGCGTTGGCCTGGATCAGATAGTCGAGAGCTTCCGGGCAGATACCGGAAGTGTTGTCGCTCGCCAGAAAGCGAGGAGTACAGTCAGAGGTCATTGGGCGGGTCCTTGTACGATCCCTCCCCCGCGAGCCAGGCTCGTGCGGAGGCCAGGCATGAGCGCCTGAATCACGCGAAGCGCAAGCCGCGGCGACAGGATCGCCATCGTCGCGACTTGCGCTTCCTCAACCTCAGCAGTCTAACACCTGTCGGCGACGGCGGAAGCCAACCCCCCGGGACGCCGCCGACTGGCCACCGGCGGCAGGGCTAGCGGGGTGCATGGAACGGCAGTGCCTTGCTTTCTCTCAGAGGCGTGCGGCCAGCCGCGTGCCCTGATCGATCGCCCGCTTGGCATCGATCTCGGCGGCGACGTCGGCCCCACCGATCCGGTGGGTGGCGATACCGGCACGGGTGAGATCGTCGAGCAGCGCAAGCTCCGACTCCTGCCCGGCGCACACCACCACGCTGTCGACCTCCAGCAGCCGCGGCTCGCCCGCCACGCGCAGGTGCAGGCCAGCGTCGTCGATGCGCACATAGTCGCACTCAGCCCAGCTCTCCACCCCGCGCGCCTTGAGCGCCGCCCGGTGCACCCAGCCGGTGGTCGCGCCCAACCCGGCCCCCGGCTTGCCGGTCTTGCGCTGCAGCAGCGTGATCTGGCGCGAGGCCGGCGGCATCTGCCGCGGCTTGAGACCACCCGGCGCGCTCACCTCGAGATCCACCCCCCACTCGTCGCACCATGCATCCCTATCCAGCGCTGGCTGCCCCACGTGGGAGAGCAGCTCGGCGACATCGAAGCCGATCCCGCCGGCACCGATGATCGCCACCCGCCGCCCGACCCGCTCCGGATGCAGGATCGCCAGCGGATAGGGCACCACGCTGGGGTGGTCGGCGCCCTTCAGGTGCAGCTCCCGCGGTTTGACCCCGGTGGCCAGGACCACCTCGTCGAAGGCCAGCAGCTGCTGGGCATCGACCTGCTGATCGAGGCGCAGATCGACCCCCCAGCGCACCAGCTGGCGTTCGAAGTAGCGCAGCGTCTCGGCGAACTCCTCCTTGCCGGGAATACGCCGGGCATAGCGAAACTGACCGCCGATCTCCGGCTCGCGCTCGAACAGGGTGACCCGGTGGCCACGCTCGGCGCAGGCGATCGCCGTGGCCAGCCCCGCCGGCCCGGCGCCGACCACGGCGATCTGCTTGGGCGCGGCGGTCGGCTCGAGTACCAGCTCGGTCTCGTGACAGGCCCGCGGATTGACCAGACAACTGGTCAGCTTGCCCTGGAAGGTGTGATCGAGGCAGGCCTGGTTGCAGGCGATGCAGGTGTTGATCTCGTCGTCACGCCCCTCGGCGGCCTTCTCGACCCAGCCCGGATCGGCCAGGAACGGACGCGCCAGCGAGACCAGATCGGCGTGCCCCTCGGCCAGCACACGCTCGGCCACCGCCGGCATGTTGATGCGGTTGGTGGCCAGGGTGGGGATGCCGACGGCCGCGCGCACCGCCCGCGAGACGCCGACGAACGCCGCCCGCGGCACGCTGGTGACGATGGTCGGCACCCGCGCCTCGTGCCAGCCGATACCGCAGTCCAGTGCATCCACCCCGGCCGCCTCCAGCGCCGTGGCCAGGGCCACGATCTCGGCCTGGGTACTGCCCTCCTCGACCAGATCGATCATCGACAGGCGGAAGATCAGCACGAAGTCATCCCCGCAGCGGCGGCGAATGCCGCGCACGATCTCCAGCGCGAAGCGCTGACGCCGCGTCGCGTCGCCGCCCCAGTCGTCATCGCGCTGATTGCTGCGCGCGCACAGGAACTGGTTGATCAGATAGCCTTCCGAGCCCATCACCTCGACACCGTCGTAGCCGGCACGCTGAGCCAGCTCGGCGCAGCGCACGAAATCCGCGATCTGCTGGTGTACCTCGGCATCGCTCAGCGCGTGGGGCGTGAAACGATTGATCGGCGCCGCGATGGCGGAGGGCGCAACCAGCGCCGGCGAATAGGCGTAGCGTCCGGCATGCAGGATCTGCAGACAGATCGGCGTCTCTTCGGCGTGCACCGCTGCCACCACCTGGCGGTGCGCCTCGCACTCGGTCTCCTCGCTCAGCTTGGCGGCATGGACGAAGACCGCGCCTTCGGCATTGGGCGCGATGCCCCCGGTCACGATCAGGCCGACACCGCGGCGCGCCCGCTCGGCATAGAAGGCCGCCAGGCGTTCGAAGCCGCCGGGCGCCTCCTCGAGATTGGTATGCATCGAGCCCATCACGACCCGATTGCGCAGGGTTAGCGAGCCCACGCGCAGCGGGCGGAAGAGATTCGGATAAGCGGTCACGGGTCGGCTCCACGCAGCGGTATGCGGCTGTTTTCAAACGCACGTATGAACGCCAGTGTAACCCATTCCACGGCGGCGACCATTCCACCAAAGCGGCATCGTCGCAGACGGGCATATCGGCCGACCCGGGTCTGCCGCTGCGAGCGAGAGACACCTCTGACAGGCGCGGGGTAGGGAAAACGAGGCAGCGTCAGCGAAGACCAGCGCGGCATCAGCGGAAAACAGCGCAGCGTGAGTAGAGCAAGGGAGAGGAGCAGAGAAAGCGAGAAGAGCAAAGCGCGCGAAGGCCCCAAATCCGACGGCCAGAAACGAAAAAACCAGCTCGAAGGCTGGTTGGTTCGCTCACAGCGGCCGTTTGGGCGCTGCTGGTACTGGGCACTGACTAAACACATTGTCGAGACGTCGATGGCGGACCGGACGGGAC
>JNVT01000081.1 GCA_000737985.1 Gammaproteobacteria bacterium MFB021 | reverse complement strand
GAAGGCCACCAGCAGCGCCAGCAGGGCGAGAGTCCATGCCAGCCAGCGTGTGCGTCGCTGAGGCCGCCAGGCGACCCCTTGCCAGCGCGCGCCGCTGTCATCTTCGAACGGCAGCGCGGCGGGGGGCTGAGCCGCCAGCCAGGTGAGGCTGCGGCGCCGGGCCTGCTCGGCGGCCGTTTCGCCGTCATCATGCCGTTCGTTATCGTCTCTCTCGCCATCGCCATCGCCATCGCCATCGCCATCGCCATCGCCATCGCCATCGCCATCACCATCGCCATCACCATCGCCATCGCTGCGTTCCTCGTCGCGCTGTCGTGGCTGGCCGGCGTCGCCATGGGCGTCGGTATCGGGACCGGTATCGATATCACCATCGACCACCTGACGCTCGCGATCGCGCCACGCCGGCGGGCACGGCCAG
>JNVT01000080.1 GCA_000737985.1 Gammaproteobacteria bacterium MFB021 | reverse complement strand
CGCCGGTGGCCGGGTTGATGCTGGCGAAGGTCTCGCCGCTCTCCGCGTCGACGAAAGCATCGTCGATGAAGGCGCGGGTCTCGATCGTCAGCTCGCCGGCCAGACGCTGCCAGTCGGCCCGGGTCATCGCATCGGTCTTTGGCATCGGTCTTTGTTTCGGTCATCGCATCGCTCATTGCATGGCTCATCGCGGGTTTCTCCCTCGGACGCTGTCAGCAGAGCATACGCCGGCCGAGGCCTGCGCGGCACCTCGCCGTGGAGCCCCGCGCACGCCCCACCACTTCGCTAACCGCCCTTCCCCAATCACCCTTCTCCTAACAGCCCCAGGCTCTGCACCGGCGCCTGCCGGCGTAGGCCACGCGACAGTAAATGCCCGATCACGCCGATGAGCAGCGCGCCGCCGAACGGCAGCACCAACCATAGCCATAGATGCAGCCGCGGGGAGAGATCGAGCCAGCCGGCGTAGATGCCAAGCGCAGCGCCCTCGGCCAGCAGCGCCGCCATCAGCCCGCTGGTGAAGCCGAGCAGCGCGAACTCCACGCCCTGGACCCGCGAGAGCAGGCGCTGCCCGGCGCCGA
>JNVT01000079.1 GCA_000737985.1 Gammaproteobacteria bacterium MFB021 | reverse complement strand
CGCCGAGCAGATCGTCGATCACCGCATCGCGGCGTTCGGCGGTGATCAGGCGGTCGGCGAGACCGACGAACAGGGCGTCGCTGGCGTTGAGGCGGGCGCCGGTCAGGCCGAGGAAGATGCCGCTGGCCCCCGGCATGCGGTTCAGGAACCAGCTCGCGCCCACGTCCGGGTAGAGGCCGATGGTGATCTCCGGCATCGCCAGCATCGAGCGCGGCGTCACCACCCGATGCGAGGCCCCGGCCAGCAGCCCCATGCCGCCGCCCATGACGATACCGTCACCCCAGGCGACGATCGGTTTGGGGTAGGTGTGAAGGGCGTGGTCGAGGCGATACTCGTGGGTGAAGTAGCGCGCCACGGCGCCATCCGCGGCCTCGGGATCGCGGCCGGTGCGGCCTTCGGCGATGGCGTGATAGAGCGCGACCACGTCGCCGCCGGCGCAGAACGCCTTGT
The DNA here is from genome assembly GCA_000737985.1 of Gammaproteobacteria bacterium MFB021. Classification (GTDB taxonomy): domain Bacteria; phylum Pseudomonadota; class Gammaproteobacteria; order Pseudomonadales; family Halomonadaceae; genus Salinicola. The sequence continues at coordinate 14,402 of JNVT01000079.1, read as the reverse complement.
CGCCGGCGCCCTCCAGCCACAGCGCGACTATCTCGGAGTCCGCGGCCCAGGCGTCGATCTGCGCCTGAATGGCCTCGATCATCGCCAGCGACAGCGCATTGAGACTCTTGGGGGCATCAAGGACGATGCGCCCGAGACGATGGCCGTCGGCGGTGGCCAGGGTGTCGAATTGCACCGGCGCGCTCATGCCTGATCTCCTTCGCCGGTGTCGTCGGCAGCGCCCGAAGTCGGGTCCTCGCGCCAGCGCGGCGGGCGCTTGTCGAGGAAGGCGCCGATGCCTTCCCCCGGGGCGGCGGTGTCGAACAGCTCCATGAACAGCTCGCGCTCCATGCGGTAGCCATGGGGCAGGCCGTGGTCGCGAGCGTTCATGATCAGGCGCTTGCAGCGCGCCAGCGCGTCCGGGCTCTGGCCGCCGCTCTGCTCGGCCAGGGCTAGCGCGGTGGGCAGCGCCTGGCCGGACTCGACCAGCTCCTCGACCAGGCCGATGCTCAGCGCGCGCTCGGCATCGATGCGCTCGCCGCACAGGATGATGCGCTTGGCCCAGCCTTCGCCGACCAGCCACGGCAGGTGCTGGGTGCCGCCGGCGCAGGGCAGCAGCCCCACCTTGGCTTCGGGCAGCGCCAGCTTGGCCTGGCGCTCGGCGATCCGGATATCGCAGGCCAGCGCGCACTCCAGCCCACCGCCCATGGCGTAGCCGTTGATCGCGGCGATGGTGACACCGGGGTAGGCGCTCAGGGTCTCGAAAGCGCGCCCGAAGCGGGTCGCCATCTCCAGCGCGGTGGCCTTGCCTTCGGTGAAGCGCTTGAGGTCGGCCCCGGCGGAGAAGAACTTGTCGCCGGCGCCGGTGATCACCAGCGCCGGTGGCTGGGGCTCGGCGGCCAGCGCGTCGAGATGCGCGGCGAGCGCCGTCAGCGAACCTTCGTGCCAGGTATTGGCGGGCGGGTTGTCGATGGTCAGCACGGCGATGGCGCCACGGCGTTCCAGGCGCAGGCCGTCGGCGGCGTGGTCGGTCATATCAGGGTCTCCAGGTCGTCCTTGTCGAGCAGGCGGCGGGCGATCACCAGGCGCATGATCTCGTTGGTGCCTTCGAGTATCTGGTGCACCCGGCAGTCGCGCACGTGACGCTCCAGCGGGTAGTCGCGCAGGTAGCCGTAGCCGCCGTGGAGCTGCAGGGCCTCGTTGCAGATGGCGAAGCCCTGGTCGGTGGCGAAGCGCTTGGCCATGGCGCAGTAGAGCGTGGCGTCGGGGTCGCCACGGTCGAGCTTGCTCGCCGCCAGGCGCACCATCTGGCGCGCGGCGACGAGCTGGGTGGCCATGTCGGCGAGCTTGAACTGCAGTGCCTGGAAACTGGCCAGCGGCCGCCCGAACTGCTCGCGCTCGTTCAGGTAGCGGTGGGCGGTGGTGAGCGCAGCCTGGGCGGTGCCCACCGAACAGGTGGCGATATTGATGCGCCCGCCGTCGAGGGCGCGCATGGCGATACGGAAGCCTTCGCCTTCGTCGCCGAGGCGGTGGTCCGCCGGCACGCGCACGCCGTCGAAGCTGATCGCCCGGGTGGGCTGGCTGTTCCAGCCCATCTTGGTCTCTTTCTTGCCGTAGTCGATGCCCGGGGTATCCGCCGGCACGGCGAAGGCGGAGATGCCGCCGGCGCCGCTATCGGGGGCACCGGTGCGGGCCATCACCACCAGCAGGTGGGTATCCCCGGCGCCGGAGATGAACATCTTGTTGCCATCGATCACGTAGGCATCGCCGTCGCGGCGCGCCCGGGTGCGCAGCGAGGCGGCATCGGAGCCGGCGTTGGGTTCGGTGAGGCAGTAGGAGCCGAGCTTCTCACCGGCGAGCATCGACGGCAGCCAGGCCTCGCGCACGGCCTCGGTGGCGTAGCTGGCGAGGATCCAGTTGACCATGTTGTGGATGGTCAGAAAGGCGGTGGTGGAGGTGCAGCCCTGGGCCAGCTCCTCGATGATCAGGGTCGCATCGAGGCGGCTCAGCCCCAGCCCGCCGGCGGCTTCCGGGGTGTACAGGCCGCAGAAGCCGAGGTCACCGGCCTGACGCAGGACATCCACCGGAAAGACGCTGTTGGCGTCCCATTCGGCGGCGTTGGGCGCCATTTCGCGCTGGGCGAACTGGCGTGCCGCCTCCCGATAGGCCTGCTGGTCGGCGTCGAGTTCGAAGTCCATGAGCTGTCGACACTCCTCGTCTTGGAAAATCCCGTCTGGAACGCATCCGTCTGGAGCAGCCCGGCCGGGCGTAGTCCGTCTGGAGATAGTCCTTCTGGAAATAGTCCGTCTGGAAAGAATCCGTCTGTAAATAGCCTCATGATCAGAGGACGCACGCGCCTGACCGGGTAGATCGGGCGCGTCGCACTGTTCTAGCGACGCTGCGTCGCGCAGGACAATAGGACCTAGTGCTGAAAGACCAAGGTCGGATGGCGGCGAGTTGACATTAACGTCAAGGTCATATGTCGAAAGCCGCTCACAAAGCGCATCGCTCTCTCGGCCATCTCGATTTCAGGAAGCGCCAGATGAAGACGACCCGATCCACGGCGAAGCCGGTCCACAAGCCCGTCTTCGCCAATGGCGACGATATCCAGATCCCCGTATTCACGCTGCTCAAGCCCGATGGCACCCTCTACGCCGGTGCGGGCCAGCCGAGCCTGGAACGCGACACGGCGCGGCGCCTCTACCGCGCCATGCTCTACACCCGGGTGCTCGACGAGCGCATGATGGCGGCCCAGCGCCAGGGGCGGCTCAGCTTCTACATGCAGTGCACCGGCGAGGAAGCCGCAGTGGTCGGCGCCACCGCGGCACTCGACGATGCCGACATGATCATGGCGCAGTACCGCGAACAGGGGGCGCTGGCCTACCGCGGCTTCACCACCGAGGCCTTCATGGATCAGCTGTTCGGCAACCAGGGCGACCCCGCCCACGGCCGCCAGATGCCGATCCACTACGGCTCGCGCGAGCTTTACTACCTCACCATCTCGTCGCCGCTGGCGACCCAGATTCCCCAGGCCACCGGCTACGCCTACGGTCAGAAGCTGGCCGGCCAGGGCCACTGCACGCTGGCGATCTTCGGCGAGGGGGCGGCCTCGGAGGGGGACTTCCACGCCGCGCTCAACATGGCCTCGGTGCACAAGGTGCCGGTGATCTTCCTGTGCCGTAACAACGGCTACGCCATCTCCACCCCGGTCACCGAGCAGTTCGCCGGCGACGGCGTCGCCGCGCGCGCCTTCGGCTATCGCATGCAGTCGATCCGGGTCGACGGCAACGATGCCCTGGCGGTCTACGAGGCGACCCGCGAGGCCCGGCGGCTGGCGGTGGAGGAGAACGAGCCGGTGCTGATCGAGGCGATGACCTACCGCCTGGCGGCACACTCCTCCTCCGACGACCCCTCCGGCTACCGCAGCAAGAAGGAGGAGGAGGCGTGGCGCAAGAAGGATCCGCTGCGCCGCCTGCAGCGCTGGCTGCTCGATCGCGGCTGGTGGGAGGAAGACGAAGAGCGCGAGCTGGTGGAGTCGCTGCGCCGCGAGGTGCTCGACACCATGAAGCGCGCCGAGAAGCGCCGCCCGCCGGCGCTGGAGACGCTGGTCACCGACGTCTACGCCGAGGTACCGCCGGCGCTGCGCGAGCAGTTCGAGACGCTGGTGGCGCATGTACGGCGCCACCCGGAGGCCTACCCGCGCAGCGCGCCCTGGCTCGATGCCGACCAGGCCGATGAGGCGCTGCGGGATGACCCTTCGGCCCATGACGGGGAGGCACGCCTATGAGCCGCATGAATCTGCTCCAGGCGATCAATAACGCGCTGGATACCGCCATGGCGGCGGACCCGCGGGTACTCTGCTTCGGTGAGGACGTGGGCGTGTTCGGTGGGGTGTTCCGCGCCACCAGCCATCTGCAGGAGAAGTACGGCCGCGAGCGCTGCTTCAACACCCCGCTGGTGGAGCAGGGCATCGTCGGCTTCGCCAACGGGCTGGCGGCCCAGGGCTCGGTGCCGGTGGCCGAGATCCAGTTCGCCGACTACATCTTTCCGGCGTTCGACCAGATCGTCAACGAGAGTGCCAAGTTCCGCTACCGCTCCGGCAGCCTGTTCGATGTCGGCGGGCTCACCATCCGCGCCCCCTACGGCGGCGGTATCGCCGGTGGCCACTACCACTCGCAGTCGCCGGAGGCCTATTTCGCCCACACCCCGGGTCTGACCGTGGTCGTGCCGCGCAATCCGCATCAGGCCAAGGGGCTGCTGCTGGCCGCGATCCGCTCGCCGGACCCGGTCATCTTCTTCGAGCCCAAGCGCCTCTACCGCGCCGCCGTGGGCGAGGTGCCGGACGAGGATTACCAGCTGCCGCTGCGCCAGGCCGAGGTGATCAAGGCCGGCGAAGATATCACCCTGCTTGCCTGGGGCGCCCAGGTCGAGGTGGTCGAGCAGGCGGCGGAGATGGCCGAGGAGGCGGGTATCTCGTGTGAAATCATCGACCTGCGCACCATCGTGCCGTGGGACGTGGAGACCGTGGCCAGCTCGGTGCTGAAGACCGGGCGGCTGGTGGTGAGCCACGAGGCGCCGCTGACCGGCGGTTTCGCCGCCGAGATCGCGGCCACCATCCAGAGCCGCTGCTTCCTCTACCTGGAGTCGCCGATCGCGCGGGTCACCGGGCTCGATACGCCGTTTCCGCTGACCTTGGAGAAGGAGTACATGCCCGGGCCCCTGAAGGTGTTCGAAGCGATCCACCGCACGATGGATTTTTAGGCTATGTACGAAAAGTCGGCGAGCGATGACCAGACAAGGCAAAAATCAGCGAAAAGACGGAGTTTACGGGGTGTAAATGAGTACTTTGAGCTGGTTTTTAACGCCGTATGGTCGAGCACAGGCAGTTTTCGTACAAAGCCGAGGAGGGTGAGATGAGCGATTTCCTACTACCTGATCTCGGTGAAGGCATCGTCGAGTGCGAAGTGGTCAAGTGGCTGGTCGCCGAGGGCGACAGCATCGCCGAGGATCAGCCGGTGGTCGAGGTGAGCACCGACAAGGCGGTGATGGAGATCACCGCGCCCGACGCTGGGCGGGTGACCCGGCTCTACTGCGGCGAGGGTGAGACCGCCCGCGTGCACGCGCCGCTGTTCGCCTATGTCGTGTCGGCGGACATCGATAGCGCTGCCGCCGGCCCGGCAGCCCGCACGCCCGCGCCCGAGCCGGCAGCGGCTACCCCGGACACGGAGATACCGCAGCCGCCTGAGCCGGGCGGCGAGCAGACGCCCGCCGCGGCCAAGCCGTTCCTGCTGCCCGATCTCGGCGAAGGCATTGTCGAGTGCGAGGTGGTGGCGTGGCGGGTCGCAGAGGGCGAGGAGATCGCCGAGGATCAGCCGGTGGTCGAGGTGAGTACCGACAAGGCGGTGATGGAGATCACCGCGCCCGAGGCTGGGCGCCTGGCGCGGCATCACTGTCAGGTCGGCGAGAGCGCCCGGGTGCATACGCCGCTGTTCACCTATCACCCCGCGACGAGCGAAACGTCCACCGCTTCCGGCACGACAGCCGACACGGCTGCCCGTGCGGCATCCGACGCCCCGCAGCCGACCTCGCAGTCGACCTCGCAGTCGACCTCGCAGTCGACCACATTGGCGAGTGTTTCACGTGGAACCTCGGCGCCCGCGTCGGCTGGGCGGCGGCGTATCCCCGCCAGCCCGGCGGTGCGCCGGCGGGTGCGCGAGCTGGGGCTGACGCTCGATGAGATTCTCGGCAGCGGCAAGGATGGCCGCGTGCTCAAGGAGGACGTGCTGGCGTTCCAGCAGCGCCGTGACAGTGCCGCCGAGACAGCGCAGCCCACGGCCGAGCGCGGCGACGAGAATCAGAGCCAGAATCAGACCCGGGCCCAGAGCCAGACTAAGGCCCAGAGCCAACCCCCGACCGCTGGCGAGCCAGCGGCGGGGGGTCGGATCGAGCCGCTCAAGGGGATCCGCGCGGTGATGGCGCGGCGCATGAGCGAGGCCGCGGCGAGCATTCCCCACTTCGCCTACGGTGACGAGTTCGATGTCACCGAGCTGCTGGCCCTGCGCGAACGGCTCAAGGCGCGCTTCGCCGAGCGCGACGAGCGGCTCACTCTGATGCCGCTGCTGATGAAGGCGCTGGCGCTGGCGGTGAGCGAGTTCCCGCTACTCAATTGCCGCTTCGATGCTGACGCCGAGGCGATCCACTATCAGCCCGGGTGCCATATCGGCATGGCGGTGGATAGCCAGAGCGGCCTGCTGGTGCCCAACGTCAAGCATGTGGAGACGCTGAGCCTGCGCCAGGTGGCAGCCGAGGTCGAGCGCCTGACCCGGGCCGCGCGGGAGGGCCGGGTCGCGCCGGCGGATCTCAAGGGCGGCACCATCAGCATCTCCAACATCGGCGCGCTCGGCGGCACCTACGCCATGCCGATCATCAACGCGCCGGAAGTGGCGATCGTCGCCCTCGGCCGGGTGCAGCGGCTGCCGCGCTTCGATGCCGAGGGGCGGGTGGTGGCGCGCTCGATCATGACCGTGACCTGGTCCGGCGACCACCGCGTGCTCGATGGCGGCACCATGGCGCGCTTCTGCAACCGCTGGAAGGGCTACCTCGAAGCGCCGGAGAGCATGCTCGCCGAGCTGCGCTGAGTCGATCCCATGACCTCCGAGCCGACGGGACTGCAGCAGTTCTATATCCCCGAGGAGCAGTCGGTCTACCTGCTCAGCCAGAGCCAGGCGCGCCAGCTGCGCGCCTGGATCGCCCGCTGCTGCCGCCAGCTGACCCAGATCGGCTATCGCGACGTCGAGCTGATCGGCAAGGGCGCCTACGGCTTCGTCTTCGCCGGCATCGAGGCGGGTGGCGCCAGCCACGTGTTCAAGTTCACCCGCCAGAATCTGCCCCAGGCGTTCCACGAGCGCCTCGAGGAGGAGGCGTTCATGCTCGAGAAGGTCGAGCATCCCCGGGTGCCGCGGCTGATCGCCTATCGCACCCTGCGCCATCAGGCGATGCTGGTGATGCAGCGCGCCCCCGGGGTCAATCTGGAGGAATACTCGCTGCGCCACGGGCGCCTGCCGGCGCGGCTGATCATCGCCATCGCCGCCCAGCTCGCCGACATCCTGCGCGCGCTGCGGCGCGATGCCGAGCAGGGGCGCATCGTGGTCCACGGTGACATCAAGCCCTCCAATCTGATGTTCGACCCGCAGAGCGGGCACATCGCGCTGATCGACTGGGGCTCCTCGGTCTTCGCCCAGCTCGATGCCGAGGGCCAGTTCCTGTCGCGCCACGTGATGGCGCTGATGTCCGACGACCTGCAGCACACCAATGCGCGCATGGGCGACGTCTACTATATCGGCGAGGCCCAGCTCAACGGCGCGCTGTCGTCGCCGCGCTTCGACGAGCAGGGCGCTGCGGCGACCCTCTACGCCCTGGCCTCGGCGCAGTCGAGCCGCTTCGGCCGCGCCACCATCCCGGCCACCGCGCTGGGCCTGCCGGTGGAGTTCGCGCGCCTGCTGGATGCCATGCTCGCCGACGATCCCAGGCTGGCGCGCCGCGCCGGGGACTATTTCCTCGCCCATATGCCGCGGATCGCCCGCACCCGGCTGCCCGAGGTCGCCTCTCCCGCGGAGACACCGCTGGTGCCGGTGTGGGTGCGCTCGTTGGAGCAGGAGATCGAGACCGTGGTCTACAGCTCGCGCAAGGCCTTCCTGCGCGAGGATGCGCGCCAGGAAGGGCGCGACGAGGACGCCCTGCGGGCGCTCAACGACGTGCAGCTCGACCGCTACTACAAGCACTTCATGCAGGGCATGGGCGATCTCGAGAAAGCGTTCCTGGTCGCGGTGGGGCGGCTCGGCCGCTATCCGGTGGTGGGCGGGCTGGCGCTGCGCTGGAGTGATGCCGGGGTGGAGGTCGACACCTCGCTGAGCCTGCACGAGAGCGAACTGCGCAGCGCCTTCGTCGCCGCGGTCAACAATATGGTCACCCTGGCGCGGGCGATTCATCGCCCCGAGGGCGTGTTCAAGGCGTGTCTGTTCAATGCCCGGCGCACCCTGCACATCGACCGCGACGACCCTGCCCAGCCGTTCGTGCCCGAGCCCGGCTGGGCGATCCCCTACGAGGTCAGCCCGACGCCGGAGCTGGAGGACACCAGCCGTGAGCACTCCTATTTCGAGGATGGCCCCGACCCGGAAGAGTTCCTGCGCCTGCCGCCGGTGATGATCGAGGCGCTGTCACGCCTCAACGCCATCCACCACACCGGGATGATCATCTTCGAGGCGCTGCCGACCCATCTCAAGATTCACAGCCACTACCGCCTGCTCGACCCGGCCCGCGAGGGGGCGTTTCGCCAGTGTCTGGAGACGCTGCTGGCGGCGGTGCCGGAGATCGACGGCCTGGGGATCTCCGGCTACATGAAGATGCCCTACAAGAACGCCCGGCACTTTGCCCATCGGGCGCATTTGCCGGAGCGCTTCCATCCACGCTGAGACGGTGCTTTAGAAAGGAGATTCAGGGCTTTTGCCCCGTTTTTTATCGCTTTTCCCGCGCCAGACGGGATCAACAATGCGCGAGTCGCTATAATCCGCGCGGAAAATAAGAAGCCCCGGCCGGCCCGGTGGACTTCCAACAACACATCCAGTCGATGGTGAACTCATGGCCAAATCCCACACCCATGCGCAGTGGTCCTCTCGCACGGCCTTCGTCCTGGCGGCGACCGGCTCGGCGGTCGGGCTCGGCAATATCTGGAAATTCCCCTACATGGTGGGCGACAGCGGCGGCGCCGTGTTCGTGCTCGTCTACCTGGTCTGTATCGCGCTGATCGGGCTGCCGATCCTGGTCTCCGAGTGGCTGCTCGGCCGCCGCGGCCAGTCCAACCCGATCAACACCATGCAGACGCTCAGCCGCAAGGAGAAGAAATCGCCGGACTGGGTGCTGGTGGGGATCGCCGGCGTGCTCGGGTCGTTCCTGATTCTCTCTTTCTACAGCGTGGTCGGCGGCTGGTCGCTCAACTACACGTGGAGCACGCTCAGCGGTGATCTGGGCCGCTCCAGCGGGGTCAGCGTGGGTGACTACTTCACCACCCTGCTGGGCCAGCCGGGTACGCTGCTGCTGTGGCACACGCTGTTCATGCTGCTGACCTTCGGCATCGTCGCCGGCGGGGTCAAGGGCGGCCTGGAGCGCGCCGCCAAGTGGCTGATGCCGCTGCTGATCGTGGCGCTTATCGTGCTGATCGGCTTCGGCATGACCACTTCCGGCTTCGGCCAGGCGGCCACCTTCATGTTCTCTCCCGACTGGAGCAAGCTCAACGGAGGGGTCATCCTCGCCGCGCTGGGTCACGCCTTCTTCACCCTGTCGCTGGGCATGGGCATCATGATGGCCTACGGCTCCTACCTGGGGCAGGACGTCGATCTGATCAAGACCGCGCGTACCGTGGTGATCCTGGATACGGTGATCGCCCTCGGCGCCGGCATGGCGATCTTCCCGGTGGTCTTCGCCAACAATCTCGACCCCAGCGCCGGCCCGGGCCTGCTCTTCGTCACCCTGCCGCTGGCGTTCATCGACATGCCCTGGGGGCTGGCGTTCGGCACCATCTTCTTCGCCCTGCTCACGGTAGCCGCGCTGACCTCGGCGATCTCGCTGCTGGAGCCGGTCACCGAGTTCCTCGAAGAGCGCACGCCGCTGTCGCGCCTCGGTTCGGCGTTCGTCGCCGCCCTGGCGACCTGGAGCCTGGGGATCGCCGCGCTGCTGGCGTTCAACCTCTGGTCTGGCTTCCAGCCGTTCGGCTTCAACGTCTTCGATCTGCTCGATGCCCTCACCAGCAAGCTGATGCTGCCGCTGACCGGGCTCGCGGTGATCATCTTCACCGCCTGGTTCCTGGACAGCGACGACGTCAAGCAGGAGCTGGGCCTGGGGCCGAAAGGACGCGTGCTGTGGCACTACGTGTCGCGCTACGTCGCCCCCATCGGCGTCATCGTGGTGTTCTTCAACAGCCTTTGATTCTCAGACGCGCTTGAGTTTCGAAAGCGCTTGTTTTCACAAGCTGAAAGACGCATACGGCCGGGGCCCGGGGGCATGATGCTCCCGGGCCCCGGTGTCGTTTTCGCCGATCTTTGTCTCAGCTACGCGCCCCGGTCTGGCCGTCGCTCGCTGACCTTTCGTACAAACCCTAGCGCCGGCATCGGCGCGAAAGAAGGGGCAGGGCAGCGGCCGCATGGCGCTGCCCCGAGGGCCAGACACCCCCTCAGCGGGGCGTCTGGTGTGCCGAATGGATCGCCCTAGTCGGGCAGCTCGGCGATGTGCTGCTGTAGACGGCGCCTCTCCGCGCGCTGTTCGATACCGCGACGCGCCTTCAGGTAGCGTACCGCGGCGCGACGCTTGCGCTGCTCGTGCTCGTCGACTTCGAGATGCATGAAAATGTCGAAAATTTCGCTCTTCAAGGCGTGAAGATTTTCAATGTCCTTCATTGATCGAATCTCCTGGCATCCTCAGGTCATCGGGTTGGGTGCCCGACATGCATACTATACCCAACTTTACAAGATCATGACGTCCGACTTTTTTCGCTTTTTCGGCACCCGGTGGGCGCGTGCTCCCGCCCGGCGAGTGGGGCATACTTAGGGTTTGTACGAAAAGTCGGCGAGCGAAGGTAAGACAAGGCAAAAATCGACGAAAAAGCGGAGTTTACGGGGTGTAAATGAGCATTTTGAGCCGATTTTTAACGCCGTATTGCCGAGCGCAGGCAGTTTTCGTATAGACCCTAGCCACCCCACGCTAAAGCGAGACCGATAATGCTGCGATACGAGGGACGGGCATGAGCCGTTCGCTGTTCGACGAACTGCGTGTGCACATGGACCGCCTGCGGCGCTCCGAGCAGAAAGTCGCCCGTTTCGTGCTGCGCCACCCCGAAGAAGTGATCCTGATGCGGATCACCGATCTCGCCAGCGAAGCCCAGGTGAGCGAGCCGACGGTGGTGCGCTTCTGTCGCGCCATGGGCATGGCCGGCTTCCAGGAGTTCAAGCTCAAGCTGGCCCAGATGATGGCCAAGGGCAGCCAGTACGCGCAGTTCTCGCTGACCGATGCCGAGAGCGTCTCCGAGTTCTCCCACGGCATCTTCGATACCACCATCGAGACCCTCGAGCAGGTACGCGACAGCCTCGACAACGAGGCGCTGGGCCGCGCGATCGCCGCGCTGGCGGTGGCCAATCGGGTCGAGTTCTACGGCTATGGCGCCTCCGGCGTGGTTGCCGCCGACGCCCAGCACAAGTTCTTCCGCCTGCAGATCCAGACCTCGGCCTACGCCGACCCGCACATGCAGGCGATGTCGGCGGCGACGCTGAAGGTCGGCGACGTGGTGGTGGCGATCTCCCAGACCGGACGCACCCGGGCACTGCTGGCCAGCGCCAAGACCGCGGTCAAGGCCGGCGCCACGGTGATCGGGCTGTGTCCCAGCGATTCGCCGCTGGCCCACGAGGTGAGCCTGGTGCTACCGGTGGACGTGCAGGAGGACACCGAGGTCTACATCCCCATGACCTCGCGTATCGCGCATCTGTTGACCATCGACGTGTTGGCGGTGGGCGTGGCCAAGAACCGCGGCCCGCAGATCAGCGACCAGCTCAAGGCGATCAAGCGCAGCCTGGGCACGCTGCGGGTGCCCAATACCCCCTCGTCCTCGGCCTGACGCCAGATAACGCCCCATCGAAACTGCTTTATGGTGCTCCACGCTTTCTAGGTGTGCGGTTCTTCTGATCGGCCTTCCGATAAGCGCGTGAAACGTCAGACGCGGCCATCGTCACCACTGGGTTAAACGTGCCCAAGCCTGTGCTAGATAACGATGCAAATGGAAGGGCGGCTGATCGGCGGTGAAGACCTGGAGAAATCTGTTTTTCCGTCAATCATGACACTTTGGCAGTCTTGTAGCTGATGTCTCACACGCTTTGTAGCCGATCGCTTATAAACATGTCGCGCATGATTCGCTATCCTGATCCTCTGAACTTTCCTCTGCCCCTCGTCTACCGACTCGGGCACTGCGATCAGGAGAGAGACCATGCCCCCGGACCTTCTCGATCTCTTCGATATCGACCTGTCGCAGTCGCAGCGGCTGCTGACTCTCGATATCGCCGGCACCGCGCTCGTGCCCCATCGGCTGGTGGGCGAAGAGCGGGTCAGCGCGCCCTTCACCTATACCTTGGACTGCATCTCCCAGCAGGGCGATATCGAACTCAAGACGCTGATGGCGCAGCCGGCGCGGCTCTCGATCCTGCAGGCCGACGGCAGCTACCGCCCGCTGCACGGGCTGGTTTCCGAGGCCGCGCTGCTGGGTGAGGATGGCGGCGTCACCTACTACCAGCTCACCCTGGTGCCGTGGATTCAGATGCTCGGCCTGGGTCGCGACAGCCGCATCTTTCAGGACCGTAGCGTGGTCGATGTGCTGACCCAGGTCTTCGACGGGCATGAACTTGCCCAGGGGCGCTACCGCTTCGACCTGCGCCGCGACTACCCGGCGCGCAGCTACTGCGTGCAGTACCGCGAGAGCGATCTGAACTTCATCAGCCGGCTAGCACAGGAAGAAGGCATCTGGTGGTATGCCGAATTCGCCGGCGAAGACGATGATTATGCCGGCCACCGCATCGTCTTCACCGACGATGTCGACACCACCCAACCGGTCAGCCCCCAAGCGATCCGCTTCCACCGCCAGGCGGCCACCGAGCGCGAAGATGCCCTGACCCAGTGGGGCGGCGTGCGTACCCAGCAGCCCACCCGGGTCAGCGTGGGTACCTTCGACTACAAGCAGCCCTCGCTGATCAAGCGCACCGGGCTGGATACCCTCAGCGACCAGGGCAACCTGCCGCCAACCGAACTCTACGACTACGCCGGCGAGTACTACTACCACGGCTATGAGCGCGGCGAGCGGCTGACCGAGAACCGCCTGGAAGCCCATGAGTCCCGCGCCAAGCGCTTCCGCGGCAGCGGCGGTGCGCGCCAGCTCCAGGCCGGGCGCTGGTTCGAACTCACCCAGCACCCGCTGCACGACAGCGGTGGTGAGGCCGAGCGCCAGTTCTTGCTACTGGGCGTCACCGTCCACGCCGAGAACGCCCTGCCGGTCTCGGCCCAGCTCCAGGCGCTACCGGGCAGCCTGCAGCCGCAGCTCGACGCCGCCAAGCAGGCGCACGGTCTCGAAGCTGATACCGCAGATCCTACTGGCGAGCGTCTGTCGGATTATGCGACTGGCGGCACCGGCCACTTTCTGGTCGATCTCGAGGCTCAGCGCCTCAGCCAACTCTACCGCCATCCGCTGACCCACCGCCGCCCGGTGATCGGCGGGCCGCAGACCGCCACCGTGGTCGGCCCGGCCAATGAAGAGATCCACACCGACCACCTCAACCGCGTGCGCGTGCAGTTCCACTGGGACCGCCAGGGCCAGAATGACGAAAACTCCAGCGTCTGGCTGCGGGTCTCCCAGCCCAACGCCGGTGCCGGCTGGGGCGGGGTGTTCGTGCCGCGTATCGGTCAGGAAGTGCTGGTCGACTTCCTCGAAGGCGACGCCGACCGCCCGCTGATCACCGGCCGGGTCTACAACGGCGAGCAGACCCCGGACTGGCACAGCCACGGCCTGCTCTCGGGCTTCAAGAGCAAGACCTACCGCGGCAGCAAGTACAACGAGCTGGTGTTCGACGATGCCACCGACCAGGAGCGGGTGCGGCTCAACTCCGAAGCCGAGAAGAGCCAGCTCAACCTTGGCTATCTGATCCACCAGACCGGCAATACCCGCGGCGCCTTCCGCGGCACCGGGTTCGAGCTGCGCACCGACGCCTATGGCGCCATCCGCGCCAACCAGGGGCTCTACCTCACCAGCTGGGGCCAGCTCGGCGCCAGCGGTGACCAGCTCGATTTGACGCCGGCCAAACAACAGCTCGACAGCGCCTACCAGCTCAGCGATAGCCTCAGCCAGAGTGCGGCGGACCATAACGCCGACGCCCTCGACGCGCGAGAGCATCTCAAGCAGGCGGGCGAGGACGCCGACGACACTTACGGCAACAGCGAACAGCTTGCCGGTTCATCAGGACAGACCAAGCAGGACAACGCCCGTGGCGCCACCGACAGCGGCGGCCGCGGCGAAGCGGCTCGCATGAAAGCGCCGTGGCTGCATATGGCCTCGCCCGCCGGCATCACCCTGAGCACGCCGGAATCGACCCACCTGGCTCAGGGCCGCTCGCTGAGCGTCTCCAGCGGCGAGGACGTCAACGTGGCCACCGGCAAGAGCCTGGTCGCCTCGATCTCCGAGAAGCTCTCGCTGTTCGTCTACCGCGCCGGTATGAAGCTGTTCGCCGCCCGCGGCAAGGTCGAAGTGCAGGCGCAGAGCGACGAGATGGCGCTGACCGCCGAGAAGGACGTCAAGATCACCTCCACCGAAGGGCGGGTCGAGATCAACGCCGCTAACGGCA